>JAABYT010000045.1:0-13439 GCA_011775625.1 Gammaproteobacteria bacterium | reverse complement strand
GCGGCACCGGTGAGCGCGGCCTCCACCTCCTCGCGAGAGGACATGGTCTCGACCCAGAGCACATCGACGCCGCCGTCGGCGAGCGCCCGCGCCTGCGCTTGGAAAGCGGCAATCCCGTCCTCCATGCTGAGCGCACCGAGGGGCTCGAAGAGCTCGCCGGTCGGCCCCATGGATCCGGCAACGACGATCTCTCGCGGGGCGCTGTCGGCCACCTGTCGCGCGATGCGCGCGGCCGCCTCGTTGAGCTCCGCGACCCGCTTCTCCGCTTTGTGCAGCTTGAGCCGATGGCGCGTGCCGCCGAAGCTGTTGGTGAGAAACAGATCACTGCCCGCATCGACGAAGGACTGATGCAATGCGGCGACCCGATCCGGGTGGTCGGTGTTCCAAAGCTCCGGCGCGTCGCCGCTGGTGAGCCCGTAGGCGAACATGTTGGTACCAATGGCGCCGTCGGCAAGAACGACGGGCCTGGCTCGAAGCAGCTCGGTGAATCGATTCGACATCAAGCAAGGGGCGACGCGTCAGGCGCGCAGGCTCGTATCCTTTGCATGCTCGGACGATTCCTCGGTGACCAGGCGAGTATAACGCTTATTCAGGATCGCGATCCGGGACATGGTGCCGACCCCGGCCGGCGTCCGGCCCGACCCCGGCAAGGCCGCCCCGGGAGCGGACGCGCCCGCAATCCCCCGGGGCCGCGGCGGCTGCGCTGCGCGACCCGGGTTCCCCGCAGCGGCGGCCCGGGCGGGGCTCTCGGGCTCTGGCGCCCGGCCACCGTTCTCACCGGTGTTCGAGCGACTAAACTGTACAGTTCAATCGCAATGCACAAGGCAGCTATGAGCAGCACACGAGCGGCACCGAGCCCGCAAGCCGCGACGCCGCGCGTCGGGGTCCTCGGCTGCGGGTACTGGGGCAAAAACCTGGTGCGCAATTTCCACGCCCTCGGTGCGCTCGCCGCCGTCCACGATCAGGACGCCGCCACCGCCGGGGAAATCGCCGCACGGCACGCGGTCGAGACGCGCGCCCTCGACGCGCTCCTCGGCGATGCCGACGTCGAGGGCATCGTGGTCGCGGCGCCGGCAGCGCAGCACTACGCCCTCACGAGAGCGGCGCTGGAAGCCGGCAAGCACGTGTTTGTCGAAAAACCGCTGGCGCTGGAGCTCGACGAGGCAGCGCAGCTCGTGGCAATGGCCGAGGACCGCGGTCTCACGCTGATGGTCGGACACCTGCTCCAGTACCACCCGGCGTTTCTCGAGCTCAAGCATCTCGTCGCCGATGGCGCCCTGGGACGCCTGCAGTACATCTACTCGAATCGGCTCAATCTGGGCAAGGTGCGCCGCGAGGAGAACATCCTGTGGAGCTTCGCGCCCCACGATATCTCCATGATCCTCTCGCTGGTCGGCGACGAGCCGGAGACCATCACCGCCGTCGGCGCCAACTACCTGCACCGGCGCATCGCCGACGTGACGACCACGCATCTCGACTTTCCGGGTGGCCAGCACGCTCACGTGTTCGTCTCCTGGCTGCACCCGTTCAAGGAGCAGAAGCTGGTGGTGGTCGGCGATCGATCGATGGCCGTCTTCGACGATGGCGAGCCCTGGGAAGGCAAGCTCGTGGTCTATCCGCACAGCATCGACTGGAAGAACGGCAAGCCCGAGCCCAATCGCGCCGACGCCCAGCCCATCGCCGTCACCGAGGACGAGCCGCTCGCGCTCGAGTGCCGGCATTTCCTCGACTGTATTCGAAGCGGCGCGCGTCCGCGCACCGACGGAGCCGAGGGCGTGCGCGTGCTGCGCGTGCTCGACGCCGCCGAGCGTTCCATGGGCAGCGGCCGTCCCATCGCGCTCGAAGCCGCGAAGGCGCGCCGGGTCGACGATCGCCGTACCTTCGTCCACGACACCGCCATCGTCGATCATCCCTGCGAGATCGGCGAAGGCACCCGCATCTGGCATTTCAGCCATATCTTGAAGGGCAGCCGCATCGGTGCACGCTGCAACCTCGGTCAGAACGTCATGGTCGGTCCCGACGTATCCATTGGCGACAACTGCAAGGTGCAGAACAACGTCAGCATCTACAAGGGGGTCACGCTCGAGGATGACGTTTTCTGCGGTCCGAGCATGGTTTTCACCAACGTGTACAATCCGCGCGCCGACGTGGCGCGCATGGACGAGCTGCGCGAGACGCTGGTGAAGAAAGGTTGCACCATCGGCGCCAATGCGACCATCGTTTGCGGCGTGACGCTGGGCGAGTACAGCCTGGTCGCGGCGGGTGCGGTGGTCAAACGCGACGTGCCGCCCCACGCCATGGTGGCGGGCGTGCCGGCGAAACGCATCGGCTGGGTGTCCCACGCCGGCGAGCCGCTCGGCAAGGACCTGGTGTGCCCGCGCACGGGCAGACGGTATCGCCTGAAGGGCAAAGACAAGTTGGAGGAGATCAGTGGCGAGTAGCGCCGAAGCCAACGCTTCCGCGGGCGAAAACACGCACGCACCCATTCCGTTTATCGATCTTCAGGCCCAGCGTCGGCGCATCGCCGACAAGATCGAGGCCGCTGTGCAGCGGGTCATCGAGCACGGCGCGTACATCATGGGCCCCGAAGTGGCCGAGCTCGAAGAGAAGCTCGCCGCCTTTGCCGGCGTGCGTCATGCCATCAGCTGCGCGAACGGTACCGACGCGCTGCTCATTCCGCTGATGGCGAAAGGTATCGGCCCCGGGGATGCCGTCTTCCTGCCCGCGTTCACGTTCACCGCCACGGCGGAGGTGGCCGCGCTGATCGGCGCGACACCGGTGTTCGTCGACGTCGACCCCGTGAGCTTCAACATGGATCCGCAGAGCCTGGCGGCGTCCATCGCCGAGACCCGCAAGGGCAGCCTGCGCCCCGCCGCGGTCATCCCGGTGGACCTGTTCGGGCAACCCGCGGACTATCCGAGCATCAACGCCATTGCCGAGGAGCAGGGGCTGCTGGTGCTCGAGGACGCGGCACAGAGCTTCGGCGCACGCCTCGGCGCTGCCCGCACCTGCGCGCTCGCCGAGGTCGCGGCAACCAGCTTTTTTCCGGCCAAGCCGCTCGGCTGCTACGGCGACGGCGGCGCGCTGTTCACCGACGACGACGCCCTCGCCGATCTGTGCCGCTCCATACGCCAGCACGGTCAGGGCGGTCACAAGTACGACATCGATCGGGTCGGTCTCAACAGCCGCATGGACACCCTGCAGGCCGCGATTCTCATCGAGAAGCTGGCCATATTCGACGACGAGATCGAACGCCGCCAGCGCATCGCCGAGCGCTACGACGAGGGCCTCCGGGACATCGCCACCACGCCGGTAGTCGCTGAAGGCGCGACGTCGACCTGGGCCCAGTACACCCTCCAGGTCGCCGACCGCGACGCACTCGCCGCCGCGCTCAAGGCACAGGGGATCCCGACCGCCATCTACTATCCGCGCACGCTGAGCAGACAGCAGGCCTACCGCGCGTTTCCCAAGGCGCCCGACGGCATCCCGGTGGCGGAACGTCTCTCGCAGAGCGTTCTGAGCCTGCCCATGCACCCCTACCTCGATGCCGAGCTGCAGGCGCGCATCGTCGCCGCGGTGCGCGCGGCCGTGGCGGCCTGAGTCGACGCCGCGCCGGCACTCGGCCTGCACCCGGGCCCGCCATGACGCGGTTGGGCACATGGACGTCGCCGCGCACAAAGTGCCGGGCCTCCTGCGTGGATATCTTCCTCGCCCTGTCCCGGGAGGACGTCAACCGCCGCCCATGAGCGCACGTGAACCGAGAAGCCGCACCCGCGGTGGCGGACGCGATGCGCGCCGCGCCGCCCGCGCCCGTTCGAGCGCCGTGCAGGTCCCGTACATCACCCGCAAGCTGCCCGTCTACGAGGTCCTCGACGAAGAGGGGCTGGCGCTCATCGAGCACAATGCGGACACCATTCTCGAGGACATCGGGCTCGAATTCCGCGACGACGCCGACGCCCTGAGGCTGTGGAAGGAGGCCGGCGCCAGCGTCGACGGCGAGCGCGTGCGCTTCCCGAAGGGGCTGTGCCGGAGCATCATCCAGCGCTCGGCGCCGGCCGAGTTCATCCAGCACGCCCGCAACCCCGAGCGCAGCGTGCGCATCGGCGGACCGCACATGGTCATGGCACCCGCCTATGGATCGCCGTTCATCCGCAGCCTCGACGAAGGCCGCCGCTACGCGACCATCGAGGATTTTCGCAACTTCGTGAAGCTCGCCTACATGAGTCCCAGCCTGCACCACTCGGGAGGCACCGTCTGCGAGCCCGTGAACCTGCCGGTCAACAAGCGTCACCTGGACATGGTGTACAGCCACATGCGCTACAGCGACAAGCCCTTCATGGGCTCGGTGACGGCGCCGGAGCGCGCGCAGGACACGGTCGAAATGGCCAAAATCCTCTTCGGCGACGCCTTCGTCGATCAGAACACCGTCGTCATCAGCCTCATCAACGCCAACTCGCCGATGGTGTGGGACGGCACCATGCTGGGGGCGCTGCGCGTCTACGCCGAGAACAATCAGGCGACCGTGATCTCGCCGTTCATCCTCGCCGGCGCCATGTCGCCGGTGACGGTCGCCGGCACCTGTGCGCAGATCCTCGCCGAGGCGCTGGCCGGCATGGCCTTCGCCCAGCTCGTGCGCCCCGGCGCGCCGGTGGTCTTCGGCACCTTCGCGAGCGCGATCTCCATGCAGTCCGGCGCGCCCACCTTCGGCGGTCCCGAGCCGTCGCTGGTGGTTTACGTCTGTGCCGCCCTGGCCCGACGCCTGGGGGTGCCGTTTCGCAGTGGCGGCGGGCTGTGCGCCTCCAAGACCGCCGACGCCCAGGCCGCCTACGAGGCGGCGAATACGCTGCAGACAGCCATGCTCGCCGGCGTCAACTTCATGCTGCACGCCGCCGGCTGGCTCGAAGGCGGGCTGGCCATGGGCTACGAGAAGTTCGTCATGGATGCCGATCAGGCCGGCATGATGCAGGCGTTCCTCGAGGGCGTCGATCTCTCCGAGAACGGCCAGGCGATGGACGCCATCCGCGAGGTCGGCCCCGGCCAGCACTTTCTCGGCTGCGCCCACACCCAGGCGAACTTCGAGACGGCCTTCTACCGCTCATCCATCGCCGACAACAACAGCTACGAGCAATGGCAGGCCGAGGGCAGCCTCGATGCCGAGCAGCGTGCCAACGCCATCTGGAAACGCATGCTCGAGCAGTACCAGGCCCCCGAGCTCGACCCGGCCATCGACGAGGCGCTGACCGCGTTCATGGAGAAGAGAAAGGCTTCGGTGCCCGACCGGGACTACTGAGGCCTGGGTTCGCGATTCCATCCCGCGCCTCGAGACGGTGCCCCGCGATGCGGTGCGCCGCGCGCTCAGCCCTCGACGACCATCCCCCGTCCCGACGCGCGCGCCCGCGCCACCGTCAACGTCGCGATTGCCGTGTCCTGCACGCCGGTTCCGGTCAGGTCACACAGCGTGATCTCCTCGGCCGACCGGCGGCCCGCCGCCGTGCCCGCCGTTATCGCGCCGAGCTCGTCGATTTGCGATTGCCGATCGATGACACCGGCAGCCAGGCCGTGCTGCAGCTCTCCCATTGAAAAGCACTGCGACTTGCTGTCGCATACCAGCCGATCCGCGCGCGCGAGCACCCGCGCATCGAGCTCCTGCTTGCCGGCGAGGTCCGAACCCATCGCCGTCACGTGCAGACCGGGATGCAGCCACTCCTCGCGGATGATCGCATCCCGGGACGGCGTGGTCGTCACCACCAGCTGACTTTCACCGACGAGCTGCTCCATGCTGTCGGCCTCGACGACCTCCACGCCGAGCGCTCGCGTCATGTCGCCGACATAGGCGGCGACGTTCTGCGGCGAGCGCCCACGCACCAGCACCCGCGTGAATTGCCGCACCATACGCAGGCACTCGAGCTGATAGCGCGCCTGCGCGCCGGCACCGACGATTCCGACGGTGTCCACCACGGCCGGGGCGAGATGTTTCGCGGCCACGGCCCCGGCCAGCCCCGTGCGCAGATCGGTGAGATAGCCGTTGTCGAGAAGCACCGCCTCGCAAAAGCCGGTCCTGGCGCTCAACACGACCATCATGGCGCTCGAGCTCGGAAGTCCCAATTTCGGGTTATCGAAGAATCCCGAGGCGATCTTGACCGCAAAGCTTTCGAGTCCGCGCACGCAGGCGCTCTTGATGTCGACGTCGCCGCGACTCTCGGCAACCTCGATGTGCATGATGGGCGGCATCGCCACCTTGCCTTCGGCGAGCCACGTGAACGCCTGCTCCACCGCCGCGAAGGCGGCCTCGTCCATCGGTGTGCATGCGCGGATATCGGCTTCGGTGAGAACGATAATCGCCATCTCTTGACCTACGCCTCGCTCGGTTCGCCGTTGACGATGCGCGTGAACTTCTCCATGTCGACATTCGAGCCGCTCACCACGCAGACGACGTTGCCCCCGGGCTTCGACACCAGCCCGGCGAGCAGCGCTGCGGCACCGACCGCCGCGCCACCTTCGGCGACCAGGTTATCGCCTCGATAGAGCTGGCGCATGCCGTCGGCGATCTGCCCCTCATCGACCACGAGCAGCTCATCCACGAAGCGCTTCACCAGCGCGAAGGTGTAGCGGTTGTCGAGACCGATCCCGCCGCCCAGGCTGTCGGCGAGGGTCGCACGCTCCTGCACCGCGACCGGCTTTCCAGCGCGAATGCTCTCGATCATCGCCGGCCCACGCGCCATCGAGACGCCGATGGTGCGAATGCCGGCCCCGGCGGATTTCAACACCATGGCGATGCCTCCCATCAATCCCCCGCCGGATAGCGGCACGATGACCGTGTCCATGTGCGGTAGATCCTCGAGAAGCTCGATGCCGATGGTGCCCTGTCCCGCGATGACATGAGGGTCATCGAAGGGATGCACGCCGATCATTCCCTCTTCCGAGATCAGCCGGTTCGCCTCCACCTCGGCATCGTCCTGGGAACGCCCCACGATTCGGACCTCCGCACCCAGATCCCTGACAGCCTCCACCTTGTTGTCCGGCACGAGCTCCGACATGCACACGACTGCCCGCACGCCGACCCGCTTGGCCGCGAACGCGACGGCGCGCCCGTGATTGCCCGTGGACACGGTCACCACGCCGCGGGCCCGCTCCTCGTCGCTGAGATTGACGATACGGTTGGTCGCACCGCGAATCTTGAATGCCCCGGTGTCGTGCACCGTCTCCAGCTTGAGGTGGACGCTCGCGCCGGTCAGCTTGGAGAGCGCCGGCGAGAGCTTGAGGGGTGTGCGCCGCACCCACGGAGCGATGCTGCGTCGCGCCGCATAGACATCGCGCAGCGTCACGGCCGGCTCCATGCTCAAGCCAGGACGGCGCCGGATGCGCCGGGGACAGGAGGTCTCATCGGGTCAAAAGCAGGCACGGTTCACAGTAATCCAATGCTCGATTCGTAGCGCGCGGTTCCACGGCCGGAATCGATCCATTAAGCTCATGGGACGCAGCCATTGTGACGAAAGCCGGCGAACGGATCGAATTTTACGAAACTCGTGACAGCACGGCGACAGCTCTGACGGGAAAATCTGCCAAGAGACATCCATGCCGAACACAGGGGACACGAGAGGCGCGGTGCTGGTCACCGGCGGCGCCGGCTATATCGGCAGCCACGCGGCTCGCCAGCTCGTCGAAGCGGGGGAGCGCGTGATTGTCGTCGACGATCTCAGCAAGGGTTTTCGCGGGGCCGTCACGGGCGGCGAGCTGGTGGTGGGAGATTGCGGCGACCAGGGGCTCATCGGGCGGCTGCTCGAGGAGCACGCGGTCGAAGCCGTCATGCACTTCGCCGCGCACACCGTGGTTCCGGAATCCGTCGCAGAGCCGCTCAAGTATTATCACAACAACACCGTCAAAGCGCACCGTCTGATCGCCGCGTGCGTAAACGCGGGCGTGGAGCACTTCATCTTTTCCTCGACGGCGGCCGTCTACGGCATCCCCGAATCCGGCACGGCGAGCGAGCAGACGTCGACACTGCCCATCAACCCGTACGGCAGCTCCAAGCTCATGACGGAATGGATACTGCGGGACACCGCGGCAGCCACCGCTCTGCGCCACGTGACGCTGCGCTACTTCAACGTCGCCGGCAGCGACCCCGGCGGGCGCATCGGCCAGTCGACGCCAGAGGCGACGCTGCTGATCAAGGTCGCCTGCGAGGCCGCCACCGGCAAGCGCGACTCGGTCACGATTTTCGGGGTCGACTATCCGACGCCGGATGGCACCGGCGTCAGGGACTACATTCACGTGGAGGATCTGGCCGACGCGCACTTGAAGGCGCTCTCGTACCTGCGCGACGGCGGCGAGTCCACGACGCTCAACTGCGGCTACGGCCACGGTTACAGCGTTCGTGAGGTGCTCGGCGCAGTCGAGCGTGTCTGCGGCGGAAAGCTCGTTATCAAGGAGGCATCGCGCCGGCCCGGTGACCCTCCCGTTCTTATTGCGAACGCCGCGCGAATACTCGACGTGCTCGACTGGTCACCCCGCTACGACGATCTCGATGCCATCGTCGAGCACTCGCTTGCCTGGGAGCGAGCGCCTCGATATTGAGCGCCAATGGGCCACCGGAGGCCCGCTCGCCGTTCACTTCAATCCATATTTTTGCATGAGGTCGTAGAGTGTCGGGCGACTGACGCCGAGCAGCTCTGCAGCCTGAGCAACGCGGTCGTCGCTCAAAACCAGGGCGCGCTTCACGGCACGACGTTCCGCTTCCTCCCGGACCTGGCGCAGGTTCAAAGGCTCGGCCTCGCGTTCCGAGGCCGGCAGGTCGAGATCCTCGAGACCGATGCGGTTTCCCTCGGCCATGATGGCCGCGCGCTTGACGCGGTTCTCGAGCTCCCGAGCGTTACCAGGCCAATGGTAGGAGTCGATACCGGCGAGTGCCTCCTCGTTGAAATCCTTGGGTCCCCTGCCCTGCTTGCGCACGTATTTCTCGAGAAAGGCCCGCGCGAGCACCACCGCATCACCCGCCCGCTCGCGTAACGGCGGAATATTCACCGAGATTTCGCTAATGCGGTAGAACAGATCCTCGCGAAAACTGCCGTCCTTGATTTTCTCCGCAAGATCCTGGTGTGTCGCACACACGATACGCACGTCGACATTGATAGGCTCCCGACCGCCCAAGCGCTCGATGGTGCGCTCCTGGAGAAAACGCAGCAGCTTCGACTGAAGTGATTGAGGCAGATCGCCGATTTCGTCGAGGAACAGCGTGCCTTTGTCGGCAAATTCGATCTTGCCGATGGTCTGCTTGTAAGCACCCGTGAACGCACCTTTCTCGTAACCGAAGAGCTCACTCTCGAGCAGCGTCTCCGGGATTGCGGCGCAGTTGATGACGACAAATCGCTCCTTCGATCGGGCGCCGAGGTCATGCAATGCGCGCGACAGCAGCTCCTTGCCGGTGCCACTCTCGCCAAGCAGAAGGACGCTGACGTCTGTTGGCGCGACGCGCTCGATCATGCGGCAGACCTTCGCCATTTCCGGGCTGACGAAAATGACGCCTTCGAGCGGCGACGCCCCCGCCTGCAGGGCGAGGCGGCGGTTCTCCGCCTCGAGCTCTTGGAGCATGAAGGCGCGCGCCACGATGAGGCCGAGGACGTCCGCGTCAACGGGCTTTTGGTAAAAGTCATACGCGCCCATGGCGACAGCCTTGACGGCGTTGTCGCGATCGTCGTTACCGGTTACGACGATGATCTTGGTATCAGGCGCGAGCGTCAGAATTTCCTCCATGAGCGCGAACCCTACGGTCGCATTCGCGGGATCCGGCGGAAGGCCCAGATCCAGGGTCACCACCTTGGGCTCGTGGCGGCGAAGATGCCTCAGGGCCGATTCACGGTCGCCTGCCATGAGGACCTCGTAGTCCTCGAAACACCACTTCAGTTGACTTTGCAGTCCAGGATCGTCCTCCACCACAAGCAGTGCTTTTTTGCTGACGCGCGCGACGCTCAATTCGCTGCCTCCCTGGCCTTTTGATCTCTCATCTGACGCATGGGCGCCGCCATCGCTGGCAGCTTCACATTAAAAAGGGTGCCGCGCGCCACACTGCTCTCGACGGTGATCTCACCGCCCAGTCCTCGCACGAACTCGCGGCTTTCATAGACGCCAACGCCCATTCCGGCGTTGCCCTTGGTCGTGTCGAAGGGCTTGAACAGGCGCTCGGCGATAAAATCCGCATCCATGCCACAGCCGTCGTCCTCGACCTCGACCAGCGCCCATCCATCATCGGCGCTGAGCCGAACCGTGACGTGGCCGTCGGAGCGACTCGCTTCTTGAGCGTTCTGGATCAGATGCTCGATGACGGCGGCCAGTCGGTCTCGATCGGCGATCACGTAGAGTTTTTCAAGACAGCTTTCGAGCACCGGGCGCGGAGCGTTCGCGCGCCGCGCCGCGACCGCGGTCTCGAGTACCTCGGCGAGATCTACCGATCGCGCGGGACCCGTTTCGCTGCGGCCCTTGCGCAGCTGCCCGAGCAGGCGATTCATTTTCGCCGATGCGCTCTCGATAGTCTGGAGCGCGTCTTCCATGAAGCCCGGCTTGTGCAGATGGCGTTTCGAGTTGTCCACCACCAGATCCAGCTGCGCGACGAGATTCTTGAGATCGTGCACCACGTAGGCTGACAGCCGGTTGAATGCCTCGAACTGGCGCGACTCGGAAAGGGCGTCGGTAGCCTGCCACATGACCAGGTAACTCGCGGCCTGGCGTCCGACTGTCTTCAACAAATCGCTGTCTTCCCAGTTGAGCGTGCCGCGCGTCGTTGATCGCGTGAGCACGATAAAGGCCACCAGGGTGTCGCTTTGCATCAGCGGCAAAACAACCCAGGCGTCCGGAATTTCCTCCAGCCACTCCGGCAACGCGAGCCCGTCGTAGTTTCCGGGATTGCGCTGATATTCGTCCATGAAAACCACCCAGCCGCGATCTCGCAGAAACCCGAGCAGTGGTGCATCTGCGTCGACACGCTTGGCAACAGAGCGGTCGACGTTGACGCATGCCGTCGGCTCGAAATTGCCGCCTTCACCGCGCTCGAGCAGCACACCGCCGGGGCTTTCGACGATATCGGCAATTGCTCGCACGATGGTCGGCTTGGGAGTAGCACCACGCTCCAGGGTCGAGAGCGTCTGAGTAAAGCGTAGCCATTCTTCGCGGTAATCGTAACGGTTTCGAAAAAGGTGCTTTCCGACAAAAACCTTCAAACGGGAACGCAGATGCCCGGATTGCAGTAGCAGGGCGAGCAGCACGACCGCGCCGAAAAGGAACACGACCTGGGCAACACCGCCCCACGTGCCACCGTAGGCCTTGATGTAGTATCCGGCGGCTGCCATGAACAGCAGGTAGACGCCCGCACCGAGCAGCGCGGCCGTGTGAAAGACAACGTGCCGGGATACGAAAACATGCAACGACCATTGCGGGTTGCGTGACGCGGACATCGCAATAAGCGGCACCATCATGGCGACGACGATGCCCCGCGCGCTCCAGATACTATTGTCGACCTGATCGAACAGCAGAGCATCGGCATACATGTAAAAGTCGTACACGAACATGACGCCAACGCCAAAGCAAAGGGATTTGATAGCCCAGCGCTGTTCAATCGCAGTATTTCTGTAGAGCTGCTCGACCAGCACGAGCCCGGCCACCGAAAGCAGAAGCAGTCCGAGATTCGTGAAGTACGTGCTCGGAGATGCCGCCAGCAGGATGTCCATGCTGTAACGATTAGCCAGGATCAGGCCGGCAAGACCCGCGCAGAGCGCCAAGGTAACGGCGGACAGTAAGCGCACGCCGCGGGTCGCTCCTCGGTGTAGCCCCAGCAACTTCAGCAGAAACAAAAACCACCCCGTATTCCGCAGCACCTCGAGTAGACTGAGCGCCGAAAAGGGTGGCATGCCATTCGCTGCATAGAGGCCTGCGGCGCCACACCAAAGCGCCGTCACCGCGCTTGCTGCGACGAGCAGCCCCCCCTGCAGCCGCCCCCGCCACGCGGTCAGCAGCAGCACGGTGAGCACCGCAAAAGCACTCGCCCCGACAGCGTATGAAACAGCGGGAATGTTGAGGTTGATCACACGCCCATCGTTGCCATTCGAGCTACGCGCACTTGCGCATCCTGTCTGCACATTGCCGGTCGCCGCTTACCATGGCCCCAGCCAGACATCTGGACCGTGAGAATAAAAATCGTCAGGTCGAGTAATCGACTTATCGTGCCTCGAGCCATGCGATGTCCTGCCTGTTGCAGTCTCTCGCGCCCCCGGGGCCTACCCATAAAGGTTAACAGATTGGTGCGCAACGGGTTGTCTCGGCAACCACTTGGTGACGCAGTTCATGAAAAATCGCATCACACCCCCGCTGCTTGTCGCATACCGGCTGCCCGCACTGCAACCTCATCGAGCTCGCTTTGTCATGCAGAAGAGCACCGGATCGGCATAACTCGTCGACCCGTTATCGGCATGGCAATCTGCCGGCGAAGCTCGACAATCAACAATCCGTCGCCCGGCAGCGATAGCCGGCATTGAGTCTGCGCAAGCGCACTCGCCCGCTGCAACCCGTCAAGAGAGCCGAGCCCTTGCCTTGCCTACAAGCCACCGCGGGCCCGTGTTAGAGTTCCCCATGAATCAGCAAGGTCCGGAATGCGAGGCTTGATGCTGCGTTGCTTTTCAATCGTCGTGCTCGTCGCCGTTGTGCTGCCCGCGGGCGCCGATATCGATGTCAGTATTCTGCGCGCGGCTACGCCGGAGGCACCGGTGCGCCCGGCGGGCACTTCGGCCGCCGCCAGCGCGGCGCTCGAGAAGCCGGGCGCGGCGGCCGCGGACTCGACCGAGCAGTGGTATCGGCGCGCCAGCGACCTCGACCGCCCCGGCGCCAGCCGGGCCGAGCTCGAAAAAGCCGCCTATTGGTACCGGGCCGCCGCCCAGCAGGGCCATAGCGACGCGCAGACGAATCTTGCCGCCATGTACGCCGAGGGCCGCGGGGTCGCATTCGACGCTCTGGAGGCCGCGCGGCTCTACCGCCGCGCCGCGGAGGCCGGCAACGCTCGCGCCCAGTACAGTCTCGCGCTCATGTACCACCTGGGACAGGGAGTCGAGAAGGATTTCGCCGGCGCCATCCGCTGGTACGAGCGCGCGGCCCGCCAGGGCGACGCCAACGCCATGAACAACATGGCCTTCATGTACGGCATCGGCGAGGGCGTCGAGCAGAGCAACGTCGAGGCCTACGCCTGGTTCGCGCTGGCCGCCAGCCGCGGCAACGCCGATGCAGCGCAGAATCGCGATGTCGCCGCCCAGGAACTGACACCCGAAGAGCGGCGCCAGGCACGCGAGCGGTTCACGCAGCTCGAGCAGCAGCTCGGTCTGTAACGCAGCGCCGCGGGGGGCCGCGGGCCCTTACAGGGTCATCAGCAGGTACAGGCCCAGCAACGCCACCACAATCAGAAT
>JAABYT010000035.1 GCA_011775625.1 Gammaproteobacteria bacterium | reverse complement strand
GGTTACTGCGGCCAGATCTCGCTCGGTCACGCGGCGTTCTTCGGTATCGGCGCCTACAGCGCGGGTTACCTGTTCTTCGCCTTTCAAATCTCCCCATGGCTGGGAATGATCGTCGGCGTCGTGCTGGCGATGCTGATGGCCGTGGTCATAGGTATTCCGACCTTTCGCCTGCGCGGGCATTACTTCGCCATCGCGACGCTGCTGATCGGGGAAGGCGTGCAAATCATCTTTCAGCGCTGGGAGCTGGTCGGCGCGGCGTCCGGTATCTTTCTCCCCATCGTGCGCGACAATCCGCTATTGAGTTTCCAGTTTCACGGAACCAAGCTGCCTTACTACTACATCATCCTCGCGTTTCTCGCCTTTGCGTCGTTCGTCGTTTGGCTGCTCGACCGATCGCGCATCGGATTTTACTTTCGGGCCGTTCGCGACGAGCCGGAGGCGGCCAGCAGTCTCGGCGTCAACGTGACGCTCTACAAATCGTTCGCCTACATGATCTCTGCGGGCCTCATGTCGATGGCGGGAGCTTTCTATTGCCAGTACGTTCTGGTCATCGATCCTGAGACCGTTTTCCCACTGTCGCTCTCCATTCTGGTGGTGCTGATGGCGGTCATGGGTGGAGCAGGGACGCTGTGGGGGCCGATCATCGGGGCGGCGGTGCTGGTGCCGCTCTCGGAGGTCACGCGCATTTATTTCGGCGGCACCGGCGGCACGCTCGATCTGATGATCTACGGGGCACTCATCGTGCTCATCTGCATTTTCAGGCCCGAGGGCCTCATCGGGGCGGTGAAGATGCGCCGCACGGCCGTGAGCGGGGAGAAAATCGAGGATGCCGATGCTCGAAGTTGAGGGCCTCAGCAAGCGCTTCGGCGGTCTGCTCGCCAACAACGATATCTCGTTCGAGGTTGGTGAGGGCACGATTCTCGGCGTCATCGGTCCGAACGGGGCCGGCAAGTCGACGCTCTTCGATCTGATTACCGGCTTTCAGCCCCCCGACGCAGGTGAGGTGCGTTTCGCCGGTCGGCGCCTGCGCGGACTTCGCCCGGATCAGATCAATCGTCTCGGTATCGGCCGCACTTTTCAGAAGCTCAAGCCCTTCACGGACATGACGGTCGAAGAGAACGTCATGGTCGGCGCCATGCAGCATACGCCGAGGCCCGGGCAGGCGCGCAAGCTTGCCCTCGAGGCCCTGGACTTCGTCGGCTTGCTCGAGAAACGCAAGCACCATGGGCAGGCGCTCAGCACCGGCCAGCGCAAGCGCCTGGAGCTCGCGCGCGCCATGGCGACGCGACCGCGGCTGCTGCTCATGGACGAGGTCACGGGCGGCGTCGATCAACGCTCGCTGCCGGGGCTCATCGCGCTGGTCGAGCGCCTGAAGGGCGAGGGCATGACGCTGGTTATCATCGAGCACAACATGCAGGTGCTGATGTCGCTCGCCGACGACATCCTCGCCCTGCATCTCGGGCGCAAGATCGCCCAGGGGCCACCCGAGGCGATTCAGCGCAACCAGCAGGTCATCGAATCGTATCTGGGCGGTGCGTATGCTTAGGATCTCGGACATCCAGGTCAGCTACGGCGACTACCAGGTCATCTGGGGCGTCTCGCTCGAGGTGCGCGAAGGCGAGGTCGTCAGTCTTCTCGGTCCGAACGGATCGGGAAAGAGCACCGTCTTCAACACGATCTCGGGGCTGCTGAAGCCGCACGCCGGCAGTATCGAGTTCACGGGCCGACGCATCGACGGGCAGGCCACCCACGATATCGTGCGTCTCGGGCTCGCGCACATCCTCGAGCGCCGGCGGGTATTCCCCTACCTGACCGTGCGCCAGAATCTCTGGCTCGGCGGCTACCATCCGGACGCCCGGGCACACCGGGCGCAGACCCTCGCACAGGTCTACGACATGTTTCCGCGCCTGCGCGAGCGCCAGACTCAGCTGGCGCACTCGCTCAGCGGCGGCGAGCAGCAGATGCTGGCGCTCGGGCGCGGGCTCATGTCGCGGCCGCGCCTGCTCATGGTCGACGAGCCGTTCCTGGGGCTCGCGCCGGCCATCGTCGAGGAGATGAAGGATGCCTTCGCGCGCATCAACGCCGATGGCGTCAGCATCCTGTTCATCGAGCAGAACGTGCAGGTCGCGCTCAACATGTCGAGCCGCGGCTACATCCTGGAAAGCGGCCGTCTGGCGCTCGCCGGCACGTCGCGGGAGCTGCTCGAGAGCGCCGAGGTCAAGCGCATCTTCCTCGGCGGGTGATAGCTGCCCCGCGGCCTGAGTTCAGAATGCCGCCAGATCCCGGTTTCTCAGATCCGTGACGATCATGCCGCCCGGCTTGTGGGTGATGCAAAGGGGCGGCCGCGCCTGCTCGACCGCCACCTGGGGCGTGACGCCACAGCCCCAGAACACCGGGATCTCGTCGTCCTGCATGCGCGGCGGATCACCGGCGAAGGGTTTCTCCACATCCGTGATGCCGATCTGCTCGGGAAGACCGATGTGGATGGGCGCGCCGTGCACGCTGGGAAAGCGTGACGTCACCTGAATGGCGCGGATGGCCTCCGACGGATACATCGGCCGCATGGAAACCACCATCTTGCCGCTGAAAGGTCCTGCGGCGACCGTGTCGATATTGGTCTTGTACATGGCGACGTTCTCGCCGCGCTCCACGTGGCGCAGGCGGATGCCGTGCTCGATGAGCGGCTGCTCGAATGAGAACGAGCAACCGAGCACGAAGCTCACCAGATCCTCGCGCCAGTACGCCATGATGTCGGTGGGCTCGTCGACGGGCGCGCCGTCGCGGAACACCCGGTAACGGGGCACGTCCGTGCGGATATCCAGATCCTCGCCGAGCGACGGCAGCCGCGGATCGCCGGCCGCGCCCATACCGATCAGCGGGCAGGGCTTGGGATTGCGCTGGCAATACGCGGCGAAGTCGGCCGCATACTCCGCAGGCAGGATGCAGAGGTTGCCCTGCACGAACTCCGGCGCCATGCCCGAGGTATGCCCGGTGTGGGCGCCGCTGCGGATCAGCCGTCTCGCGACGACGGAGTCGGCGGGCAAGGCGGCTCTGTCGGACAATGCTCTGGCCATCGGATGTCCTCGAAGGCTGCGGTGCGCAGCCAGGCGCC
>JAABYT010000049.1:35447-35774 GCA_011775625.1 Gammaproteobacteria bacterium | reverse complement strand
GTCCGGCTCGATGGCCGCGATGCCAGGCAGATCGTCCGCGCAGCTGGCCCCCTGAATGACGACGACGGTTCGTGTGCTCATGTCGAGCGCGATGCCTCCTGCGTGGCGTTCGTCGGCGTCAGCGCAGTTCCGTTCCGCACGCTGTGCGCCGAGTATTCGCCGGAATATGTGAAACGATCCACAGGATGTTATTCTGCCACGAGCCCGCACGCGTTGGGATCTGCCGCCATTGAACACCGACGCTTTTCCCGATGTGATTCACCTGGCACGCGAGGCGGGCGCCCGGGGCGTGGTCTACCGCCTGACCATCAGCCGCCCCGAGCGGCT
>JAABYT010000049.1:19037-35426 GCA_011775625.1 Gammaproteobacteria bacterium | reverse complement strand
AAGACCCTGCCGCGCGGGCGCTCATCCTCCAGGGCGCCGGTTCCAGGGCGTGGATCGGCGGTGCCGACATCCGCGAGATGGCGACGCTCGACAGCAACTCCGCGCGCACCTTCATCGAGCAGCTGCACGGCGTGTGCCGGACCCTGCGCGAGCTGCCGGTGCCCGTGCTCGCGCGCATCGATGGCTTGTGCCTCGGCGCCGGACTCGAGATCGCCGCCTGCTGCGACCTGCGCCTGGCATCCGCCACGAGCCGTTTCGGTATGCCCGAGGTGCAGGTGGGAATCCCGTCGGTCATCGAGGCCGCGCTCCTGCCGAGGCTGATCGGCAGCGGCCGTGCGCGCGACCTGGTGTTGACCGGGCGCATTATCGATGCCGACGTGGCGCTGTCCTGGGGGCTCGTCGAGTCCGTCGTTCCGTCACTGGAGCTCGAGACCCTCACCCAGGAGCGCCTTTCGATGATCCTCGACGCGGCCCCCGGAGCCATCCGCGCCCAGAAGGCGCTGTGCCGCCAATGGGAAACGTTGCCGCTCGCGGAGGCCGTTCAGGCCGGCATCGACGCGTTCGCCGAGGCGTTTCGAAGCGACGAGCCGCGGGCGTACATGCAGCGCTTTCTCAACCGACTGCGGCGCTGACGCGCGCCAAAGGAGACTGCCGCAATGATTCAGGTCTTACCCGGCTATCCCGACAACGTCCTCGCCATCACTGCGAGACAGAACGTGACCGGCGAGGACTACAAATCCGTCATCATTCCTGCCATCGAAGCCAAGGTGGAGACCCACGGCAAAATCCGTCTCCTCTACCACCTGGGTGCCGAGTTCGTCGGCTTCGATGCAGCCGCCATGTGGGAAGATGCGACCACCGGCCTCAAGCACTTCACCGACTTCGAGAAGATCGCGTTCGTCTCGGACGTGGACTGGATAAACCACATGGTGAGCGCCTTCGGCTTCGTGATCCCCTGCCCCGTAAAGGTGTTCAAGAGCGCTCAGCTCTCCGAGGCGAGCGACTGGATCAAGAGCTGAGATACATCACTGCGGCTTGCTATGCTGCCATTCCTCGAGCGTCCGGTGCGCGGCTTCAACCGCCTCGCCGAGGCTCTTCGCCTCCCCCTTGCCCGTTCGCGCCGCCAGCTCGATGACATATCCGTTCGGATCCCTGAAATAGATCGAGTGCACGAAGCCATGATCGGAGATGCCGCGCGTCTCGATTCCCGCTTCCTTGCCCTTGGCGAACATCTCGTGCAGCACGTCCTGATCGACCTCGAGCGCTATGTGAAGATCGTAATCGTGCTGATCCTTGAACTCGAATGGCCGATCGGGCGCTTCGAAGAATGCGAGAAACGATCCGTCGTCCATCTGGTAGAACGAGTGAAGGACGCTCGTCTTGCGTCCGCTTTTGGTTTCCTTGATCTCGAATGCACTGGCAAGCGGAAGGCCGAGAAAACCCTCGTAGAACTTACGCGTCTCCTCGGAATCCCGGCACCGGTACGCGTTGTGGTGCAGACCTTTGATCATCCCAGTCTCCTCCTGTGCTTCATGATTTGCTCGCCTCAGCTCCTGGCACGCTCGCCCCTGGGATCGTAGAGGGCACGCAGACTCGCGGTCGCGGCAATCGGCACGCCGGCGACGTCGATCTGCCAACTTCCCGAAGCGATGTAATCGGCATCGACGCCGTCCTCGCAGCGCACGTAGCCGAGCCCGACGGAGCCGCCGAGCGTGTGGCCGTAGTTGCCCGAGGTCAGATAACCGACGGTCAGCCCGTCGCGCAGAATCGGCTCGTGATGATACAGCATGGCGTCGGGATCCTGGAGCAGGAACTGCACGAGGCGCTTTTCACGCTTACCCGCGTCGATCTGGGCCAGCACGGCGTCACGCCCGATGAACTGCACGGGCTTGTCGAAATGGCACACGAAGCGCATGCCTGCCTCGACAGGCGTGTCCTCATCGGCAATGTCGTGGCCGAAATGCACAAACTTCTTCTCGATGCGGCACGAGTCGAGAGCGTGCATGCCCGCGGGCACGAGACCATGCCCGGCGCCCGCCTCCATGAGGACGTCGTAGGCGTGCCTCGCCTGATCCGAGGGCACGTAGAGCTCCCAGCCGAGCTCGCCTACGTAGGAGACGCGAAATGCCCTGCCGACGGCGCAACCTATCTCGACGTCGCGCGTAGTTGCAAATGGAAACGCGTCGCTGGAGAGATCCGCCGAGGTGATCTGCTCGAGCAGCGCGCGGCTGCCCGGCCCCATGACCCCTAAGACCGCCCAGGCGGCGGTAATGTCGGTGAAGACACAATGCGCATCGTCGGGCACGTGCCGCGAAAGCCAGTCGAGATCGCGATTGGTCACCGCCGCTCCGCTCACCACCATGTAGCGATTCTCCGCCAGGCGCGTGACGGTCAGATCCGCCTCGATGCCGCCGCGCGCGTTGAGCCAGTGCGTGTAGACGATGCGCCCGGGCTCCACGTCCACGTCGGCGGTGCAGATCCGCTGAAGCACCTTGCAGGCGTCGTTGCCCTGTATCAGGTACTTTGAAAAGCTCGACTGATCGAACAGCGCAACGCCTTCGCGCGCGGCCCGGTGCTCGGCCGCCGAGTACTCGAACCAGTTCTGCTTGCCGAAGCTGTACCGGTAGCGCGGCTCGACGCCTTCGGGCGCGAACCAGTTGGGTCGCTCCCAGCCGGCGGCCTCACCGAAGCAGGCGTTCTGTGCCGCAAGGCGCTCGTGAATCGGCGAATGCCGCACATGGCGCGCGGTCTCGTACTGCCGGAACGGATAGTGATTGGCATACAGCAGGCCGAGGGTCTCGGAGACGCGCTCGCGCAGATAGCGTGTGGTGCCCTGAAATGAATACATGCGCCGGATGTCGTTGCCCCACAGGTCGAGCGGCGGATGCCCGGCGTGCATCCACTCCGCGCACGCCTTGCCGATGCCGCCCGAAGTCTGAATGCCCACCGAGTTCAGCCCGCAGGCGACGTAGAAATTCCTGAGCTCCGGCGCCTCGCCGACATGGAACTGATCGTCGGGCGTGAAGCTCTCCGGTCCGCAGAAAAAGCGCCGCCAGCCGACGTTCTTCAGCATCGGCACCCGCTCCATGGCGTCCTCGAGAACCGGCATGAGCTGCTCCTCCGCGTGACCGGGCAGCTCGTCGAAGCAGAAATCCTCCGGAATGGCTTCCATCGGCAGCGCGATCGCGTTGGGCTCGAAGGCGCCCACCAGAAGACTGCCGGCGTCCTCTCGATAGTACGCGCACCTGTCGTAATCGCGCATCACCGGCAGATCGGCAGGCAGGTCGTCGAGCTTCTCGGTGTGCGCGTAGTAGTGCTCGCAGGCGTGTAACGGCACGTTCACGCCGGCCAGTCGACCCAGGTCCCGCGACCACAGGCCAGCGGCGTTGGCCACGAACTCTGCCCGGATGTCGCCGTGATCGGTGGCAACGCCGCTCACGCGCCCGTTGCTGCGGTGGATGTCGAGCACCTTGACACCTTCGAGACAGGTGGCGCCGTGCTGGCGCGCACCCTTGATGAACGCCGTGACCACGTCGACCGGGCTCGCGTGGCCGTCCTGGGCGACCCAGCTGCCGCCGAGAAGCCCCCGAGGCTCGAGCAGCGGGTAGAGCGAGCGCATCTCCTCCACGCCGACGATGTCGACGCGGGTGACGCCGAAGGCGTTGTTCATCGCCGCGACCCGCTTGAGCTCCTCGAAGCGCACCTCGCTGTGGGCGATGCTGAGGCTGCCGACCCGGCGAAAGCCCGTGGACTGTCCGGTCTCCTCCTCGAGCTCGTGGATGAGGCGCATGGAGTACTCGCACAGCCTGGCGTGGCTCTCGCTCGCGCGCATGGTGCCGACCAGCCCGGCCGCGTGCCAGCTGGTGCCGCAGGCAAACTGCCGGCGCTCGAGCAGCACCACCTCACTCCAGCCGAGCTTTGCCAGGTGATAGGCGACGCTCGCGCCAATCACGCCGCCGCCGATGACGACCGCGCTGGCGCGCTCCGGTAGGGCCTGGACCATGACCGATCTCCTCGTGGGCACGGATTGGAATTGCGACCCTAAATACCACGGCGCGCAGGGCCAAAAAAAGTCTGCGCCGCGTCTTTTGGCGCGATCTACGCCGTTGTGCCCTCGCCGAGATCGCCGAGGCGCTGGGAGAGAATGCGCTCGTAGCCGAACAGCGCGGGCAGGCCGCCGGTGTGGATAAACAGCACACGCGCCCCCTTGCCGAAGACGCCCTCGCGCGCCAGGGCAACGAGACCCGCCATGGTCTTGCCCGTGTAGACCGGATCGAGCATCAGCGCCTCGAGGCGCGCCGCCATCACCATGGCCTCCATGGTTTCTGCGTTCAGACGCCCGTAACCCGGCGCGAGGACCCCGTCGAACACCCGGACGTCGTCCGCATCGACACAGGCGTCCTTTGCGATGAGCGCCGCAATCTCGCGGCAGCGTTTGAGCACCCGCGGGCGCTGATCGCGCGCGCCGCGCCGCACGCAGACACCGGTGACCGGCACCCGGTTGCCGAGCGCGCGCAGTCCCACCAGCAGCCCGCTGTGGGTGAGCGCGCTTCCGGATGCCACCACCACGTGGTCGAACGCGACATTTCGCTCCGTCATCTGCACGGCGAGCTCGCGCGCAGCGACCACATAGCCGAGGCCACCCAGCGGCGGGTGCTCGATGCCCAGATGAATGACGTAGGGGCGACGCCCCTGCGCGGCGAGATGTTTCGCGATGGCCTCTATCCCGGCGTCCGCCGCCGACTCGTCCTCACCCACCGGGAACGACGAGAGCCGCGCGCCGAGCAATCTGTTCAGCAGAACGTTGCCGGACAGTCGATAGCTTTCGTGCATGTCGGGCACGCGCTCTTCGAGCTGTATGTGGATGTCCATCCCCTGGATACGCGCAGCCGCTGCGGCGAGGCGAACGAAGTTCGACTGAACGGCGCCGGTAATCAGGATGTAGTCCGCGTTCTCAGCGCGGGCGGCGCCGAGATAAAACTCGAGCTGCCTCACCTTGTTGCCGCCGAAGGCGAGTCCCGTGCAGTCGTCGCGCTTGATGTGGAGATCAATGCCGAGCTCTCTGCCGAGCGCCGGCGCGGCATCGAGGGGCGTCGGCACGTGCCCGAGCCGCACCCTGGGAATTGCGTCGAGTGCGTCGAGCGCCACTTCGGACACCGCGAGCAACGCCCGGTTAGCGCACTACCAGGACGCTGCAGGTGGCGTGGCGAACGACCCGAGCGGCGTTCGGGCCGAGCAGATAGCGCGCCAGGCTCGGGTTTCCGGCCGCCATGACGATGAGATCGGCGCCGATCTCATCGGCTATCCGCAGGATCTGCTCGTAGGCGCGTCCCTGGGCGACGATGGCCTGGTTGGGGACGTCATTGGGGACGTTCTTGTCGATGAAGGCGCGCAGCGCCTTCTTGGCCGCCTCGAGAGTGTCTTCCTCGAAGTGCTCGGGGAAATACTGGCTGATGACGCTCATGCCAAACTCCGGGAGGACCGTGAGCACATGCAGATTGCCGCCGTCGCGACACATCTCGATGGCTTTGGGCAGTGCCTTCTCCCAGGAATGCTCCTCACCGAGATCGATCGCGAGTATTACGTCTTTGTACATGTTGCACCGATCCTCTAAGCGCTTGCAGCCTGCAGCCTCTTTCGTCGCCCAAGCTGAGCCATCACGATAATTCCGAGCAGCAAAAGCGCCGGGATATAGAAAAGCTGGCGCGGCGGCCGATCCGCCTTCCTCTCCACGCTCGGTATCTCGTAGTCGAAGTCGATCTTCTGGCGCTCCGCGGTGCTGCCGAACACGACGTTGTCGACCAGTGCCTTACCGTCCTCGAAACGCAGCTCCAACCCGGCGTTCGCCAGCCGTTCCTTGCCGTCACCCTTGGCGCCGAGCGGCAGCATGACGATCTTGTCGATGCTCCGCCCTTCGAGATCTTCGCCGACGACACGAATCCGAATCTGGGCGTCTTCGGGCAGACTTTCCGCAATCTCGTAGATCGCCGTGGCAGGCACCGATTCGAGCGGCGGATAAATCATGTCCATCCAGAAACCCGGTCTGAACAGGGTGAAGGCGATGAGGATCAATGCCAGCGACTCCCACAGCCTGCTCCTGATGAGAAAATACCCCTGGGTGCCCGCCGCGAAAAGAAGCATGGCCAGCAGTGCCGTCACGATGGTCGAGAGCAGCAGATACCACGTCCGTACACCGATCAGCAGGAGCTCGGTGTTGAATATGAACATGAACGGCAGAATGGCCGTGCGGATGTCGTAGGCGAATCCCTGGATGCCGGTGCGTATGGGATCGCCGCCCGATATGGCCGCCGCTGCGAATGCCGCCATGGCGACCGGGGGCGTGTCGTCGGCGAGGATACCGAAATAGAAGACGAACATGTGCACCGCCACCAGCGGCACGATGAGTCCGCTCTGCGCGCCGACGGTGACAATCACCGGCGCCATCAGCGAAGAGACGACGATGTAGTTTGCAGTGGTCGGCAGACCCATGCCGAGAATGAGGCTCAAAATAGCCGTGAAGATCAGCATCGGCAGAACGTAGCCGCCGGAGATGAACTCCACGAACTCGGCCATCACGAGCCCGACACCGGTCAGTGTGATGGTGCCCACGACCAAGCCCGCCGCCGCCGTAGCGACGCCGATACCGATCATGTTCCGCGAGCCGGCAATCATGCCGTCGAACATATCCGAGAGCCCCTCGCGCAGGAGGGCACCGGCGTCCTCGCCCGTCCTTCGTAAGAATGCTTTCAGCGCTTTCTGCGTGAGCAGCACGAAGAGCATGAACACGCTCGCGTAAAGAGCAGACAGCCCCGGAGATAATCTCTCAACCGTCAGACACCACACGAGCACGATGACGGGCAGCAGGTAGTAGAGACCGGCTTTGACCGTGGGACCCGTCTCCGGCAGCTCCTTGATCTCCAGCGAGGTTTCCAGCTCCGGAAAGCCGATGGCGTATTTCACCAGCCCCACGTAGGCGGCAATGATCAGGACCGCGGCGATCCACGGTGTAGCGGCGCCGAAAGCGCCTTTCATCCAGCCCAGACCGTAGTAGACGATGGCCGTCAGCACGACAAGGCCGAGAAAGGTCGCGAGAAAACTCATCAACTTCTGCGCGGCAGTGGCCGTTGACCTTCGCTTCGCAAGTCCCTTCATGTCTGCCTTGCACGCCTCGAGATGCACGATGTAAACGAGCGCGATGTAGGAGATAAGCGCCGGAAGCGCGGCATGCTTGATGACGTCCAGGTACGAGATTCCGACGTACTCCACCATCAGAAACGCCACCGCCCCCATGATGGGGGGCGTCAGCTGACCGTTGGTCGATGACGCCACCTCCACCGCGCCGGCCTTCTCCGCCGAGAACCCGACCTTGCGCATCAGCGGAATCGTGAACGTGCCGGTGGTGACGACGTTGGCGATGGCCGAACCGGAAACCAGGCCGGTCATACCGGAGGACACCACCGCGGCCTTGGCCGGACCGCCGCGTAAATGCCCCATGAGCGCGAAGGCGACGCGGATGAAGTAGTTCCCGGCGCCGGCTCTTTCGAGCAGCGATCCGAACAGCACGAACAGAAACACCATGCTCGCCGATACCCCGAGGGCGATACCGAACACACCCTCAGTAGTGAGATAGTAATGCGACATGCCCTTGGCGAGGCTCGCTCCTTGATGGGCGATCATCTCGGGCATCAGGTGACCGCCGAATGTGTAGGTAATGAACACGACACAGACGATGGCGAGCGGCGGTCCCAGCGCGCGACGGGTTGCCTCCAGAATCAGCACGATACCTATCACCGAAACGATGAGGTCCTCCGTCGTCGGCAAGCCGGGTCGCTCGGACAGCTCGCGATAAAAAAGGAATATGTAAGCGGCACAGAATGCGGCCACGGATGCAAGCACCCAGTCCAGAATGGGGATGTATTTACGCGGCGAGCTCTTCAGCGCCGGATAGGCGAGGTATGCGAGAAAGATGGCGAACGCGAGGTGAATGGAACGCACTTCTGTGGAGTTCAGCACGCCGGCCCCGATGACGTAGGGCATTGGCGAGGCGTACCAGAGCTGGAAGATGGCCCAAGCCAGCGGCACGACCCACAAGACCCTGGCCGGAATCCCCGTGGGCGCGCGTGCCCCGGTATCCGACTCGGCGATCATGTCCTGCAGCTTGCTTTGATCGACGGCTGGTGAATCGCCGCTCTTGTCCTCTGCCATCCTTATCCTCCCAGAATTCCTATTGCGGAACGGTCGAGGTCACTCCCGCACCGTCAACTCGACGACTGCACGCGCCTAAATCATGCCCTTTTCACGATAGTAGCGCGCCGCGCCAGGATGCAGGGGCGCGGACAGACCGGAGGTTATCATCCGCCCGGGCAAGAGATTCCCGAGTGCCCTGTGCAGTCGTTTCATGCTCCCCAGATTATCGAAGACCGTCTTGACCACGCTGTAGGCCGTCTCCTCGTCGAGATCCGAGGATGTCACGGCGGTCACCATGACGCCGAAGGTCGGTATCAGCTCGCCATGTTCACCGTAGACTCCCATCGTCACTTCCGATGCAGCGAGAAAACGGCTATTAGCCACGAGCTTGTCGATCTCGACTCCCGAGACGGGGACGATCTCCGCGTCACACAGCTCGAGCGCCTTGGAAATCCGTTCGTTGGGATGGGACACGACCGAGACCACGGCCTGCACACGATTGTGGCACAGAGCGAGAAGCTGCTCTCCGTCGCTCAGCTCGTCCGTGAACTGAAAAGATTTTCGAGTCCAGCCCTTGGAATTCATGACCATGTCCATGATGACCCGTTGGCTGGAACCGGGATTGCCGATGTTGATGCGCTTTCCAGCGAGGTCATCGAGCGTTTCTATGCCCGAGTCGCGGCGTGCGATGACGGTGAACAGTTCCCCATGTAACGAGAACAGCGAACGCAGATTGTCGAAGCGCACGTCCATGAACTCGACGGGGCCGGAGCCCTGGAATGCATGGAACTGCCAGTCCGACTGCACGATGCCGATTTCGATGGCGTTGTTACGGACCCCGGAAAGCACCGCCAAGGGTTCCGCCGCATGCCGCCCCTCGACCTCGGCGACCTCACAGGTCGTGCCGGGCGTGGCATTGCGGATCAATCGGCAGATGGCCCGCCCAACGCTGGTGTGCACCTGCGCGGTCGTGCCAGCACCGATGACGAGGTCGGCGGCGGAGGCACGTGGCGGCACGACCGCCACCGCGAGAATCAAAGCGACGAGCGCGCCCCGCGGTATCGCAAGCTTCCCCATCGTTCCCTCCCGGGACCGTCCGTGTTCCCTTCTTGCGGACCGTCGGAGTCCGTTCCGGCAAACGCAGGTATGCGTTTTCTTTTTATCGAGCTTTTCCGCCGACGAGGGACGCCATTGCTGTGCCGCCATCATCGGCAACCGCAAAGCTTCGGATGTGAAAAAAAGGTGGGGGAGCAAGCTCCCCCACCGCGAGTTGAGTATTACATCCAACCCCGTTCTTTGTAGTACCTGGCCGCACCGTCGTGCAGGGGCGCGGAGAGCGCATCCTTGATCATCTCGCTTTCCTTCAGGTTGGCGAAAGCCGGGTGCAGTTTTTTGAACTGATCGAAGTTATCGAACACGGCCTTTGTGACGATATAAATCGTGTCGGCAGACGTGCGCGTCGAAGAGACGAACGTCGCGCCCACGCCGAAGACCTTGGTGTCGTTGGGGTTACCGCGATACATGCCGCCGGGGATGGCCGCATAGCGGTAGAAGGAATTGTCCTTGACCAGCTTGTCGACTGCCGGACCGGATACCTCGACCATGACGGCGTCACAGGTCGTGGTGGCTTCCTTGGAAAGCCCGTTGGGGTGTCCCACCAGCCAGAAGAGCGCGTCGATCTTGTTGTCGCAGAGGGCCTGGGGCGTCTCCGCAGACTTCAGCTGGGCGGCCAGCTTGAGACCGTGCTTCGCGTCGGGATGGCCCATAGCCTTCCACATGAGGGTCCAGGTGGCCTCCGTGCCGGAGCCCGGATTGCCGATATTGACGCGCTTGCCCACGAGATCGTCCACGTGCTTGATGCCGGCATCGGCGCGCGCAATGATGGTGACGGGCTCGGGATGCACGGAGAACACCGCGCGCAGCTCTTTGAAGGGACCGGCCTGGACGAAGGAGTCCTTGCCGGTGCCGTTGTAGGCGTGGTACTGCCAGTCGGACTGGGCAACGCCCATGTCGAGCTCGCCGGCGCGGATGGTGTTGATGTTGTAGACCGAGCCGCCGGTGGACTCCACGGAGCAGCGCACGCCGTGCTCTTTCTTACCCTTGTTCACCAGCCTGCAGATGGCACCGCCGGTGGGGTAATAGACACCGGTCACGCCGCCGGTGCCGATGGTCACGAACTCGGCGGCGCTCGCGACGCCGGCGGCCAGGGCGAGGCCTGCGAAGGCCGCGGAAGCGGCAAGTACTTTTCTGATCGTCATGAGTTTCTCTCTCCTCGGTTGTTCTGCGTCCATACAGCCTTGGAAGAATTTCCGGCGACCCGGAGGCCTGGGACATGACCTGCCCGTCCTCCCGAAAGCCGCCTCTCCAGATTCGGGTAACGCCCGAGAGCGCACCCCCCGGTGGGGAATGCCCACCACCGGGTCGGCCCGATCCACTTCGCCGGCCACCAGCTCAGGAAATTGGCGCCAACACCGCGGTCCCTGGTTCGATGTTCTTATCTGTTCAGGGCTTGAGGGGCAACCTGGCGGCCATTATATGGGCGCCTCCTTCAGAAAACGAGTAACAGCCGGTTAGGGGTCACTCCTGAGGCGAAAAATCGGCTCGCACGGACCCTGAGGTGGGCTTCCGCTGGCGCTGCTTGACTTTAGTTGCTTTGGAAACTAAATAAATTCCATGGAATTAAATGATTCCCGGCGCCGCCTGCGCCAGATCCTCGTCTGGCTGGGCGCGGCCGAGCAGCATCTCGAGAACCGCTTGAATCGGCTGCTCAAGGGAGCCCACGTGCCCCTCGCCCAGTTCGTGGTTCTCAACCACCTGGCCAGCCTGCCCGCCGAGGGCTGGACCGTGAGTCGCCTGGCGTCCGCGCTCGATACCGGGCAGCCGGGGGTCTCGAAGATTCTCGCCCGCCTGGTGGCCAAGGGGTACGTTTGTATCGACGTCGATTCGAGGGATCGCCGGCGCAAGCGCCACGTGCTCACCGCGGCCGGCCGTGTCGCCCACCAGGACGCCCTCAGGCGCGTCGCGCCCCTTACAGAGGCGCTCCTCGCCGATTGGGACGAGGCGCAGATCGCCAGTCTCCACGCCCTGCTCTACCGGCTCAAGACCCGCCTGCGCGCCCTCCCCGCCGACGGCTGACGCGGGGGCGGAGCCGCTGCGCGTGCGCCAGCGGCTGTCGACAGCGGTGATGCGCAATCATCCCGGCCGGGGCAGGACCACGAAATTACCCACGTGCCTTTTCTCGAGAAACGCGCTCTGTGCGTCACGAACGCGCGCGAGGGGAAACGTCCCTGCGAGCACGGGCCGGATCTCCTCGCGCTCGATGTAGCCCACCAGGGCTTCGAAAATCCCCAGCGGCATGACGGTCGCGCCCTGGAGCTCGAGATCCTTGAGATACAGGGTGCGCAGATCCAGCTCGACCACGGGCCCGGCGATGGCGCCGGCGGTGACGTAGCGCCCGCCGCGGGCGAGCACCTCGAGAAGCGCCGCAAAGCCCCTGCCGCCGACCACGTCCGCGACCACCTCGACCTCGCCCTGCGGCGCGGCCGAGCGCAGGGCCGCCTCGAGATCTTCGCTGTCTCTCGGAATCACGTGCTCGGCGCCGAGCTCGGCGACAGCATCCATCTTGCCGCGCCCGGCGACGGCGATGACCCGCGCACCGCGGCGGCGCGCAAGCTGCACCAGCGCCGAGCCGACCCCACCCGAGGCGCCGGTGACGAGCACGCGCTCGCCTTCGGCGACGCGCACCCGCGTCAGCATGTGCTCGGCGGTGGAGTACGCGCACGGAAACGTCGCCAGCTCCGCATCGGAGTAGCGGGATTGAATAGCGAAGGCATTGACCGCCGGCGCGGTGACGAACTCGGCGTAGCCGCCGTCGCGCTCACTGCCGAGGTAGCCGGCGCGGCTGCGATCCGACGGATCCCCGGCATCGCGCAGCCACGGATCCACCAGAACGCGTTCGCCCACCCGCGACGCCGGCACACCGGCACCGACGGCGACGACAGTGCCCGCGACGTCGGCGCCCTGGATGCGCGGAAACGCGATACCGGCGCCGCCCCAGGTCGAATCATCGCCCCTCGCCTGCTCGAAGCCAGCGGCACCCCCCGCGTCGGTCGCCTGGGTGACGCTCTTGCTGTACCAGGCGGTGCGGGTGTTGATGTCGGTGTTGTTCATGCCGCAGGCGCCGACCCGGATCAGCACCTCGCCCTCGGCGGGCTCGGGCGTTTCCACGTCCTCGCGGTACTCGAGCTTTTCGAGTCCGCCGTGCCCGGTGGTGAGCACGGCGCACATGCGCGCCGGAACATTCATTTCAGCCGCCACCGACGCGCTCTCAGGAGGCCTCCGCGTCGAGCTCGGCCCACACCTTCTTGGCGATGCGAAAACACTCCACGCCTGCAGGAATTCCGCAATAGATGGCAATCTGCAGGAGAATCTGCTTGAGCTCCTCACGGGTGAGCCCGTTATTGATCGCGCCGCGGAAGTGCAGCTCCCACTCGTGCATGCGGTTCAGGGCCGCGATCATGCCGAGATTGAGCAGGCTGCGCTGCCGGTAGTCGAGCGTATCGTCGCCCCACGCCGCGCCCCAGCAGTACTCGGTGACCAGCTCCTGGAACTCGCGGTTGAAATCGTCGGCCGCATGCAGAGACCGCTCCACGTACTCCTCGCCGAGCACGGCCTTTCGCGCGGCGAGTCCCTTTTCGAATCGTTGTTTGTCCACGAATGCGTTCTCCTAGTGCTTGATCACTTCACAGGCTTCGTCCAGAGCGCCGACGGTCTGGTCGAAGTCCTCGTCGGTATTGACCGCGCAGACGAAACGGCGCACGCCCGGCAGCACGTAGATACCGCGCTTGAGCAGCTCGAGATCGAGCTCCCGCATGCGCGCCTGGTCGCTCGTCATGACGTCGGTCTGATTGTGCGGCTCTGCGCGCAGGAACAGGATCTGCCACAAGGAACGCCTGCCGGCGGCGATGGCCGGCAGACCGTGGCGATCGAGCACCTCCTGGAGCGCCGTCGTGAGCTGCCGGGATTTCTCGTGAAGCGCATCGTAGAATCCGGGCCCCTCCAGCACCTCGATGGTGGAGAGTCCCGCCGCTGCGGCCACGGGGTTTCCGTGCAGGGTGCCGTTGACGTAGGCGAAGTCGGAGCTGCCCTTGTGCTTCGGGTTCGCCCGCTCGATGACGTCGGCGCGCCCGGCAACGCAGCCGAGCGGCCCGCCGCCGCCGACGATCTTGCCGTAGCTGGCGAGGTCCGGCGTAATCCCGAGCCACTCCTGCGCACCGCCGAGGGCGACACGGAAACCGGTCACCACCTCGTCGAAGATGAGCAGCACGTCATTGGCGTCGCAGATACGCCGCAGTCCCTGCAGGAACCCGTCCTCCGGAAAAATGATCCGCTGCACCGGCTCGACGATGATGGCGGCGAGATCGTCCTTGTTCTCCGCGACGATGTTCTCCACCACCTCGAGCTCGTTGTAGGGCGCGATCAGCACCGTCGACGGCAGCGCGTCGGGCACCCCGCCGGTGTCGACGCTGCCGACCGGGTAATTCGCCGGTGCGCTCGGGAACACGCTCACTGCCGAGTAGTCGTGATTGCCGTGGTAGGCGCCTTCGAATTTGAGAATCTTGTTGCGACCCGTGAATGCGCGCGCCATGCGCATGGCGTAGAACGTCGCCTCGGAGCCCGTGGTGGTGAACGTGATCTTCTCGGCGCAGGGAATGATGCGATGAAGCTTTTCGGATAGCTCGACGGCGACGTCGTTCAGAGTGCCGAAGTAGTGCAGGCCTCTCGCCACCTGCTGCTGTACCGCTTCCACGACTGCCGGATGGGCATGGCCGAGAATGTTCGCGCCGGCGCCGCCCACGTAGTCGATGTACCAGCGATCGTCGACCGATTGCAGACGCGAGCCGACGCCGCGCTTGATAATGAATCGCACGTCCTCCGGCAGCGAGTAGCCGCCGAGCCCCGCGCCGGGCAGATTGCGCTCGGCAAGAGCGTAAAAATCCGTCTGACTCATCTCCAGCTGTCCGCCGTCTCTATCGACGCTCCTCATGGAAGTGCCTCCTTACCCTCCGATTTCGCGCGCGCCTGCCGGCCGGATCATATACCGTCGACGGGCACCAGCGCCGGGCTTGGTTATCCGAGAACCCCCGCCAAGCGCATCATACCCGGACGGCCGGCGGGGGAACGCGCCTCCCATGGCACGAACCGAATTTGAATCCCATCGCACTGCAGGAAATTACCGGCTAAGGCACGCGCGGTTATGGCCGATAATCCTCAAAGGTACTCGCCCCGAGCCCGTCGGAGCCATGAAAGTCCTTGCCATCGACGACTGCGAAATTACGCTCGAATCCTTGCGCGTGTTTCTCGAAACGGAAATCCCCGGTGTGGATTTCACCGATTATCCGAGCATGCGTCTTGGCAAGCCGGGGCCGGATTTCAACTGGGCAGCCTACGATGTTCTCCTGCTGGACTTCGACCTCGGAGCCGGGCAGACGGGGTTGGATTGGCTGCAGGAATTCGCCGATCGGCCGGGCTTCCCGGCGACCGTCCTCATCACCGGCGTCGCTGATTCCTACGTGGTGGCGAAAGCCATCAAAATGGGCGTCGCCGGCTACCTCAACAAAGGCGATCTCACGCCTCAGCGCCTCACCGAGGTGGTCTACGAGGTGCTGGCCCACCCCACCTGCGGCGCTCGCAGCGTCCCGATACTGACCGATGTGCCGGAAGAGCACATCACCACTCAGGATTTCGCGCTGGAACGGGCCTCCAAGGGACGCACCGGAATCATCGACTATCGCTTCGGCGAAATCATCGGCCGCGGGCGTTACTCGACCGTCTACAAGGCCGAGCGGATGCCCGACGGCGAGTTGGTCGCCATCAAGATACTCGACCGGAGCATCGCGCATGCCGCCGAGAACGTGCAGAGGTTCACGCGTGAAGGCGAGCTCGTATCCTGGGTTGACAGCCCGCACGTGGTCAATGTCTTCGAGCAGGGACTGACGAACAGGTTCGGCTTCATCGTGATGGAGTATTTCGAGGGAGGCGATCTCAAGCAGCGTATCGCAGAAGGCATCGCACCCGACAAAGCGTTGGAGTATCTGCGCAACATTGCCCATGCGCTTCAGGCCATACACGAGGCCGGTGTCGTTCACCGGGATCTGAAACCGACCAATGTCATGTTCCGCCGCGACGGCAGCATGGCGCTCATGAATTTCGGCGTGGCCAAACGCATGGGGAAGGGACTGGATCTGACGCATGTCGGTACCGTCATCGGGACCCCGTACTATGTGAGCCCCGAGCAGGCGCAGGGGATGGCGGTCGACGAGCGCTCGGACTTGTACAACCTCGGGCTTTTGCTCTACGAGATGCTGACGGGGGAAAAGCCCTATCTCGGCAACACCGCGAGCGCTCTGCTCTTCCAGCACGTCCACTCGCCCGTGCCGCAACTGCCACCGAACCTGGTGCGCCTCCAACCGCTGCTGGCGGGCCTGATGGCGAAGGCTCCGCGGGATCGCTTCAGCGGCGTCGCGGATTTTCTCGATGCGCTCGCCGCCTTCGAGGGATCGGGGCTTTCGAGGGCTCTGCCNNGCCGCAAAAAACGCGATCTCACCGCGGGATTTTCTTAGTCACAGCAAATGAAATCGCCAGCGGCCGCTCCCGGCTTGAAGCAGAGAAAAACAGTAGTAAGCTAGCCTTTCGCATAACTCATACCCGGGGAAGATTTCGTCTCGTGGATCAGGATCGCCTGCCGCGCAAGCTCGCGGCCGTTCTCTACGCCGACGTAGCCGATTACAGCCGGCTGACAGGCGCGGACGAGGACGCGACGCATCGGCGTCTGAGCGAGTATCTGGATCTGATTGCCGGCGCCGTCGAGCACCAGCAAGGCAAGGTGATGCACTACGCAGGCGACGCGGTGCTCGCCATGTTCGAGGCCGTCGTCGACGCCCTGTCGTGCGCATCGACCATTCAGGCCGAGCTCAAGGAGCGCAATGCCGATCTGCCCGACGCGCGCAAGCTGCAATTCCGCATCGGCGTCAATCTCGGCGACGTCATCGAGGATCGCGGCGACATCTACGGCGACGGCGTGAACATCGCGGCGCGCCTCGAGAGTCTCGCCGAGCCGGGCGGTATCTGCGTCTCGGGAAGCGTCTACGACGCCGTCAGCAGCTCGCTGCCGTTGCGCTACGAGTACGAGGGCGAGCAGAG
>JAABYT010000049.1:15773-18999 GCA_011775625.1 Gammaproteobacteria bacterium | reverse complement strand
CGCCGGGTCTCGACGAGCAGCAGATTCGATTCTGCACGTCATCGGACGGTGTCGGCATCGCCTACGCGGTCGTCGGCCGGGGTTCACCGCTGGTGAAATCCGCCAACTGGCTGAACCACCTCGAGTTCGACTGGCAGAGCCCTATCTGGCGTCACGTCTTCGCCGAGCTCTCCCGCGACCATCAGCTGGTGCGTTACGACGAGCGCGGCAACGGACTGTCGGATTGGGACGTGGAGGACATCTCCTTCGAGGCGTTCGTACGCGATCTCGAGGCCGTCGTCGACGCGGCGGAGCTCGAGCAATTCGCCCTGCTCGGCATCTCCCAGGGCTGCTCGGTGAGCATTGCCTATGCGGTCCGGCATCCGGAGCGGGTTTCCCGCCTGGTGCTCTACGGCGGCTACGCCGTCGGTTGGGCCAAGCGCAGCGCCGAGGAACGGGAAAAGGGCAACGCCATCGTCGAGCTCATCCGCCAGGGCTGGGGGCAGGACAACCCTGCCTTCCGGCAGATCTTCACCTCGCAGATGATGCCCGGGGCGACGGCCGAGCAGTCGCAGTGGTTCAACGACCTGCAGCGCAACACGACGTCGCCGGAGAACGCGGCCCGGCTGCGCCTCGCCATGGGCGACATCGACGTGGTTTCCCTGCTCCCCCGCGTCACCACACCGACGCTGGTGCTGCACACGCGCGAGGACGCGGTCGCACCGTTTGACGGCGGGCGCAAAATCGCCTCCATGATTCCGGGCGCGCGCTTCGTGCCCTTGGAAAGCGCCAATCATCTCCTGATAGAGAGCGAGCCCGCCTGGCCGCGCTTTCTCGCCGAGGTGAGAGCTTTTCTCGAATAGCGATTCAGAGCGCCGTCAGCGCGGGCCACAGCCCGCCTGCGCCGCCATCAATGGCGATCTTTCCGAGCCGCATGGCCCAGACGCTCTCGGCGCCGAAGTCGTCGCGCCACGCCCACAGCCGGCGCGTGCTCTGATGCAGGCTGTACTCGCGGGTGAAGCCCATGGCGCCGTGCACCTGGTGGGCGATGGCGGCGCCCGCCCCCGCCGCCTCGCCGGCACGGACCTTGGCCGCGGCCACCGCGAAGAGCGTGCGCCGGTCGTCGATGCCATGGCGAATGATGGCCGACGCCGCGGCGTCGGCCGCAGCCCCCGCGGCCGCCACCTCGCCTGCGAGCGAGGCGAGGCTGTGCTGGATCGCCTGAAAGCGGGCGATGGGGCGTCCGAACTGCACGCGCCCGCGGGCGTACTCGAGCGACAGCGCGAGAATTCGCTCGAGCGCGCCGGCGATCTGCTGGCATCGGATTGCCGCACCCATACGCAGCAGTGCGTCGAGCGGATCGGGCCCCTCGATCGTGGCGCGCTCCGAGCAGCGCACGCCTTCGAAGTCGACCGCGCCCTGCGCCTCGCCCGCGAGGCTGACGCCGTCGGCGCGTCTGCACTCGGCTGCCCGCACCAGCGCCAGCATCGGCACATCCCCCTGCTCGACGATCACCGCCAGATGATCGGCGCGTGCGGCAAACGGTACGCCGCTCGCGTGTCCATGCAGCACGCCGTCGGCGTCGCATCGAATGCGCTCGCCGGCCCGCACCGGCGCTACCGTCATCGGTCCGACCGGCACCGGCACGCCGGCTTGCGCGAGCAGCCAGCCGGCGCACAGGGTCTCCGCCACCGGCACCGGCAACGCACCCTGCGCGGCGCTGCGGGCCACGGCGAATCCGTCCGCCAGGGAAGCCCCGGGGCCACCCGACGATTCCGGCACCCAGGCGAGCGACAGCCCGGTGCTCTCGAGCGCGTCCCAAAGCTGCGCCGGCCATTTTCCATCCTCGGCCGCGTTGACGATCTCCGGCGAGCACAGATCGGCGCACACCCGGGCGGTGGTCTCGACGATGAGCGGATCGGGTCTGAGCATGGCTGCCGATCGTGTCGGTTTTGCGTCGGGATTGCTATCCTGCGAAGCGCTCGACATACCGGTTCTACGCGATGACCCAGACTATCAGCTTCGACCCTGTCGATCTGCCGCCGGCCGCCGAGGCCATGCGAACGCGGGTGCGCGACTTCATCCACCGGGAGATCGACGCGGGCACCTTCGAGCCCGGCCTCGGCCCGGGTCTCAATCGGCACTCGCCGGAGTTCAGCCGCAAGTGCGGCGCCGAGGGATTCATCGGCATGACCTGGCCGAAAGCGTTCGGCGGCCACGAGCGTTCCTTCCTGGAGCGCTACGTGGTCACCGAGGAGCTGCTGGCCGTCGGTGCACCGGTGTGGGCGCACTGGGTGGCCGACCGGCAGAGCGGCCCGGTGCTGCTGCGCTACGCGCGCGAGGAGATCCGCCGCGACATTCTGCCGCGCATCGCGCGCGGCGAATGCTATTTCTGCATCGGCATGAGCGAGCCGGACTCGGGCTTCGGATCTGTTTGCGGCGCGCTCGACGGCGCACAGGCACGACGGCGGCTGGCGTATTAACGGGCGCAAGATCTGGACCAGCAACGCGCACCGCTCGCACTACATGATCGCGCTGCTGCGCACCTCCCCGGCCACCGAGGAAAACCGACGCCACGGCCTGAGCCAGTTTCTCATCGACATGCAGACACCGGGGATCACGGTCAACCCCATCTACAATATGACCGGCAACCACGACTTCAACGAGGTGGTCTTCGACGACGTGGTGATTCCGGAGAATCATCTCATCGGCGAGCCCGACGTGGCGTGGAAGCAGGCCACCAGCGAGCTCGCCTACGAGCGCAGCGGTCCGGAGCGTTTCCTCGAGACCATCTACGTGCTCTACGATCTCGTCGACCTGGCCGCGGCCGACGCCGGCGAGCGTCTCACCGAGGGCATCGGCCGGCTGGTGGCGCAGCTCGCGACGCTGCGCAACATGTCGCTCTCGGTCGCGGGCATGCTCGAAGCCGGCGCGCTGCCCGAGATCGAGGCGGCGCTGGTAAAGGAGCTCGGCACCAACTGGGAGCAGGCGCTGCCGGCGAAAGCCCGCGATCTCGCACCCGTCGGTCCGTCCGCGCCCGGTAATCGCATGACCTTCGACGAGACCCTCGCCTACGCGACCCTGATCGCGCCGAAGCTCACCATTCAGGGCGGCACGCGCGAGATTCTGCGCGGCATCATCGCCCGCGGTCTGGGTCTTCGCTGATCCCGAGCATGCCCGACCTCGACGCGCTCTTCTGGCCACGTTCCATCGCGCTGGTCGGCGCCTCCCCGGACAAGCACGGCAT
>JAABYT010000049.1:12786-15726 GCA_011775625.1 Gammaproteobacteria bacterium | reverse complement strand
CGTGGATCTCGCCATCGTCACCATCCCCGCCGTCTACGTTGCCGACGCGTTGGAGGCCTGCGGCGAGCGCGGCGTGCGCGCAGCGGTGATCATCAGCTCGGGATTCGCCGAGGAGCGCGGCGAGGAAGGCGCTGCCCGCGAGGCGGCTATCCGCCGGGTCGTCGAGCGCTACGACATGGCGGTGCTCGGTCCCAACGGCGAGGGCTTCATGAACGCGGCGACACCGCTCACCGCCACCTTCAGCCCGACGGTCTTCGACGTCGAAAACGGACTCGTCCCGGAACACTCGACCGGGGGCGGCGTTGCGGTGGTCTCCCAGAGTGGCGGTATCGGCTTCTCGTTCTTCAATCGCGGCCGACCCAAGGAGCTGCGCTTCAGCTTCGTGGTCAGCATGGGCAACGAGGCCGGCCTCGAGAGTCTCGACGTGCTCGACTACCTTCTCGACGACGCGAGCACCCACGTGCTGCTCGGTTTCGTCGAGGGCTTCCGCACACCCGCCAGGTTCGCCGGGGTCGCGTCGAAGGCGGCGACGCTGCAAAAGCCGCTGGTGCTCGCCAAGGTGGGCCGTTCCGAGGCAGGCGCTGCCGCCGCGGCCTCGCACACGGCGTCCCTGGCCGGCTCGCAGCGCGCCTACGAGGCGATGTTCGCGCGCTACGGCATCGTGCCCGGGCGCGACGTCGACGAGATGCTCGACATCGCCGCCGCCTTCTCGTTCTTTCGCGATCGTCTGCCGAAGGGCAAACGCGTTGCCATCCTGACGCCATCGGGCGGCGCCGGCATCTGGCTCGCCGACGTCTGCGAGGCCCACGGTCTCGAGGTGCCGCCGCTCGATGCCGCGACCCGCGCCGCCATCGATGCGCTGCTGCCCGCCTACGGCACGTCGCGCAATCCGGTTGACGTGACCGCCCAGGTCATTTTCCAGCTCGGCTACGCGCCGGTGCTCGAGCGCCTCGCCGCCTCGCCCAGCATCGATGCGGTGCTGGTGGCGGGCTCGCTCGGGCTGCTGCGATACGTCGAGCCGCAGCTCGATGCGCTGACCGCGCTCGGCAAGCGCATCGACATGCCGGTGATCTTCTGCGCCTACACGCTCGCGCGTCCGGAAGCGGTCGCACTGCTCGCGGGCGCCGGCTTTCCATGCCTGACGAGCATGCCGAACGCCGCGCGGGCGATTGCGGCGATGGCGGACTACGCGCGCTTCCTCGACCGCTTCGCGCGCGAGCGCGACGCGTTGCCCGCGCCGATGGCAATCCCCGCCTGCGTTGCCGCGCGACTCGCGAGCTCCCGGGGCGTGCTCTGCGAGCACGAGGCCAAGTCGGTGCTCGCCGAGCTCGGCATTGCCGAGAATCGCGACACGCTTGCCGAGAGCGCCGAGGATGCGGTGTCGGCCGCGGCGCTGCTCGGCCAACCGGTGGCGCTCAAGGTACAGTCGCCGGACATCAGCCACAGGCATCAGGCGGGCGCAGTCGCACTCGGCCTGGATTCCGCCGATGCAATCCGCACCGCCCATCGCGTCATCCTCGACAATGCGCGCAACCATCACCCGGAGGCCGACATTCACGGCGTGCTGGTCTCCCCGATGAGCGCACGCGGCGTGGAGATCATCATCGGCATCAGCCGCGACGCCGATTTCGGTCCCGTCCTCGTGCTCGGCGCCGGCGGCACGCTCGTCGAGGTGCTCGACGAGGTCATCGCCACACCGGCGCCGGCGAGCAGGCTTCAGATTCTCGATCTGTTGGATACATGGAAAGGTAAACGGCTGCTCGACGGCAGCGCCGGTTCCCCTCCCGCGGACATCGACGCGCTCGTCGACCTGGCGGCGCTCGTGTCCAGATTCGCAGCGGCGGCCGATGCCGTGACGTCTCTCGATCTCAACCCGGTCATCGTCCATGAACGCGGTCAGGGAGTGAGCGTGGTCGATGCGTTGATCGTCACCGACAAATGCCAACCCACCCGCGCGCCTTCGGCCGCCGCGGACTGAAAAACGGAATCATTCACTCATGAGCAATGACACGACCCTCACGATTGCCGACTACGTGGCGACGGTCGAGATCCATCGACCGCCGAACAACTTCTTCGACTTCGATCTCATTCGCGAGATCGCCGACACCTACGAACGCCTCGACGACGACGAGCGATGCAGGGCCATCGTGCTGTGCTCGGAGGGCAAGCACTTCTGCGCAGGCGCGAACTTTCAAAGCCGGGAATCGTGGGGGCAAGAGCAGCTCGACGAGCAGGCGCGGCAGCTCTACGTGGAAGCGGTGCGGGTGTTCAGCGGCCGCAAGCCGGTGGTGGCAGCGGTGCACGGCGCGGCCATCGGCGGCGGACTCGGGCTGGCCCTGTCAGCGGATTTTCGCGTGACCTGCCCGGAGGCGCGCTTCTCGGCCAATTTCTCGCGCCTCGGCTTTCATCAGGGGTTCGGCATCAGCATCACGCTGCCGCGGCTGGTCGGGCACGCGAATGCGAGCCTGATGCTGTTCACCGGCCGGCGCGTGAAAGGTGACGAGGCCCACGCCATGGGCCTCGCCGATGAGCTGGTGGCGCAGGCAAGCGTGCGTGAGCGCGCTCAGGCGCTCGCGGGCGAGATCGCGGGCTCGGCGCCGCTCGCCGTGCAGTCCATCCGCGCGACACTGCGCGCCGGGCTTGCCGACGAGATCGCGCGCATCACCGAGCACGAGCTCGCCGAGCAGAGCAAGCTGCGCCTGAGCGAAGACTTCAGAGAAGGCATCGCCGCCATGGCCGAGCGGCGCGCCCCGGATTTCAAGGGCCGCTGACGGCAACGGCGAGCGCTCGCATGGCCCGTTCGACAAGCATCCGTCAGGGTCTGCTGCGCAGTCTGCTACTCATCGTCGTGCTGGTGGGCGGCGGCATCATTGCCGTATCGGTCTACGCAGCGCGCCAAATGCTGGAGTCGCTCGCACGCGAGGTCATCGGCCACAATCT
>JAABYT010000049.1:9204-12768 GCA_011775625.1 Gammaproteobacteria bacterium | reverse complement strand
CGCACCGCCGCCGACTGGGGCGGCAAGGGACTGCTCGATGACGACCGCCCCGCAAAGCTGAATCCCCTCTTTCAGCCGCTGCTCACGGAGTTTCCCCAGATCTCGACGGTGGTGATCGCCGACGACACGGGGCGAGAGTACATGCTGCTGCGAACCGCATCGGGATGGGAGAACCGTGAGACGCGGCGCTCCGAATGGGGATCGCGCACGCGTTGGCATCTATGGCGCGACGGCGAGAAGAAACCGCAGATCGTGACCCGCGAGCTCGATTACGATCCGCGCCGGCGACCGTGGTATCAAGGCACGCTGCGGGCCCAGGTCAGTCTTGTGCGCGGCGCGCCCGGCGCCGACGCGCCGCGTATCCACTGGACCAAGCCCTACACGTTTTTCACCACCGGTGCGCCGGGAATGACCGTCGCGCTGCCCTTCGGCAACGCAAAGAAACGCCAGCGCATCATCGCCTTCGACATATCCCTCGAGGACATTTCCCGCTTCACCAGCAATCTGCAGGTCAGCGGTGGTGGCGGGGTAGCGGTTTTTACCAGCAACGATCGCGTCATTGGTGTTCCGAAGCACCCGCGCTTCACCAGTGCGCAGGCCCAGCGCGAGGCGCTGCTCAAACGTTCCGTCGAATTCGGCTGGGTGCTCTCCGCGCAGGCCCACGACGCGCTCGCCTCGCGCAACGCTGCCAACCGCGCGGTGCGCTTTGCCAACGAAGGTGAGGTTTACTGGGGGCAGCGCCGCCGATTCAGTCTCGGACCGGAGCGTTTCCTCTGGATCGTCGTGCTCGTGCCCGAGGCAGGCATTCTTGGCACGCTCGTGCAGCTGCGCACATGGGCCATATCGATCGTCGTCGTCGTGCTGCTGATTGCACTCGTGCGCGTGCTGCTGCTTTCGAACCGTTACAGCAACCCCATCGAGGCGCTCGCGCGCGATACGGCGCGGATCAGCCAGGGCGACCTGGAAGGCGGCGCTGGTATCAATTCGAACGTCACCGAGATACAGGATCTCGCCGAAGCCCACGAGCGCATGCGGCAGCGCCTGCGCTCACTGGTGCGCATCGAAGACGATCTGAAGGTTGCCCGGCGTATCCAGCAGAGCGCGCTGCCGGACCGCATTCCCTACGTGGCGGGCTTCGACATTGACGCCTTCAGCGACTCCGCCGACGAGACCGGAGGCGATACCTACGACGTCATCGGCTACCGCGTCGATCGGCAGGGTCGGACGATCGCGCTCTCGGTCGACAACGCCGACCGCGCCTTGCTGCTGCTCGCCGATGCCACCGGCCACGGTGTCGGACCGGCGCTCTCCGCCACTCAGATTCGCGCCATGCTCAGGATGGCGGTGAGATGCGGCACGAGCCTCGAGCACATCGTGCAAAACGTCAATCAGCAGCTTTGTGACGATCTCTTTGGCGGTCGATTCATCACCGCATGGCTCGCCATCGTGGATGCGCAAACGGGTGCACTCACGAGCTTCAGCGCCGGCCAGGCGCCGATGCTTCACATTCACGCCGAGGGCAAGCACATCGAGACGCTCGACGCCGACGCCCCACCGTTCGGTATCATGCGCGACCTCGCGGTGCCGCTCGAGCCGGCGCGAGTCATGAAGCCCGGTGACGTTTTCGCCGTGCTCTCCGACGGCATCCTCGAGACGACCAACGCAAACGGCGAGCGGTTCGGGCTCGAGCGCGCCCTCGATGTCATTCTGCGGCACCAGGAAGACACCGCCGGACTCATGGTGACGCGTCTGCGTCAGGCCATCGCCCAGTTCACTCCGGGAATGAGGCCTGTCGACGATCGCACGGCGGTCATCGTCAAGCGCGAGCCCGCCTAGGCGATCAGGTCACCAGCGGCAGCGCCCGCGCGCGCCGCACCCCGTGCAGCGCCAGGCCGACGATCGAGCCCAGCAGGATGGCCCCTCCGAGAATCGTCAATGCGCTCGGCTGCTCGGAAAATGCGATCCACACCCACAGCGGTCCGAGGATGACTTCGGTGAGTGAAAAGAGCGTCAGCTCCGCGGCCGGCACGTGCCGCGAGCCGAGGGTGTACAGCAGCAGCCCGCCGCCGATGCCAACCGCGCCGTAGGTGAACGAGAGACCGACGTCGCCCAGCGGCACGAGGAGCCCCTCCCCGGTCGCCACGCACAAGGCCGCCGCCGTGACGCCGCTGATGACGCCCGCGAACAGCACCGCGGGCACCATGTCGACGCCGCGCCCGCGCCGCAGGGCCACCGAGAAGCCGGCAAAACCGAGCGCGGCGCCGAGCGCGGCCAGATCGCCGAACAGATCGCCCTCGGCGATGCCCTCGCCGATCATCACCGCCACGCCCGCAAACGCGCCCAGCATCGCCACCCAGGTGGCGCGTGAGACGCGTTCGCCGAGCGCGATCCAACCGAGCAGCGCTGCGGCGAAAGGCGCAGCGCTCAACAGGAAAAGCGTGTTCGCGACCGTCGTGTGGGTGATCGAGAAGACGAAGCCGACGAAGGCGCAGGCGAGGAAACAGCCTGCCACGAGCCCGTTCCAGCCGGCAGCGCGCAGCGTGGCCAGAAACCGGCCCGGATAGCGCGTGGCGAGCACCAGCGCGAGGACGGCGACGAGCGCGAGCGCCCGGTAGGCGAGGAACTGCCATTCGCTCGCGCTCTCGATGAGCCGAATCAACGGCCCGCCGACGCTCATGAACACGCCGGACAGCAATACCAGTCCCCGGCCCTGCAGGAAGCCCGCATCCCCGATGCTCGTCGTTGCGGCGGTCATGGGCGGGGTTGGAGGTGCGCCGGCGCGCTATTCCTTTTTACAGGGCCAGCTTTCGGAGAATGCGGTCAGGGCGAGACTGGCGGCGCTGAAGTGCAGGTAATCCGGCCGCTCCTTTATCCAATCCAGAAACACCTGGCGCAGGTTGGAGCTGGTCACGCCCTGGGGTATGCAGGCCTTCCTGGCGGCGTCGCCCCACTCGGCGAATGTCGCATCGGTGTCCGCCACGGCCTGCAGGTAGCCGAGACACAGCAGATACTCGGCGGTGCTGGCGTTCGGCTCGCCCGCCGCGGTTCCCTCGCAGGAGGCCTTCAGATCGTCGCCGACCTTGAAGTACGCGGTCGAAGCCGCCCAGCTCGCCGCGAACGGCACCATCAGCATCACGCATAGCAGCGCGCGCGCCAGGTTCAGAGCTCGAATCAAGACCAATCCCCCCCTCGAATCAGCACCCCAGTCGACGCGCGAAAGCATATTGCACTGCCCGGCGCAGCACCAGCGCGACGGCGGAAACAAATGAAACACGTCGACCGCCCGGTGAAATCATCCCGATACGCCGCATCGCTAGGCTCGAGCCCCGGATCATCAACACGGCACCGGAGAAGGGAACATGGCCAGCATCGGCACCGCGCTCGCAGAGCCTGGAGCAAGCCCGCGACCCGCGCGGCCCGCCGCCAAGGCCACGCTTTGCCTGCACTGCAGCACGGGCTCGTCCCGACAATGGGCTTCCCTCGCGGCGGCGCTCGGCGATGGCCGGCGCGTGATCGCGCCGGACCTGCTCGGCTACGGTGACAATCCGCCCTGGCCGCGCGGCC
>JAABYT010000049.1:7676-9165 GCA_011775625.1 Gammaproteobacteria bacterium | reverse complement strand
CGCGAGGACGCCGCTTCGGACGCCGCGCGCGCGCAGATTCACGCGATCAGCACGCGCGTCGACCGCGCCCTCACGCGCGGCGCGATCGAGGCGGCTGCCGCCCTGTTCATCGACTTCTGGTCGGGTGATGGCGCCTGGAAAAGCATGCCGCAGTCGCGCCGCGACGGCGTGCGCGCACGCATCGAGAAGGTGCGCGCCGACTTCGAGGCGTTGTTCACCGAGCAAATCACCCTGGCTGCGCTCAGGCGTCTGCACGTGCCGGTGCTCTGTCTGTCGGGGAAGCGCTCGCCCGCCGTCGCGCGCCGGGTGGCCGATCTGCTCACGAGCACGCTTCCCGATGTGCGCAGCAGACGTTTCGTGCAGGCCGGTCACATGGGGCCGGTGACCGATGCGGATGCGGTCAATGAAAGCATCGTCGAATTCTTTAGATTCCTATCCCGGCGCGAGTCAGAACGCACACTGCATGCTCCGGACTCAGTGCCCTTGCGCGCCCGCGCGGCGTGACGACCCGTCAAGACGTCGTGTCGATAATCTTTACAAGACGACCACACGGATAACGCATTGAATTGCAAACGTTCCGAAAAAGCCTGTCCTCGCCTTAGTAAATAGCCTCCTCAACCGCGCACGATCTCTGTCGGGAAAATTTACAAGGCGACCGTCCCGAGCCCCCGATCCGCGACCGGCACAAAGATTGCTTTTACACAACGGACAAAAAAATTTACGATTGAGGGGCTGCTATGTATGCGCTGATTGTCTTCACCCTGGGTTGGCCGGCACCGGAACCGGTAAGCACGTTTTCCCGCATGGAAGTCTGTCAGGCCGTGAAGGCCGAGATGTCCGGCGCACTCGCCGACGTCGACATGAAATGCGAGAAGATGTCGCCGCTGATGCTTACCGAAACGGATCTGATCGCGAAGTAGCGCTGCCCGGCGGATTCAGGAAATAATCTTGTCGTCCCGGTGGGACGACAAGCGGGCAGCAACTTTCTCGGTGATCGTGCGCATGTCCGCCTCGTCGCGCCTGATCCCATAGGCCATTGCCGGGAAATCCAGCGGCTCCTGAATTTTCCAGATTTCCGCGTGCTGCTCGGTGGGAAAGATGCGTGCCGGATTACCCACGGCAACCCAGCCGATCGGGACGATTGCCCCCGCGATCAATCGAGACTTCAGATGCACCACGCCATTCACGCGCACCTCGCAGCCCTTTTCCAGACACGCGCCGTGGAATACCGAAGCGCCTGTCGCGACGAAGCATTCGTCTTCCAGGATGCAACCGACCAGATGCGCGTGCGGCCCGACGAGACAATGATCGCCGATGCAAACCGCATGATCGCCGGTGCTGCGAACGACCGAGTTTTCCATGACGATTACGCACTCACCAATGGCGATCGGCTTGCCGGTGGCAATGAGCCTGGCGCCGAACATCACGCGACTGCGCGGACCGATGGTCACGTCGCCACACACGGTCGCCGATGGGGCGACATAGGCGC
>JAABYT010000049.1:6969-7655 GCA_011775625.1 Gammaproteobacteria bacterium | reverse complement strand
GACGTGTTGTAGACGTGCGGAGAGACACGAATCGAAAGGCCACGCAGCGAAACGCGCACGCCGCGCGCCTCCAGGGCCTGCATGATCGCGGGGATCTTATCGGGATCGGCGGGCCGAAGCCCGATGATGTGCGCAATTCGCTGCGAGACCGGGGCTATCGAGAACCGTCCGTCGTCGCTCAGCCGCTGCAGCGGCCGCGTGAGCTCGGCGCAGTGCGCCTGAATGGCATCGGCGCCCCAGGCCGAGACCTGGCGCACGCCCTCGGTCAGCATCGGCACAGTGATGTAGTTGGCATGCTCGCCGACGTCGAAGCGCCGCGCGCCTTTCTCGTACTCGCGGCGATAGGCCGTGGCGGTCGTATCCTGGCTTCCGGCGCGATTGCTCCAGTGGTGCTCGAACGGCTCGGCATCGATCAGCCGTTCGCCCACGGCGGCGAATCCGATTTGATAGGGGCCGAGCAGCCACTTGTAGCCGGCGCACACCAGCAGATCGGGCCGCACGCGCTCGAAGTCGAAGTGCGAAGCACCAATCGCCTGAGTTCCGTCGACGACGAACAGGGCGTCCACTTCCCGCGTGCGTGCGCCGATAGCCTCGAGATCGAAGCGTACCCCATCGGTCCAATGCACCGCCGAGACGTTGACCACAGCGGTGTTGACGTCGATGGCGTCGATCAGCCGCTCCGTCCA
>JAABYT010000049.1:3910-6909 GCA_011775625.1 Gammaproteobacteria bacterium | reverse complement strand
GTGTTGTGCGAGGCGATGGCGACGCCGTAGCTCACCGCCGGCGTGAGGGCTATCTGGTCGCGGCTCGCGTGGATGAGAGCGGCGACAGCCTCGCGCAGCGCCTCCGACTCCCGCGCATACTCCTCCGGCCCGAGGGCGAGCGGAGCGATCTGGCGGCGCAGCCCGGCGATGCCGAGCGCTTCGGCGGTGCGCAGCAAAGGCGCCCTCGATGCACAGTTGAGGAAATGCAGCCCATCGGGCAGCGAGAAAAGGGATTTCTGAGCTTCGAGCATCGTGTCGAGGCGATGGTAGCAGAGATGCTTTTGCCCATGCGGATCGGCATAGGAGCGCGCCTGCCGGATGGCCGTCCCGTGGCGAAGGCATGCCACCCGGCGTCCGCGCGGGCATACGCCGGCAGTGGTCCTGGAGCTTCAGCAGGTCTGCCGATCTACTTCAAGAAAAGAACGTAACACATTATTTATAAACATTTATTTTAGGATAATTGACCATGACCGACGAGCAGCTCAAATCCATGACCGTCAGCGAGCTGCGCGCACGCTTCAACGCCGCACCCGCGTACCTGCAGACCCTGCTGGCGCGAAAGCGTGCCCTCGACGCGGGCACGCTCTGGGAGATCGACCTGGGCCAACGCGCCACGCCACGGCCGCAGCGTTCAAAAGCCTGAGTGCAGGCAGCCGCGCGCGTCCCGCATCTCCGGACTCGTCACCCGCGTCGCTGCCGCGTAATCTAGGCGCCTGCGTACGATTCCCTGGAGACCGCCCATGAGCCTCTTACTGCGCTGTCCACACATCGTCGACGGAGTCGGAGCGAGCTTCACCGAGCACGGCGTGCTCATCGAGGGTGAGCGCATCGCCCGCGTCGCGCCCATGGCGGAGTTCGAGGGATACGCCGGCGAGGCGATGCGGCTCGACGATACCACGCTGTTACCGGGGATCATCGATTGCCACGTGCACCTTTGCTTTGGCGCCGAGCCCAATCCCGGGGAAGCCACCGAGAGAATGCGCCCCGGAGCCATTGCCGTTCGCGCGCTCGCCAACGCCCAGCAGAGCCTGCGCGGCGGCATCACCTCGGTCCGCGACTGCGGCGGTAAGGATTACCTGGAATTCGCCGCCCGTGACGCGTGCAATCGCGGCCATTTCCAGGGACCGACGATTCGCGCCGCCGGGCGCATGATCTGCATGACCGGCGGCCACGGCAACCGCTTCGGGCGCGTCGCCGACGGCATCGACGAGGTGGTCAAGGCCGTGCGCGAGCAGATCCACGCCGGCTCGGACCTGGTGAAGATCATGGCAACCGGCGGGGTCATGACGCCCGGCGTGGACCCGGAAGACGCGCACTACTCGGCCGAGGAGATGGCCGCCGGCATTGCCGAGGGCCATCGATTCCACAAGCCGTGCGCGAGCCACGCGCAGGGTACCGAGGGCATCCTGAACGCGGTGCGCGGCGGGGTCGATTCCATCGAGCACGGCATCTTCATCTCGGAGAAGTGCATCGAGGAGATGCTCGAGCGGCGCACCTACCTGGTGCCGACGCTCTCGGCATTGAAGAACATTCTCGATGCCAGCGACCCGGGCATTCCGGACTACGTGCTCGAGAAGGCGGCGCGGATCTCCGAGACCCATCAGCGATCCATTCGCATGTTCTACGAGGCCGGAGGGCTGATCGCCATGGGCACCGATGCAGGCACGCCCTTCAACCACCACGGCGACAATGCCCAGGAGCTGCGCTACATGGTCGAGGTGGGGATCGCCCCCATGGACGCGATTCGAATATCCACTTCCAACGCGGCCGATCTCATGCGTCTCGAGACAACCGGCCGCATCGAGGAAGGCGCCATGGCGGACCTGCTGGTGGTCGCCGGCAATCCCCTGGAGGACATCGAGGCGATCGCGGACCGCGCCAACCATCGCCTGGTCATCAAGCGCGGCGAGCGGGTCCACGCGGCGCCCGGCGAGCCCGCCGCGACAGTCGCCTCTCTGGCCGCCGCCCAGTAGCCGGCGAGGTGACGCACACGGTCACCGTCATCGGCCTCGGGGTCATGGGCCAGCGCATGCTCGGCAGCATGGCCCGCAACGAGCGGTTCCGCGTCACCCGGGCGTGGGATCCCGACGCGGCCGCCTGCCGCCTTACTCGGGAGCAGTATCCACACATCCAGATCGCCGAATCCGCCGAGGCGGCCATCGGCAGCCCCGACACGAACGTGGTCTACATCGCCTGCCCGCCGGCTTTTCACAGGCTCCATGCCGTCGCCGCGATGCAGGCCGGTAAGGCGGTCTACTGCGAGAAGCCGCTTGGCGTCGACGTGGCCGAGAGCCACGACCTGGTGGCGCGGGCCGAGGCCGCCGGGGTCGTCAACATCGTCAATTTCTCGCTCGCATCCGCCGCCGCCAGCACCGAGCTGCAGAAGCGCCTCGAGGCGAGCGCGCTCGGCGACCTTGCGGGCATCGACGTGCGCCTGCACTTCTCGCAGTGGCCCCGGGAGTGGCAAATGGATGCTGCTGACTGGCTCACGTTTCGCGAGCAGGGCGGCTTCACCCGCGAGGTGCTCTCGCACTGGGTCTACCTGACCGAGCGACTGTTCGGACGCGCCGTGCTGCGCAGCGCCTCGGCGCGTTACCCCGACGACGGCCGTCTCGCCGAGACCCATCTGGTCGCGGAGCTCAGCGCCGGCGGCCTGCCGGTGTCGGTTGCCGGCAGCGTCGGCGGGGTCGGCCCCGATTGGGTCGAATACACCGTGTGGGGCTCACGCCAGTCGTGCCGCATCTTCGACTGGAACCGGCTTTTCAGCAGCGACGGCGGCGAGTGGCAGGCGCAGCTCACCCACATCGACGATCCGCGCCAGCTCGGTTACCAGCTGCAGCTCGAAAACGCCGCGGCAGCCATCGACGGCGCCCGCCATTCGATGCCCGACTTCGCTGACGCACTCTCGGTGCAGGTGCTCATCGAGGACATGCTCGCCGCCCCGGAGTGATCACGGCGCGCGCGACAGCCGTGCCGAC
>JAABYT010000049.1:3254-3899 GCA_011775625.1 Gammaproteobacteria bacterium | reverse complement strand
CCGCCGGCACGCACCGGCGGCTCCGCGTGCGTTGAATCAGCGCTATCTGGCGGCCGCCGTCTCCGAGATTTGCGCCACCAGCGTGTCGGCGTTCAAGTTGCGCACGGCGTGCTTGAGCAGAATTTCCGACGCCGATACGGGCTCCCCGTAGTACGCCGTGTTGCGCTTGAAGTCGGGGTGAATCACCGTGCCTTCGGCACTGACGCCGCCGAAAAGTCCCTTGCCACGCGAGAATATCAAGACGTCCGTGGTCGCCGCCTGGGCACCGATGCCGGCCGGGCCTCCAGTGATGGCACCGTCGGCGCCCACCTGGAACTTGGTCGACATCAACGCGCTCATACCGGCATCCGACATGACGAGATAAATCACCTCGGACTCCTGGGCGCCGGCCTGCAGGCCGATGCTCGCCGAGCCGACGGTATAAAAAGCCGGCTGACTCCAGGTCCCGGTTTCCACGTCCTTGGCGACGACCAGGCCGCGCCCCCCGGATCCGGCGAAGATGAAGCCGCCCTTACCGACGCGCGGCACGATCAACAGCGCGCGTGCCTTGGATACGTTTTCCCTGAACCAGGCCTGCGCTCGGTCTGCCTCGAAGTTGCGCAGCGTGGCGACGGCGTCGTCGACAACCTTCTGGGCAGCAGCCTG
>JAABYT010000049.1:2679-3232 GCA_011775625.1 Gammaproteobacteria bacterium | reverse complement strand
TCGTCGGCCCTTACGGTGACGATCTTGTCGGACTCGGCGGCCGATGCCGCGACCGTGACGGCCATGGACGCGGCCGAGACAATCAAAGCGAAGCGCTTGACTGAATCCATCGAATATCTCCCTGTGCATAAAAAAGCGAATTTATAATTCGAAAGAGTATAGTCGATACCTCAAAAAACGTCATGTTATCAACAAATTAAAGCCCCGATGGCGCGGCTGGCCATGGTTCCTCTGCCCCGGCGGAGAGCCAATTGCCGCGCCGCCGCCGGCCGCCGGCGCTCGCGGCCCCCGAAGGGAATTAAGCGATTGCGACCGAAAAGTCGCCGCTCCGGGCGCGAGACGCCGGGTCGACCCGGGTCTGCCCTGGCTCCGCCCGCCGGACGCACATCGTTCAGCACGCGTTCATGGAGTCACGCCTAGTGTCATGACATGATAAAAAGTCATGGTGCTGCTGTGCGGCACGGATTGTTAATGAGACCGTTTCGAAAAATGCAACGATGGGCGATGGCCGTGCTGCGTTCCATGATTCCGGTGTGCCTGGTGTCGGTGCTCT
>JAABYT010000049.1:0-2674 GCA_011775625.1 Gammaproteobacteria bacterium | reverse complement strand
CCGTCCCATGCCAGGGCCCTGCCGGTTCCCTTCGGGCCCGGCGAAGTGCTGACCTACAAGGTCATGTTGGGCGTTTTTACCGTCGGCGAAAGCTCCATGCAGGTGGGCGCCATCGAGCCAACGCGTGGAGTCGACACTTACCGCCTCGAGTGGCGTATCAAGGGCGGCATTCCGTTTTACAAGGTGGACACCCATTTCACGTCCTGGGTCGACATCGAGCGGCTGGTCAGCATGCGCTTCTTGCAGGACCAGCAGGAAGGCCGCCACACGCGTTACCGCGACTATCACTTTTTCCCCAAGAAGGGCATGTGGAAAAGAACCGACAACGGTGAGGAAGGATCTCTCGCAACTCCGCTGCCGCTCGACGACCTCTCGTTCGTCTATTTCGCCCGTTCCCTCGAGCTCGATGTGGGCAAGGAGTACCGATTCAATCGCTATTTCAAGGACTCGGGCAATCCCGTCATTCTGCGGGTGCTGCGACGGGGTGAGCGCACGGTTCCGGCGGGGACCTTCAAGACCCTGGTCTTGCAGCCCATCATCCGCACCAAGGGGCTCTTCGGAGAGGGCGGCAAGGCGGAGATCCATCTCACCGACGATCCCCGACGCCTGCTCGTGTACCTGAAAACCGAGGTGCCCGGCATCAGCATGACCATGCATCTCACCAGCATTCGCCAGGGAGCGCCCATCCACGGCGATCCCATGGCGCGGCCCGAGGTGCGCAGCGGCCCGCACTTCTAGATCGGCCCTCCGCCGCCTCCCGCAGGCGGCGCCGGCCGCTGGACTTGTCTCGCCTCGCGTTCTATATTCGTTCTACAGAACGAATGGAGAACAATCGCCATGAACCGTCCGAGCCCGTATTTCATGCACGATCAGGCCCGCCACCGGGTCGCGCGCATCATGCGCGGCCACGACCGCCGCCCGCTGGCCGTGACCTCGGTGTGGCCGGTGATTGCCGTGATCGCCGCCCTCACCCTCATCAACGTCTTGAGCGCGATGCCGGCCCCATGACGCGGGGCAGCGCGCTGACGCCGCGCCAGCGGAGCATCCACGCGCACCTGCTCGCCGGCCACGCGGCCGGCGAAGCACCGCCCACGCTCGATGCCCTCTGTGACGCGCTCGGGCTGCGCTCGCGCGGTTCCATGCACGCGCACGTGAAAGCGCTGATCGACGCCGGCCTGGTCGAGCCGATGAACGGCAAGCAGCGCGGCGTGCGCCTGCGCGCCGGCCCCGAGCCGATCTCTCGGCCGCTGCCCCTGCTCGGACGCATCGCCGCCGGCCGCCCCATCGAGGCTGTGGAGGTGGCGGAGCAGATGGACGTGCCGGCGCATCTACGCACCGACGACTCCTGTTACGTGCTGCGTGTAAAGGGTGATTCGATGATCGAAGACGGCATCCTCGACGGCGACTGCGTGGTCGTCGAGAGCCGGGGCTACGCGCGCAACGGAGAAATCGTCGTCGCGCTCATCGATGGCATGGACGCGACCCTGAAGCGCATTTACCAACATCGCAACGAGGTCGTTCTGGCGCCGGCCAACTCCGAGATGGAGCCGATCACGATGGCGCCCGAGCGCGTCACGATACAAGGCGTGGTGGTGGGCCAGATGCGCTCATACCGCTGAAAACGCCTTCGTCGTCGCGCGTCGGAAAGCACACGGGGGGCTCGTCGGCACGGCCTCGGAATGGCCGGGCCCCGCGAAGAAACCAAAGCCGCGTGCGATCAGCAGGCGTTCAATTTATTTTCGCGCGGAAGCCGAACGCCAGAAAAACAGTTGGACGAGGCGGCCATTCTCGCGGCTGTCGCCAAAAGACTTGCCGGCCGTGTGCCAGAACCAGGGTCTGAAGATGACCATGCGGTTGAACCGCATCGGCACGGTCATCAGGTGTTCCCACTTGCTGAGATCGTTGCCATCCCGCTCGATTGTCTCGTCGGCGAATTTCGAGCAGTCATCGAAGCCGTGAGCACGCGCTTCCGCGTGTGTGGTGTAACATCGGTCGGTGGCGTGCTCGCGATGCCGGTAGAACTCCGTGCCTCCCTGGCAGTGCTCGTCCGGCGTCAGATAAAGGATCCCCGCCCAGTGCGCATGACCGTCGATGTGCACGTAATAGCCCCGATCGCCCTCGTCCTCTGCCATGGTCAGGCGGAAGCGGCCGTGCTCGGCAGTCCCGTAGGCCTCCACCGGCTCGTGAACCAGCTGCGAAACCACGTCGTCGATCCCATTGGGCAGGAATCTCTGAGCGGAATTCCTGCCCGGATAGTTCTTCTTGGCAGTCGCCACGGGAAAATCGAACTCGAGAGCACGCTGACGCACCACCTCTGCGTCATCGTAGAAGCGATCGATGATTAGAATCGAGATGTCCAACTCAGAGCATCGCCACGAGGGCCTGCGAAATCATCATCCGGTCAATCGCCCGCGACTCTCCGGCCAGGCACGTGGTGATTCGAGACATGGAGAAACTATACCGGAACCACCGAGGATCGCCCAGCAACAGACAGGAGCACTCGAATGCCGATCCACTCGACATGGGACAATCGTGATGCATCAGGGCGGTAGCTCCCTATTCCTTCGACGCGCAGCGCTGCAGCATCGCGTTCAACGCGGGCGTTCCTTAGCAGCGACCACCTCGATAACCGCGCCTGTCGTCGCTGACGCTCAGGGCCCCTGCTCGGCGTCCC
>JAABYT010000034.1:36747-36901 GCA_011775625.1 Gammaproteobacteria bacterium | reverse complement strand
CGTGCACGCGAAGCAGACATACCCATCCGTCGATGCCCTCTCGCACGTGGTAGGCTTCCTTTCGCAACGACAGCGTCGCCGCCCGGCCCGACGCGCTCAGCGCCTCGACCTTGGCACGAAAGCCGCAGGCGTCGAATGCGCGCTCGTTGACCGA
>JAABYT010000034.1:34890-36652 GCA_011775625.1 Gammaproteobacteria bacterium | reverse complement strand
GATCTCGAGCCCTGCGTTGAGATCGGCGATGGCGAGCTTCGAGTAGCAGTTCCTGTCCCTGGCGACGGCCAGCATACCGGGGGAGAAATCCACGCCGTCGATGCGCTCGTAGCCGAGATCGGCCAGCGCCTGCCCGGCGAGGCCGGTGCCGCAGCCGAGGTCGATGAGCCGAGCGCGCTTGTCCGGGAGGTGCGGGGCAATGGCATGCGCGCACACCCGCGGGCTCACGTAGCCGATCTCCGAGAGCAGCATCTGGTCGTAGCGCGTGGCCGTATCGTCGTAAAAGGACCGCACCTCGGCGTTGTCCTCGATGGCGTAGATCGTCTCGAGAAACTCCCGTCCTCTGCTCATGAATTTTCCGTGTCCCCGCCGCGCGCTCGCTGCATGTGCGTTCATAACATGCGCGTGTCGTTCGCATCAAATGGCGGAGAACGCCCGAGCGCTTCGACGGCTTCGCCCGTTATCGCCGCGCCGCGAAAATGTATTATTCTGGCCGCGGCCGGTTGCTTTCCGCCTTTGCGGAAACACCTGTCAAAACAGATCCCTAGCGGAGATTCGCGCCATGTCTGTCGAGAACAAGGTCACCATCATCACCGGAGGCGCCCAGGGCATCGGCCTCGCATGCGGGCAACGATTCGCCCGCGACGGCGCCCGGGTCGTGCTCGCCGACATCAATGCCGAGAAAGGCGAGGCGGCGGCCGAGGCAATCCGCGCCGACGGGGGTGACGCCGTCTTCATCGGCTGCGACGTCGGCGACAAGGCCCAGGTGTTTTCTCTCGTGGAGAAGACCGTGCAGCGCCACGGTCGGCTCGACGTCATGATCTCGAATGCCGCCATCCTGCACATCGGAGACATTCTCGACCTCGAGGAAGAGGACTACGATCGCGTGCTGCGGGTCAATCTGAAGGGCTTCTTCCTGAGCGGGCAGGCCGCGGCCCGACAGATGGTGGCGCAGGGCGGCGGCGGATCGATCATCAACATGTCGTCGATACAGGCGATCATCACGCTTCCGAACATCCTCACCTACTCGATCTGCAAGGGCGGCGTCAAATCGCTCACGATCAGCATGTCCCTGGCGCTCGCCGACAAGGGTATTCGGGTCAACGCGATCGGACCGGGCAGCATTGCCACCGACATGGTGAAGCAGCTCATGGTCGACGACGCGGCGCGCAGAAAGCTGCTCTCGCGAACGCCGCTCGGCCGTCTCGGCGAGCCTTCGGAGGTTGCCTCGGTGGCCGTCTTCCTCGCCAGCGACGATTCGAGCTACGTGACCGGCGAGACCATCTACGTCGATGGCGGACGGCTGGGGCTCAACTACACCGTACCGGTTCCGGACTGATAACGAAAACACAGGATCGAATCTCATGGCGACAAGCGAAAAGATGCTGGCGCGCAAACAGGGCGCCGTCGGGCACATGGTTTTCAACAACCCCGAGCGGCACAACGCCGTGTCCATGGAGATGTGGGAGGCGGCGGAATCGATTCTGGCCGACTTCAACGACGATGCGCACATCCGCGTCATCGTGCTCTCCGGCGCCGGCGGCAGGGCCTTCGTCTCCGGGGCCGACATCTCGAAATTCGAGGACGAGCGCGCCAGCGCCGAGGCGGTCAAGCAGTACAATGCCACCACCGCGCGCGCCTACGCGAATCTCTACGAATCGCCCAAGCCCACCATCGCCATGATCAGAGGCTACTGCATCGGCGGGGGCCTCGGGCTCGCCGCCAGCTGCGATATCCGCTTCTGCACCGAGGGTGCGCGCTT
>JAABYT010000034.1:34477-34867 GCA_011775625.1 Gammaproteobacteria bacterium | reverse complement strand
GCCAACGCCAGGGACATCTGCCTGAGCGCGCGACGCTACGACGCCGGCGAGGCCCTGGCGATGGGCCTGGTGCACGCGGTGCTGCCCGACGCCGATCTCGAGCGCCACGTGGAGGAGTATGCCGCCAAGGTGGCGGCCAACGCGCCGCTCACCGTTTCCGCCATGAAGCGGGTCTTCACCGAGCTCGCCAGGGATCCGGGCGATCGCGATCTCGACGCCATCCAGGCCGCGGTGGACCGATGCTTCGCGAGCGAGGATTACGTGGAAGGCCGCCAGGCGTTCATGGAGAAGCGCGAGCCGCAGTTCAAGGGACGCTGACGCCGGGATCGGCTGCGTCGAAACCCGTCAGGGCAGCGTGGCACGCCCGCCGTCGGCGACGTAGGTCTGGCC
>JAABYT010000034.1:32828-34441 GCA_011775625.1 Gammaproteobacteria bacterium | reverse complement strand
CGGGTCGCCCGATGCGTTTCAGATAGGCCTCGTCGGCGAGGCGTTTGATGGCCTCCGCACCCATGGATGCGCCCATCTCGGTTTCGATCAAGCCCGGCGCCAGGCAATTCACGCGGATCGCCGGACCGAAGGCCTCGGCGCAGCTTCTCGCAAACGCGATGACACCTGCCTTCGACGTGCTGTAGGTGATCATCCTGCCGCGCGCCCGCAACCCGGCAATGGAAGCGATGCACACGATGCGTCCGTAACCCCTGTCGAGCATGCCGTCTTTGACTGCCATGACGGGCAGGTAGGTGCCGTCGAGATTCACGGACATCATGTGTCGCCAGCTCTCGAACGTCATCTGCGAATGATGCTCCGCCTCGGCGATTCCGGCGCTCGTCACCAGCAGATCCACCGGGCCGAGTCCGCTTTCCACGGCGGTCACCATGCCGGCCACGCTGTCCGGATCGGAAACGTCGGCCTCAACCATCATGGCTTCGCCACCGAGGGCCTCGATATCCGCTACGGTTGCGCGGGCGGCCTGCGCATTGCTCACGTAGTTGACCGCGACGCGCGCGCCTTCCCGGGCCAGCGCCAGACAGGTTGCCCGGCCGATTCCACGCGAGCCTCCGGTGACCAGTGCCGTTTTGCCTTCCAGTTCCNNCCGCGAAGTTCACCTGGCTGTCGTCCTCGGGCGCGTAGCCGATGACCCTGCGGGCGTTGGCGATACTCCAGAAATTGTGCGTGTTGCCGCTCACGCCGTAGAAGATTTGAAAGGGTATGCCGTGCTCGTCCTCGATGTTCGGCGCTTCGATGCTCCTGACGAACAGCTGGACCTGATCGCGCCTGCTCAGGTAGGCGCCGAGGCCGCGATGCATGGTCTTGATGTCGCCCGGGGCGATACCTTCCAGGTCGGCATTGTCGCGGGGGCCGCCGATGCGAAGCTGCACCACCTCGAGCTTGCGCCCGCCGACTTTACCGGTGGCGAACACGAAGCCGAGGGACTCATAGGCGATCTTCGCCCAGCCGTAGAAGTTGTCGGACTTCGCCGGCATGTCGGGCGTGACGCAATCCCACTGGTCGGCCCAGATCAGGCGCTCGTAGTAGTCGGCCGCGTGGTTGGAGCTCGCCACGACGACTCTTTTGACGTTCTCCTCGATGGCGGTCTGATAGACGTTGTAGGCCATGCCCACGTTTGCATACTCGGCTTGGAACTTGGGCGTGCTGTTGTCGGACCAGGTGGTCGCGTCCAGGCCCCTGGCACTCACGAAGGCGCTGTGGATGACCGCGTCGGCGCCCTGGAAGTGCTCGCGGTAGCGATCGCGGTCGCTCTCGGTGAGATCGCACACGCGAATGCCCGGCACTTTTTCTCCGCTGCTGGTGGAATCGCGGCTGTCGAGCGCTACGACGTCATAGCGCTCGGTCAGCTCCGGCCACATGCGCTGCACGATGTATCCGCTGGCGCCGGTCACCACGACCCGCTTTTTAGTCATCGATCTCTCCTGGTTTCGTGAGGGCAAGCGTGCGCCGTGTCACGGGGGCGTCACCCGATAGCGCACGATCCGGTCGTTGTACGTGTCCGAGAACCATATGTCGGCGCCGCGGATCTCGACGCCCTCGGGGCGATCGAA
>JAABYT010000034.1:29945-32769 GCA_011775625.1 Gammaproteobacteria bacterium | reverse complement strand
CCTCTGAAGGCGTACGGTGCGCCCTCGAGCACGCGGTCGATGTCGAGCGATTCGCTCAGACGCACCATGCGATCGTTGGATGCATCCGCCACCCATGCGCGTCCCGAGGCATCGAACTCGACGTCGTGGGGCGCGGAGAAACCGCCCGTCTCCGCGACCACCCGCTCGCCGTCGAACACCACCAGGTTTCCGGAGCGTGCACCGGTGGCGAAGACGCGGCCGTCGGGGTGCACGCCGACGCCCTCGGGCGCCCGCATCGGACCTTGCAGCGCACCGACCAGCCGGCCGCCGCTGCCGTCGACCTCGTAGATGGCGATGCGGTGGTTGTGCGTGTCGGCGACCAGAAGCCGTCCCGCCGGGTCGAACACCACGTCGTGGGGGCCCGCCACCTCGCCCTCGGCGAACACGCCGCGCTCCTCGAGCGTTCGCGCGTCGAGGACGACGATGCGATCGTTGTCGTTGTCGGCGACGTAGAGAAGTGCGCCGTCGGGCGACAGAACGATGTCGTGGGGCTTGCCGAGATTCTCGGCGCTCGCGGCCATCAGGGTGAACCGCAGCGCATCGGCGTGGGCGAGGGCGGCCGAGCCGATGCAGACGAGGAACATCAGGAGTATGCGCATGCTCATCGATGGCGTGCCCGTTGCGTGCGGGGACTGGGCCTGCATTCTAACGCCTGGCCTTCGCGCCGGGGACGCTCAGAAGCTCGCGAGCTGCTGGCCGGTGGGCTCGGCGCAGCAGTACCACGGCTCGGAATGGTGCGGGATAGGATCGCCCAGGTCCTCGGGAAGTGCCGGGACCTCGATCCCCAGCGCGTCGTGGGCGAGGGTCCAGATGGCGGCGAAGGTCTCGGCGCGCGGCCGGCCCTCGTTTTCCGAGCGCTCGACGAGGGATTGCACCCGCTTGTGAAGCGTATCCACCCTCGCATCCGGATGCTTCCAGGGATAACCGAGCAGGGCCGGGTCGAAGTCTTCGACGAAGTCGCGAAAATCGGCCAGCTTCAGCAGGTAGGAACCCCGCGGCACCAGCAGGCGGATGGCAAGCTGGATCGGCGGCACGCTTTCCACCAGACGCAGCTCGACGAGCTGCGCGAGCAGCTCGCGATAGCCCTCCAGGGTCGTCCACGGCGTGAAAGCGACGAAGGTCGGCGCAAGCGCGATGCGCGTGCGCCTCACCAGCTCGAGCGCGTGCACGAAGTCGGCGTGCGTGTGGTTCTTGTCGAGGCGATCGAGAACGAAATCATCGACGGACTCGACCGCGGAGATGATGAACAGGCAGCCGGTGCGCTCGAGCTCGGCGAGCAGCGCGGCGTGCTTGACGATGTGCTCGACCTTGATGGTCGCGTCGTAGGTGATCTCCGGGAACTCCTCGTGCAGCGCGCGTGCAACGCGAAGCCCGTGGGTGGGACCGTTGAGAAAGTCGGGATCGCCGAAGGAGATGTGCACCGCGCCGGCCGCGACCTGGTTGCGGATATCGGTCATCACCACGTCCACGGGCACGGTGCGGAAGCGGCCGTGGTACACCGGAACCACCGGGCAGTGGCGGCAAAGGTGCTTGCAGCCGCGGCTCGCCTCGGCGAATCCGACCATGCGCTGGCTGCCGTCCGGCAGGTTGAGACGCGCGTAGCGCGTGAGCGCGGGAAGCCCGTCGCGATTGGGCGGCACGAACCGGACCTTGTCGAGGCTGATCACGTTCTCCACCTGCTCTGCGCCGTCGCCGGCGCGGATGCGCTCGGCGGCGGACAGCAGCGCGGGCTCGAACTCGCCGCCGAGCACGGTGCCGACACCGAGGTCGCGGAAAAGCGTCTCGTTGACGGGCGCGTAAAGCCCGTAGACGCACAGGTGCGCCTGGGGTGCGAGCGTCTGGATGCGTGGCAGCGCCTCGAGCGCGATGCGCGTCGCGGTGTGCATGGGCAGATAGACGGCGACCATGCCGGCGCGGCCCAGCACCTCGGGGTCGAGGCGATCGAGCGACAGATCCAGGCAGTCCACCCGAAATCCGGCCCGTTCCAGCCAGGCGGCGGGCTCGGCGAGCCCGAACGGCTGACGGCCGAGCTCGTAGGGGTTGATCAGAGTGACGAACATACGGTCGAGCCCCTGTGAATCGGCGCTCCGGAGCCGCAGGCTGCCGTGCACGGTGTTCCCGGGGCGCGCCACGATTCTACCCGATTGGCGCCGTCTGCGAGGAAGGCGCGCGGCGCGTGCGCTCGGGCCGGCCCGCCGGGGCCGGTTTTGCGGTATTCATGATGCGGCATACTATGCGGGTCGTCGTCGCAAAAAAGGTTGGAGCGATCAATGGTCATATTTCGTCAGCTCTTCGATCCGGAATCGTCGACCTACACCTATCTGCTCGCCGACAGCGAGACGCGCGAGGCCGTGATCATCGATTCGGTCTACGAGCAGCTGCGCCGCGACGTCGCGTTGCTGCAAGAGCTGGATCTGAAGCTCCTCTACACCCTCGAGACCCATATCCATGCCGATCACGTCACCGGCGCCTGGTCATTGAAGCAGCACACCGCCAGCCGCATCGCGCTGTCGGCGGCGAGCGGCGCCGAGGGCGCCGACCGGTATCTTCAGCACGGCGACAAGATCGCGTTCGGCCGGCATTATCTGGAAGCCCGCGCAACGCCGGGGCATACCAACGGCTGCATGACCTTCGTGATGGACGATGCGAGCCGGGCCTTCACCGGCGACTGTCTGCTCATTCGCGGCTGCGGCCGCACGGATTTCCAGCAGGGCGATTCGCGGACCATGTATCGCTCGGTTCACGAGCAGATCTTCTCGCTGCCCGACGAGTGCCTGCTCTATCCCGGGCACGACTACCGCGG
>JAABYT010000034.1:24974-29935 GCA_011775625.1 Gammaproteobacteria bacterium | reverse complement strand
ACGAGAACGACTTCGCCGGATACATGGACAATCTCGGTCTCGCCCATCCGAAGAAGCTCGAGATCGCCGTGCCGGCCAACATGAGGTGCGGAAAACCGGAAGGGGAGGTCGCCGCAATCGAGGAGCCGACCTGGGCGCCCTTGACCTACACCTTCGCCGGCGTCTGGGAAGTTCAGCCCCAGTGGCTGGAAGACCACCTGCGCGATACGCAGATCGTCGACGTGCGCGAGGCGAGCGAGTTCGAAGGGCCGTTGGGGCGTATACCGGGCGCCCGGCTCATTCCTCTCGGACAGCTCACCGAGCGCGCGGACGAGCTCGACAGGGACAAGCCCGTGGTCGCGGTGTGCCGGGCCGGGGGACGCTCGGCCCAGGCGACGCTGATGCTGCGCAGGGCGGGCTTCGAAGAGGTCGCCAATCTCGCCGGCGGCATGCTCCGCTGGCGCGCCCAGCGCTGCCCGGTGGAGGGCGCCCGGGACTAGGCCGGCCGGGGTCGACGCCGCGCGAAGCGGATCGATCCAACGGCGTCCCGCTAGAGCAGCGCCCTTGCGCGCGAGTACTCGCGCTTGATGCTGAAGTGATCCTTCCACTTGCGCATGGCGCGCATGCCGGAGAGATACTCCTCGTGCTTGTGACCGATGGGGAAGGGCGCCGGCTCGGGCAGCGCGCGCCACTTACCCGCCTGGCGCCGTGCCTCGCGCTGATCCGCGAGCCAGTCGTTGTAGCTCTCCATGACGATCCAGCCGCCCGGTCCGTCGAGGGCCGCCGCGCGGTTGCGGCCGTCCATCTCCTGCATGTACGCGACCTCGTCGTCGCCGAGCGGTAACGGCTCGGCGATGTCGCCGTAGCCGTACTCGGCGAGCGTATCGCCGGCGACCCAGGCGAAGATGCGCTGATCGCGCACGCTGAGAAGATTCCGGTAGATGCCGACGTGCTTCTGCGAAATCGGCTCGGCGACGGCCCGGTTGTCCTTGGTCTTGCCGCGCCGCTTGGCGGTCGGCGTGGTGTGAAACGCGAGCATCTCCTCGGCATAGTCCTCACCGATGAACGCACACAGACGTTGCAACCCCGACACGGGATCGCGCACGAAGCTCTCGTACTCGATGTCGAGCCACTGGTCGGCGGAAAGCTTTTTACGCCACGGGTCGACCGCCTCCTGACCCATGCGCCAGAGCTCGGCGGCGCTGTAGATATTGGTGGGTCCGAAAGACGAGTCGAGAAACTCGGCGCTCGCGTCGCGCCCGTCGCGGTAGATGAAGACGAACTGGGCGTTGGGAAAATCCTCGAGGATCTCCCCGACGTAAAAGAGGTTGTACGGCGTCTTCTCGCCCCAGCGCGGCTTGCCGGCTTCCTCGGCGTAGCGCGCGAACATGGCCGCGTAGATGCCGGCGAAGCTCTGCTCCAAGGCGAGGGCGCGCTCGAGGATCTCGTCGGCGAAGGTCGCCGGATTGACCTTCATGCCCCAGTAGGGCGTTCTCAGCCCATGCGCCATCTCGTGGCAAAGCGTGCGGAAGTTGTCGGCGTCCGCCAGGTCGCCATAGGTGAACAGATACGGACGGAAGCGCGGGTAGTACCAGGCGACCTCCGGCACGGCGAGGTTCGGATGACAGCCGAGCACCGCCATGATCAACGTGGTCCCCGATCGCTCGGAGCCGATGACGAAAATCGGACGCTGGTCGAATGTCAATGCCATGGTCTATGCGCTCCTGTCACCGCTGTTGGTGAGCGCGATGGCCTTCTCGAGGCCCGCCTTGACCTCGTCGACCTTCTTCAGAAACGCTTCGCTCTCGCGCCGCTCGGTGCGGTCGATAGCGATGGGATACTCGGCGACGATGTGCGCCGGCTGATCGCCGAGAAGCAGCACCCGATCGCCCAGGTAGACGGCCTCCTCGATGTCGTGGGTGACGAACAGGATCGATTTGCGGGTCTCGCGCCAGATGCGCAGCAGCTCGTCCTGCAGCGCCGTGCGGGTGATGGCGTCGAGGGCGCCGAACGGCTCGTCCATGAGCAGAATGTCCGGCTCCACCGCGAGCGCGCGCGCGATGCCGATGCGCTGGCGCTGGCCACCCGAGAGCTGATAGGGCCAGCGCTCGCCGTAGTCGCCGAGCCCGACGAGCGCGAGCGTGCGCTCGACGCGCTCTTTCTTGAGCGCCTCGGGGACATTGATGCCCTCGAGCCCGAGGGCGACGTTGGCATCGATTTTCCGCCACGGCATCAGCAGCGCTGCCTGGAAGACCATGGCGATGGGGCGGCTGCCGGGATCGGGCTCGGTCTCGACCTTGACCGAGCCTTCGTAGGCCGGGATCAGGTCGGCGATGACCCTCAGCAGGGTCGACTTGCCGGCGCCGGACACACCCACCAGCGTCACGAACTCGCCTTCCTCGATGGCGATGTTCAGGTGCCGGAAGACGATATTGGGGCTGTCTCCCTTGCCGAAGGCGACCGCCAGATCGCGCGTCTCGATCACCTTTGCCATGCCAGTATCCGCTGTTGAATGAGCACGAAGACGTAGTCGCTGACGCCGTAGAGAAGCGCGATGGAGAACATGTAAAGCACCACCACCTCGGTGGCGAGCAGCCCCGACGCCTCCATCATGCGTTGACCGATGCCTTCGATTCCGAACAGCTCCGCCGCCACCACCGTCATCCAGCCCTGGCCGAGGCCGGCACGCAGCCCGCTCAGGATTCCGGGGGCGGCGCCGGGCAGGATCACCTTGCGCAGCAGCGCTGGAAACGATCGATGGCCGAATGCTCTGGCGACCTCGATGAGATCCTTGTCCACCGCCTGCACGGCGCCCATCGCCGTGAAGTAGTTGATCCAGAATATGCCGATGGAGATGATGAAAGCGGCCGCGGTCTCGGTGATTCCGAACCAGATGATGGCGAACGGGATCCAGGCGAGCGGCGGAATCGGCCGCAGCACCCTCGCGAGCCACGCCTGGCCGGCCTCCACGCGGGCAAACAGCGCCACGGCGACGCCGAGCGTGACGCCCAGAAACGAGCCGACGACGAAGCCGATGGTGTAGTGGCGCAGGCTCGCGATCACCATCGACTGCCAGATGCCGGTCTTGATCTCCGAGAGCAGCGTCGGCGGGATGGTGCTCGGCGGCGGCAGCAGGTGGGTCTCCACGAAGCCGCTGCGTGCGACACTCTCCCAGAAGAGCAGGAAGACGACCAGCCCAGAGGCCGAGAGTACGTAGCGTGTCGTCGCCTTCAGGGTTCCGAACGTCCTTGTTCCCGGTGGCCGCGTGCGGGATCAGTTACCGACATTCTTGGCCGCATCCCTGTAGATCGTCAGGTCGAACAGGCCGTCGGTCGACACCTTGGTCTTGATCTTCTCGCTTTTCTGGAAATTCGCCATGTACTCGGTCTGCTCGACGATTTCCGTGGGATTGGCCTTGAAGTTCGATGACGGTGATTTCAACGACTTCTCGATGGTCGCGACGTCGACGAGCCCCTTGGAGACGAATTCCGCGACGTGCGGCGCCGCCTTCTCGGGATTCTCGATGAGAAGCTTCGTCGCCTTGATGTGCAGCTCCATGTACTTGACCAGCGCGTCGCGGTGCTTGGCAATGATGTGCTCGCGCGCGGCGATGGTCGAGCCCGGCTGGCCCGGCATCATCTCGTTGGCGCGCACCACCACCTTGGCATCCTTGAGCTTGCTCTCGACGATGGTGAGTATCGGCTCGAGAATGCCGGCTGCATCGACCGAGCGGCTGAGCAGCGCCTGCTGAACCCGTGAAGCGCCCATGCCGACGAGCTCCACCTCGTCGAGATTCATGCCCATGGAGCGCAGGATCCAGTGACGTGTGACGGTATCGGGCACCGAGCCTTTCGGAAAGCTCGCGATCTTCGGCTTGCGCCCCTTGTCTTTCGCGAATGCTCTGAGCGCGGCGGCCGAATTCGGTTGCTCGTCGAAGTACTTGACCAGATCACCCTGGGCGATGACGGCGATCTGCTCGACGATACCCGCACCGATGACCTTGAGCTCGATACCCTTGCCGCGCGTCACCATCGCCGGCCCGATGCCGAAGCACATGGTGTCCATCTTCCCCGAAGCGATGGCCTGCACGATGGCGGGGCCGTTGGAGAAGCGCGTCAGCTTGAGGTTGATGCCGGCGTCCTTGGCCCAGCCCATGCCTTCGATGACGAACAGCTGGCTGCACGGCACGATGGGCATGTAGGCCATTTCCAGAGTCGTCTCTGCCCCGGCGCGCCCCGGCGTGTTGCCAACAACGAGTGCCAGCAGCACGCTGGCGATGGTGATCCGTTGACGAGCGTTCATTATTTTTCCCCCGGTCAGTGAGTTGTCGGGCTCGGTTTCGACGGCCGAGCAGCGCTCTGGCGGGCTGCGTCGCGGCAGCCGGCGCGCCGGCTGTCGAGCGGATTCGGCGAGTTTACACCGTTTCAGGATGCAGCGGGCGGGCTCGGCGGGGCGTCCGGCGGCATGAGATGGATGGCCTCGGCGAGCAGCGATACCGAGGCCCGCTCGCCGGCTGCAAGGCGGTTTCGGCTCGCCACGTGGGAGGGCACCTGAAAGGTGATGGCGTCGCCATCGCTGTCGTCCACCTGCAGCGTGCTGACGGTCGTGTCGCCGAGCAGCAGGTGCTCGACGATGACGCCGGAGACCGGGTTCTCGGCGGTGCCCCGCGACGGCCGGTCGCGGCGATGCAGCACGACCCTGGAGGTGGGTATCACCCACGCCACCCGCTCGCCGGTCCGGTACTGCGGGCGGGACGCGGCCTCGAGACGCCGGCCGTTCCAGTCGATGATGGTGAAGCCGAGATCCGGGCGTTGCTCGAGCACGCTGGCGGTAAACAGGTTGCGGTGGCCGAGCAGGCGCGCGGCCTGCACGCTGATGGGTTGGCCGAGCACGTCGGCGGGCCGGCCGTGCTGCAGCGTGCGCCCATGGTGCAGAAGACTGAGGTTATCGGCCAGCATCAGCGCCTCGTTGAGATCGTGGGT
>JAABYT010000034.1:22865-24952 GCA_011775625.1 Gammaproteobacteria bacterium | reverse complement strand
TCGACCGCCGAGAAAGGCTCGTCGAGCAGCAGCACGCGCGGCTCGCGGGCGAGCGCGCGGGCGACGGCGACCCGTTGCTGCTGGCCGCCGGAGAGATTGGCCGGGAGACGATCTTCGAGCCCCGGCAGATGCACCAGCGCGAGCAGCTCGGCGGCCCGCGCGCGGCGCTGGCCCGGTGGCAGGTGATCCAGCGCCGCCATCACGTTGTCGATGGCCGTCATGTGGGGAAACAGCGCGTAGCTCTGGAATACGAGGCCGGCGCGACGCCGATGGGGCGGCACGCAGGTGCCGTCGCTGCTGTCGAACCAGACTTCGTCATCCACCGAAACGCGTCCCTCGCGCGGACGGTAGAGACCGGCAATGGATCGCAGCACGGTGGTCTTGCCGCTGCCGGACGGTCCGACCAGCGCCGTCACCTCGCCGGGCGCGGCCTCGAAGCGCGCCTGCAGGGGAATGGGCGCATCCTGGCGCAGCTCCAGCCGCAGGCCTTTCACGTCAGCCGAGCCGTCGCCCGATGCGCCGGGACAGGACGAAGGTGAGGGTGATGGTGACCACCGATATGCCCAGCAGCAGGGCCGACATGCCGGCGGCGGCCGCGTTGTCGAAAGCCTGCACGCGATCGTAGATGGCGATGGAGATGGTCTCGGTCTCACCCGGAATGTTGCCGCCCACCATGAGCACGACGCCGAACTCGCCGAGCGTGTGCGCGAAGCTGAGCACCGACGCGGTCAGCACGCCGGGCCAGGCGAGCGGCAGCTCGATGCGGCCGAGCACCCGCCAGGGCGACATGCCGCAGCAGGCCGCGGCCTCGCGCACCTCTCTCGGGATGGCTTCGAAGCCACGCTGCATGGGCAGGATGGCGAACGGCAGATTGACGATGAGCGAGGCGATCAGCAGTCCCTCGAAGCTGAACACCAGCGGTTTTCCGGCGAGTGCCTCCCACATGCCGCCGATGGGCGAGGTGGCTCCGAAGACCGTCAGCAGATAGAAGCCCAGCACCGTCGGCGGCAGCACCAGGGGCAGCGCCACCAGCGCTTCCACCAGCCCCTTGGCGGCGAAGTCGCTGTAGGCCAGACGGCGCCCGACGAAGATCCCCACCGGCAGCAGCAGCACGACGGTGAACGCACCGAGACGCAGCGACAGCCAGAGTGCGGTCCAGTCCATCTCGTCCCCCCTGGCTGGCGTCAGTCCCCGGGCAGGTCGAAGCCGTGTCTGCGAAACAGCGCGCGTGCGCCGGGCGAGCTCAGGTAGTCGAAGAACGCGCGCGCGATTGCATCGGCGCCGTTCAAAAGCACCGCCCGATGGCTGAGGGGCGCGTGCCACGCGCTCGGAACCAACGCCGCCGACGCGCGCGCGGCGAGCGCAGGGGCGCGCGCCAGCGCGAAGCCGACGAGGCCGCCCTCGGCGTTTCCCGACAGGGCGAACTGCGCCGCCTGGCCGACGTTCTCGCCGAGCACGAGGCGCTCGCGGATGGCGTCCCAGAGCCCGGCGTGGCGCAGGGCCTGCTCGGCGCGCTGCCCGTAGGGGGCGTGCTCCGGGTTGGCGATGGCGAACCGCCTGACGCGGCCGTCGGCCAAGGCGGCGCGCAGATCGGCGAGGGATCCGTCGGCTGCCAGCGGCGAGCCGTGCGGCACGATGAGGGCGAGACGGCCGAGCAGATACGCCTTGCCGGCGTCGCGGGTGAAGCCGCCGCGGAGCAGGTCTTCGACGTAGCGGGGATCGGCGGATAGAAACAGATCGTAGGGAGCGCCTTCGCGGATCTGGCGGGCGAGATTGCCCGACGATCCCAGCGACAGGCGCACGCCATGCCCCGTCTCGCGCTGGAAGGCGTCGGCGACATCGGCGAGCGCGAAACGCACGCTGGCGGCGGCGGCCACGACCGGCACCCGCGTCGGCGCCGCGAGCGCCGCCGGGATGCACGCCGCGACCAGCGCCATGCCCAGCAGAAGCCTGCCGATGGCGGCGAGCATACGGGTGGCTCCTTGTCGCGGCATGGGCAGTAGCGGCCTCCTGGCCGGCGCGGCCGGCGAGGCGAGTGAGTCTACTGGATGTCGCTCGGGCGTGCCTGTCCGCGTGGGGGACGGCCG
>JAABYT010000034.1:22488-22835 GCA_011775625.1 Gammaproteobacteria bacterium | reverse complement strand
TGCGTGTCGGCGTCGCTCAGGCGCACGTCGATGGCCTTGCCGCGCATGTGTAGACTGCGCTTGGCGACACCGCCGCCGTTCTTGCGCAGCATGGTGTTGGTGGCTGGTGAGCGGTAAGCGGAAATGATTTCATAGGTGCCGGCGCTGCCGAGGTGCTGCTGTGCCGCATGCAGGAAGTCGAGAAGAGCGGGATCCATGTCGGTCGTCTCGTCGCTGCGGAAATCGCGCAGCAGGCGATTGAGCTCAGCGAGCGCGTCGCCGAGATACGCCCCGTTCTCATGGTAGACGACATCGAGCTTCTCACCGGTGTGGGTGTGGTGAAAACGCAGGCGACGCGCCGGCGCCGG
>JAABYT010000034.1:21711-22293 GCA_011775625.1 Gammaproteobacteria bacterium | reverse complement strand
CCGCTCGCGGCCGGGGACGACTCCGTCGCCGACGCCCTCCATGCGCGCATGGAGGAGCTGCAGTTTTCCGGCAACCTGACCATCGGCGGCGCGCCGGTCGCCGCCCGCCGCATCCTGCCCGCTCTCTACGCGGGACGTGATTTTCGGCTGCTCTGGAACGACGAGGCGCGCATCGAAGAGCTGCTGGCGTTGCTGGAAAGCGCGCCGGAGCACGGACTGGAGGTCGCCGACTACCATCTCGGCGCGCTGCGCGCCCGCATCGCCGCGGCGCGGCTGAGCGGCTGGGCGCTCGACAAGGCGGACCGGGACATCCTGCTCAGCGAGGCCTTGATTCGCTTCGTCTACCATCAGCAGTTCGGCAAGGTCAATCCGGTCGCGCTCGACGCCGACATCAACTTCACGCGCGCGTTCCCCGACGGACGCCGGCCCATCGACGCCATACCCGGCATGATCGCCTCGCCGGAAACCCTGCGCGTGCAGCTGGAGAAGGCCATTCACCGGGGACCGATCTACCGCGCGTTCCAGCGCCACCTGGCCGAGCACCGCAGGATCGTCGCCGCCGGCGGCTGGCCGACGGTTGCG
>JAABYT010000034.1:20632-21646 GCA_011775625.1 Gammaproteobacteria bacterium | reverse complement strand
GCGAGAACCCTGGCGGCCCTCAACGTGCCGGCCGAGACCCGCGTCGATCAGCTGCGTCTTTCCCTCGAGCGGCTGCGCTGGGTGCGCGGCGAGCGGGCCGAGCGTTTCGTCGCCGTCAACATCGCCGGCTTTCGCGTGCTCTTCGTCGTCGACGACGACATCGTGTGGACCGCCCGGGCCATGGTCGGCACGCCCTTCCGGCGCACGCCGATCTTCCGCGGCAATCTCCACTACCTGGAGATCAATCCTTCCTGGACCCTGCCGCCGATCGTCATCAAGGAGGACGTGTTGCCCGCCATCAAGCGCGACGCCGGCTACCTGCGCGCGCGCAACATGACCCTGATCGACCAGGACGGCCGTGCCGTCGACCCCGAACGCGTGGATTGGAGCGCCTACTCCGAGGGCATTCCCTACACCATCCGCCAGGAGCCCGGTCCGCACAACGCGCTCGGACGCATCAAGTTCGTGTTTCCCAACGAGCACTTCGTCTTCATGCACGACACCCCCAGCCAGGGACTGTTCGACCGGCCACAGCGCGCGTTCAGCTCCGGCTGCATTCGCGTCGAGAATCCATTCGATCTGGCGGAGCTGGTGCTGAACGATCCCCTGAGGTGGAATCGGCAGACGCTCGCAGCGATTCGTGACCAAGGGCATACGCGCAGGATCGCCACGCCCGAGCGAATCCCGGTCCTGATCCTCTACCTGACGGCATCCATCGAGCCGGACGGCAGGCCGCGTTTTCTCGAGGACGTGTACGAACGGGACGCGCGTCTTCTCGAAGCGTTGAACGGCCCGGTGCGCATCGACCTGCCGGCATGGTGACGCGCTGGCCGAAAAGCTGCGCCAGCCGGCGAGGGCGTTGTTCAGCGCCGGGTTGCGATGTCATATTGTTCCACCTGAGCCCAGCCGGACCGCGTGCCCCATGCCCCTGCCCCAGTTCCTGACCACCAAGGAAGTCGCGGATCTTTTGCGCATCAAGGAGCGCAAGGTCTACGAGCTCGCCACCGACGGCGC
>JAABYT010000034.1:17552-20616 GCA_011775625.1 Gammaproteobacteria bacterium | reverse complement strand
TGGGTGCAGCGGCACGTGGAGTACCAGGGCGGGCGCGAGAGTCTGCGCCCGCATCCGCTGGTGCTCGCCGGCAGCCACGATCCGCTGCTCGAGTGGGCGCTGCGTGAATCGGGATCGGGCATCGCGACCTTCTTCGACGGCAGTCTCGACGGGGTGCAGCGGCTCGCCGCCGGCACCGCGCTCGCCGCCGGGCTGCACGTGCACGACGCCGCCTCCGGTGAGTGGAACCGAGAGATCATCACGCGCGCCATGCCGGGCATGCCGGTGGTCATGATCGAGTGGGCGCGGCGCCGCCAGGGCATCGTGCTGCCCGCCGGCAACCCCGCCGGCGTGGCCGGCGTGCGCGATCTGCTCGGGCTCAAGGTGATCCCGCGCCAGCCCAATGCCGGCAGCCAGGTGCTGCTCGAGCAGCTGCTCGAGGCCGAGGGGATCGCGGCCGACGCATTGCAGCGCGTCGGTCCGGCGGCGCGCAGCGAAACCGACGTGGCGCTCGCCGTCGCCGACGGCAAGGCCGAGGCGGGCTTCGCCATCGAGGCGGCGGCGCGCCAGCTGCGTCTCGACTTCGTGCCGCTCGCCGACGAGCGCTACGATCTCGCCGTCTGGCGCCGCGATTACTTCGAGGCGCCCATGCAGCGCCTGCTCGCCTTCGCGCGCGAGCCGGCGCTCGCCGGGCGCGCCGAGGAGCTCGGCGGCTACGACGTCTCGGAGCTGGGCAAGGTCCACTACAACGGCCCGTAGCCGGGCCGCGGCATCAGCTGGTGGCGTTCGGGAAGAACAGCGGCTCGCCGTCCATGCGGTAGGCGCCGATGGCCGCCTGACCCTCCTCGCCGAGCAGCCAGTCGATGAACGCCTGCCCGGCCTCGGCCTTCACGTGCGGGTGCTTTTGCGGATTGACCAGAATGACGCCGTACTGATTGAACAGACGCTCATCGCCCTCGACGAGGATCTCCAGATCGCCCTTGTTCTTGAACGCGATCCAGGTGGCGCGGTCGCTCATGGTGTAGGCGCCCATGCCGGCGGCGGTGTTGAGCGTCGCGCCCATGCCGGAGCCGGTCTCGCGATACCACGTGCCGCTCGCCTTCAACGGATCGATACCGGTCTCCTGCCACAAGCGCATCTCCTTGCTGTGGGTGCCGGAGTCGTCGCCGCGGGATGCGAACATGGCGCGCGCATGGGCGAGCTTGGCCAGCGCCGCGGTGGCGTCGCGCATGCCGCGCACGCCGGCGGGGTCGCGCCTCGGTCCGACGATGACGAAGTCGTTGTACATGAGATCCGATCGTTTGACGCCGTAGCCTTCGGCAACGAACTTCTCCTCCGCAGGCTTGGCGTGCACCAGCAGCACGTCGCCGTCGCCGTTGCGGGCGTTCTTGAGCGCCTGGCCGGTGCCGACCGCGACCACGCGCACCTCGATGCCGGTTTTCCCGGTGAACCTGGGAAGGATGGCATCGAAGAGCCCCGAGTTCTGAGTCGAGGTGGTGGACTGCACGACGATGAAATCGGCGGCGGATGCCGTCGACAGGGGCGAGACGCCGGCGAGCAGCACCAGCGAGGCGAGGATGCGCGTCAGCGATTCCACGATTCTTCCACTCCTTATATACACCACGGTCTTCACAGAACGATGCGGCCTTCGATGAAGTCCCGGGAGGGGCGCTCCGCGGGATGGTCGAAGAAATCCGCCGATGGCGCGTGCTCGACGATGCGTCCCCGGTGCATGAACAGCACCGTGTCCGCCAGGCGCCGCGCCTGACCGATGTCATGGGTCACGAGCACCAGGTGCGTGCCGCGGGCGCGCACCGTCTCGATGAGTCGCTCGATGGCGAGGGTCGCCGCCGGATCCAGGCTCGAGCCGGGCTCGTCGAGAAACAGCACCTCGGGCTCGGTGGCCAGCGCCCGCGCCAGCGCCAGACGCTGCTGCTCGCCGCCCGACAGCAGCCGCGCCGGCGCGCCCGCCAGATGATCCAGCGACGCCATGGCGAGCATCGCGTGGCTGCGCGGCGCGCACTCGCGGCGCGGCACGCCGACGGCGGAGAGGGCATAGCTCACGTTGGCGAGCACCGAGCGACGCAGCATGACCGGCTTCTGGAACACGAAGCCGATGCGCGGCGCGCGGCTGCGATCCGGGGCGGCGTGTGCCCAGCGCACGGTGCCGCTGTCGGGCCGGAAGAGATTCGCCAGCACCCGCAGCAGCAGCGTCTTGCCGGCGCCGTTGGGTCCGAGAATGACCGTGAGCCCGGCGCCCTCGATGCGGATGTCGACGCCGTCGAGCAGCACGCGCCCGGAGCGGGCGACGCTGAGCCCGCGCCCCTCGATGGGCAGCACGGCGCTCTCGGCGCGCCCGCCATCGAGAGCGTTCAGGCTATCGGTGCCGAGGGTCGCGTCAGGCATAGGCGAGTCGCCGCGCCGACACGCGCAGCGCCATGACCGCCGCGTTGGCGGCGATGGCGATGGTCACCAGCACGACGCCGAGACCCAGGGCGAGGGCCAGATTGCCCTTCGAGGTCTCCAGGGCGATGGTGGTGGTCATGACCCGGGTGACGTGGTTGATGTTGCCGCCGACGATGATGACCGCGCCGACCTCGGCGATGGCGCGCCCGAAGCCGGCCAGCAGGGCGGTCAGCAGGCTGTAGCGGGCATCCCAGAGCAGCGTCTCGATCATCTTGAACGGCGTGATGCCGAACACCCGCAGCTGGTCCAGATACTCGTCCTTCATGTCCTCGACCGTCTGGCGCGTGAGCGCGGCGACGATGGGCGTGACCAGGATGGCCTGGGCGATGACCATGGCGCTCGGTGTGTACAGCAGACCCATGGATCCCAGGGGCCCGGCGCGCGACAGCAGCAGATAGACCAGCAGGCCGACCACCACCGGCGGCAGTCCCATGAGCGCGTTCAGCGTGATGACCAGGGCGCCGCGTCCGGGGAAGCGCAGCACCGCGAGCGCCGCGCCGAGCGGCATGCCGACGAGTGCCGCCAGCCCCACGGCGGCCAGGCTGATCTCGAGCGACAGGGCGACGATCTCGCGCAGATCCGGGTCCAGCGTCGCCACCAGCCGAAACGCTTCAGCGAA
>JAABYT010000034.1:16843-17490 GCA_011775625.1 Gammaproteobacteria bacterium | reverse complement strand
CCCATCACCGCCAGCAGGGGGTCCAGATCGGCGAGGCTCTCGCCCTCCGCCAGCTTGATGTGGGTGGCGTCGGCCCGGACCTGGCCGAAGGTCGGATCCACCGCCTGCCAGCGCTTTTCCACGTGGCTCTCGGCCCAGGTGTGGTAGAGGAAGCCGCCGAGCTCCTCGGAGTAGACGATGCCGTTCACCACCCGCGTCGGAATGCCGCGGGCGCGCGCGAAGGCGGCGTAGAGAAACGTGTTGCCCTGGCACTCGGCCTTGCGCGTCTCGAGCACGTCGATGGCGGAGAACACGTCGACGGCCTGCTGATCCACGTTGTCCTGGATCCAGGCGACCAGCGCGGCCATCTGCTCGTGCGGATCGGTATGCCCCTCGGTGAGCTGCCGGGACAGGCGGCGGATCTCCGGGTGGTCGCTCGCCACGGGCAGCGTCGAAGCGAGATACCGCTGCCGGTCGAACGGCTCGGCCTCGGCGGAGAAGCCGTGGCCCGGCGCGCTGCGGATCTCGCACAGCATCTCGCCGCCCTCGCGCCGGCAGCGCTGCATGCCGTCTGAGGGCAACGCCAGGGTGTCGAGTCCCTGCAGCGCGACGCTCAGCGCCGTCACCGAGCGGGGGTCGTCGATGGGCCGCGAGCTCGGCACGCGGGC
>JAABYT010000034.1:16350-16818 GCA_011775625.1 Gammaproteobacteria bacterium | reverse complement strand
GAGATCTCCAGCACCGGGCGGCCTTCGAGATCGAGCCAGGTGTCCGCGCTGTGCCCGCGCAGACGCGAGTGGACCTTGAAGGCGGTTCCGTCGAAAAGATCGCTGGTCTCGTAGGCGCGAACCTGCTGGGTGACCTCGGCGATGGTCTGCGTCTCGCCGTCGAATACCCGGAAGCGATAATCGCGGCCGACCTCGAGGCCGTTCACCACCGGGTAGAGCGCGATGATGCTGCTCGGGTAGAGCGGTCCCGACAGATCGAAGCGCTGCTCGCGCACGTGGCCACGGGATTCGATGCGTACCTCGAGCGCATCGCCGCTGCGCTTGCCGGTCAGTAAAAGCTCACTTCCGTCGATGTGATACGCGTAGCGGAACCGTTTGAGCGCCAGGTCGGCGCCGATCCAGTCCTCGGACTTCAGGGTCACCTGCTTGTCGACGGCGAGGAAGCGGAAACGCATGACCGCCTCGGAT
>JAABYT010000034.1:15555-16300 GCA_011775625.1 Gammaproteobacteria bacterium | reverse complement strand
ACCAGCCCTGTCCAGTACTCGTCGAAGGGCAGGTCCGCGAGCGCGAAGCGCGGCGGGGGCTGGGGCGGCGTGCCGGCGTCGTCGAAGTAGAGGCCGGCGCAGCCCGAGAGCAGCGCCAGCANNATCGCTGCGCGGTTCACCGATTACTCGCCGGCCTCCAGCGCCTCGAGCACCTTTTCGGGGTGGTCGGCGGCCTTGGGGACCTTCCTCCAGTGCTTCTTGACCTTGCCGTCGGGTCCGATCCAGACCGTGGAGCGGATGACGCCGGTGGTCTTCTTGCCGTACATCATCTTCTCGCCGAAGGCTCCGTACTTGCTCATCACTTTCTTGTCGGGATCACAGAGCAGAGTGAACGGCAGCTTGTACTTGGATGCGAACTTCTTGTGCGACGCCTCGTCGTCCGGAGAGACGCCGAGCACGACTGCGCCGCGCTTTTTGATGGCCGTGTGCAAATCACGAAAGCCGCACGCCTGCTTGGTGCAACCGGGGGTGTCGTCTTTCGGGTAGAAGTACACGATGACGTTCTTGCCGCGAAAGTCCTTGAGCGCCACCTTGTCTCCTTTCGCGTTTTTCAGCGTGAACGCCGGGGCGGCCTTGCCTTCTTCGATGGGCATGCGTGGATTCTCCTCTGCGCCTTGGTTAACGAGTCGGGTTACTTACATCAGGGCATCAGTCACTGTAAACAGGGGTGGGCGTTTCCCGTGAGCATGCCCGCTCAGGCGGCGCTCGACGACGATGGCTCGGG
>JAABYT010000034.1:12892-15546 GCA_011775625.1 Gammaproteobacteria bacterium | reverse complement strand
GGGGCAGCGCGGGTGGAAGTGACAGCCCGACGGCGGATGAATGGGGCTCGGCACCTCGCCCGCCACCGCCTTGCGCTGCTTGCCGCTCATCTCCAGATCCGGGATGGCTTCGAGCAGCATGCGGGTGTAGGGATGGCGCGGCCGCCGAAACACATCGCGCGCCTCGCCCCACTCGACGAGCCGGCCGAGATACATGACGCCCACGTAGTCGGAGATGTGATAGACGACCGCCAGGTCGTGACTGATGAAGAGGTAGGTCAGCCCGAGCTCGCGCTGCAGGCCCTTCATCAGATTGAGGATCTGCGCCTGCACCGACACGTCCAGCGCGCTGGTGGGCTCGTCGCAGACCAGAAACTCCGGATTGCTGGCGAGCGCCCGCGCGATGGAGATGCGCTGGCGCTGGCCGCCGGAGAACTCGTGGGGGAACTTCTCGCCGTCGGCGGGCGAGAGGCGCACCTGCTCGAGCAGCTCACCGACCCGGCGTACGACATCGGCGTCGTTGTCGATGAGGCGGTGAGTGCGGATCGGCTCGGCGATGATGTCGGCCACGCGCCAGCGCGGATTGAGGCTCGCGTACGGGTCCTGGAAGATCATCTGCACGCGCTCGCGCACCGGCTCCATCTGCTTTCGGGTTTTGAGGGTCGACAGATCGACGCCCTCGAACTCGATGCTGCCCGCGGTGGGCTCGTAGAGTCTGACCACCAGGCGCGCCACCGTGGATTTGCCGCATCCCGATTCGCCGACCAGGCTGAAGGTTTTTCCGGTCGGAATATCGAAGCTCACGCCGTCGACGGCCTTGAGCATGGTGCGGCCCTCGCGGTTGAGAAGCCGCGTCACCAGCGGCGGCGACACGTCGAAGTACTTGACCAGATCGCGCACCCGCATGAGCGGCCGAAGGGCGGCATCACTCATGGCTCACCGCCCTGGCCGCGGCGCGGTCGAACAGCCAGCAGGCGACCTGCGCGTTCTCCACCGGCATCAGGTCCGGGCGCTCCGCCCGGCAGTGATCGAAGGCCTGCGGGCAGCGCGGGTGAAACGCGCAGCCGGTCGGGATCTCGGTGAGCCGCGGCATGCTGCCCTCGATCTGCACCAGCTCCTCGGCGTCGTGCCCGACCATGGGGATGGATCCCATGAGGCCGTGGGTGTAGGGATGCCTGGCGCGTTTGATGACGTCGTCGACGGCGCCGATCTCGGCGAGCCGTCCCGCGTACATGACCGCGACCCGGTCGGCGGTCTCGGCGATCACGCCCATGTCGTGGGTGATCAGCATGACCGCCGCGCCGTGCTCGCGGCAAAGGCGCTTGAGCAGCATGATGATCTGCGCCTGGATGGAAACGTCCAGCGCCGTGGTCGGCTCGTCGGCGATGATGAGCCGCGGGTTGATGCAGAGCGCGAGCGCAATGACCACCCGCTGGCGCATGCCGCCGGAGAACTGATGCGGATACTGATCGATGCGCACCCGCGCCGATGGAATGCCCACNNGGTGTGCGTCTGCAGCGTCTCGGTCAGCTGGCGGCCGACGGTGTAGAGCGGGTTCAGACTGGTGAGCGGATCCTGGAACACCATGCCGATCTCGCGCCCGCGGATGCGCCGCATCTGCTCGTAGGACAGGTTGTCGATGCGGCGCCCGCCGAGGATCACCTGGCCGCCGGCGATGCGCCCCGGCGGCTCCAGCAGCCCGATGATGGCGGCGCCGGTCAGGGACTTGCCGGCGCCGCTCTCGCCGACAACGCCGAGCACCTCGCCCTCGTCGATGTGAAAGCTGACTCCGTCCACCGCCACCAGGGTGCCGCGGCGGGTCGGGAACTCCACGCGCAGGTCCTGCACCTCGAGCAGCGGCTGGTTGGCACGAACGCTCATCAGCGCAGCTTCGGATTGAGGGCGTCGCGCAGCCAGTCGCCGAGCAGATTCACGGCGAGCACCAGGATGACGAGCGCGACGCTCGGGAAGATGGTCATCCACCACTCGCCGGAGAACAGATACTGCTGGCCGATGCGGATCAGCGTGCCGAGCGACGGATGGGTGACCGGCACGCCGACGCCGAGAAACGACAGCGTCGCCTCGGTGAGAATGGCGATGGCGAGGCTCAGGGTCGCGATCACCAGCACCGGTCCGGTGACGTTGGGCAGCACGTGGCGCACCATGATGAAAAGCGGCCGCACGCCGATGACCCGCGCCGCCTGAACGTATTCCTTGCTCTTCTCCACCAGCGTCGAGCCGCGCACCGTGCGCGCGAAATTGACCCACTGGGAGGCGGCGATGGCAAGAATCAAGACGTAGAGCTTGAGCTCCTCGTGCAGTGCGCGCGGCAGGATCCCGCCAACGATGCCGTCGATCATGAGCGCGATGAGGATCGCGGGGAACGTGAGCTGGATGTCGGCGATGCGCATGATGACGCTGTCGAGGCGCCCGCCCACGTAGCCGCTCAGCAGCCCGAGCGCGGTGCCGAGCACCGCCGCGAGGATCACCGATGCAAAGCCGACGCCGAGCGATATCTGCAGGCCGAACATGATCGCCGAGAGCATGTCGCGTCCCTGATCGTCGGTGCCGAGCAGGAACTTCATCGAACCCGTGTTGCCGTAGGCGTCGGTGATGCCGGCGGGCGGAAAACGCGCATCCATGAGATTGAGCGTCGCCACGTTGTAGGTGTTGTG
>JAABYT010000034.1:11514-12877 GCA_011775625.1 Gammaproteobacteria bacterium | reverse complement strand
ACCGGGGATCGCTTGAAGGAGTGGTAGACATCGCCGTCGAAGAAGCGCCGCACGGCGTCGCTTGCCCGCGCGCCGAGGGTCGGCGAGATCGTCGAGGGCTCCATGCGCGTCGCCATGTTCTACCTCAGTGCGCCGCGCCGCCGGTGTGCTCGGCGCGCAGACGCGGGTCGACGGCGTAGTAGAGCAGATCGACCGCGAGATTGATGAGCACGAAGAAAAGCGCCATCAGCACCAGGTAGCTCGACATCACGGGGATGTCGACGAACTGGATGCCCTGCAGGAACAGCAGGCCCATGCCGGGCCACGCGAACACCGTCTCGGTGATGATGGAGAACGCGAGCAGCGAGCCGATCTGAAGCCCGGTGATGGTGATCACCGGCACCAGGGTGTTCTTCAGCGCATGGCCGAAATTGATCGAGCGGCTCTTCAAGCCTCTTGCGCGGGCGAACTTGATGTAATCGGTGCGCAGCACCTCGAGCATCTCCGCACGCACCAGGCGCATGATGAGCGTGAGCTGAAAGAGCGCCAGGGTCGTCGCCGGCATGATGATGTGCGACCAGCCCTGCAGCGTGAGCAGGCTGGTCTCCCAGCCGCCGAGATCGACCACCCCGCCGCGCCCGAAGGTGGGCAGCCAGCCGAGCCATACGCCGAAGACCAGAATCATGAGAATTCCGATGACGAAGGTGGGCAGCGAGATGCCCACCAGGGAAACGGTCAGGAACACGCGGCTCAGCCACGAGTCGCGCCGCAGCCCCGTGTAGACGCCCATGGGNNACCGCGACGAGCTCGATGGTGGCCGGCAGGCGCTCGGCGAGCAGCTCGTCGACGGGCTTGCCGATGCGGTAGGAGAGCCCGAACTCGCCCTTCAGCGCGTTGCCCGCGTAGCGGATGAACTGAATGGGGATCGGATCGTTGAGTCCGAGCCTCTCTCTCAGCTTCTCGCGCTGCTCGGTGGTGCCTTCCGGCCCGAGCATGTTGTTGACCGGATCGCCGACGAACTGGAACAGGGAGAAGCTGATGATGCCGACGACCATCATGACGATGATCGCCTGGAAGAGTCGCTGGATGATGAATGCGAGCACTCGGGATCCGCTCTGGCGGCAGCCGAAACCACGGTGGCCCGGAGCGCGCGCCCCGGGCCACCCGTGAACGGACCGGCTCGTTACTTCATGATGACGTAACGCAGATCCACGTCGTTGAACGGCCGCTGCCAGACCTTACCGACGGTCTTGGCGCTGACGCCCCAGGCGAGCGCCTGCTGGTGCAGCGGAACGTGGCCGACCTCGTCCTGATGGATCTTGAAGGCGCTGCGGATCATGTCGTTGCGCTTGGCCTCATCCACCTCGACGGCGATCATGTCGGT
>JAABYT010000034.1:8055-11478 GCA_011775625.1 Gammaproteobacteria bacterium | reverse complement strand
AGGTTCTGCAAGGGGTTGTAGGCGTCGTAGGAGCCGGGTGTCCAACCGAGCATGTAGAAGCTCGTGTTGTTCTTCTGCGCCTGGCCGATCTTGTTGAAGTGCAGCGACTTGGTCTGCGCGTTCAAGGTCACCTTGATGCCGACGCGCTCGAGCATCGGCACCACGGCCGTGCAGATGGCCTCGTCGTTGACGTAGCGATCGTTGGGGCAGTCCAGCGTCACCGGGAAGCCGTCGCCGTAACCCGCTTCCGAGAGCAGCTTCTTCGACTGCTCCGGGTCATGCGCATACGGCGTGTTCATGTCCTTTTGAAAGCCATTGATCCCCGGCGCGATCATCAGACCCGTCGGCGTCGATGCGCCGCGCATGACGACACGCTGAATCGCCTTGGTGTCGATGGCGTGAGCGAAGGCCTGGCGCACGCGCTTGTCCTTGAAGGGGTTCTTGCCCGAGCCCTTCATGTCGAGGAGCTCGTCGCGCCAGTGGTCGAAGCCGAGGAAGATCGTACGCAGCTCCGGCCCCTGCAGAACGTTGACCGCCGGATCCTTGTCGAGCCGCGGCACGTCCTGAAGCGGTACCGGGTACATCAGATCGATCTCGCCCGAGAGCAGCGCCGCCACGCGGGTGGCGTTGTTCGGGATGGGCGTGAAGATCGCCTTGGTGACGTTACCCTCCATCTCGCCCTTGCCCCAGTAGTTGCCGAAAGGCTCGAGCACGACGCGGTTGTCCTGCACCCACTCGACGACCTTGTAAGGTCCGGTGCCGTTGGCGTTCAGGTTGGCGAAGTTGGTCTTGCCGGCGCCGCGCACCACCTCGAAAGCATTGTTCTGCTCCATGAACTCCTGGTCGACGATATAGAAGTTCGGCATGTTGAGAAGCAGAATCGGATCCGGACCCTTGGTGACGATCTCGACGGTGTAGTCGTCGACCTTGGTGAGGCTCTCCACCGACGCGAGAGCGAACGACATCTCGGAGCTTTCCTGGGTCTGGCGCTTGAACGAGTAAACGACGTCGTCGGCATTGAAGGCGTTACCGTTGTGGAACGTCACACCCTGGCGCAGGGTGAACCGCCAGGTCGTGTCGCCGGTTCGATCCCACTTGGTTGCCAGATCCGGCACCAGCGAAAGATCGGGCTTACGGTGAATGAGGCGACCGTAGATGTTGCCTTTCATGGTGTTGGTGGGTCCCTCGTTGTTGGCATGAGGGTCCAAGCCGAGAATGTCACCGGTGGTGGCGTAGCGGAATGTTTTCGCCCCCACGAACTGAGCCTGGGCCAGCAGCGTGACGGCAAGGGTTGCGAGCAAAAGTCGCTTTATTTTCATTGATCCTCCTCCTCTCGAGTAGGGCGTGGCCATTGTGTCGTGCCATGGGAGGGCGCACTCGCTTGGTTGTCGTTGATGCGCTGGCACACGACCGGCCTATCATAACCCAAGCCCGCAAATCGGAAAGGTTATTCGCCGATCGCCGCGCCTCGCGCGGACGAACTGCGCCGGCGGCGGCGCATCGCCGGCGGGAACCGCGTTCCCCGTTTTGCAGGTGCGCGCCGCCGTGCCGGTTTCCCTGGCCGCGTTCCGCCCTGGCGCCCGCCCCCGCGGGGTCGTCCGACGGCCGCGGGCAGAGGCCCGCATGTTGCTCTAACTGATTGATTCAAAGAGCTTTAATCGACGCCAGCGGAGCCCGCCCGGGCCGCCCGCGGTGGCGCGCGCGGGCGACACGCCCGGCGGGTCACGCGGCCACGCGGGCGCNNAGGTAGCTGCCGAGTTGCAGGCAGACTAAGGTGCGTTACCCCATGGGCAGCAGGCTTCGATGCGATCCTCCGGCGAGGTTGGCCGCGGGTGTGCTGGTGGTTGCGCTGGTCGTCGTCGCAGGCGGGCAAGCCCGCGCGCAAGCGGAACCTGACACGAGCGGCAGCGCAGCCGCGGCCGTGGATGCGCAGAACGGATCGCTTCGGACCGTCCCTTTTATCACGCTCAGAAACAAGACCGGCGCCACGCAGGCGGCGGAATACTTCGGGCATGAACGCAACGGCGTCACCTCGGGCTACTGTGATGTTTCGCATACACCGCTCGAGGCGTTGCAGCCAATCGCCAAGAGCGCGCCTTTCTACGTTCCGGACGAGCGGCTCGCGCTCGCTTCCATAAGGGAACAACCCCTGGCGGGTTTCTGGTCGGCGCTCGAGGCAAGCAGCGAAGGCCGGCGCCCGGTGCTCTACACCCATGGCTACTACATCAGCTTCGAGCGGGGCTGCAAAAGGGCCTCGCTTTTTCAGCACTCCATGGATCTCGCAGGGCGCTTCGTGCTGTTCAGCTGGCCTTCTGACGGCGCGATTCTCAACTACACCCACGACGAGTCGGATCTGTACTGGAGTGTTGCCCACCTGGCCGAGACGCTCGCCGACATGGTGGGGCGATTCGGCGCGGGTGGTTTCGACGTCGTTGCGCACAGTCTCGGCACGCGCGGCGTGATGCTCGCGTTAGTCCGATTGAGCGGTGCACGACGCGGCGCCGGGCCCTTGATCCATCAGCTCGTCCTGCTCGCGCCCGATATCGATGCCGGTATCTTCGAGCAGAACCTGCCTCTGATACGACCGCTGGCGGGCAACATCACCATCTACGCGTCGAGCCACGACAAGGCGCTGGCGCTGTCGCGGCAGATACACGGCTATGCGCGTCTCGGCGAGGCCGGCGCGCACCTCGAGGGCCTCACGGGGGTCGAAATCATCGATCTCTCCGACATCGGTGTTCGCTACCCGTCCGGTCACCTCTACCACCTTCATCACGCGACGGTGGTAAGCGATCTGAAGCTGCTTCTCAATGACACGAAATCAGCGAGTCAGCGTCCCAATCTCGAGCAAGTAGGGAGAAACCACTGGCGGCTGCGTACCGGGACCGCGAAGTAAGGTTCAATCGCGGCCATGAGGATTCGTGTACAATGGATGTCGCGAATCCTCTTTCAAAACTCGGGCGAAGGAGCGCTTTGACTCGACCGAGAGGCGGCCCTGGAAACCCGAGCGTTTCCACGCTGGGCCGGGCAGTCATGAATATCCTGCCGCAAACGATTCGTGGAAAACTCGCGGCCGCCTTCGCGGCAATCGTCGTGGCGACCGTCGTTGCAGGATTCATCCTGAATTCTTCCTACGAGGTTATCGACGAGAAGATCTCCACCATCGCCAATAAGAGCGTTCCGTCGATTGTCGCCGCTCAGCGGGTGGCGGCCATCACGGGTCAGATCGCGGCGAGCGCGCCCGCACTGCACGGNNGCACTGCACGGCATCGATAGCGAAGCGGCGCTGATCGTCATGCTGGAAGATCTCGACACTCGAATGATCCAGCTGCGCACGGAGATCGAAAATCTTTCGCGACTCGGTGAACGCGAAGAGAGGGTCCGCAGGCTGGCCACGCTGGCCGATAATGTTGCTACCAAGCT
>JAABYT010000034.1:7644-7908 GCA_011775625.1 Gammaproteobacteria bacterium | reverse complement strand
GCGGCGGGCACGGCGACGAGCGAGGAGGAGATCCATAGCCTGTGGCAGTCTTTCGTGTCGGAGAACTCGGGCGCCTTCATCCAGCTCGACGATCTGCGCGCGAACGAGATGCTGGCCGACGCTCTCGACATGGAGCCCGCCGAGAAGATTCTGCGTCAGCTTACCGAGCTCGGCAGCGTCGAGGGCAACGTCTTCGACCGCCGGCGCGAGGAGCTCGCGGCGTTAAGCGCCGGCGCCGAGCCGCCACCCAAGGTCAGCACCGCC
>JAABYT010000034.1:3610-7622 GCA_011775625.1 Gammaproteobacteria bacterium | reverse complement strand
GACCCCATGATCATGATGGTGCGTGGACGCTCGGCAACGGCGGGACTCGATCTCGATCAATACGTGTCGAGCAAGCTGAACGAGATTGCCACGGGTAATCTCAACGAAATCATCGACCTTCTGCGCCTGGATGCGCTCGGCAACCGAATCGCCGGAGTGCTGAACGCTGCCGTATCGCTCGAATCCGAAAATCAGATCGATGTCTCGCGTTCGCGCTTCGTGTGGTCTGCCGAGGAGCTTGCGGAAGTTCTGAGCAATTACAAGGACAGGCGCACGATGCTGGCGGTGATCGGATCGGCGAATCGTCTGATCGAATTCGGCACCGGCGAGACGAACGTCTTCGATCTGCGCAGGGCCGAGTTGAAGACCCTCGCGCGAGGCAGAGCGGTCCTGCAGGAAAACCTCGGGCTGATGGAAGAGCTCACCGGGACGGCGGACGACATCGTCGCTGCGACGCGCACCGACGGCGACCAGGCGGCGGCCGGGGCGACGCGGTCGATGAGTGCCAGCTGGGTAACGCTGCTNNCAGCGCAGCCTCGGTGCGCGTCTGAGCGCGCTCAGCCGCGGCATGCTGGCCATCGCAGGAGGTGACCTGAAAGCGCACACGCCACCTGCGGGGAACGACGAGATCGGCCGCATGGCCGAGGCGCTCGCCATCTTTCGCGACACCGCCGTCGAGGTGGAGGAGAAAAACCTGCGCGAAATCGCCGAGGCACGCCAGCGCCTGGTGGACGCTCTCGAGAGCACGTCGGAGGGATTCGCCTTCTACGACGCCGACGATCGACTGGTGCTCAGCAACGCGCGCTACCGATCCATGCTGTATCCGGATGGCGAGGCGCGTCTGGAGCCGGGAATGACCTTCGAGGAGGTGATTCGACAGGCCCTGACCAGGCGTCTCATCTCCGCCGGCGATGGCGACATCGAAAAGGTCGTTCGCGAACGCGTCGAGCGTCATCGCAACCCGGGCGCGCCTTTCATGCAGCAAAGGGCGGACGGGCGCTGGGTGCAGATCAGCGAGCGCAAGACCGAGGACGGCGGCACCGTTGCGGTCTACACCGATCTCACCGAGCTCAAGCACAACGAGGAGGCGCTGGCGGCCGCCAAGGACGATGCCGAGCACGCTCTCGAGGAGCTCAAGCTCGCCCAGCGCACGCTCGTGCAGACCGAGAAGATGGCCTCGCTGGGTCAGCTCACGGCCGGCATCGCCCACGAGATCAAGAATCCGCTCAACTTCGTCAACAACTTCGCCAANNAAGCTCGGCGACGATGCGCGGGAGAACGTCGACGACCTGCTTGCCACCATCAAGGAAGATCTCGGCACCATTCGCGAGCACGGCGAGCGGGCCGACGGCATAGTCAAGGGCATGCTGCTTCACTCCCGGGGCGGCGCCAGCACGCCTCAGGCGACGGACCTCAACGCCCTCATCAGCGAGAGCGTCAACCTCGCCTATCACGGACAGCGGGCCAGCAATCCCGGCTTCAACGTGACCCTGGACATCGATCTCGACGATGGCGTCGGCGAACTCGAGCTCATCAGCCAGGAGATCACGCGCGTGCTGGTCAATCTGCTGAGTAATGCCTTCTACGCGGTGCACGCGCGCCAGGACGCGGGCGCAGCGGGCTACGAGCCGACGGTCTGCGTACGCTCGAAAATGCTCGATGGCGATCGCGCGGAGATCCGCATCCGTGACAACGGCACGGGCATTGCCCCGGACGCGCTCGAGCGATTGTTCACGCCGTTTTTCACCACCAAGCCTGCCGGGGAGGGCACCGGTCTGGGGCTTTCCATCACCCACGACATCGTCACCGGCCAGCACGGCGGCAGCATCCGCGCGGATTCCGAGCAAGGAGCGTATACTGAATTCATCATCGAGCTGCCGCGCCGTCTGCCACAGACGGCAGGGGCGTCTGCCTGAGGACGCGCCCCCGCGCGCGATCTCCGCGACAGCCGGGAGACACTTGATCCATGTCAGCCAAGATCCTTTTCGTTGACGACGAGCCCGACCAGGCCAAGCTCGTGCAGCGAATGTTCCGCAACAAGATCCGCGCTGGCGAGATCGCTTTCCTGTTCGCATCGGATGGCCAGGAAGCCCTCGATGTGCTGCACGAGGAGCCGGACATCGATCTCGTTGTCAGCGANNCTCGAGCGCTTGGGCCAGACGAACAAGCCCGTGAAAGCGGTCATCGTCTCCGCCTACGGTGACATGGACAACATCCGCACGGCCATGAACAAGGGCGCCTTCGACTTCGTCACCAAGCCGGTGGACTTCGACGATCTCGAGGCGACCATTCAGAAGACCCTCGCGGCGCTCGAGGAGCTGCGCGACACCCAGCGCCAGCTGTTCGAGGCCGAGCGCGTGCGCACCAATCTCTCGCGTTTTTTCTCACCCAACCTCGCCTATCAGCTGGTCAACAATCCCGAGGAGCTCGAGGTGGGCAGCGAGCGAAGGGATCTGACGTTTCTGTTCACCGATCTCACCGAGTTCACCGCCCTGGTGGAGAGCAGCGAGCCCGCCGTCATCGTCGCCCTGCTCAACGAATATCTCGACGAGATGACCAATATCGTCTTCGACCACGGCGGCACCATCGACAAGGTGGTGGGGGACGCCATCCACGCCATCTTCGGCGCGCCCCAGCCGCAGCCGGACCACGCACGCCGCGCCGTGCAGTGCGCCCTCGACATGGACGCGTTCGCGATGGCGTTCATGAAGAAGAAGCAGGCCGAGGGCATCGCCCTGGGGCCTACGCGCATCGGCATCAACTCCGGCGCCGCCATGGTCGGCAACTTCGGCGGCGAGACGCTGTTCGACTACACGGCGCACGGCGAGCCCATCAACATCGCCGCCCGCCTCGAGGCCGCCAACAAGGCGCTCGGCACGCGCATCTGTGTGAGCGGCGAGACCGTGTCGCGCATCCGCGACTTCCACGGCCGGCCCGTCGGCGTTCTGATGCTGAAAGGCAAGACCGACCCGGTGGAGGTCTTCGAGCCGCTGCCCGCGGACGACGGCGCCAACCTCGAGGCCTACAGCGGCGCGTACCGCAGCATGGCCGCCGGCGACGCGGGCGCCGCCGCCGCGTTCGAGGCGCTCGCCGAGCAGACGCCCGACGATCCCGTCGTCAAGCTGCACCTGGGCCGGCTCAAGGCCGGCGAGAGCGGCGCCACCCTCGACCTGCGTTGACGGCATCGCCGCGGCGCTGAATCCGCGCGCGTCGCTCAGCCCCCGGGTACGAAGCCGGTCGCGCCCCGCGTCGCCGCGGTGAGCCGGATGGCGCCGAGCACCAGCACGGGCAGGACGATGACGGTGCAGATGGCATACACCATGAGAATGCCGGAGAGTCCCGCCTCGGTGAGATGGCCCATGTCGATGACGGCGAGCGAGGCGAGCACCAGGGTGGCGGAGAAGGCGAGCCGCCCGGCGAGGCTCTGCACCGAGAGATAGGTGGCGCGCACGCTCGCCGTGAGTCGCGGATGCGCGAGGCTCACGAGGATCGGCCTCGTGAGCGCCATGGGCACGCCGCGCAGCACGATGAGCAGCATGATCCACGCGTGCACCAGCGAGGCCATGGCGGCGATGATCACCAGCAGCATGGCGACGGCGGCGAGCAGGGCGCCGCCGGGCGTCACGCGGCGCGCCAGGGCGAGGGAGAAATGACTGGCGGCGGCGGCCATGGCCATCATGATGGCGGTGAGCACGCCCGCCACCGCCGGGGTCAGCGCGTAGCCGCCGGCGTTGCCCGCGAACAGAAATCCCAGGTAGGGCTGATAGAACTCGTAGGGCACGTGGGCAAGCACCGTCATGGCGACGGCGAACACCATCAGCCAGCGCAGCACCGGATCGCGCAGCCGCCGCAGGACCACCAGGAGCTGAGTGAGGGGAGGGTGCGCCCGGCGATCGCCGCGCACCGGCTCGACGAAGCGCAGCGCGACGGCGAGCGCCGCAAGGCCCGCCATGGCCGAGAGCAGGTAGGCCCAGCGCAGGTCGAAGCCCGCCAGGATGCCGCCGGCGAGCGC
>JAABYT010000034.1:1724-3576 GCA_011775625.1 Gammaproteobacteria bacterium | reverse complement strand
ATCTCGTCGCCGCGGCCGAGCGCCCTCAGTGATTCGTAGAGCAGCGACGTGTCGCTGCCCGACTTCATGGCCATGCCGAAGGCGTACAGGAACTGCGCGAGAAGAAACGGCGCGAAAGAGGACGTGGTGCAGAAGATGATGCTGCCGCCCGCCCATCCGGCGGCGCTCAGAATCAGGGTCGGACGCCGCCCGACACGATCGGAGAAGTAGCCCGACGGCACCTCGAGCACGACCACGCTGAAGAAGTAGAGCGCTTCGAGCAGCAGCACCTCGTCGATGGTGAGCACCGAGGAGAAGTAGAGAAAGAACACCGGCATCCAGAAGAGCAGGTTCTGGAAGAGCTGGAAGAACGGGTAGAGGCGCAGGTTGCGTTCCATGCGCGATTAACGACGCCCGCGAGAAGCATCGCCATGCGCGGCGCCGCTCATGAGAGCTCGGCGAGCAGCGCGCGCGCTTGCTTGAGGTCCGTGGTGTCGAAGCCCTCGGTGAACCAGGCGTAGAGCGGCTCGAGCAGCGCGCGCGCCTGCGAGGCGCTGCCGCTGCGTTGCCAGAGCCGCGCGAGGCTGATGGCGCTGCGAAGCTCGAGCGACTTCGCCTGCTGCGCGCGGGCCGTCTCCAGGGCGCGCAGCAGCGCGTCCTCGCCCTCGGCGGTATCGGCAGGCGAGCGCGCCAGCAGCAGCTCGCCCCTGACGCGATCGATGTCGGCGTGCCAGGCGCGGTCCTCGGATTCGGTCTCGACCCGCCCGGCCTCGGCGAGCGCCTCGAGTCCGTCGTCGTAGCGTTCGAGCACGAGGCACGCCTGCGCCCGCAGGGTGAGAAAGAACGGCACGTAGACCACCATGCCTTCGCGGCGAACGCGCTCGGTGCCCGCGATGATCTCGTCGAGGCCCTCCTCGGCCTGGCCCTCCATGGTCAGCGCCCCGCCGTGGATGATGCGGGAGAACTCGCGAAACGTCCCGTGCCGGTATTCGTCACACAGCGCTGCGGTGGTTTCCGAGTGCGCGCGCGCCGCGGCCTGATCGCGCATCATCAGGAAGACCATGGCGACGAACAGCTCCGTGTTGAGCCGCGAGATGGGCGTCGAGCCGGCGGCGCTCGCGAGCGCGAGGGCCGCACGCGTCGCCGCGATCGCCTGCTCCGGATAGCCCAGCATCCAGTCGGCGAAGGCGGCGTAGGCGTGCACCTGCTCGCCCGGCTGCCCGCCCGGCCAGTTGGGAAGGCTCGGGCTGCCGTCGGCGAGCAGGCGGCTGCCCTTCTCGAGCACCTCCCTGGCGCGGGCGAACTCGCCGAGGCAGAACAGGCTCTGGCCGATACCGTGGCTCGCGCCGATGCGGAACGTGTCGTCCTGCTCGCGCTCGGCGAAAGCCAGCAGCTGCTCGCCCAGATCCCGGGAGGCGCTCAGCTGGCCGCGCACGAAGTGGTAGATCTGCAGGCCGCGGATGGCGAGCCCGGTGCGCGCGCGATCGCCGAGCGCTTCGCAGAGATCCAGCGCGCGGCGGTAGATGCCCTCGATCTCAGGCGCGGTGAAGCTCCTGCCGGCGAGCACCGCCGGCCCCAGCGCCATCTGGATGTCGAGCTCGCGGCGCTCGCGCTCGCGGCTCTCCGGCAGCCGCCCGAGAAGCTCCAGGCTCTTGCTCAGATGACTGGCGGCCTCGTTGCTGGCGAAGCGCGTGAAGGCGCGCATGCCGGCGCGCTGCCAGTACTCGAGCGCCTGCTCGGTGGCGTCCGCCTCCGTGTAGTGCTGGGCCACCAGCTCCGGCTGGGTCGCGACCAGCTCGGGAAAGCGCTGCTCGAGCAGCTCGGCGGCGCGCCGATGCAGCTGCTGGCGCGCGCTTTTGAGCAGCGACTGGTA
>JAABYT010000034.1:1474-1611 GCA_011775625.1 Gammaproteobacteria bacterium | reverse complement strand
CGGCGAGGCCGCGCAGCATCTCGTAGGGGAACTCGCGGCCCAGCACCGCGCCGATCTGGGCCAGCTCGCGCAGGGCCGGCAGGCGATCCAGGCGCGACATGAGCGTGTCCTGGAGCGTCGCCGGAATCTGCACGTCG
>JAABYT010000034.1:1106-1459 GCA_011775625.1 Gammaproteobacteria bacterium | reverse complement strand
TCGAGCAGGGTCTTGGTGAGCTCCTCCACGTACAGGGGCACGCCGTCGGCCTTGTCGACGATGTGCGCGACCACCTCCGCCGGCAGCGCCCTGCCGCCGGCGAGGTTCGCGACCATGGCCGCCACCTCGGCCGGCTCGAGCCGGTTGAGCGTGATCGGGGTGATGTGGGAGCGCGCCGGCCAGGGCGGCGCGAAGTCGGGCCGGTAGGTGATCACGTTGAGCAGCGCCGAGGTCGGCGCCTGCTCGATGTAGAGATCGAGGAGCTCCAGGGTCGAGGGGTCGGCCCAGTGCACGTCCTCCCAGATCTGCAGCACCGGACGCCGCTCGGCCTCCTCCAGGAGCCAGCCCGCTAT
>JAABYT010000034.1:0-1052 GCA_011775625.1 Gammaproteobacteria bacterium | reverse complement strand
GCGTACAGGGGCACTGTTTCGGCGAGGGGCACGCTGTAGCCCTGCAGGGCCGCCTCGAGCTTGGCCAGGCGCTCGTCGGCGCCGTCCTCGCCGCGCCAGCCGAAGGCCCGCTTGAGGTGCTCCACCACCGGGTAGAGGGCGCTCTGGGTGTGGTAGGGCGAGCAACGGATCGGCACCCGCAGGTGGTCCTGAACATCGATGCGCTCGACGAGGGCCTCGACGAGGCGCGACTTGCCGATGCCCGGCTCGCCCAGCACCAGCACCACCTGGCCGAGCCCCTCGCGGGCGGTGTCCCAGGCGCGCAGCAGCAGACCGAGCTCCTCCTGGCGGCCGACCAGCGGCTGNNCACCCGCCAGGCGGGCACCGGCTCGTCGATGCCCTTGAGGGACTGGCCGCCGAGATCCTCGCAGTCGAAGCGATCGCCGAGCAGCGCGCGCGTGCCCGCGCCGATCACGACCTGGTCGGCGGCCGCGACCGACTGCAGCCGGGCGGCGAGATTGGGCGTGTCGCCGACCACCGCGCTCTCCGCCGACGCGCCCTCGCCGACGATGTCGCCGACCACCACCCGCCCGGTGGCGATGCCGACGCGCACGGCGAGATGCACGCCCCGGGACGCGCCCGTCTCGGCGTTGAGCGCGCCGATAGACGCGACGATGTCGAGCCCCGATCGCACCGCGCGCTCGGCGTCGTCCTCGTGGGCGCGGGGAAAGCCGAAGTAGACCAGCAGGCCGTCGCCCATGTAGCGGGCGATGAAGCCGTCGAAGCGCGAGATGACGCCGGCGCAGCGATCCTGGAAGGCGCGCATGACGTCGCGCAGGTCCTCCGGATCGAGACGCCGGGCGAGCTCGGTGGAGCCGACCAGATCGCAGAACATCACCGTGAGCTGGCGGCGCTCGGCCTCGGCGCGGGTCTCGGCCCGGGTCTCGGCAATGGGGGCGGGCGAGGGCGCGCCTTCGGGCTGCGCCGGCGGTGCGTCGCCGAGGGCGCTCACCGCTTCCAGGAAGCGCCGCCGGTGACCCACCGAGAGCCCCAGGTCGGTGAGATCCTGCGCG
>JAABYT010000055.1:80765-89012 GCA_011775625.1 Gammaproteobacteria bacterium | reverse complement strand
AGCCGCCGATCGCTCGCCTACGCGCGCCGCATGGCGGTGAGGCTCGGCGTCGACAACGTGCGTTTCGTGCAGGGCGACATTCTCGACGCCGGCCGCCTGGGGCAGCGCTTCCACGTCATCGAGTCTACCGGTGTCCTGCACCACATGGCCGATCCACTGGCCGGATGGCGGGCGCTGCGCGAGTGCCTGGAGCCCGGCGGGCTCATGCGCATCGGGCTTTACAGCGAGCGCGGGCGCGGCGAGGTGGTGCGCGCGCGCGAGCAAATCGCCGCCGAGGGTCTTTCGCCCGTGGATGCGGACATCCGCGCCTTCCGGGCGCGCGTGCTGGCCGCGCCCGCCGGCGCGCCGCTCGCCGCCCTCGCCGAGAGCGAGGATCTGTACACCATGAGCGCCTGCCGGGATCTGCTCTTTCACGTCGAGGAGCACCGCTTCACCCTGCCTGCGGTGGCCGCCGCGCTGCAGGCCCTGGCGCTCGACTTCGTCGGCTTCGACCCGGCGGTGCCCGGCGTGCTGCACGCGTACGCGAAATTCAACCCGATCGACACCGCTGGAACGGATTTCGCCGCCTGGGCGCGTTTCGAGGAAAGCCGCCCCGAGGTGTTCGCCGGGCTATACGTATTCTGGTGCCAGAAGCCCCTTTGAGCGCTGAAGCGTGATGCCGGCAGCCGGCTCACGGGAGGATGCCATGCTCGCCGCCAATGCCATCGACGTCCATGACGATCTCATCGCCCCGGATCTCGTCAATGCCCTGTTCGAGAGCATTCACCAGCCGGTCTACAGGTTCGGTCAGAAGTCCAACGCCGGCGACGACTTCGGTTTCTGGATCGCCAACATCAGTGACGAGACGCGCGCCCGGGTCGCGCCCCTGAGCGCCCTCTGGGAGACCGTCGAGGGCGAGATCACCCGCGGAAGCTGCGCCATCGAGCGCATGTACGTGAACGCCTACAGCTACGGCGACTGCCCGACGATTCACGCGGACCATCTCGAGGCGGGCCACTTCACCGTTCTCTACTACGCCAACTACACATGGGACGCCAACTGGTCGGGCGAGACGGTGTTCTACAACGCGGCCCGGGACGAGATCGTGCGCGCCGTGTATCCGAGGCCGGGACGCATCGTCGCCTTCGACAGCCGCATTCCCCACGTGGCCCGGGAGCCCAACCGCATCTGTCCCGTGGTGCGCTACACCATCGCCATCAAGCTGCGACGGAAAGATTGAGCGCCGGCGCGCGGGCGCGGATGACGGCGCGCGCTCACGCGGATCGCACGTTGCCCTGCCACTTGGGCCGGCTCATGGTCTCGCCGAAGCGCGAGAACATGAGGTTGAAGGCGATGCTGATGCGGGCCCGCTCGCTCCGGTTCTGCGGCACCTGGTGCTGCAGCCAGGAGGGGAACAGCAGCAACAACCCCTCGCGGGTGGAGACGTGGATCTGGCCGGCATTCTCGTCGATGCTCTCCGAGGTGAGCGGCGAGATGATGTTGGTCTGCGGGCGTGGATCGTCGAAGCTGATGGTGTCGGCGCCGGCCTGGGTCTGCACGTAGTAGACGCCGCTCAGATAGTTGTTCGGATGCGTGTGCGGCCGGTGAGCGTCGCCCGGCGGGCTGATGTTCGCCCAGCAGCCGGTGAGCTCCAGCGACTCGTACACCACTCTCAGGTACTCGAGCACGCCGGTGGCGGCTGCGTGGATGATGTCGCGCAGCTCGTGGAACTCCGGCAGCTGGTGCAGGGTCTGGTCGGTCTGAAGCTTGCCGCCCGGCGCCCGGTCCGGCGTCGCCCGCGCGAGCGCCAGCAGCTTGGCCCTGATGGCCTCGTTCATGGGCGCGTAGGTGTCCCGCGCGAGCTGCATCTTCCACACCAGCGTGGGAAAGAGCGGCAGGATCTCCGTGGACTCCACGGTCGCTGGTCGTTTCGCGGCCACCGTTCGATCCTCGTTACGTGCGGGTGAGCCGGCCGGGCACGCAAAGGCGTCGCCGGCGTCGCTGTGAGAAAGTGCAGCGCATCCTGACGGGCGAGTAATGCACAGGCGATTCCGGCGTGTCAACGCCGCGCGCGGAGACGGGCAAAAAAAAGGGCTTCCCCCGGAGGGGAAGCCCTTCGACACGTGCACGCACGTGAAGTGGTGAGACGTCGGCGACGCTCAGTCGAACCTGAGCTTGGTGCCCACCACGACCGCGTAGAGGTCGTCGACGCTGACGCCGCTCGCATCCAGCTCGTTCTGATGGAAGGAAGCGTACAGATCGACCTTCGCCTTCGGAATGTTGTAGTTGTAGCCGATGTTGAAGCCCTTGTCCTTGTGGCCCGGCGCTGTGCCGGCAAGGGTTAAGGGCGCAAAGGCGTCCTCGGCCTCGCCGTAGCCGAGCGACACGGAGTTGTTGCCCCAGTTGTGGCCGACCTTCACGTACCAGGTCTTGCCATCTTCCATGCCAGCAGAGTCCCGGTCCTGCTCGGCGTAGGAGAACTGCAGGCTGGTGCCGAAGGAGAACAGATAGGCGATCGAGCCACCGTAGCGCTCAACTCCCGCCACGGCCGTGGTCGCAGTTGCTCCCGCGGGTAGCTGGTTAGCGGCAGTACCATAGTACAGCCCAGCGCTGATCTGACCGCCGCCGAGGCCCTGGCTCCAGCGCGCCGCACCCTCGTACTTGTCCCGCTGACCGGCGCTCACCGACAGGGTCACGGGACCCAGGGCCGGCGAATCGTAACGCACGCGGTCGTAGCGACTGAAGGCGTCGTAGGCGCTGAAGGTCGACCCGTGGGTGAACCCGGCGACGGAGGCACCACTACTGGTGCGCCAGGCGGTGCTGCCGAGAAAGTCCGAGCGGCCCGAGTAGGCGCCCGCGTTCCAGGTGCTGGTCAGGTCGACCTCGGTCGTGCCGTTGCCGGCGCCGTCGCCCTGGCCCAGGGACAGCTTGCCCCAGTTGCCGCTGAACCAGACCTCGGCCCTACGAATGGCCTGCGACTCTGGGCTTTGGTCAGCTGACTTGATTGACCGGTGGCCGCTGTTCGACGAGGCCTGCCACTCGAAGTTGAAACCGACCTTCATGCCGCTACCGATGTCCTCGCTGCCGGTCAAACGCCAGCGGGTACCGGATGACGTGTTGTCGATGAACTGCACGTCAGTGCCCTGGCCGTCGTCCTGATAGACCGCGGCTCGGTTGATCTGACCGGACAGCTTGTACTTCACAGCCTGGGCTGCCATGGGCGCAGCCAGGGCGCTGGATACAGCGACTGCCAATACCTTCTTGTTCATAAATGAATCCCCTAACTTAGGCTCGAATTTCCCCGGTCTTCGCCGGGGCGCTTCGTGACGCCCCCCTCGGAGTGGGGGACGCTGGGATTATGGCAAAGCCGTCGTTGCGAAAGCAACAAATTGAGGCAAAAAGGCGACAAAGGGGCCGGGTTTGTGGCTTTTTTGCAACACAACCCGGGCGACTAGGAATCCGCCTCCTTGCGGGTGATCCAGGCGTTGAAGGCCACCACGATGCGCTCGCTGCGGCCCAGGTAGGGCAGCACCTCGTGCATGAGCCAGGAGGGGAAGATCACCAGCTGGCCGGGCCGGTGCTGGAGGTACACCGGCGTTGCCGTATAGCGCGGATCGAGCCGCTCGTTGCCGGGATCCATGTGCATGAACACCGCGCCGCGGGGGTCGTAGAACTTCACCTGGCCGCTCTCCGGCCGCTCCTCCACCGCATCGCCCGGCTGGACCGCGTAGATCCCCGACCAGGAGGCCCGCGGGTGGTAGTGGATGGACTGGTAGCCGCCCGCGCGGGTGATGTGGAACCAGGAGTCGTAGTAGAAGACGAGCCCGGCCATGTCCGCCTCGCTGTAGCCGTTCAGACGCCCCACCAGGTGAAACAGCACGCTGTGCACCTCGTCGGCGAGGCGCTGGATGGGCGCATCGGGCCACTCGAACAGATCGAAGCGGCTCTCGAACACCGGCCCTCTCTGGGTGGGGATGTGCATCTCGTGGCGGTGCTGGTCGCCGGCACGCTCCTTGTCGAGGAACAGCGGCACCAGCGCGCGGTTGAGGGTCTCCGCGTCGGGGATCGGCACCGAGACAATGGGCGTGGCGAACCAGCTCAGGATCTCCCCATCGCCGCCGGCCAGGGCACGCTCCCGGGGGTCGGCACCGCCCGGCGCGCTCATGAGGCGAGCGCCGCGTCGACGGCGTCGCCGAGCTTGTCGACCAGCTCGTCGATGTGCGCGTCCTCGATGATGAAGGGCGGCGCCAGCAGCACGTGGTCGCCGCGGGCCCCGTCGACGGTGCCGCCCATGGGATAGCAGATGAGGCCGCGCTCGAGGGCGGCGTGCTTGATGCGCGCGTGCACGCGGCGCTCGGGATCGAAAGGGGCCTTGGTGGTGCGCTCGGCGACCAGCTCGAGCCCCAGAAAAAGCCCGCGTCCACGGATGTCGCCCACGTGGGCGTGGTTGCCGAAGCGCTCGTGGAGCGCGTCGAGCAGCGTCTCGCCCTGGCGCCGGACGCGGGCGAGCAGATCCTCGTCGCGGATCACCTGCTGCACGGCGACCCCGGCGGCGCAGGCGGCGGGATGGCCCATGTAGGTGTGCCCGTGCTGAAAGTAGCCGGAACCCTCGGCGATGGCGGCGTAGATGCGATCGGACACCAGCATCGCGCCGATGGGCTGATAGCCCGCGCCGAGACCCTTGGCCGCCACCAGCAGGTCCGGCGCCACGCCGTCGTGCTCGCAGGCGTACAGGAGGCCCGTGCGTCCCATGCCGCACATGACCTCGTCGAAGATGAGCAGGATGCCGTGCCGATCGCAGATGTCGCGGATGCGCGCGAGATAGCCGGGCACCGGCGGCACCGCGCCCAGGGTCGCGCCGACCACCGGCTCGCAGATGAACCCGATGACGGTCTCGGCGCCGAGCTCGGCGAGCTTGGCCTCGAGCTCGTCGGCGACGCGCATGCCGTAGGCCTCCTCGCTCTCGCCATCGCGGCGGTCCCGGTAGGCGTAGCAGGGCGCGATGTGGTGGCTCTCGAAGAGCAGCGGGTCGAACGGTGCGCGCCGCCACGCGTTGCCGCCCACCGCGAGCGCCCCCAGGGTGTTGCCGTGATAGCTTTGCCGGCGCGCGATGAAGCGCCGCCGCTCGGGCTGGTTGCGCTCGAGGAAGTACTGCCGGGCGATCTTGAGCGCCGCCTCCACCGCTTCCGATCCGCCGGACACGAAGTAGACCCGCTCGAGACCCTGCGGCGCCCCGGCAACGAGCGCGTCGGCGAGCGTCTCCGCCGGCTCGCTGGTGAAGAAGCCGGTGTGCGCGAACGGCAGGCGGTCGAGCTGTGCCTTGATGGCCTCGACCACGCGCGGATGGTTGTGGCCCAGCGACGACACCGCGGCGCCACCGGAGGCGTCCAGGTAGCGCTTGCCGGCGGCGTCGATGATGTACACGCCTTCGCCGCGCGCGGCCACCGGCGGCTGAAAGTGCGTGTGTCGGTAGAAGACGTGACTCATGGCGTGCGCCCCGCGCCGAGTATACGCGCCGCCCCCGGGAGCCGGTAGATCGGGTCGTCGGCGCGCCCAAGCGGGCAACGGTGCGGCGTGCGCCGTGGCATCCGGCGGCGCGCCGCACTAACATGAAAGCTGCAGTGGGCCGCCTCTGCGGGAGGAATCGCCATGCCCGGGCACACGCCCGAATCCAGCGAGCTCATCGATGCGGTGCTCGAAGAGGTGCGTCGGCACATGCCCGCCGACCAGCGCGACGTGGTGGAGAGCTTCGTGGGTCGCTACTTTGCCGGCACCGCCTACGAGGATCTGGCCGAGCGCGACGTCGCCAACCTTTACGGAGCCGCGCTCGCGCACTGGAATTTTCTGCGCACGCGCACGCGGGGCACGCCGCGGCTGCGCGTCTACAACCCGCAGCTCGAGCAGCACGGATGGCAGTCGACGCACACCATCGTCGAGATCGCCACCGACGACATGCCGTTCCTGGTGGACTCGGTGCGCATGGCGCTCAATCGACGCGGATTGACCACCCATCTGGTCATCCATCCGGTGATGCGGCTGCGGCGCGACCAGGACGGCCGTGTCGTGGAGGTGCTCGAGGGCGACGCGCGCGCGGACGATGCCCTCACCGAGGCCATCATGCACCTCGAGGTCGATCGGCAGACGGACCGGGATATCCTCGAGGGCATCGTCTCCGATATCGAGGTGGTGCTCCACGACGTGGCCGCGGCCGTCGGAGACTGGCGCGCCATGAAGACAAAGCTCGAGGAAATCCTCGCCGAGCTCCGATCGAGCCCGCCGCCTCTGGACAGGGAAGAGCTCGACAACGGCCTGGCGTTTCTCGAGTGGATGGGCGACAACCATTTCACCTTTCTCGGCTACCGCGAGTACGAGCTCGTCGAGAACGATGGCGAGGATCAGCTGCGCGCAGTTGCGCAGAGCGGGCTCGGGGTGCAACGCGAGCAGTCGAACGCGTTCTCCAAGACATTCGCGAGTCTGCCGGCCGACGTGCGCCGCATGGCCCACGACCGGCATCTGCTCGTCATCACCAAGGCGAACATGCGGGCCACCGTGCACCGCCCCGGTTATCTGGACCACATCGGCATCAAGCGCTTCGATGCCACGGGCAAGGTCGTCGGCGTGCGTCGCTTCCGGGGACTCTACACATCGGCGGCGTATAACCGCAGCCCGCGCTCCATTCCGCTGCTGCGCGAGAAGATCGCGCACGTCATCACCCGCGCCGGCTATACGGAAAGCAGCCACGCCGCCAAGGCGTTGATCAACATTCTGGAGACGTTCCCGCGCGATCTGCTGTTCCAGATCCCCGAACACGAGCTGTTCGCAACGGCCATGGGTATCCTGCACCTGCAGGAGCGCCAGCGCATCCGAGTCTTCATCCACCGGGATCCCTTCGGTAGGTTCTACTCCTGCATCGTGTACGTGCCGAGGGATCGCTTCAACACCGAGGCGCGCCTTGCCATACAGGACCTGCTCATGCGCGATCTGGGCGGCGAGGACATCGAGTTCGACGTGCGCCTCTCGGAGTCGGTGCTCGCCCGTTTGTACTTCGTCATTCGCGTCTCGCCAGGCTCGCACGCGGTCTACGACGTCGCGGAAATCGAGGCGCGGCTCGGTGAAATCACCCGCGACTGGCGCGACGATCTGCGCGATGCGCTGCTCGATCGCTGCGGGGAGGAGCGGGGGCTGAGCCTTTATCGCCGCTATGGCAGGGGGTTTCGCGCGGATTATCGCGAGCACTACGCGCCGCGTATCGCCGTCCACGACATCGAGCAGATGGAGACGCTCGGCGATGACGAGCACTCTCTCGCCATGAGCCTCTACCGGCCGCTGGAGGCGCCGGAGGGGGTGTTGCAGTTCAAGCTGTTCCGCGCCGAGCGACCGATCTTTCTCTCCGACGCCCTGCCCATGCTCGAGAACATGGGGCTGCGGGTGGAGGAGGAGCAGCCGAGCGAGATTCGGCGGGGCGACGGCTCGTGCGTGTGGATGCACGATTTCGGCATGCGCTTCGGCGGTAATCACGAGCTCGACCTCGATGAGGTTCGCGACAAGTTCCAGGAGACCTTCGCCCGGGTCTGGCGCCGTGACGTGGAGAATGACGGATTCAACCGTCTGGTTCTGCGCGCCAAGCTCGCCTGGCGCGAGATCGTCATCCTCAGGGCCTACTGCAAGTACCTGCGCCAGGCCGGCTGGACCTTCAGCCATCGCTACATCCAGCGGGCGCTGGCGCTCAATCCGCACATCGCGGCGATGCTGGTGCAGCTTTTCCACGCGCGCTTCGACCCGGATCGCCCGCGCGGCTCGGAGCAGCTGATCGAAAAGCTGGTGGGCGAGATTCATGCGGCCCTCGACCATGTCGAGCATCTGGACGAGGACCGCATCCTGCGCAGCCTGCTCGGCGCGATCCTGGCGACGCTCAGGACCAACTATTACCAGACGACGACCGACGGCAGCCCGAAGCCCTACCTGTCGTTCAAGTTCGACCCCAAGAAGGTGCTGGAGCTGCCCGAGCCGCGGCCCATGTTCGAGATCTTCGTCTACTCCCCCCGCGTCGAGGGCGTGCACCTGCGCGGCGGGCCGGTGGCCCGCGGCGGGCTGCGCTGGTCGGATCGACGCGAGGATTTCCGAACCGAAGTGCTGGGCCTGGTCAAGGCGCAGATGGTCAAGAATGCGGTCATCGTTCCGGTCGGTTCCAAGGGCGGCTTCGTGCCCAAGATGCTGCCCACCGGGGGCAGCCGCGAGGCCATTCAGGCCGAGGGCGTCGCCTGCTAC
>JAABYT010000055.1:80172-80703 GCA_011775625.1 Gammaproteobacteria bacterium | reverse complement strand
GGATTACGGCTTCTGGCTGGGCGACGCCTTCGCCTCCGGCGGCTCCCAGGGCTACGACCACAAGGCGATGGGCATCACCGCGCGGGGCGCGTGGGAATCGGTGAAGCGGCACTTCCGCGAGCTCGGCGTCGACACCCAGAGCAGCGACTTCACCGTCGTCGGCATCGGCGACATGTCCGGCGACGTCTTCGGCAACGGCATGCTGTTGTCGCGGCACATCAAGCTGGTCGGGGCGTTCAATCATCTGCATATCTTCCTCGATCCCGATCCGGATCCCGAGAGCAGCTTCCGGGAGCGGGAACGGCTTTTCGCCCTGCCGCGAACGACCTGGGAAGACTACGACGCGTCGCTCATCTCCAGAGGCGGCGGCGTCTACTCGCGTGCAGCCAAGTCGATTCCGATCTCCGGCGAGGTGCGCGCGCTGCTCGGCGTCGACAACACCAGCATGCCGCCCAACGAGCTCATCAAGGCGCTTCTGCGCGCCCCGGTCGATTTGCTGTGGAACGGCGGCATCGGCACCTACGTGAAGTC
>JAABYT010000055.1:76652-80050 GCA_011775625.1 Gammaproteobacteria bacterium | reverse complement strand
AACGGCGACATGACCGAGAAGCAGCGCAATAAGCTGCTCGCGGAGATGACCGACGAGGTCGGCCGGCTGGTGCTGCGCAACAACTATGTTCAGACACAGGCCCTGAGCCTGGCGCTCGCGCAGGCACCCCAGCTGCTCGAGGTGCACGCGCGGCTCATGCGCCAGCTGGAGCGCGAGGGCGACCTGGATCCCGCGGTCGAGTTCCTGCCCGGCAAGGAGGAGATCGACGAGCGGCTCCTCGCCAGGCAGGGCTTGACCGCCCCCGAGCTCTCGGTGCTTCTCGCCTACGTGAAGATCCGTCTGTTCAAGCAGCTGCTGGCGTCGGATCTGCCGGGCGATTGTCTGCGCGGTGAAGAGCTCGCCAACTATTTTCCGACGCCGCTCCGCGAGCGATTCCACAAGGTCATGCCCGCGCACCGCCTGGCGCCCGACATCATCAGCACCGTGCTCGCCAACGAGATCGTCAATCGTGCCGGCATCACCTTTGTCTACCGGCTGCGCGAGGAGACCGGCGCGGGTCCCGCCGATATCGCCCGTGCCTTCATGATCGCCCGGCAGATCTTCGACATGCCGAACGTGTGGGCGGAGATAGAGTCGCTCGACAACGCCGTCGCGGCGGAGCTGCAAACCGAGATGCTGCTCGAAGGGCGCAAGCTGGTCGAACGCGCCTCGCGCTGGCTGCTCCGTAACCGGCCCCAGCCGCTAGAGGTAGACGCCAATATCGCTTACTTCATCGAAGGTGCCCGCTCGGTGGCAGGCGTGATGCCGACGCGCCTGCCGCAAGCCGCCCGCGACAAGGTGCAAGCGCGTGTCGCACGTCTCGGCACGGCCCGGGTGCCGGAGGCGCTGGCGCAGCGGGTCGCCCTGTACGACGAGCTACTGTCCGCTCTCGATGTCGTCGAGGTGGCCAAGTCCGAGGGAATGTCGGTGGAGGACGTGTCGGCCGTTTACTTCAGGCTCGACGAGCAGCTCGATCTGCACTGGCTGCGCGACGAGGTCATCGCATTGCCGAGGGAGAATCGCTGGCAGGCACTGGCGAGGGCCGCCTTGCGTGACGATCTGCAGACGCAGGAACGCTTTCTCACCCGTGACGTGCTGCGCCAGGAGTCTGAGCTCTCGGATGCAGACTCGCGGATCGCTGCGTGGGTGACAAACAATGCGGCGTCGGTGAAGCGCTGCCGTCAGGTGCTGACGGATCTGAAGAGCGGCAGCAAGACGGACTTCGCCATGCTGTCGGTGGCCATGCGCGAGATTCGTGGTCTGCAGGAGGGCGAGGAGGCGCAACAGCAGCCGGCCAAGGCTGCGCGCGAGCAGAAGACCATCGAGTCGAAGCGCAAGTCGAAGGGCAAGTCGAAGCGCAAGTCGAAGGGTAAGGCCGCGTAAGCGCGGAGGTCGCGCCGCTAGGCGAGCTCCTCGGCGGCAAAGTCGGCCAGCCGCGATCGCTCACCGCGCCTGAGGGTGATGTGCCCGCTGTGACGCCACGTCTTGAATCCGTCCACCACGTAAGTGAGTCCTGACGTCGTCTCGGAGAGATAAGGCGTGTCGATCTGCGCGATGTTTCCGATGCAAACGATCTTGGTGCCGGGACCGGCGCGCGTGATGAGGGTCGTCATCTGCTTGCGCGTCAGGTTTTGCGCCTCGTCGATGATCACGTAGCGATTGAGAAAGGTGCGGCCGCGCATGTAGTTGAGAGAGCGTATCTTGATCCGGCTGTGGAGAAAGTCGTTGGTGACCGCTCGTCCCCACTCGCCGCCGACATCGGAATCGGTCAATACCTCGAGGTTGTCCATCAAAGCGCCCATCCAGGGCGCCATCTTCTCCTCCTCGGTACCCGGCAGGAAGCCGATATCCTCGCCGACGGGAACCGTAGCCCGGGTCATCACGATCTCCCGGTAGCGCTTGTCCTCGAGGGTTTGCGTAAGGCCGGCGGCGAGCGCGAGCAGGGTCTTGCCGGTGCCGGCGGTGCCGAGCATGGAGACGAAATCCAGATCCGGATCCATGAGTAGATTGAGGGCGAAATTCTGCTCGCGGTTACGCGCATGTATGCCCCAGACGGTGTTTCCCGGGAGCCTGAAGTCGCGTGCGGTCTCGAGCACCGGTCCGGTGTCTTCCAAATCGCGAAAGATGACGTCGAGGTTCTCCGAGACGGGATCGTAAAGGCATTGATTGGGGTACCAGGCGCGCGCGTCGGCTTTCCCGACGGCCAGCAGCGCGCGCCCCTCGATCTGTCGGCGATCCGTTTCGCGCACCCCGAGCTGCGAGAGCGGTCGCGGCAGCGGCGACAGCCCGCTGTAGAGCAGATTGGCGTCGTCGAGCACCATGTCGTCGAGATAATCCTCGGCGCGAATGCCGAGCACGCGCGCCTTGATGCGCAGATTGATGTCTTTCGAGACGACGACGGTGCTCACCTCGGGGTGCTCGTCGCGAAGCGCGATGGCCGTGCCGAGAATGCTGTTGTCGGGGGTTGCTCCGGGCAACGACGGGGGCGGCGTGTGACAGATGTCCGCTGTCTGAAAGAACACGCGACCGGGATTGCCGTTTCCACCGCCGCTCGGCAGCGGAAGACCGGCGTGTATGCTCTCGGGCGCGGCCTCGCCGATGAGATCGTCGAGCAGGCGACTCACGTGGCGGGCGTTTTGCGCGACTTCGGACATGCCTTTCTTGGCGGCATCGAGCTCCTCGAGAACAACCATGGGCAGGAATATGTCGTGCTCCTGGAAACGAAACAGCGCCGATGGATCGTGCATGAGGACATTCGTGTCGAGAACGAACAGGTGGCGGCCGGATAGCTTGCGTTGTCGCATGATCGTGGACTGGATTCGGGCTTGGGAGGCGTGCTCTGAGGATTCGATAGCGTGGATGTCTCGGCTACTTGACCGGTGCCATCATCGCGTCGAGGTTCAAGTCATCGCAGAAATCCATGAAGTCACCGCGCACCGATGCGATTGCCGTGTCTGACGGAATACCGACGGTCATGTGCAGTGCAAACATCGCGGCACCCGTGTGAGGCGCGGAGTAGCTGCTCGTGTAAAGGTCTTCCACGTTGATGCCGCGGCGCGAGAAGAAGTTGGTGACCTCGTAGACGATGCCGGGATGGTCTATCGAGACGACCTCCACGCCGTACGGGATGAGATTCTCGGTGCCGGTCCTGGGTTCCGATCGTTTGCTGATGATCTTGATGCCGAGGCTTTCCTCGAGCTTCGGCAGCTGGTTCTCGAGCTTGGCGATCGCGTTCCAGTGGCCCGAGAGCGCCATCATGATGGCGAGCTCGCTGCCGAGCACCGCCATTCGGCTGTCGCCGATGTTACAGCCGCAGTCCAGGATGGCGCGGGAGAGTTCGTCGATCAGGCCGGGCCGATCGCGTCCGACGGCCGAGATGACGAGATGCGTATCCATGT
>JAABYT010000055.1:69153-76630 GCA_011775625.1 Gammaproteobacteria bacterium | reverse complement strand
CGCGCGCGCATGTCGCCCGGGACAGGCGGCCAATATTGCTATGCCGGGCCCGGCGAAGTAGCATAATGCATTGATTTGACAACGCGGAGAAGGGCATGTTTCAAGGCAGCATCGTCGCCATGGTAACACCCATGAACCGCGACGGCCTGGTGGACGAGGAGGCGCTCGCACGGCTGGTCGAATTTCACGTCGAGAACGGCACCGATGCCATCGTCGCCGTCGGGACCACCGGCGAATCGGCAACCCTCGACCCCGACGAGCACTGTCACGTCATCGGCCGCGTGGTCGAGCTGGCCGCCGGCCGCCTTCCGGTTATCGGAGGAACCGGCGCGAACTCCACGCGCGAGGCGATTCACCTCACGGCCATGGCCAAGGATGCCGGCGTCGATGCCTGCCTGCTGGTCACACCTTACTACAACAAGCCCACGCAGCACGGCCTTTACCTGCATTTCGAGGCAATCGCCAAGGCGGTCGACATTGCGCAGATCCTCTACAACGTGCCCGGCCGCACCGCATGCGACATGCTGCCCGACGTCGTCGAGAAGCTGTCGCGCATCGACAATATTGTCGGCATCAAGGAAGCGAGCGGTCAGGTCGAGCGATTCGCCGAGATCGTGTCCCGCTGCGGGGCTGATTTCGATGTCCTCAGCGGCGAGGATCACCTTGCGCTCGAGTCGATAATCGCGGGCGGGCGGGGCGTGATCTCGGTCACCGCGAACGTCGCCCCGGCGGCCATGCACGAGATGTGCAGCCTGGCACTCGACGGCGACATTGAAGGCGCACGTCGGGTGGATTCACGGCTGCGCGATCTGCACGCGGCGATGTTTTTGGAGTCCAATCCGATTCCGGCAAAGTGGGCTTTGCAGGACATGGGGCTCATCGAGGAGGGTATTCGCCTGCCGCTGACGCCGCTCTCGGAGATTTATCACGCTCGCGTGCGCGCAGCGCGAGAAGCCGCGGAGCGCGTGGAGGCGTAGAGTCCACTAAGACAAGAACCATGAACGATCACAGAACGCGGCTGCCTGCGTTCATCGCGGGTCCTTTATTGGCGGCTTTTTTTGCAGGCTGCAGCGGCACGCACGACGATATCCTCGATCCCATCCTGCCGGAGGGGGATGCTCCCTATAAGTCCAGCAAGAGCGCTCCGCCTCTCGAAGTGCCACCGGATCTCAGTAGCTCAACGCTCAACGACAGCATGGTGGTGCCGTCCCTTTCCCAGGGAGTGGCCACGTACTCCGCCTACGCCAGCGGAACCCAGACGGCTTCGGCGGGAATCAACGGCGTGCTGCCGCAGAGCCAGGGTATCCAGGTGCAGCGCGCCGGCAGCCAGCGTTGGCTGGTGGTCGACCTGCCGCCTGGCGTCATCTGGCCCAAGGTGCGGGACTTCTGGCTGTCCCAGGGCTTCCTCGTCGAGATGGAGGATCCGAGCATCGGCGTGATGGAAACCGATTGGGCGCAGAAGCAGGTCACCTTCGACGGCGGCGCGATCACCAATTTCTTCAACAAGCTTTCGAGTCAGCTCTACGGCGTGAACACCCGCGACAAGTTCCGCACGCGCCTGGAGCGCGGCACGGTCCCCGAGACGACTGAAGTGTACGTTTCGCACCGTGGCGCCGAAGAGGTCTCCACCGGCAAGGTATCCCGCGCGCTCGACGACACCGGTAGCGAAGAGGTCTACGTGTGGCAGATGAGGCCGTCGGACCCCGAGCTCGAGGCGGAGATGCTGAACCGCCTCGTCATCGCGTTGGGCGTTCAGCAGGAAACCGCGACGAAGCTGGTGGCGCAGGCCCCCGAGCGTCCCGCGCGCGCCCGGCTCGTGAGTGACGGTGAGGGCGCCAAGGTCCTCGATGTGCAGGACAATTTCTCGCGCGCCTGGCGACGCACCGGCCTCGCGCTGGATCGCGTCGGCTTCACCGTCGAGGATCGGGATCGCTCGCGGGGGCTGTTCTACGTGCGCTACCTGGACACCGACAGGGCCGATGCAGGCGCAGAAAAGGGCTTTTTCTCGGCGCTCAAGTTCTGGGGCGACGACGAAAAGGCCGCTGCCGGTGAGTATCTCGTCAGTCTCATCGGAAAGCAGGCAACAACGCAGATCGTCATTCTGGACGTCGACGGCAAACGCGAGACCAGCGAGACGGCCGATCGGATTCTGAGCCTGCTGCACGAGCAGCTGAAATAGCCGATTACGGCTTACGTCTCACTTGCGTTTCGCGTGCCTCATGAGGCGCTTGCGCCTGCGCTGCTGGCGGGGGGTGATGACGTTGCGCCGCCCCTTGAAAGGATTCTCCCCGCTCCTGAACTCCAACCGGATGGGCGTGCCGCGCAGCTGCAGGCTCTCGCGGAACACGCGCGTCAGGTAGCGGCGGTAGTTGCTCGGCACCTGGGCCGCCTGATTGCCGTGTATCACGATGAGGGGAGGGCGCGAGCCCCCCTGGTGCGCGTAGCGCAGCTTGATCCGGCGCCCGCGCACGACCGGCGGCGGATTGCGTGCGAGCGCTTTCGCCAGCACATGGTTGAGCTCGGGCGTCGGCAGGCGCCGTGACGCCGAGCGCCACGCTTCGTCGACCGAGGCGAGCAGGCGGCGCAGCCCCGTGCCTTCGAGCGCTGATGTGTAGTGCACCGAGGCCCAGTCGAGGAATGCCAGCCTGCGCTCCACCTCGCCTTTGACCAGCCGCTTTTGCGCGGCGTCGGCGCGGTCCCATTTGTTGACTGCGATGGTGAGCGCGCGGCCGGCGTCGAGGACCATGCCGAGCAGCCCGGTATCCTGGTCGGTGATGCCCTCGCTCGCGTCGACAACGACAATGACGACATCGGCCGCCGCGATCGACTGCAGCGACTTGACCACGCTGAACTTTTCGACCGCCTCGGAGACGCGGCTGCGGCGGCGGATGCCGGCCGTGTCGATGAGCGTGTAGTGCCGGCCGGCGCGTTGGAACGGCACGCGAACGCTGTCACGCGTGGTGCCGGGCGCGTCGTGGGCAACCAGTCGCTCCTGCCCGAGCAGCCGGTTGATGAGCGTCGACTTGCCGACGTTGGGACGTCCGACGACCGCGATACGCACGCCCTCGTCCTCGATGGGTGCGGCGTCGCCGGCCGGCGGGATCTGTGCGAGCGTGGCCTCGACGAGCGCCCCGATTCCGCGCCGGTGGGCCGCCGAGACGGCCCGGGGCTCGCCGAAGCCGAGGGCGTGGAACTCCGCGACCGCGAGCTCCGCGTCCAGGCCCTCGCTCTTGTTGGCCGCCACCGTCACGGGCTTGCCCGAGAGTCGCAGCCTCGTGGCGATGTCCTGGTCGGCCGCGTTCGGCCCCTCGCGGGCGTCGACCACGAATATGACCGCGTCCGCCTCCTCGACCGCGCGAAGCGCCTGGCTGGAGATGGCTTTCGCCATGGCGTCCGCCTCGTCGGTGAGTCCGCCGGTGTCGATCGCCACGTAGGCGCCGGATTCGGTCTTCGCGAGCCCGTAATTGCGATCCCGGGTGATGCCGGGCTCGTCGGCGACGAGGGCGTCCCGGGAGCGCGTCAGGCAGTTGAAGAGGGTCGATTTGCCGACGTTAGGCCGTCCGACGATGGCGACGACCGGCAGCAGGGCAAAACGTTCGCGGGCCTGGTCCATGATGACACCGGTTGGCGCGTTCGTGTCACACGCGTTTCGCGGCCACGCGCCGGCGGCGATTACTGAACGACCTGCAACGCGGTCAGCTCGCCGCCGCTGCCGTAGACGTAGACCGCGAAGGGTGTTGCCACCGGCGCGGCGACGATGCGGCCCGCATCGACTCGCACACGTGCGGCGAACTGGCCATCCTCCTGGCGCAGCCAGTGCACGTAACCTTCCAGATCGCCCACGATGACATACGGCCCGAAAACCGCCGGCGGCGAGAGGCGACGCGCTTCGAGCTTCGCCTGCCTCCACATGGAGGCGCTGTTCGAACGGTTCAACGCCCAGACGTGGCCGGCGTCATCGGTGACGTAGACGTTATCGCGGCCGATCCCCAGGCCGGCATGAGACGACATGTCACGACGCCAGACGACCTGCCCGCTCATGAGATCCAGCGCGGCCAGCTGACCCTGATAGGTAACCGCATACACGGTCTTGCCGTCGATGAGGGGATCGGCGTCGATGTCGACCATGCGCTCGAGCTCGGTGCGGCCGCGTGGCACCGCAACGCGCGTCTCCCAGAGCGGCTGTCCATTGCTCATGGCGACCGCCACCATTTGTCCGCCGTCGAAGCCGGCAACCGCGGCGCCCTCGGCGAGCGCCGGCGAGCTCGTCCCGCGAAGCGTCAGCACCGGCGTCGTGCGGTCGTATACCCACAGCCGCGTGCCGTCGTCGCTGGCGAGGCCGAAGAGCTTGCCGTCGATGGTGCGAGCAACGGCCACGCCGCCTATCGCCTGCGGGGCGGACAGCACCTCGCTCGACACGCGTGCGCGCCATTTGACCGCGCCGTCGTCCTCGGCGAGCGCGAGGACCTCGCCATCGCTGGTGCCGAGCAGCACCAGGCCGTCACCGACTCCCGGGCCTCCGGAGAGCGGACTGTCGGTGTCGGTGTCCCACAGGCTCTCACCCGTTCTCGCATCGAATGCGCGCACGCGCCCGTCACGGGTCGCCGCATAGATCCGATCTGCGCCGATGGCGGGGCGCAGCTTGAGAAACAGCTTGCCGGCGCCGGTACCGACACTGCGCTGCCACACGGTGCGGATCTGGACGGTGGGCTCGAAGTCGACGAGCTCCGCCGGCTTCGCGGTGTTATCCGGGTTGTCGAACAGGTTGCCGATGGCCGTGCAGGCGCCGGTCAGGGTGAGAACGCCGAGCAGCATCAGGGCCTCGACGAAACGCGTGGCGCGGCTCATTGCGTTACACCGTCGCCCTTTTGGTAACCGAGATCGTCGCGCTTCATCTGCAGGCGCGCGCGCATGGCGGGCGCCAGGGAGAGGCTGGCGAGCGCCGCGTCGTAGGCTTTTGCGGCCGCCTCGGCGTTCCCACCGCCCATCAGGATGTCGCCGCGCAGCTCGTCGACGCTGGCCGCGAAGGCCGTGGTGCGGACCTGCTCGAGGATGGCGAGTCCGGCATCTCCCGCGCCCTCGTCGAGAAGCACTCGCGCCTTGCGCATGCGGGCGATGTCGCGAAGCTCCGTGCGGTCGCTGTCCTCGATGACCGTATCGAGCATTCGCTTGGCTTCACCCGGCTGGCCGGCGGCGAGCGCGCTCTTTGCGCCCAGCAGACCCGCGAGTGCGGCGTACTCGCTGCCGGGGTGCTCGATGATGATGACCTCGGCTTTCTGCACGGCTTCCGCGTGCTGATTGCGTGCCGCCGTGTCGACCATGTTCTGATAGGCCACGGACAGCTGCTCGGCGGAGGTCTCCACGTGGTTTTGCCACGTCGTCCAGCCGAACACGCCGCCGAGTCCGAGCACCAGTCCGATCACGACGGCGCGACCGTTCTCCTTCCACCACTTCTGCAGTGCTTCCAGTTCTTCCTGTTCTGTTTCCACGCCTCGTCTCTCGCTTTCTCAGTCGTCGGATCCGATATGACCTCTGAGGATTTCGACCATCTGCGAGCGCTCGACACTCTGCTGCCCGCCGTCACCGTGCATTTCCTTCAACGTGATTCGATTCTCGCGTGCCTCGTCCTCTCCGAGTATCAGCGCCAGGGGCGCTTCGCTGCGATCGGCGTTCTTCATTTTACGCTTGAAATTGCCCGGACCGGCATCCACCACCAGGCGCACCCGCGGCAGCGCGTCGCGCAGCTGCTCGGCGAGCGAGTGCGCGGTTCGCTGGGCCTCTTCGCCCACGGCGAGAAGATAGGCGTGCGGACGCTCGTCGCTCGCGGCACCCTGCCTCGCCTGCATCAGCGCAACCACTCGCTCGAGACCGACGGCGAAGCCGGTGGCGGGTGTCGGCGGCCCGCCGATATCGGCTACCAGGCCATCGTAGCGTCCACCGCCGCAAACGGCGCCCTGGGCTCCGAGCTCGTCGGTTACCCATTCGAACACCGTGCGCGTGTAATAGTCCAGGCCGCGCACCAGACGCGGATTGACCGAGAAAGCGACGCCGCTTGCCTCGAGCATGGCCTGAAGACCCTCGAAGTGCTCGCGGGATTCGTCGTCGAGACAGTCGACGATGCGCGGGGCGGCCCCGAGCAGGTCCTGCATGTCCGGGTTCTTGCTGTCGAGAATGCGCAGCGGGTTGGTGTCGAGCCGCCGCCGGCTGTCCTCGTCGAGGCTGCTCGCGTGCCGGGTGAGGTACTCGACCAGCCGCGCCCGGAAGGCGTCCTGGATCGCGCGCGAGCCCAGTGAGTTGAGCTCCAGGCGCAGGGCGCCGAGGCGCAGGCGCCGCCACAGGCGCTCGCCGATCAGGATCAGCTCGGCGTCCACGTCGGGTCCCGGAAAGCCCAGGGCCTCCACATCGAGCTGATGAAACTGCCGGTAGCGGCCCTTCTGCGGCCGCTCGTAGCGAAACATGGGTCCGATGTGCCAGAGACGCTGGCCGCGGCCGCGCAGCCATCCGTGCTCGACGGCCGCACGCACGCAGCTCGCCGTGCATTCCGGACGCAGGCTCAGACTCTCGCCGCTGCGATCGTCGAAGGTGTACATCTCCTTCTCGACGATGTCCGTGGCCTCGCCCACCGAGCGCCGGAAGAGCTCGGTCCTCTCGACAACGGGCGGACGCAGCTCCCGATAGCCATAGCCGCTCAGCACGGCGCGCGCGGCATCCTCGAGCTCGCGCCACACCGGGGTTTCCGCGGGCGGGATGTCCTTCATCCCGCGAATCGCCTGAATCGCTTTCATGTCAGGAGTGCTCTAGGGCGTGCCGCCGGCCTGCAGGCGGCTGCACGTTACGGAGGGCGGATCTTAAATAGCTGGAGGGAAATTCTCTACTTCGGCGGTCTCGCGGCTGCCCCCTGCTGTCGCGCTCTGACGGTGTCCGCCGCTCGTCGAGAGCGCAGGAGCGGCCAGATTCGCACAAGCGATGCGCTTCAGGAGTCGGGGCTTCGCGAACCGATGGGTGCCTGGTTTTCGAATCCCGGGGCCGGGGATGCGGATTGCGGGGCGGGCGCCATGACCGGTGCCGGCAGCTCGGCGGGCGTCGCGGCTGCATCGTCCACGGCCACGCCGGCATCGGCTACCGACTGGGCCTGCGCCTCGGCGGTGGGCTCCTGGGGCTCCGCCGCCGGAGGATCCTCTGCCGCGGCCGGCGGCTGCGGGTCGCGCTCACCGGACAGCTCACCGACGGTGAACCGCACCACGCTGCGCCCCTCGAAGCGGCTGAGATCGTACGGCTCGCCGTTGTACGCCACCGCCGCACCCTGCACCTCGCCGAGCAGCACGCGCATGGGGCCGGCGCCCTGCACGACGACCTCGCTGCCCTCACGCGCCAGGCTGTAGTAGAGCCGGCCGCCGCCCCGGTCGTAGATCTCGATCCAAGATTCCCGGCTCAGCTGGATGGCCAGCACGTCGGAGCCGGGCAACGGCGCGGGTCG
>JAABYT010000055.1:65365-69037 GCA_011775625.1 Gammaproteobacteria bacterium | reverse complement strand
TCCGCCTCCGGCGGCGTGGCGGGTGTTGGCGTCGTCGCGCGCCCGGCGACGCTCTCGACGGCGTCCCGCACGGGCGTGACATGGGGCGCCGGCGTGTCGCTGTCGGCGCGTACAGCCGTGCGCGTTTGCAAATCCGCGGCGGCATCGTTGCCGGCGTCAGAAAGCTGACCGGGCTCGCTCGGCGGCGGCGGCTCGGGCGCGGCTCGATCGGCTGCCGCGGCGTCGCTCGGGCGCGCGTCCGGCGCCGGCGCAGAGGCCGCCTGCGACGGCGTGTCCGCCGGCGTGCTGGCCTCGGGTGCTGCAGCGGGGCGGGTGGCCGGCGCGACCCCGATCGCCGCGCGTTGCTTCGGCGGCTCGTCGAGCTGTCGGCTCTGCCACCACAGCACCACCAGCACCACCAGCAAAGCCGCGATGACGTAGGTGACCATGCGCACGGGAAAGTCGCTGACGTGCACCTCGGGCTTGCGGCCGAGCTCCGAGACCAGCGCCGGCGGGCCGAATCCGTGGCGCTCGTAGGCCTCCAGAATCGGCCCCGCGGGCAGGTCCAGCAGGCGCGCATAACCGCTCAGATAGCCGCGCACGAACGTCGGCCCGTGCAGCCGCTCGTAGTCGTCACGCTCGAGCCGCTCGATGACGCGTGACTCGAGTCGCAGGCGTGATGCAACCTCGCCCACGGACATGTGGGCGGCCTCGCGCGCCTCGCGCAGGCGCTGGCCCGGACCGAGGTCGGCCTCGGAGGTCGTCACCACCCGTGTCGTCGCCTCGTCCGTCGTCATCGCACGCCCGATTCGATCAGCAGCCGTGTCTCCGGGGAATCCGGGTAGTTGGCCTTGAGCAGCATGGCAAGGCTCGAGACCGCGTCCTTGTCGCCGAGCTTGCGCTCGATACGGATGCCGAGCCACAGGGAGCGGGAATTGTGCCTGCTCACCTGTTCATAGCGTTGCATGTACCCGCGCGCCGCCAGGTACTGCTCGGCTTCGAAGCTCAACTCCGCCATGTTGAGCAGCGCCACGCCGAAGCGCGGATCGGCGCGCAGCGCAGCGCGAAAATGGTCCTCGGCGCCGGCCCGATCGCCAGCCCTGAGCTTGCACAGGCCGGCATTCGTGTAGGCCAACGCCGGCTTGTCATAGAGCGGGTTCTCCACCGCTTTCATGAAATACTGCACGCCCTCCTCGATGCGTCCTCGCGCACACAGGAACACCCCGTAGTTGGTCTGTGCCGCGGAGTCGCCGGGATTGAGCTCGATGGCGCGCTTGAAGTGCTTCTCGGCCTTGGCCGGCTCGTTGAGGCGGTCGTACACGAGCGCCATGCCGTTGTGTGCGGTGGCGTAGTTTGGATCCGCCGAAAGGGCAGTGTTGAGTCGCTCCCAGGCCACGTCGAGCTGGCCGTTGCGTACGTACTCGAGTCCGAGCTGGGCGTTGACGATGGCGACCTTGTTGGTGCTCGCGCCCGGCGCGATCGGCGGCTCGTTGGACGGCGCCGTGGCGCAGCCGAGCTGAAGGGCGCATGCGAGCGCGATGCCGAGCCAGAGGGAGGTTGCCTTCAATGCCTTCACTGTGCCCACCTGATGCCGATTGTGCAGGGTGTTTGCCCCGGATTCGGTGCGCCTCGCCGGGCTCCGGCGAGCGTCAATCAAGATTGTAGCCGCTCCGCGCCGGCCGGGGCCAAGCGGCCCGCCCGGCGGGCCCGCATTCTCTGGCTGCGGGGTTGCACCACGCCCGCCAGCTGTCCACAGGCGGCGTCGATGTCCCCGCCACGGGTCTTGCGCGTGATGGTCATGATGCCGCGGCTGAGGAGCACGTCCCTGAACGCATCGATGACGTGCTCCGGCGAGCGTCGGTAGCCGCTCGAGGGAAACGGATTGAAGGGTATGAGATTGACTTTCGACGGCACGTCGGCGAGCAGAGCCGCGAGCTCGAGGGCGTGCTGGCGGCTGTCGTTGACGCCCGCGAGCATGACGTACTCGAAAGTGACCTTCTCGCGGGGATCGCCCGCGACGTAGCGCCGGCAGGCCGCGAGCAGGTCACGAATCGGGTAATGCTTGTTCAACGGCACGAGCTCGTCGCGTAGTCGATCGTTGGGTGCGTGCAGCGAGACCGCGAGGCTCACCGGGCAACGCTGCCTGAGCGCGTCGATTTTCGGCACCACGCCGGCGGTGCTCAGCGTGACCCGGCGTCTGGCGAATCCATGGGCGTTGTCGTCGAGCATCAGCTCGAGGGCTTCGACCACATTGTCGAAGTTCAGCAACGGCTCACCCATGCCCATCAGCACGATGTTGGTAATCGTGCGGCTGCGCTCGCTGCTGCTCTCGAGCATGCTCCTGGCGAGCCACAGCTGTCCGATGATCTCAGCGCTGCCGAGGTTGCGGTTGAAGCCTTGTCTCGCCGTCGCGCAGAACGTGCAGTTGAGCGCGCAACCGACCTGTGAAGAGATGCACAGGGTGCCCCTGGGCGTGTCGGGAATGAAAACCATCTCCACGCAGTTATCGGGTGCGACACGCACCAGCCATTTGATGGTGCCGTCCACCGATTCGTGCACGGCGACGATCTCGGGAGGCGTTACCGATGCCTCGGCCTCGAGTCGCGCGCGCAGATCCTTGCTGAGGTTGGTCATTGCAGCGAACCGGGCGATGCGCTGCTGATGTATCCATTTGAGCACCTGCACGGCGCGAAACGGCCGTTCACCTCGGGCCTCGAAATAGCGCTCCAGCGCGGTGCGGCTGAGCCCGAGCAGATTGGTGCCGGCGGCCTCGCGGGCAGGTGACTCGTAAACGGCGTGCTCGTCGTGCGCGTTCATCGGCCGGTTTCAGCTCAGCGCGTGCGCGGACAGATCTCCTCGGCTGAGAAGAAGTACGCGATCTCCGTCACGGCGTTCTCCGGCGAGTCCGATCCGTGCACGGCATTTTCCGTGATCTCATCGGCGAAATCGGCGCGAATGGTCCCAGGCGCGGCTTCGGCCGGATTGGTAGCGCCCATGATTTCGCGATTCTTCTCGACGGCGCCCTCGCCCTCGAGAACCTGAACGAGAACCGGACCGGAAGTCATGAAGTCGACCAGCTCAGGGAAAAAGGGCCGCTCTTTGTGCACGGCGTAGAAGCCCTCGGCGCTTTCCCGGGTAAGGTGAAGCATTTTCGCGCCCACGACCCGAAGGCCCGCATCCTCGAAGCGCGCAATGATCGCGCCGATGGCGTTGTTGGCAACGGCATCGGGCTTGATGATGGAAAGGGTGCGTTCAATCGCCATTTAGAGCTCCAGTTTCAAGGCATCGGGTCGGCAAGCCCGTAAGTATAAGCCGCCGCGCAAACCGAGCGAAATGCCGAGCGCCGCAGCCCGTCACCTGCTCGGGGCGGCCGCGGGGCGCGTTGGTTTTTTCTGATTGCGTCCGCACCTGACAGGGCGAGGTTTGCGCCGGGGCAGGGCGGCGGTGTGTGTGCGGGCGAAGTCCCGGCAGGGACCGGCGGCTGCGTCAAACGCCGAAGCTTTCCCCACACCCGCACAGGCTCTTGACGTTCGGGTTGTCGTAGCTGAAGCCTTCGTTCAATCCCTCGCGGGTGAAATCGATGGTGGTTCCGTCCAGATAGGACAGGCTGTCGCCGTCGACAATGACCTTGATCCCGTGGGATTCGAAGACCCGATCGTCTTCGCCGATTGCGTCGGTGATATCCACCACGTA
>JAABYT010000055.1:60536-65355 GCA_011775625.1 Gammaproteobacteria bacterium | reverse complement strand
CGCTCGGCCAAGAAGTGCCTGACGCGCTCGGCAGCAGCGTTGGTGAGTTGCACAGCCATGGTCCGGTCTCGCGTCTCCTGCTTGCAGCGGGTCCTGGTCAGATGGGGGCGGACTTTCGCCCGTTCAAGCGCGCGCTCTGCTCAGGCGCTGGTCTGAACGCCGCCGCCCACGTCCACGGGGACCTGGTCCTGGCGTTCCGCTACCTCGCGCACCCGGCGCCGCTCCACCAGCTGCGCCAGGTCGATGCTGCCCAGAAACTCGTGGATCTGTTTGCTCAGATCGTGCCAAAGATCGTGGGTGAGGCAGCGCGCCTCGCCCTGGCAGTTCTCCATGCCGCCGCAGCGGGTGGCATCCACCGACTCGTCGACAGCGCCGATGACGTCGACGACGGCAATGTCGCCGGCCGGGCGTCCCAGCCGGTAACCGCCGCCCGGGCCCCGGGAGCTCTGCACCAGGCCGCGCTTGCGCAGCTGGGCAAACAGCTGCTCCAGGTAGGAGAGCGAGATCCCCTGCCGTCGGGCGATGTCTGCGAGCGTGACGGGGCCGCCGTCGTGGTGGATGGCCAGGTCCAGCATGGCGGTGACGGCGTATCGGCCCTTGGTCGTCAGTCGCATCGAATGGCCCGCGCGTGGCAGTCGCAGGCAGTGTACATTCCTGACTATTTTAGTCAACTATTCCCGCCAGGCGTTCCCGGCCGCGGCGGCACGCGCCGGGCGCGGACCTAAACGCTCTCGAGCGCGGCGCGCTGCTCCTCCAGCCGGCCGATGGCGGCGCGCAGCTCGGCGACCCGCGTGCGCTCCTTGTCGACCACCTCCGCCGGGGCGCGGTCGACGAAGTTGCGGTTGGCGAGCTTCTGCTCGCTGCGTCCGAGATCCCTGGCATGCTTCTCGATCTCGCGCGCGAGCCGCGCCGCCTCCGCCTCGGTGTCGATGAGACCGGCGAGCGGGATCAGGATCTTCATGTCGCCGAGCAACCCGACGGCGCTCTTGGGCGCGGTCTCGCCCTGCTCGAGCACGCGCACCGATTCGAGGCCGGCGAGGGCGTCCAGATAGTGGCGGCAGGCAGCGAGCATGTCGCGATCCCGCGGGCAGGCGTTGTCGAGGATGACCGGCACGCGGCGGCTCGGCTGGATATTCTGCTCGCCGCGCACCCTGCGCACGGCGAGGACGAATCCCTTCACCCAGTCGATGTCCTCTATGCTCGACGCGTCGCTGCGCTGCGGATCGGCGACGGGGTAGGGTTGGCGCATGATGGTGGGGCCTTGGCGCCCGGCGATCGGCGCGACACGCTGCCAGATGGCCTCGGTGATGAAGGGAATCAGCGGGTGGGCGAGGCGCAGCAGCGTTTCGAGCACTCCGACCAGCGTGCGGCGCGTGCCCCGCAGCGTGGCCGGGTCGGCATCGGCGTCGCCGAGCACGGGTTTGGCGAGCTCCAGGTACCAGGGACAGTACTCGTCCCAGGTGAACTCATAGATGGCCTGGGCGGCGAGGTCGAAGCGGTATTGCTCGATGGCGTTGCGGACCTTGTCCTCGGTGATCTGGGTCAGCGAGACGATCCAGCGCTCGGCGAGTCCCAGGGCAACGTCGCCGCCGTCCGCCCCGCAGTCTCGGTTCTCGGTATGCTGAATGACGAAGCGAGCGGCGTTCCAGAGCTTGTTGCAGAAGTTCCGGTAACCTTCGATGCGGCCAAGGTCGAAGCGGATGTCGCGCCCGGTGGTGGCCAGCGAGCAGAACGTATAGCGCAGGGCATCGGTGCCGTAGGAGGGAATGCCGTCGGGGAACTGACGCCGCGTGTCGGCCTCGATGCGAGGGGCCATGTCCGGACGCATGAGCCCCGAGGTGCGTTTTTTCACCAGCGCCTCCAGATCGATGCCATCGACCAGATCCAGGGGATCGAGGATGTTGCCTTTCGACTTCGACATCTTGTTGCCGTCGGCGTCGCGCACCAGGCCGTGGATGTAGACCTCCCTGAACGGCACGTCGTCCATGAACTTCAGCCCCATCATGATCATGCGCGCGACCCAGAAGAAGATGATGTCGAAACCCGTAACCAGGACGTTGCCGGGATAGAAGCGCGCGAGTCGCGGCGTGCGTTCCGGCCAGCCGAGGGTCGAGAACGGCCAAAGCGCCGAGGAGAACCAGGTGTCGAGCACGTCGGGATCCTGCTCGAGGGCAACGGATGGGTCGAGCGCGTGCTTCTCGCGCACTTCCTCCTCGCTGCGGCCGACGTAGACGCGGCCATCGGCATCGTACCAGGCGGGAATGCGATGTCCCCACCACAGCTGCCGGCTGATGCACCAGTCTTCGATATTGCGCATCCATTCGAAATAGGTTTTCGACCAGTTGTCCGGTACGAAACGAATGCGCCCGTCCTCGACGGCTTCGATGGCGGGCGCTGCCAGCGGCTCGGTTCTGACGAACCACTGATCGGTCAAAAACGGCTCGATGACGGCGTGTGAGCGATCGCCTCGGGGAATCTTCATGCGGTGCGGCTCGGTCTTCGCGAGCAAACTCTGCTTTTCGAGATCGGCGACTACCCGCTCACGCGCCTCGAAACGGTCCAGATCCCGGTAACGCGGCGGCGTCTCGTCGTTGGTCCGCGCGTCGATGGTGAAGATGTTGATCTTCGGCAGACCGTGACGCTCGCCGACGATGTAGTCGTTGAAATCATGCGCGGGCGTTATTTTCAGCGCGCCGCTTCCGAATGTCGGATCCACGTACTCGTCGGCAATGATGGGTATTCTCCGATCCGTGAGCGGCAGATCCACTTCCCTGCCGATGAGGCTGCGGTATCGCTCGTCGTCCGGATGCACGGCCACCGCGGTATCGCCGAGCATGGTCTCGGGTCGCGTGGTTGCCACCACCACGTGGCCTTCACCGTCGGCGATGGGATAGCGGATGTGCCACAGGTTGCCATCCTCCTCCTCCGAGATCACCTCGAGGTCCGAGACCGCCGTGTGCAGCACGGGGTCCCAGTTGACCAGGCGCTTGCCGCGATAGATGAGGCCTTCTTCGAACAGGCGCACGAATGTTTCGCGCACCGCCCGCGAGAGACCCTCGTCCATCGTGAAGCGCTCCGTGGCCCAGTCCACAGACGCGCCCATGCGTCGAAGCTGCCGCGAGATGGTGCCTCCGGAGTGCTCCTTCCAGTCCCATACCCGGCGCAGGAACGCCTCGCGGCCGATGTCGTGCCTCGTGATGCCCTCGGCGTTGAGCTGGCGCTCGACCACGATCTGAGTGGCGATACCGGCGTGATCGGTGCCCGCCTGCCAGAGCGTGTCTGCGCCCCTCATACGGTGGTAACGGATCAGGGCATCCATGATCGTGTCCTGAAACGCGTGTCCCATGTGCAGGCTGCCGGTGACGTTGGGCGGCGGGATCATGATGCAGTAGGGATCGCCCTGGCCGCTCGGCTCGAAGTAGCCGCTCTCTTCCCAGGTCTGGTACCAGGACTGCTCGATGGCTTGAGGGTCGTAGGTTTTATCCATACTTGGCTCGAAAGAATCTGAATCCCTCGGTGGCGGCCGGTGTCGTCAGCGTCCTAGTCCCGCTATTGCAACACGTTCGGACGCGAAATCGAAGCCGGTTCGGTGATTGCGGCGGCGGTGGGCGTGGAGGTGCCGGCGGGGCAGGGGCTGCTCAGTCGCGTCGCCGTGGTCCGAGCACGTTCAGCTCTTCGATGATTTCCGGGAGCATGATCTCCAGGTGGTTGCGCACCTGCTCGCGGATATCTTCCGTGGCCTCCTGAACGGCGGTCTCGACGCGTGCCTGCACGATGACCTCGATCTCGTTGGCGAGCCGCTCGGAGAGCTTGTGGTAGAGCTCCTCCTCGTCGACCTCGGCTTGCAGCGGTTGCTGCGTGCCTTGCTCACCGGCCGAGGCGGGCGGGTCTTCCACGCCCGGCACGACGACGTCGTGAAGCAGCGGAATGGTGTACTGGGCCTCCGCGTCCGCAGCCGTGGGCGGCGGCTGCGCAGGCGCGGATGCCGGCTTTGGCTGCCGGCGCTTCTCGAGAATCTGCTCGAGCCCGTTGAGTGCTTCGGTCAGTGACTGCGCGGCAGGCGCCGTGTCCAGTCGCCGATCGATCTCCTCGTCGACGAAACCCTCGGAACGCTTTGCAGAATCCTCGTCCATGGCCCGTTCAGAGATTGTGCTGATGGATGCTGACGCCTCGCTCGCGGTAATCGCGATAGCGGGTGCGGCCCGCGCGCCGCGCTGACTCATCGCCCGAGACAATCTCGGCGATGCGTGCGCTCCTCGCTGCGAAAGGCGGAATCGATTCAGCCAGGTTGATGAGCACGTCGAGCGCCTCGGGCTCCTCGGTGCCGTCGCCGACCAGCACCGGCTCGCACCGATCTGCTTGGATATCCTGGCGATCGCGCAGCAGGGCGTGCGGAACGAAGCTGTCCTGTCGGTAGGTCCATAGCATCTCGTCGACCTGCTTTGCCGCCTGCGCCGATTGCGTGTGAATGAAGACGCGGTGCCCTTTCTGCCAGGCCTTGTCCGCGAGCCGGCAGGCGGTGCGTAGCCGCTCCTGCTCCGCCGTCGCAGTCAGAATGTAGAAATCCACCCGCATCAATGCTCTCGCAGCCGTCGTCACTCGTCGGACTTCATGCATCAGCTTACGCGCTTGCGCCCGGCGCGGTCCAGCAGGAACTGTGAGAGCAGGCGCACCGGTCGGCCCGTCGCGCCTTTCGACTTGCCACCTCGCCACGCCACCCCGGCGATATCGAGATGTGCCCAGCGGTATTCACGGGCGAATCGTGACAGAAAGCACGCTGCCGTGATGGCGCCGGCCTCGCGGCCGCCGACATTGGCCA
>JAABYT010000055.1:52182-60512 GCA_011775625.1 Gammaproteobacteria bacterium | reverse complement strand
CCCGCTGCCTGGTCGCCGAGAGCGATCACGCAGGCACCCGTCAGGGTGGCGATATCCACCACCACATCCGGTTCGAATCGGCGCGCATAGGTGAGCGCATCGCACAGCACCAGGCGCCCCTCGGCATCGGTGTTCAACACCTCCACAGTCTCGCCCGACATGCTGGTGTAGATGTCGCCGGGCTTGCTCGCCGTGCCTCCGGGAAGGTTCTCCGTTGCCGCGACGATGCCCACCAGGTTGATTGGCAATGCCAGGCTGGCAGCCATCTTCACTGCTCCCAGCACACTCGCGGCGCCGCACATGTCGAACTTCATCTCGTCCATCTGGGCAGCGGGCTTGATGGAGATACCCCCGGAGTCGAAGGTCACGCCCTTCCCGATCAGCACCGCGGGGTGCCTCTTCGAGCGGCTGCCCCGGTACTCCAGGGTGATCAGCTTGGCCGGCTCCTCGCTTCCGCGCGCAACCGAAAGCAGAGTTCCCATGCCGAGGCGTTTCATCTCCGTCTCGCCCATGACACGGACCTTTATGGACTTCTCCCTGCGCGCCAGCTGGCGGGCCCGCTCAGCGAGATAGGTAGGCGTGCAGACGTTGGCGGGAAGATTACCGAGGTCGCGGGCCAGGTCGACGCCGTCGGCAATGCCTATGCCGTGATGCATGCCTTCCTCGGCGCGGCGCTTCTGCTTCTGCGTGGCGATCGCACAGGTGACGCGGTGCAGCCGGGGTTGCTTGAGCGAAGAGGCATCGGTCTTGAGCTGGTTGAAGCGATACACGCAGTCGCGCGCGATTTCCACGACTTCTCTCACTTTCCAGTAGATATCTCGATCCTTCACGTCGAGCTCGGTGAGGCAGACGACAGCATCTTCGGCACCGCCGTCGGCGAGCCTTTCCATGCAGCTCCTGAGCACGCGGCTGTAACGGCTCGCCGGCATGCTTTCTTTCTTGCCACATCCGACGAGCATTACCTGACTCGCCGCGACCTCATGTAGATTGTTCAACATCAGCGTATTGCCCACCGACGCCTGCATCTGGAAACGACGAATGATCTTGAGCAGCTCTCCGGCGCCGGCATCGTTGATCGCCTGGGCGGACGGGGACAGCCGATGGGACTCGAAAACGCCCACCACCATGCAGTCCGTCTTCTGGGAGTCGGCGACAATCTTCGATACTCTGAAATCCATCGATCCTTACTCTATGTTTTCTCTGATACCATTGACGGCACCGGACTCGCTTGCCGGGGCTGACCGGGAGGCGCGCAGTTTATGCCTTCGCCCCATGCATCGTAAAGACGGGCACTGACCGCTGGACTTGTCTTGACCGTAACGCGTTACCTGATACGGGAGATACTGCACTCGTTCTTCGCGGTATTTGCCATCCTGGTCATAATCGCGGTGGTCGTCATATTCGTGGAACTGCTGGCAGAGATGTCGACCAGCGTTTTCTCGAGCCTGTTCATATTCCAGCTCGTCACGCTCAAGATCATCGGCAAACTCGTCGTGCTGCTGCCCGCGGCGCTCTACATTTCCATACTGCTGGCGCTTGGGCGACTGTACTCGGACAGTGAGGTCATCGCCATGTGGGCCGGTGGGATCGGCCCGAACCGTATCAATGCGAGCGTGTTCCGATTTCTACTCGTTTTCGCGCTCGCCACCGCGGTGGTCTCGCTTTATCTGTCGCCGAAGGCCATGGCTACGCGCGAGGCGGTCTGGGAGCGTGCCGAGGCGGCGGCAGAGTTCGAGGGTATCATGCCCGGCCGATTTCTCGAGTTTAAAGGCGGCGAGCTCGTCGCGTATACCGAGTCGTTATCCGAAGACAATCGTGTCATGCAGAACGTGTTCGCGAAGATGACCTTTGGCGATAGCCAGAACCTTCTCGTCGCGAGAAGGGCGCGGTTCAGCGGAAGTGAGGAGAAAACCGGGCGCTACATCGTGCTCGAGGACGGTTACCGTTACTCTGGAGCTCCGGGAAGCGTCGACTACACGGTTTACCGATTTGCAAAGCACAGCTTTCGAATCGATCGGGAGCGCGGAGAGACCGCCATAAGCGATGTCGACGCGATTCCGACCCGGGAGCTGCTGGAAAAATCTCATCCGTACTATTCGGCACAGCTCCAATGGCGCCTGTCGCAGCCAATCTCACTCGTGCTTCTCGGCATGCTCGCGCTGCCGCTCGCACGCACCCTGCCCCGGCAGGGCAAGTACACCAAGCTTGCCATGGGAATTGCCGTCTATTTTCTTTACGGAAACGCCGTAGGCGCCATGCAGACGTTCGTCGAGCGCGGTAAGGTCAGCACGCTCATCGGAATCTGGCCGGTGCACATTGTGATGGCGTTGCTCGTCGCGGCGCTGGTCTACTTCGAGGCTTCGGGTCGCACACCACGCATTTGGCGCAAGAAAGTCCTGCGCAGATGAAGACTCTGGACCGACACATCGGTTTTCACGTCATACGGGACTGTTTGCTCACCCTGATGGCGTTACTCGCCGTGTTCTCGCTGATCGAGTTTCTCGATGATGTCGGTGATGTCGGCAGGGGAAGCTACACGATGGCAGACGCGCTGGAGTACATGTTGCTGAGCGCTCCGAATCGTGCGGCCATCCTGTTTCCGGTTGCGGCAGTCATCGGCAGCCTCATCGGCCTCGGCTCACTCGCCAGCCACAGGGAGCTGATCGTGATTCGCGCCACCGGTGTCTCCAGTCTGCGCATCGCGGGTTCGGCGCTAAAGGCGGCGGCTGTGCTGATGGTGGCAGCCGTAGTGGTTGGCGAGGTCCTGGCCCCTTACACCCAGCAGCTCGCCCAACAGCGCCGCACCGCGGCGCTCTCGGAGAACCGCGCGCTCGATACCGGAAAGGGTTTCTGGATCCGCGACGGCAACACGTTCATCAACGTCGGACGCGTGCTGCCCGGTAATCTCATGGGCGAGCTCTATATATACGAGTTCGACGAAGAGCGTCAGCTTCGCGTTGCCACTTACGCCGATCGCGCCTCATACGAGGGTGGGGAATGGACGCTCGAGGGCATACGTCAGTCACACATCGGCAAGGGCGGCGTCATTGCACGCGACGTGGTCGAGGCCGACTGGCGTTCGGCGTTCAAACCCGAGCTTGTGGAGGTCGTCACGGTACGTGTGACGAGTCTCTCGATTCCCGGACTGATGCGTTACATCGACTATCTGCGAACCAATGACCTCGATACGACCCGCTACGAGCTCGCGCTGTGGAATAAGCTCGTCCATCCCTTCGCCACGGCAGTGATGATTTTCATGGCGCTGCCGCTGGTGCTCGGGCGCCTCGGAACCTTCGGCATCGGTCCGCGTATCGTTGTCGGGGTTGTCGTCGCCATGGCGTTTCTGCTGCTGCAACGCATGGCCGGCCAGCTCGGGCTCTCTTTCGGGTTGAATCCAGTCGTGAGCGCGTTGCTGCCGTCGCTCGCGTTCCTGATGCTTGCGCTGCTGCTGTTTCGCAGAGTCGGCTGAAGCGAGGAGAAGTCGGATCAGCGCCGCGCGTTCAGGAAGCGTCGACGATTGACGTCCTCGAGAGGTGGTCGTGCCACGCCTGGCTATCGTGGTCGACCAGCATCCAGAGGAATCCCATCCCGAGCGCGAGCCACGAGAGGCCCGCGCCGACGAAACGCACCAGCGCCTCAGCCCAGCTGGCGCCGCCTCTGCCGGAGCCCACCAGGCGCAGGTTCCAGGTGCGCATGCCGAGTGTCTGCCCTCCATGGGTCCAGAACCAGCCGAAGTAGCCGAACGCGACCATGACCAGGTAAGCCGGGTACCAGCTCTGGCCGGCTCCGATCGCCTGCCCGCCGGTAAACGGCAACAGCACCGCCGTCGCTGCAAAAAGCACCGCCGTCAGCAGCACCCCGTCATAAACCATGGCCCCGAATCTTCTCCAAAGCCCAGGCGGCCCGGGCTTGGCTGAGGCTTCTGGATCCATCGCGATCGTATCCAGCGGAAAGTGGCGCGAAGCGCCTGACTATGCCTTGGGTAAGGTAACGCCCTGCTGGCCCTGATACTTGCCCTCGCGATCCTTGTAAGAGACCTCGCAGGGCTCGTCGGACTCGAAGAATATGACCTGGGCGACGCCCTCGTTCGCGTAGATCTTCGCAGGCAGCGGCGTGGTGTTGGAGAACTCGAGCGTGACATGACCCTCCCATTCGGGCTCGAGTGGCGTGACATTGACGATGATTCCGCAGCGCGCATAGGTCGATTTGCCGAGACATATGGTCAGCACGTCACGCGGGATGCGGAAATACTCCACCGTGCGCGCCAGAGCGAACGAGTTCGGCGGAATGATGCAGATGTCGGACTTGATGTCGACGAAGCTGTTGGCGTCGAAATTCTTCGGATCCACAATGGCCGAGTTGATGTTCGTGAATATCTTGAATTCGTCTGCGCAGCGTATGTCGTAGCCGTAGCTGGAGGTCCCGAACGAAATCAGCCGCTGCTCACCGTTGCTGCGAATCTGATTCGGCTCGAAGGGCTCGATCATCGCGTGCGTCTCGGCCATGAGTCGGATCCAGCGGTCGGACTTGATGGACATGGCCGTTAGTCGTTCTGGATCATGATCTTTGGAAACGCCTGGGTGTAGTCTTTGGCCTGCAGGGAGAGCTTGGCCGCCAGACGTTTCGCCACCTCCCGGAATTGGCGCGCAACCGGGCCGTCCGGATCCCTGACAACCGTCGGCTTGCCCTCATCGGTATCCGCGCGGATGCGACCATCGAGAGGCAGTGCACCGAGAAAGTCCACGTCGTATTGCTCGGCCATGCGCGCACCGCCACCCTCTCCGAAGATGTGCTCCTCGTGACCGCACTGGCTGCACACGTGGATGCTCATGTTCTCGACGATTCCGAGCACCGGGACCTTGACCTTCTCGAACATCTTCAGCCCCTTGCGTGCGTCGAGCAGCGCGATGTCCTGGGGCGTGGTGACGATGACGGCGCCGCTCACCGGGATCTTCTGCGCGAGGGTAAGCTGCGTGTCGCCGGTGCCGGGTGGCAGGTCGACGACCAGATAGTCGACATCACGCCAGTTGGTGTCCTTGAGCAGCTGCTCGAGCGCCTGCGTCACCATCGGCCCGCGCCAGATCATCGGCGTTTCCTCGTCCACCAGGTATCCGATGGACATGGACTGGATTTGGTAGCTGACCAGCGGCTCGAGCGTCTTGCCGTCGATGGAGTCCGGCTGCCCGCGGCTTCCGAGCATGCGCGGCTGGCTCGGGCCGTAGATGTCGGCGTCCAGAATGCCCACCGTCGCTCCCTCCGCGGCGAGCGCCAGGGCGAGATTCACCGAGACGGTGGATTTGCCGACACCGCCCTTTCCCGAGGCGACGGCGATGATGTTCTTGACGTTCGTCAGGGTCTCGATGCCCTGCTGGACCACGTGGCTGGCGATTTTCACGCCGACCTCCACGTCGATCTCGCGCCCACCGACCTCGGGTAGCGCGGCGATGCGCTCGCGCAGCGCCTGTGCGAGCTCCTGAACGTGGCTGCGGGCCGGATAGCCGAGCTGCACCGTGGCCCGCACCCGGCCGTCCTGCAGCTCGACGCCCTTGAGGCCTTTCGCCGAGACCAGGTCGGTCTCGAGGTACGGATCGATGTAGCCGGCGATCGCCTGCTCGACCGCGGCCTTGGTCAGCTCACCCAACTTTTCGACTCCCGGAAAAAAACCACTGCAGCGATTCTACAGCAGATTTGCAACACCGAAACGGTCGGGCGCCCCGGGGCCACCCCGGCTCGCCGCGCGTGGCACGGGCCGGGGCTTAGTGATACCTTGTGCGCCGGCTCCGATACCGCTTGCGAACGCACCTTCAATGGGCGACGGCTCCAGAACCATACTCGTCACCAGCGCGCTGCCCTATGCGAACGGTTCGATCCACCTGGGGCACCTGGTCGAGTACATCCAGACCGACATCTGGGTGCGGTTCCAGCGCCTGCGCGGACACGATTGCCTGTACGTATGCGCCGACGACAGCCACGGCACGCCAATCATGTTGCGCGCCGAGCAGGAGGGCATCAGTCCCGAGGAACTGATTTCCCGCATCGGCGAGGAGCATCGCGCCGACTTCGGCGATTTCGAAATCAGCTTCGACAACTTCCATACCACCCATTCGCAAGAGAATCGCGAGCTCGCAAATCTCATCTACGAGCGGCTCCGCGACGCCGGCCACATCGTCGTCAAGACCATCCGCGAGCCCTACGACGCGGTCAAGGGCGTGGGTCTGCCGGACCGGTACATCCGCGGCACGTGCCCGAATCCCGATTGCGGCGCACCCGACCAGTACGGCGACGCCTGCGAGGTCTGTGCGACCACTTACAGCGCATCCGACCTCATCGAGCCGGTATCGGTGCTCTCGGGTGAGCCGCCGCTGTGGCGTGACTCCGAGCACTACTTCGTGCGTCTCGCGGATTTCACCGACATGCTCAAGGACTGGGTGGGCATGGGCGACGGGCCTGCGCGGGTGCAGCCCGAGATCGCCAACAAGCTCGAAGAGTGGTTCGCAATGGGGCTGCAGGACTGGGATATCTCGCGCGACGAGCCGTACTTCGGCTTCGAGATTCCCGATGCGCCCGGCAAATATTTCTACGTGTGGCTGGATGCGCCGATCGGCTACATGGCGAGCTTCAAGAATCTCTGCGCCAGGCGCGACGATCTCGACTTCGATGCCTACTGGGCAGCCGACAGCAAAGCCGAGCTCTATCACTTCATCGGCAAGGACATCGCGTATTTCCACACGCTGTTCTGGCCGGCGAACCTCCACGGCGCGGGCTTTCGTACGCCGACGGCTGTCTTCTGTCACGGGTTTCTGACCGTCAACGGTCGCAAGATGTCGAAGGCCCGGGGAACGTTCATCAATGCGCGCACCTACCTCGAGCACCTCAACCCGGAGTATCTGCGTTACTACTATGCGGGCAAGCTCGGCCCCGGGATCGATGACCTGGATTTGAATCTCGAGGATTTCGTGCAGCGTGTGAACGCCGATCTGGTCGGCAAGGTCGTCAACATCGCCTCGCGGTGCGCGGGATTCATCACCAAGGGTTTCGAGGGTCAGATGGCCGAGGTTCTCGCCGAGCCGGAGCTCTACGCGCGCTTCGTCGCGGCGGGTGACGACATCGCCCGCTACTACGAGGGCCGCGAGTTCGCCAAGGCGGTGCGTGAGATCATGGCGCTCGCGGATCTCGCCAACCAGTACATCGACGAGCAAAAGCCCTGGGTCCTGGTCAAGCAGGAAGGCAGCGAGTCCCGAGTGCAAGCCGTATGCAGCATGGGCCTCAACCTTTTCCGGGCGCTGATGGTGTACTTGAAGCCGATCCTGCCCGGCATGGCGGAAAACGCAGAAGCATTCCTCGATTCCAGCATCCGCGGCTGGGGCGACGTCGAAGCGCCGCTGCTCGGCCACCGAATCAAGGGGTTTCAGCGGCTCATGTCCCGGGTGCAGAAGGAGCAGGTGGATGCCATGGTCGAGGATGCCAAGGAGACGCTGGGAGAGGGCGGCGCGGGAGACGACGGTGGCAGCGAGGTCGAGCCCCTGGCCGAGGAGATCGACATCGACGCGTTCTCGAAAGTCGATTTGCGCATCGCACGCATCACCGCGGCGCGGCCTGTCGCCGGCGCCGACAAGCTGCTCGAGCTCGAGGTGGACATCGGCTCGGAGTCGCGCACCGTCTTCGCGGGGGTCAAAGCCGCCTACGCGCCGGAGGATCTGGTTGGCAGGCTGACGGTGATCGTGGCGAACCTGAAGCACCGCAAGATGCGCTTCGGCACTTCGCAGGGCATGGTGCTCGCGGCCGGACCCGGGGGCGAGGACATCTGGCTGCTCGGCGTCGACGCGGGCGCCGAGCCCGGAATGCGGGTCAAATGAAGCCATCCGGCGTCGCTTACGCGGAGCGGGGAAGCCTTGCCGATCGCATCGACGCCTTGTTGCCGCAGACCCAGTGCGCGCGCTGCGGCTACCCGAGCTGCCGCGACTACGCCGTGGCCGTGGCAACGCGCGGCGCGGCGCCGAACCGCTGTCCGCCCGGAGGCCGGGTCACCGTCGAGGCGCTGGCGGGACTGCTCGGTTGCCCGCCCATGGCGCTCGACCCCGACTGCGGCGCCGAGCGGCCGTGGGTGGTTGCGCGCATCGACGAGCCCGCCTGCATCGGCTGCACGCTGTGCATCAAGGCGTGCCCGGTCGACGCCATCCTCGGCGCGGCGAAGCGCATGCACACGGTCATCGCGAGCGAGTGCACCGGGTGTGAGCTCTGCCTCGAGCCGTGCCCGGTAGACTGTATCGTGCTCGAGCCCATGCCGTCGGCCCCTGCCGACGATGAGACCGGCGCGGGCGGCGACGCCG
>JAABYT010000055.1:51325-52119 GCA_011775625.1 Gammaproteobacteria bacterium | reverse complement strand
AACGGGAGCCGCGCGCGGCGATGCCGGGGCGCGGCGCCGATCGCGCCACCAAGCAGGCGTACATCCGCGATGCCGTCGAGCGCGCCCTGCAAAGACGGCGAGGCGCTCGAAAAGATCCTTCCTGAGCATTCGTCGGGCACGTGAACAAGGACAAGCGCAGGGCGATTTTCGAGCGGCTGCGCGCCGCCATGCCGGCGCCGACCACGGAGCTCGAGTACCAGACGCCGTTTCAGCTGCTCGTTGCCGTCATCCTTTCGGCGCAGGCGACCGACGCCAGCGTCAACAAGGCAACCGAGAAGCTTTTTCGGCATGCAGGCTCGCCCCGGGCGATCCGCGACCTCGGAGAGCGCGGTCTGAAGAACTACATAAAGCGTATCGGGCTGTTCAACTCCAAGGCGCGGAACATCATCAAGACGTGCGACCTGCTCATCGAGCGGCACGGCGGGGAGGTGCCGGCGGAACGGGAGTCCCTCGAGGCGCTTCCGGGCGTCGGTCGAAAGACGGCCAACGTGATTCTCAACACCGCATTCGGCGAGCCGACCATTGCCGTTGACACGCACATATTCCGCGTCGCCAACCGCACGCGCCTCGCGCCCGGGAAGACTGTTCGCCAGGTCGAGGACAAGCTCGACCGAATGGTGGAGGCCGAATTCAAGAAAGACGCCCATCACTGGCTCATACTGCACGGGCGCTACACGTGCACGGCGCGCAACCCGAAGTGCAGCGACTGCGTCATTGGGGACCTTTGCGAGTATCGCCACAAGACTTCGGGGTGATGGCGGGGCGAGCGGTAT
>JAABYT010000055.1:38166-51316 GCA_011775625.1 Gammaproteobacteria bacterium | reverse complement strand
TCGATCGCTGCGGTCATCGAAGCACACCCGGAGTACCAGCCGGCGATGTCGGATCCCGACGCGATCATGCGCGACTATCCGTCTGACACCACGGAGGCGAATCCTTTTCTGCACATGGGCATGCACATCACCATCCTCGAACAGATAACCACCGACCGTCCGCCCGGCATACGCGCTTTGTACGACAGACTTCGCGCGAGCTACCCGGACGTGCATGCGCTCGAGCACGCGATAATGCGCTGCCTTGCCGAGAGCCTGAGGGAGGGGCAGGAGCGTGGCGAGCTGCCGGATGAACGACGCTATCTCGACCGCGTGCGCCGCCTGGAAGGCCGGGTGCTATAGTCATAGGGGTCTGCACCAAGCCGCGGCGTAGCGGATCTCTGCAAGGCAGTTCGAGGAGTGGCAGTTGTTTCAGGAGTACCTGAATCGCCATTGGTTGCGGGTCCTTTTGAGCCTGATCATTCTGTCGTTCTTCCTCGTTCACGCGCTGAAACAGCACGAGTGGGGGCTCATCAATCGGATTGAGAGCGTCGCCTACGACATTCGCCTGCTGTTGACGATGCCCGGAACGCGCGACGATCGTATCGTTATCGTCGAGATCGACGAGAAAAGCCTCGCCGCTGAGGGCCGCTGGCCCTGGCCGAGGGACCGGGTGGCGCGCCTGGTCGATCGGCTGTTCGATCATTACGACGTCAAGCTGGTGGCGTTCGACGTGGTGTTCGCGGAGCCGGAGGAGACCAGCGCCCTCGCGCTTCTCGACGAGCTCGAGAGTGAGCGGCCGGCCGGCGACAATGGGCTCGCGGAACGCTATCGGCAACTGAGGTCGCGCTACGATCGCGACCGCGTGCTGGTGGAGGCCGTCGACGGGCGCAACGTCATACTCGGCGTGTTCTTCTTCAAAGACACCGGTCCGGCCGGCAACCATACGGCCGGTGCGTTACCCACCCCTCTTTTCCGCCGGGGCAGCTTCACGGGCCGCAACGTTCGCTTCGTCAGCGCCTCCGGCTACGCGTCGAATCTCGCCGAGCTGCAGTCGAAGGCATTCGCGACGGGACATCTGGTGGCGGTTCCGGACGTTGACGCTCTGATCCGTCGCGTCCCCATGCTCTACGAGTACGACGGCGCGTTCTACGAGTCGCTGTCTCTGGCTGTGACGCGCAATGTTCTCGGCGTCGAGTCCGTCGCGCCGGTGTATTCACAGGAGTCCCCGGCCGGGCGCAGCGACGCCGAGATCGAATGGCTCGAGGTCGGCGACAGATACGTGCCGGTGGATGCGCACGTGACCGCCCTGGTGCCCTTCCGTGGCGCCCGTGGGAGCTTTCCCTACGTCTCGGCGACCGATGTCATCAGCGGGTCCGCCCCCAGAGACGCGCTCGTCGGCAGGATCATCCTCGTCGGAGCCACTGCCGCCGGGTTGCTGGATCTTCGCGCGACTCCGGTACAGGCGAACTTTCCGGGGGTCGAGGTCCACGCGAACATGGTGGCGGGAATCCTCGATGGGACGATCAAAGAGAACCACGCCGACTACACGCTGGGCGCGGAGGCTTTGCTGGTGCTCGCATGCGGGCTGCTGATGGCCCTCGCGCTGCCCGTGCTGAGCCCCGTCTGGGCCGGTGCCATATCCCTCGCTCTGCTGATTGGTGTCCTCGTTCTCAACATGGCGTTGTGGCATTTCGCAAATCTCGTTTTCCCGCTTGCGGCCAGCGTGCTGATGATTATCACGCTGTTTCTTTTCAACATGTGGTATGCGTACTTCTTCGAAGCACGTGGAAAGCGCAGACTTGCGGGGCTTTTCGGTGAGTACGTGCCGCCGGAGCTCGTGGAGGAGATGAGCCAGAATCCGGATTCGTTCACTCTGGAGAGTCAGAATCGAGAGCTCACCGTTCTTTTCTCCGACGTGCGCGATTTCACGACCATATCGGAAGGCTTGAGCGCCGCCGATCTTTCCGGGCTCATGAACGAGTATCTGAGTGCCATGACGCGTGTCATCTACGATCGCCGCGGCACGGTGGACAAGTATATCGGCGACGCCATCATGGCCTTCTGGGGCGCGCCGCTTCACGATGAAGACCATGCGCGAAACGCTCTTTTCGCGGCGTTGGAGATGCTCTCGGAGGTGCGTGCGCTGTCAAAGCGATTCGGCGAACGCGGCTGGCCCGAGCTGCATATCGGGATTGGCGTCAACACCGGCGAGATGAACGTCGGCAACATGGGCTCGCGCTATCGCCGCGCGTATACCGTGATGGGCGATGAGGTCAATCTTGGCTCGCGGCTCGAGGGGCTCACCAAGAGCTATGGCGTCTCGATTATCGTCAGCCGCCCGACGCGAGACGCCGTGCCGGAGCTCGCATACCGCGAGCTCGACAGGGTGCGCGTCAAGGGCAGGGAAAAGCCTGTCGATATCTACGAGCCGCTTGGTCCGCACGATGCGGTGGACGCCGCCGAGCGCGACGAGCTCGAGCTCTACCGCGAGGCGCTGCGCCTGTACCGTGCGCAGAACTGGGAGCTTGCGGAGCTCCAGTTCGTGAATCTCGCGAAGCGATCGCCGCAGCGAACGCTCTATGAGCTCTACATCGCGCGCATCGGCCACTTCCGGGCCCGTCCGCCGCACGCCGAGTGGGACGGCGTCTACACGCATCTGGAGAAATAGCGAGGGGAGGGCGGACGCCCACCCCTGGTCACTAGGAGACGAAGAACTCCATTTTCACGCCGGCGAGCTCGACCACGTCGTGATCCTTGAGCGCGTGGGCCTGCGCACCGATGGTGTCACCGTTGACCACCGGATGCTTGCCTTCGACGTGGGTGATGAAGTAGCCCTGAGGCCGGCGGGTGATAACGGCGACCTGCACGCCGGGGCGTCCCAGGGTGATGAGCGCCTTCTTGAGCTCGAGCTCCTTTCCGGCTCCCGGTCCGCTCAGGACCTGGATCTTGCCGAGCGGCATCTCTCCCTCGGCCACCTGACTGCTGGTTCCCGGCGGAGGCGGCGGCGCTGTCTCTTCCGCCTTGGCGGTGGCAGCGGCATGGCTCGCCATGCCCGGGCGGATAATCATGGTCTTCTCGAAGTCCTGATCGTCGGTAGTGGCCTCGTCGTTGACATACTTGAGCTCGTGCTTGCCGATGGTGATGACGTCACCATGCTTGAGCGCATGCTTCTTGACCAGCTTGCCGTTGACGAAAGTACCGTTGGTGCTGTCGAGATCCTCCAGGAACGAGTCGTTGAGAATCGTGATGATGGCCGCATGCTGCCCGCTGACGGCCAGGTTATCGACCTGGATATCATTTTCAGGCTTGCGGCCAATAAGCAGACGTTCCTTGTCGAGCGGAAACTCGCCGAGGACCGACTGATTGAGTGTGAGTACTAGGCTTCCAGGCATATCACATCCAGCCCACTCTAATTATCAACGACTAAAACCAATCAAGTACTTTGTTATACCAGTTCTGTTTCGTGCCGAAAGGCTTCAGTGCGCGAACCAGTATCACGGAGATGTTGTCCACCCCGCCTGCGGCGTTCGCCTTGTCGATGAGGTGTCTCGCCGCATCCTCGAGGTTCTCGCTGTACTCGAGGAGGATGTCGTGGATGACGTCGTCCTCGACGAGATCCGTGAGCCCATCCGAGCACATGAGATAAAGGTCGCCAGGTTGTACAACGTCTTCCTGTAAATCAGGGTTCACCGCCATCTCGATCCCCATCGCGCGGGTGACGAGATTCTTGTTGAGCGATTTCTTTGCCTCTTCGGGCGTATAAAAGCCTTTGTCTATTAGCTCCTGCAGCAGCGAGTGATCCGAGGTCACCTGCTGAAGCTCTCCGCCACGCATGCGATACATTCTCGAGTCGCCCACGTGCGCAATGGACATCCGGTCGTCGTAAAAAGCGAGCGCCACTACCGTCGTGCCCATGCCATGGCACTGAGGCTGGCGTTGGGCAGTCTGGTAGATTGTCGCGTTCGCCTTCTCTATAGCCGTCTTTATCAGCAATGTCTCCCGGCAGAAGCCGGTCTTGTCATCTATCTCTCCAATTCGTCCTTGCTTCATGCCCTCGCGCAGATCGTCGAGGATCATGTTGACTGCCATGGCGCTGGCCACCTCGCCGGCCCGGTAGCCGCCCATGCCGTCGGCCAGCACGGCGACGCCGAGCCCGGTGTCGCTGCCAATGCTATCCTCATTATGGGCCCGTTTACGGCCCACGTCCGTAACGCCGATGATCTCCAGTTTTCCGTCAAGACTCATCGGCTCGCATACTCAGGCCGCCGCCACCTGGGCGCATGCCCGCAAATTACGTGCCATCTCGGCGCCCCGCGAGTACCGCTCGTTGGCCGTCTTCGCCAGCGCCTTATCGATTATAGACGCAAGACAGGGCGGTAGATCGGGGCGTAGGGCCTTGGGGCTCGGATGGGGGTCGTTGGCGATCTTGTACATCAGACTCGCCATCGAGTCGGCCTTGAAGGGCAGCTGGCCGGTCAGCAGCTGAAACAGCATGACGCCGAGCGAGAACAGGTCAGAGCGTCCATCGACCTTGCGACCCGACAGCTGCTCGGGGGACATATAGGAGGGGGTGCCGAGCACCATTCCCGTTTTGGTCTTGCTCGAATCCGTGATTCGGGCGATACCAAAATCCGTCAGCTTCACGCTCTCCGAGTCGGCTTCGTACATGATATTAGCGGGTTTGATGTCCCTGTGCACGACGTTCTCCCCGTGGGCGTAGTCGAGCGCCTCCGCTGCCTGAACGACGATTTTGATGACTTTATCCACAGGCAGCAGGCGGTCCCCCTTGGTGTATTTCGTAAGATCTTGACCTTTCAGGAATTCCATTGCGATGTAGGCGAGGTCGTGCTCCTCGCCGGCATCGAAGATGGTGACGATGTTGGGATGGTTGAGCCGACCGGCTGTCTCGGCCTCCCGGAAGAAGCGCTCCTTGACCTCATCGATCTCGTCGTCCTCGAAGTTCTGCGACAGCGCCATGGTCTTGATGGCGACGATACGATTGATTTTCGGGTCTCTCCCCAGGTAGACCACGCCCATGGCGCCCTTGCCGAGCTCTTTCTCCACCTCATAGCGGCCGAGCATGGGCTTCTGAACGCCGTCGCCCTCGAGCAGCAATGTGCCTGTGCCGCCAGCGGCGCCTGCGGAGCCCAGCAGCACGGTTTCTTCCATCGCTTTGCTTCTCGAGATGCGCTGCGCGATGTCGCGGAATTGCGGATCGTGGTCCGCCATGTACCGATACACGGCGCCCGCCTTGTTGAACTGGCGTTTGCGCTCGTAATCGAGCGCGAGATTGTAGAGCAGGTCCATGATCGAATCGTCGAGGGGGCACTTGCGGAACTTCTCGAAGGCCATGTCGAGCTGGCCCTGGCCCTGAAAGGCGAGTCCCAACATGCGGTTACTCTCCGCCGATTCGGCGTCGGAGGCGAGCTTGCCGCGCTCGGTGACCAGAAAGCGTTTGGTGCTCAGCAGCGCGTGACCGACCATCAGAAGCGCCGCCGGCATCATGAGCTCGACCCACATGGCCTGGCTGGTCATGAGGACGAAATGCGTGATCAGCAGCGCGACCAGCAGGGCGACGCTCACGCCGACCGCCAGTCCCGCGCGCAGGAGTGGAAACAGCACTATCAAATACAGGGATATCAGCAACCAGGCACCCAGCTTGGCGTAGCCGGCCCATTCGGGCACGACGAAAAAATCCTCATTGAGAATGCTCGAGACGGTGTGCGCGAGGGTCTCCGCCGGGGCCATCGCGGCGGCCACGGGGGTCTTGCTCAGAGTGCCGATGCCCGGCGCCGATGCACCGATCAGCACGATCTTGTCGCGATATTTTTCCGTCGGAATCCGGCCGGTGTAGACGTCATAAAAAGAGTCCACGGGAAAAGCCGGCGCGCCACCATTGCCCGTATAGAAAAAGGTGTTCATCTGCAGAAAGGGATTCGTGGCGATGGTGAGTCCGCCGAGGCGCACCCCCTCGCCGAGCCTGACCTGGATATCGCCCGGGCCGAGGTTGAGACTCCTGGCTGCGAGCTGCAGGGCGAGCGAGGGGAAGTACTGGTCGTAGTGGCGCAGCACCAGGGCTTCTTTCCGGCTGCCGCCGTCTGCGTCGAGAAACTGCGTGAGGTGGCCGATGGCGAGCGCGTGCCGGCCGATTTTCGCGATAGGTGGTGTCTGCGCCGCGCGCGCCGGCGGCGGCTGAGCCGGTGCGTCCACCTCGGTCGGCCGTTCGACGTTGTCGATGGCGTTGCGCACCACGAACTCGGCAAGCGGTGCGTCCGGGTTGCCGTGCGGCTCGCCGATCTCGAAGGTCATCGGCAGAACCACGTTTCCCGCCCTCTCGAGACTCGCCGCGAGGATCGCGTCGGTGTCGAGCGCCTTGACGGCTTCCTCGAGCTGGCGACCGAGCGCGGGAATGCGCACCCCCGCGGCGGCATACGTGTCGCGCAATTTCTGAATGTATTTGAAGCCGGCATCGACTTGGGGCTCGGAGTAGAAAACGAGGTTTCCAACGACCTTGGCCCCGCCGGCGCTCAGGCTGTCGATCATCCGCGCGTGAATGTTGCGTGGCCAGGGCCAGCGGCCGAGGTTGTCGATGCTGCGCTCGTCGATGGCGATGACGGCGACGCGCTCGCTCGGTATACGCTCGCTGGCACGCACTCCGATGTCGTAGGCGGCTCGCTCGAGGGCCTCCCGGGTACCGATGGGCAGCCAGGCGGCGGCGCCGAACACCAGGCAGATGACCAGGGCAAGCACCCAATCGGCCGTCAAAGATCCTTTTTTCACCGTCTTGCCACCTGCCGAAGAAAATAAAATATAGGTGATACCACTCTGAAACGACAAGGATTTTCCAGGCTGCAGGGCGTCTGCTCCGGGGTTGCAGAGGCAGCGTGCCAACGCCCGCCTGTCGGGCGACTCGGACCATCAGTCGCAGTGCTCGTCGATCCAGGCCTGCACGCCGCCGGCGGCCGTCCGCCGATCGTCGTCACTCATGTAATTTCGCTCGCCGCTCTCGTTTTCCGTGTAGACGATGTGCGCACGCTGCAATTCGGCCAGCTGGCGCCTGGCGCGCGTGCACGCCTCGTCGCGCTCGCGCTTCGCCGCCGCCGCGTCAGCGTCGGCCTGACGGCGCTTGGCGCGCTCGGCCTCGAACGCTTCGAGAAGCCGGTGTCGTTGCAGGCTGCGGGCCGCGTGGTCGGCATCCACTGCCGGCGCCGGCTGCAGCTCGATGACGTTCGCAGCACCGCCGGACGCGGGCTTTCGGTCGCCGTAGTGAACCTTGCCATCGGCGTCGACCCACTTGTAAACCTCCGCCCCGGCGGTGGTGAGGGCCAGGGTCAGCGCCATCGTCGCCAGCAGCTCGATTCTTCGCATGTTCGGGATGCACCAGAAGGGCCGGGGCGCCCGCTGCGGCAACAAGCGCCCGCAACGCGAGCCCCGGACGGTCGGGCTAAATTATGCGTCGGCCGCCCCGGCGGGTTAAGCCGCCGGTGCGGCAATCTGTGACCTGTGTCGCGGGATCCGGCCGCCGCGCGCACGCTGTTCGGCGGCTGCAGTACCCTGGCTTGGCACCAAGGGGCGCTCGAGCCCCGCGTGGCCGGTCGTCGTGCCCGGTCGAGCCTTTGCAACCGCAGCCACTGTAGGTACCCTTGGCGGCCATGAAACTGGCCTTCGTCAAGATGCACGGTATCGGAAACGATTTCGTGCTCATCGACAACTTGTCGAGACGGGTCGACCTGGGAATCGATCAGATTCGACTGCTCACTGACCGGCGCCGCGGTATCGGTTGCGATCAGCTGCTCGTGATCGAGCCGGCGCGCGTGCGTGACGCCGATGTGCGCGCGCGCATCTTCAATGCCGACGGCAGCGAATCGGGCCAGTGCGGAAACGGCTTGCGCTGCCTGGCGGCCTGGCTGCGGGATGCCGGCATCGCCCGTGGCGACAACGTCACCATCGAGGCCGGCGATGGCGTGGTGCATGCCTGTCTCGCGAACCATCAGCAGGTGAAGATGGACATGGGCGTGCCGCGCTTCGAGCCGGGCGATGTGCCGTTTCTCGCCGAAAAGAGGGCGCCGGCCTATCGTGTTCAGGTCGGCACGCAGCGCCTGGAGATCGGTGCGGTATCGATGGGCAATCCCCACGCCGTGATTCGCGTCGACGATTGTGATTCGGCACCGGTGGAGACGCTCGGACCGGCGCTACAGCGCCTCGAGGTGTTCCCGCAGGGGGTCAACGTCGGGTTCGTGCAGGTCGTCGACGAGTCGAGCGTGCGCCTGCGGGTGTTCGAGCGTGGTGTGGGCGAGACGCTCGCCTGCGGCAGCGGCGCCTGCGCGGCGGTGGCGGTCGGACGCGTGCGCGGCTGGCTCGGTCCACGCGTGGCGGTAAGGCTTCCCGGCGGCGAGCTGCTGGTTGAATGGCATGGGGAGGGCAGCTCGATGTGGCTCACGGGCCCCACCGAACGCGCTTTCGAGGGAGAATTCGAGCTATGAGCGGAGAGAAGCATCGCAGCGTCTCGACCAGCATGGAGGAAGAAGAATCGATCGCCGCCTATCTTCGCGAGCACCCGGATTTTTTCGACCGCCATGCGCAGCTGCTCGAGGATCTCGTCATCCCGCACTCGTGCGGTGGGGCGGTATCGCTGGTGGAATATCAGGTGAGCGTTCTGCGCGACCAGGTGCACGACATGCGCCGACGCATGCAGTCGCTGGCCAATAATGCCCGCGACAACGAAGCCCTGTCTCAGCGTCTGCATCAGCTGACACTGACGCTGGTCGAGTGCACGCGCCTCGACGAGGTGTTCAGCTATCTCTATCAGGCCATGTGCGACGATTTCAAGGCCGATTTCGCCGCCATTCGTCTGTTCGCACAGCCGGCCTCGGAAGCCGACCGGGGACTGGGTGAATTCCTCGGTGAGAGTGCCGGTGAGAAGGCGCTTTTCTCGCAGGTGCTCGCATCGAGCAAGCCCATATGCGGCCACTTCAAGGCAGACCAGCTCGCCTGCCTGTTTCCCGACCAGGCGAACGAGGTCGGTTCGGGAGCACTGCTGCCGCTCGGGCGCAAGGCGGGCTTCGGGGTGCTCGCCATCGGCAGCCGGGATCCCCAGCGTTTTCATCCCGGCATGGGCACCCTATTTCTCAGACAGCTCGGCGAGATCGTGAGCCGCATCCTGATTCCCCATATCGCGGTGGCCTAGGGTGGCGCGCGATGTCGCCGAAGCGCCGAGCATGCGGGACTGGCAGGATCGCTTTTCCCGGCATCTCGGCGCCGAGCGGCGGCTCTCACCGCTCACCGTCGACGGGTACGCTCGCGAGCTCGTGCGCTTTGCCGAGTGGCTCGCCGAGCAGAACGTGCGTGACTGGCGCCAGGTCGACGAGTCCCGGGTGCGCGAGTTTATCGCGCGCCGTCACCGTCAGGGGGCAGGCGCGCCGAGCCTCGAACGCTGCCTGTCGGCCATCCGCGGCTTTTTCAGGTATCTGTTGCGCGAGGGCGCGGCCAGCCACAACCCTGCCGCCGGCGTGAGCGCCCCCCGGGCCAGGCGGCGGCTCCCCGACGCCCTGGACGTGGATCGGGTCAACGCGCTGCTGAACATGCCCGTGAAAAGCGCCATCGATGTTCGCGATCGGGCCATGTTCGAGCTCATGTACTCCTCGGGGCTGCGCCTCTCGGAGACCGTTTCGCTCAATCTCGGCGACGTCAATCTCAACGACGCCTTGGTGCGGGTAACCGGCAAAGGTGCCAAGCAGAGGGTCGTGCCCGTCGGCAGCGTCGCCTGCGAGTGGCTGCGCGGCTGGCTGCGCGAGCGGCCAGCCACGGCCGCAGGCGAGGAGAATGCGCTGTTCGTGAGTCGCCGCGGCACCCGGCTCACGAGCCGTGCGGTTCAGGCGAGGCTCGCGCACTGGGCGCGCGCCCAGGGGATCGACCGCCCCGTGCATCCGCACATGCTGCGGCACTCCTTCGCGACTCACCTGCTCGAATCGAGCGGTGATCTGCGCGCGGTGCAGGAGCTGCTCGGCCACGCGGACATAAGCACTACCCAGGTCTACACGCATCTCGATTTTCAGCACCTGGCCGAGGTCTACGATCGCGCCCATCCACGCGCCCGGCGCAGCAAGAGCAAGCGCTGAGCACCGCCCCGCCCGATGCCGTCGGCCCTTCGCGGGTGCAGCCGAGTCCCTTATTGAGCGCTGCCGGCTCGTGTAAGATCAGCCGCCTTCCACCGGGCGAGCGCCATTTCATGCAACAGTTCTCAGGCACCACCATTCTGGCCGTGCGCCGAGGCGGCGATGTCGTCATGGCGGGCGATGGGCAGGTTTCGCTTGGCGAAACGGTCGTCAAGGGCAATGCGCGCAAAGTCCGCCGCGTCTACCACGACAAGGTCATCGCGGGTTTCGCCGGCGGCACCGCCGACGCTTTCACCCTCTTCGAGCGCTTCGAGGGCCAGCTCGAGAAGCATCACGGAAATCTCGTTCGAGCGGCGGTGGAGCTCGCCAAGGACTGGCGCACGGATCGGGCGCTGCGCCGTCTGGAAGCGCTGCTGCTGGTGGCCGATGCGTCGAGCTCATTGATGGTGTCCGGAAACGGCGATGTCATCGAGCCGGAATTCGAGGCCATGGCCATCGGCTCTGGCGGCGCCTACGCGCTCGCCGCGGCCAGAGCCCTGCTCGAGAACACGCAGATGAGCGCGCGCGACGTGGCCGAGAGAGCCATGAGCATCGCGGCGGACATCTGCGTCTTCACCAACCAAAAACTCACCATCGAGTCGCTGCAGGGCGGCGCCGGCTGACCGGGACTGCCGGGCACCGTGCCCGGGCGTCACGCGCAGGTGTCCGCACAGCGAAGAAACGGGTTATCACCATGTCTCACATGACCCCAAGGGAAATCGTTCACGAGCTGGACAAGCACATCGTCGGGCAGGATGCCGCGAAGCGTGCAGTGGCGATAGCGTTGCGAAACCGCTGGCGTCGCAGCCAGGTCGGCGCCGAGATGCGTAACGAGATCACTCCGAAAAACATTCTCATGATCGGGCCCACGGGAGTCGGCAAGACCGAGATCGCCAGGCGCTTGGCGCGACTCGCCAACGCACCGTTCATCAAGGTCGAAGCGACCAAGTTCACCGAGGTCGGCTACGTCGGTCGGGACGTCGAATCCATCGTTCGCGATCTGGCCGATGTGGCGATCAAGTTGAGCCGAGAGCGGGCCATGGACGCGGTTCATCATCAGGCCGAGGACGCCGCCGAGGAGCGCATACTGGACGTTCTTCTGCGGCCTGCGCGCGGTGAAGGATCGCAGGCTGAAAGACCCGCGGATGCCGATGCGGGCTCGACGCGTCAGAAGTTCCGCAAGATGCTTCGCGAGGGCCGGCTCGATGAACGTCAGATCGAGGTGGAGGTGAGCGCTGCGGCTGTCGGCGTGGAAATCATGGCGCCCCCGGGCATGGAGGAAATGACATCGCAGCTTCAGGGCATCTTTCAAAACCTCTCCGGTGGGCGAACGCGCACGAAAAAAATGACGGTCAAGGACGCTTTCAGGGTGCTGACCGAGGAGGAGGCCAGCAAGCTCATTAACGAAGAAGACATGAAAACGCACGCGCTGGAAGATGTCGAGCAGAATGGAATCGTTTTCATCGACGAGATCGACAAGGTCACCCGCCGCTCCGAGATGACGGGAAGCGGAGCAGACGTGTCACGCGAAGGCGTCCAACGTGACCTGCTTCCTCTGGTCGAAGGATGCACGGTTTCGACCAAGTACGGCATGGTGAAGACCGATCACATTCTTTTCATCGCATCCGGGGCTTTCCACACTTCCAAGCCTTCGGATCTGGTGCCCGAGCTCCAGGGACGGCTGCCGATACGTGTCGAGCTTTCGGCTCTTGGCGTGGAAGACTTCACGCGTATTCTGACCGAACCCGATTCATCATTGACCGAGCAGTACGTTGCGCTCATCGCTACCGAAGGCGTTACGCTGCAATTCAGCGACGATGCTGTGAAACGGATTGCGGAGGTTGCCTGGCAGGTCAACGAGACCACGGAGAACATCGGGGCGCGCAGACTGCACACCGTCCTCGAAAGGCTTCTCGACAAGATATCGTTCGAGGCGCCGGATCACGCGGGCGGCGGGATCGAGGTCGATGCAGCCTATGTTGACGAACATCTTGGCGCTCTGCTGGCCAACGAGGACTTGACCAAGTACATTCTGTAGCCACCGGGCGACCGAGGCGAGGTCGCCCACCGGAGCCTTTGTCGCCATGAACGCAAAACAGATCGCTCCTACCGAGATTAGCTATCACAAGAAGTCCCGTGTTCTCGACATTGCTTTCGGCGATGAAGAACGTTTCCAGCTGACGGCGGAGTTTCTGCGCGTGCACTCTCCATCTGCGGAGGTGCGCGGCCACGGACCGGGTCAGGAGGTTCTTCAAATCGGAAAGGAGAACGTGGGCATCGAACGTATCGAGCCGGTGGGCAACTACGCTGTTCGTCTGTACTTCGACGATGGTCACGATACGGGCCTGTACTCGTGGGAAGAGCTGTACCGGTTCTGCGTGAACAGCGAGCAGCTGTGGGCAGACTACCTCTCGCGGCTGGCAGCGGCAGGCCACAAGCGCAGATCGGGCGATTCGTGAACGCCATTGCACCAGTGAATTCGTAGATTGGCGTATGAGCGACCAGGACACCGACTTCGGTTTCGACACTGTGCCCATCCGCGAGAAGGCTCGGCGCGTCTCGTCGGTATTCTCCTCGGTTGCCGAGAACTACGATTTGATGAACGACCTCATGTCGTTCGGAGTGCACCGTCTTTGGAAGCGCTTCGTTGTCGAGCTCTCGGGTGTGCGTGCAGGCCAGCGCGTCCTCGACGTGGCAGGCGGAACGGCGGATCTCTGCCGACAGTTCGCAATGAGAACCGGCGACAAGGGCCTGGTTGTGCTTGCCGACATCAACGCCGACATGCTCGATGTTGGCCGTCGAAGGCTCATCGATGCGGGCGTGGTCAAAGGGGTTGTCTGCGTTCAGGCAGATGCAGAATCGCTTCCGTTCGCAAACGATCGGTTCGACGTGATTTCAATCGCTTTCGGTCTGAGAAACGTCGCTCGTAAAGACCGCGCCCTCGCTTCGATGCTGCGCATTCTGCGCCCCGGCGGTCAGTTGCTGATTCTCGAATTTTCCAAGCTGCGCATCCC
>JAABYT010000055.1:22078-38141 GCA_011775625.1 Gammaproteobacteria bacterium | reverse complement strand
GGCGACTCCCGCAGCTATCGCTACCTCGCGGAATCGATACGCATGCACCCCTGCCAGGAGGAGTTGCTCGGCATGCTGCATGACTGCGGCTTCGAGCGTTGCAGCTACTTCAACCTGAGCGGTGGAATCGTCGCAGTGCACCGTGGCTACAAGCTGTGAAAATGGATGAGCGGGTCATCTACGAGGGATTTGGGCGGCGCGTGCTCACCGCGCTCGTCGACGTGATCTTCCTGCTGCTCGCGGCTGCGGGGCTGGCGCTGCTCGGCTTCGCCGCCGGCGCACCGTTGGAGAGTTTCAGCGACCATCCGGCGTGGTGGATTGCGACGATCGTGTGCGTGCAAACCCTGTGCTGGGCCTTCCTTGGCGCGACGCCGGGCATGCTCCTGCTCGGCAGCCAGGTGCTCGCCGTGGACACGGGCCGGCGGTTATCGCTGGCGCGTTCTTGCCTGCGCTGTATCGGACTATGGGCCGGGATCGCCTGCCTCGGTCTCGGTGTCTTGTGGATTATCTGGAGTCCTCGCCATCAGGGGCTGCACGACAAGCTGGCGCGCTCGGTGGTGGTCAGGGAGGACGAGTCCCTGCTGTCACTCGAAGAGCTCGCGGAATCGGTCGAATGAGCGCGCAACCGGTCGTGCTCGCCGGCATTCAGAGCGTCGTCAATCGCCTCTTGAGTCTGGACCCGGAGCTCGTCGAGGGCGTCGCGGACCTCGAGGGTGCGGTTGTAGAGGTCTGCGTGCAGGGCCCCGACTTGCGCTTTCAGCTGCACGCGTCGCCTGCCGGTATCGAGGTCGTGCCGGTTGAAGATGGCGAAGGCGCCATCGCGGTAGAGCCCGATCTCACAATCAGCGGACCGCCTTTCACGCTCCTTCGTCTGCTCGGGACGCTCGATTCTGTAAACGGCGTTCTTCCACCCGAGGTAACCGTGAGCGGTGATCTGCACCTGGTGGACAAGCTTGGACGACTGACCAAACGAGTGGATATCGACTGGGAGGAGCCGCTGTCGAAGCTCCTCGGCGATTCCACCGCTCATGAAATTGGACGCGGCATCCGCGCGGCACTCGCATGGGCGCGCACGGCATCGGAAACCATCGCCCTCGATCTGGGTGAGTATGTTCGCGAGGAACGCCGTTTCACGCCGACGAAGCTCGAAGTGGACGACTTTGCCGCCGGGGTGGACGTGGTCCGCGACGACGTCGAACGGCTCGAGGTGCGGATCGCCAGGCTGGCGGGCAGGTTTCGGGAGATCTGAGCATTGATCCGGTTCCGGCAGGCTCTGCGTTTGCTCTTCATCAACGCCGTGCTCATTCGCCACGGTCTCGACGAAATCATTCTGACGACGCCGTTGCTTCGCCCTGTTCGATTCCTGCTGTATCTGCTTCCTTGGAACTGGGTGCGGCGCACGCGCGCCCCCAGGGCGGTCCGGCTGCGCCGGGCGCTCGAGGATCTCGGGCCGATCTTCGTCAAGTTCGGGCAGATCATCTCCACGCGTCGGGATTTGCTCCCGGAAGACATCGCCGACGAGCTGGCCAACCTGCAGGATCGGGTGCCGCCGTTTCCCGGCGCGCAGGCGCGCGCCATTGTCGAGCGCGCGCTGCAAAGTCCGGTCGCGGAGCTGTTCGCGGAGTTCGATGAGAAACCGCTCGCCTCGGCTTCCATTGCGCAGGTCCATGCCGCGCGCCTGAAGGACGGGCGAGAGGTGGTGGTCAAGGTCGTTCGACCGGGCATCGAGGTCGTGATTCGGCGCGACGTCGGGCTGCTGTATCTCGTCGCCGAGCTCGCCGAACGCTATTGGCGTGAAGGACGGCGCCTGCATCCGCGCCAGATCGTGGCGGAGTACGAGACGACCATTCTCGATGAGCTCGATCTGATGCGCGAGGGCGCCTCCGCCTCCCAGCTTCGACGTAATTTCATGGACTCGGAGCTGTTGAAAGTGCCCGAGGTCTACTGGGAATACTCTCGCCCCAACGTCATGGTCATGGAACGCATCTCCGGAATCCCGATCAGTGACATAAAAGCTCTGAAAGCTCATGGGGTCGATCTGCGGGCTCTGGCCGAGCGAGGTGTCGAGATATTTTTTACCCAGGTCATGCGCCACAATTTTTTTCATGCCGATATGCACCCGGGCAACATCTTCGTGTCTCGCGACGATCCGCAGAATCCACGCTACGTGGCGGTTGACTTCGGCATCATGGGCAGCCTGTCTCCCGAGGATCAGCATTATCTCGCAGAGAACTTCATCGCCTTCTTCAACCGCGATTATCATCGGGTTGCGGAGCTTCACGTTCTCTCTGAATGGGTGCCGGCCGATACCCGCATCAACGAGTTCGAGTCGGCAATCCGCAGCGTCTGCGAGCCCATATTCCAGCGCCCGCTGAAGGACATCTCGTTCGGCCAGCTGTTGCTGAGGCTGTTTCAGACGGCGCGGCGCTTCAACATGGAAGTTCAACCGCAGCTGGTGCTGCTGCAGAAGACGTTGCTCAACATCGAGGGCCTCGGCCGTCAGCTTTACCCGGATCTCGATCTCTGGCAGACCGCAAAACCGTTTCTGGAGCAATGGATGGCCGAGCAGCTCGGTCCGCGTGCCTTGATGCGCGAGCTGAAAAGTCATGCACCTCGCTGGGCAGAGACGCTGCCCGCGCTGCCGGGCCTCGCCCACGAGGTCCTCAGGCAGGCGCGCAGCGGAAAGCTGCGTGTGGAGCTCGGCCCCGGTGAAATCGACAAGATTCGCCGCGAGATGCGGCGATCGAATCAGCGAACCGTACTCGGCGTGGTGGGAGCGGGATTGATGCTCGCCGCAGTCGTGCTGCTGGCAGTCGAGGAGCGATCCGTGGAGGCTGCGACGGTTCCGTTGCTGACGTGGATACTCGGCGGGCTCGGCATGTACATGATCATTGCTGCGCTACCGTGGGATAGCGACTAGCGCCGCTTGCCGTCGGCGCGATGTGTGTTGCCCGGCCTCTGCGCCGCGCGATCAGCTCGCGCACGGAGACGAGCTCGACACCGTAGTACGAGGGCTTGAGCAGCACGCGGCGCAGCACGGCGAGTGTCTCCGGATAGGGATGACCGATGGCGAGTCCGGTGCCCTGGTCGCGCGCGATCTCGGTAAGCCTTTGGAACTGTCTCTCGATGATTTGCGAATCCGGCGTCGGGTCGAGGAACACGTCGCGCCCGATGGCCTGCAGTCCCACATCGCGCGCGGTGCGCAGGGCGACGCTTTGCGCGCTCGTGAGGCTGTCGACGAAGTACAGCCTGCCGTTGCTGCGCATCCATTCCATGACCCATTCCATGGGGCGCAATTCGCGGGTAAGCGAGCTGCCCATGTGATTGTTGATTCCGCTCACGTGAGGCACGGAGGCCAGCCCCGCCTCGAGGATCGCATGCATCTCGCGGCGCGACATGCTGCTGGTCAACGCCCCGGGTCCGAGATTCTTTTCCGCGACATCCGACTGCATGGGGACGTGCAGCAGCACTTCCTTGTCGAGCTTGAAGGCGATCGCCGCGAGACGCGTCGCAAAAGGCGTATGGGGCAGTATGGCGTAGGCGATGGGTCCCGGCAGCTCGATGGCGCGCAGGCCGTCGAGGCGCCGGTAGCCCAGATCGTCGATGATGATGCTGATAGCCGGCAGTCTGCCGCGGGTCTCGACGCTCTGCGCCGCCGACATCTCGCTGCCCGCGAGCGCCAGCGCCAACAGCGCGCCCGTCACCTGCAGCCATCGCCGTGCGCCCGGGCGCCGGTCCCCCGTTGCGGTTGCACGTCGCGCCGCGCGGCCCGGCGGCCACGCCGATGACGCACTAGCCGTCACTCTCAGGAGCTCTGTTTCTGCAGTATCGATAGTCCTTTGAGCAGATTGAGCGCCTCGAAAATCGCGTAGTCGCGGCGCGCGAGGGGTCGTTCCTCCGCGCCCCCCTGTTTCGACGAGTCAGCCCCCTTGCGCTTCTCCGCTTCGCCCTCGAGGTGGCCGGCGAGGTCGGCTTCCTTGATGCGCGAGGTCCCCGACCCCTCGGAGTCCGCGAGCTTGAGATTTTCGAGCTCGATGTCCGGAGAGATCCCCTTGGCCTGAATCGATACTCCAGAGGGCGTGAAGTATTTCGCCGTCGTCAGCTTGAGTGCCGAGCCGTTATCCATGGGCAGGATCGTCTGCACGGATCCTTTCCCGAACGTTTTCTGACCCATGATGATTGCGCGGCGATGATCCTGGAGTGCCCCGGCGACGATCTCCGAGGCCGAGGCCGAGCCGCCGTTGACGAGCACGACGATGGGCGCGCCGTCGAGCATGTCAGTAGGCTTGGCGTTGAATTTCAGCTTCGCATCTTCCAGACGGCCCTCCGTATAGACGATGATGCCATCTGTGAGAAAAGCGTCGCTCACCGCCACGGCGGCACTCAGCACGCCGCCGGGATTGTTGCGCAGGTCCAGAACCAGGCCTTTGAGCGTGCCGTTCGCCTTCTCTTCGAGTTTGGAAATCGCCTCGCGCAGGCTCTCGCCGGTGCGCGACTGAAACTGCGAGATACGGATATACCCATAGCCCGGGTCGAGCATGCGGCTCTTCACGCTGGTGACGCGAATCACGTCGCGGGTGATACTGATCTTGAGCGGCTGATCTTTACCTTCGCGCACGATGGTGAGCACGATATCGGTCCCTGGCTTGCCGCGCATGATTTTGACTGCGTCGGACAGTGCCATTCCTTTCACCGGGGTATCGTCGAGTCGAATGATCAGATCACCGGCCTTGACGCCCGCGCGCTGCGCCGGCGTGTCATCGATGGGCGATATGACCTTCACGAAGCCGTCCTCCATCCCGACCTCGATTCCAAGCCCCCCGAACTCTCCGCTGGTTCCGGCCTGCAGTTCCTTGTAGTCATCGGGAACCAGATAGGCGGAGTGCGGGTCGAGTCCGGCGAGCATGCCGCGGATGGCATTTTCGAGCAGCGTTTTGTCCTCGATGGGCTCCACGTAATCGTTCTTGATCTTCGCAAAGATCTCGGTGAAGGTCCGAAGGTCCTCCAGGGGCAGGGTCTCGGTCTCATTCTTACCGGCGAGCACGCCTTCCCCGAGGGTCAGCGAAGCTCCCAGAAGGGCGCCGAAAGCAAGCGCGGGCATGCTACGAAACAGCGATTTCATCGAATCCTCCAGGCGCTCGGCGCCGTCGAATTTTCTAGAATACAAGCCTCTCCTAAGGCGACACAAGAGCAGCCGTTTGAGCGGCCGGACCCCGGCCGCACCAGCGCATCGGGTCCACCGGGGTGCCTCGATGGCGGATTTCGAAGTACAGGCCGCTGGACTCGAGACCGCCGCTGTCACCGACTTTGCCGATGACCTCTCCTGCGTCGACCCAGTCGCCGACGTCCTTGAACAGCATCTCACTGTGACCGTAAAGGCTCATGTAGCCCTCGCCATGCTCGATAATCATCAGCAGACCGAATCCGCGCAGCCAGTCGGCGAATGCCACGCGCCCGTGGGACACCGCGTGCACGGGGGTTCCGGGTCGGGCGCTGACGAGAACACCCTTCCAGCTTAGTTGGCCGTCTGCCCGTGGAGTTCCGAACCTGAAACGCACGCTACCCGACGAGGGCCACGGCAGCTTGCCCTTGAGCGTTCGGAACGGCACCTGCCGGCTCTCAACCGGCCCGATGTCTGCAAGCTCCCTGGCGAGCTCTGCCACCAGCTCTGCCAGCTTGCTTTCGTCCTGGCGCAGGCGCTCGAGTCTCGACGCCTGCGAGTCTAGCGCCTTGGCGAGCTCGTCGACGACCGCGCTTCGGCGTCGGCGCTGCCCGTCCAGGCGCTGTCTGGCCGCCGCCTTGTCTGCTCGCAGGGCCGCAATCCGGCGCGTGTCGCGATCGATGCTTTCCTTAATATCGGCCAGCTCCTGAAGATCCGTAGCCAGGGCGCGGATGCGCTGGGAACGTTCGCGGTTGAAATAAGCGTAGTAGGTCAGGGCGCGCGCGAGCGTCGCCGGGTTCTCCTGGTTGAGCAGCAGCTTGAACTGGTCCTGACGGCCGCTGGCATAGGCGGCGCGAACGTAGCGCCGCAGACCCGCGCGCAGCAGGGAAATGTTCTCGGCAATGGCCTGGCGCCGTCGCTCGAGGCGCTCGAGGCGAGTGCGGTGCGCGCCGCTCTGCGCGTCGAGCTCTGCGAGCTCGGCATTGACCCGGGCTACGGCGAGCTCGGTATCGCGAAGCCGGGTCGCCAGCGTGTCGCGCTTCATGCGCGTGCGGTCGAGTCGGCGGGTGAGCTCCCGGATCCGCTCGCGCACGGATTCCAGCTCGGTGCGGGCATCGCGCTCCGCGGGGGTCGTGTCGGCTGCCAGCGGCGGCCCCTGCACGCATACCAGGCAGCCGGCCAGCAGAGCGAGCCGCGGCAAGCGTGCCGCCCGTCGCGCCTGGTCCGCAGCCGCCCTTCGATACGGCGTGGTCATGATGCGCATTCTAGTCGCTTGGCGGCCCGTCGTTTGGCCATAGGGCTGACCGTATTTGCCTGCCCCCGCTGTTCACGCTAATCTCGCCCATCCCGCCCGCGGCTGAAGAGCGGCCGGTCGAGGTCTGTGACGACGCGATACCGATGGAGCGACTGCCTGAGTTCATTGCCAATCACTCGAGCCTCGTCCTCGCTTTCGTCGTGATTCTGGCTATGCTGCTCTGGACCCTGTGGCAGGGCGCCAGCCGCGGGCTGAAGAAACTGAGCCCCATGGATGCGACCCAGCTCATCAACCACGAAGACGCCGTGGTCCTCGACGTTCGCAGTGACGGCGAGTTCAAACAAGGTCACATCATCAACGCCGTCAACATTCCCCAGAAGACTCTCGAGGAGCAGCTGTCGAAGCTGGAAAAATATCGCGACCGTCCCATCATCACGGCGTGCCGAAACGGACAGATCGCGCTCGGCGTCGGAAACCGGCTCCGCAAGCAGGGATTCGAGAAGGTGTACAATCTCGCCGGAGGGCTGATGGCGTGGGAAGGCGCCAACCTTCCGCTGGTGAAAAAGTAGGTGTGCGACAATGCTCTGCCAGCAGCGGCCCGCAAACAGTGAGAGCGTGTCATGTCTGAGATAGAAAGCGATGAATCGTGGCGCGCGACGCCGCTGCACGGACAGTTCAGTATCAAGAAAATCTACCTGAAGGACATTTCCTTCGAGACGCCGAACTCGCCGCACATCTTTCACGCCAAATGGGAGCCCGAGGTAGACGTGCATCTGCACAGTCACTCGAGCAAATTCGACGCCGGCGAGTACGAGGTGGTACTCATGGTCACCGCTGTCGTCAGCGTCGACGGCAAGACCGCGTTTATCGCCGAGGCAGCCGTCGCGGGGATATTCGGCATTACCGGTCTCGCCTCCGACGAGCTCGGTCCGACGCTCGGCAGTTACTGCCCGGGCATTCTCTTTCCCTACGCCAGGGAGTTCCTATCGGATCTGGCCATACGCGGTGGTTTTGCGCCCTTCATACTCGCGCCGGTAAACTTCGAAAAGCTCTACCGCGAGCACGTCTCGGCGCAGTTCAGCGAGCAGAAGGCGCAGATCGAATCCTAGGGCTGCGGTCTTGCGACCTGGCCTCGCCATTCGCCCGCTTCCCGCCATGCGCTCGAGGATTTGAAGGTGCCAGAGCCGATTCCCAGGGCTTTCGATGTCGCGGTTCTCGGCGCGGGTTCCTGGGGAACGGCGCTGGCGATCGTGCTGGCCCGCAACGGCCACGGCGTCTCGCTCTGGGGGCGCTCGTCCGAGCAGGTTGCCGCCATGTCGAGAGAGCGCCGCAATCGCCGCTACCTCCCGGAGCACGCCTTTCCCGACAAGCTCGACGTGAGCGACGATCTCGACGCGTCGCTGGCGCGTGCGGATCTGGCTCTGGTGGCGGTGCCGAGCCAGGCCTTCGAGGCGCTTTGCGCGCGCCTGCGCAGCCATGTCCCGACGCTTCAGGGAATTTTCTGGGCGACCAAGGGTTTCGAGCCGGGAAGCGGACGACTGCTCCACGAGGTGGCCGAGGACGCGATTGCCTCGCGGATACCGGCCGCGGTGCTTTCCGGTCCGACGTTCGCAAACGAGATCGCGCGCGGCCTTCCGGCGGCCGTGACGTGCGCGTCCTCGAGCGGCGCGTTCGCTGAGCGGGTGGCGGCTCTGTTCCACAGCGAACGCTTCCGGGTCTACACGGGCACGGACGTCGTCGGCGTCGAGATCGGGGGTGCGGTCAAGAACGTGCTCGCCATTGCGGCAGGTATCGCCGACGGGCTCGGCTTTGGTGCCAATACCCGGGCGGCGCTGATCACCCGGGGGTTGCGCGAGATTGTGCGTCTTGGCACGGCGATGGGCGGGAGCCCGGAGACCTTCATGGGTCTCGCGGGCCTCGGCGATCTGGTGCTCACCTGCACCGATGACCAGTCTCGAAATCGCCGTTTCGGCCTGGCGCTCGGCGAGGGTCATTCCCTCGACGCGGCCGAGCGGTCCGTCGGCCAGGTGGTCGAGGGCATCAGCGCAGCGCGCGAGGCCATGCGCCTGGCCGCCAGGCACGCTGTCGACTTGCCGATTGCGGAGCAGGTGAACAGGGTCCTGCACGAGGGCGTGGCACCGGCCGACGCCGTGCACACGCTGCTCGCCCGGCCGGCGGGCGCGGAGCACGACTAGCCCGACGCCGGCCGCGCTCCGGCGGGCCGCGGCGATTCCGCCTCGGAACCGCGAATCACGACCTTCAACACCTGCTTCTCGATCATCGCGCGCAGAGCCGCCTCGACCTCCTCGATGGGGCGCACGCCGCTCAGCAGCCGCCCGCTCTCGAAACGCTCGTCGCACAACAGCTGCAGTGCGCGACGCACGGTCGCGGGTCGGTGATGGTAGACGCCCTTGACGGTGATCTCGCTGTAGTGAACGTGATGGGTGTCCATCTCGACGCGTGTGCCGGGGGCACAGCCGCCGAACAGCAGCGCCAGTCCGCCCGGGCGCAGCGCCTGCATGCAGTCGCTCCACACCTGCGGCTGGCCGGTGCAGTCGATGCAAACGTCCGCGCCCGCGCCCGCATGCGCGAGCCGGCGAACCCCTTCGGCCTGGCCGCCGCCTCTGTCGATCAACCGGGTGACGGCGGCCCCCATGCTGCGTCCGACCTCCAGTCTCGAAGCGTTGGGATCGGCGAGGATCACGCGGTGGTCGTCGCGGGCCAGCGCGGCGCAGAAAAGCAGGCCGATGGGTCCCGCCCCGAAGACCACGATCTCGCGTGGGCCGGGACGCTGCGTGAGCTCACAGGCATCGATGCCGTGCAGAACGCAGGCGAGGGGCTCGGTGAGCGCTGCCCTGGCGAAATCGAGACCGGCCGGAATCGGGTGGACGCTGTGCGTCACGAAGCGCGCGGGAACGTGCAGGTACTCGGCGAACGCGCCGTTCAGATAATGCAGATCGGTGCACAGGTTTTCGCGCTCATCGCGACAGTACTCGCAGGTGCCGCAGGGCGCCGAGTTGGCTACCACCAGCGGCTCGCCGATGGCGAACCGCTCCAACCCCGGGCCGAGCGCGGCCACCGTGCCGGCCATCTCGTGACCGAACAGGGTCGGCACGCGCAGCATGCGTGGGTGACCGCCGCGGCGGTACACCTTCACGTCTGTGCCGCAGGTGGTCGCGGCGCGAACCCTCAGAACCAGCTCGCCGTGACCCGGTTGCGGCACCGCAAGCTCCTGGATCTCGATGCGCTCCGGACCTGTCAGGACGGCACCGCGCATGGTTTCGGGAAGTGAAGACACGACCATGCCCACGCCGTGTGCTCAGGGGGTGAAGAGAATCTTCAGGGCCTCGCCGCGCCGTGCGATGTCGACGCCGGTGGCGAAGTCTTCCAGGGGCAGGCGATGGCTGATGAGCGGCGTCGGGTCGAGCATGCCCTCGGTCATCATGGCGAAAACGCGGGCCTGCTCCTCGAGTCCACCGGAGTAGCTTCCGAGCACGCGCCGCTCGTGCTTGAACAATGCGTTCAGTTCGAAGCCGGCGCGCTCGCCCTCGGGCGCATGGGCGAACAGCACCACGGTGCCTGCCCGGCGCGTCAGTGCGAGGGCGCTGTCGAGCGCCGCGCCGCCGCCCACGGTATCGAAGACCGCGTCGGCGCCGAGGCCGTTGCTCATCTCCATGAGCCGTTCGTCGGCCTCGGACCCGGGTGCTGCGGCCGCGTCGGCGCCCAGTGCGCGCGCCAGGCGCCGGCGCGCCTCGAGCGGTTCGATCACCAGCGTGCGCAGGTGCGGGTGCAGCGCCTTGAGCACCAGCACGTGCAGCAGGCCCATGCCGCCTGCGCCCTGCACCGCGGCGATGCCATCGGCCTCGACGCCCGCCTTGCAGATGCCGCGCAGCACGCAGGCGGCGGGCTCCATGAAAACGGCGACCTCGTCGGCGAGATCGGTGGGAAGCGTGCGCGCCGCGAGCGCCGTTGCCCGGGCCTTCACCAGCACGTGTTCGGCAAAGCCGCCGGGTGCGAGCAGGTTTTCCTTGAAGGCCTCGCACATGGTCACGGCGCCGCGCCGGCACAGCGCGCACTGACCGCACGCGACATGATGCGCAACCGCGACCCGATCGCCGACACGGAACGCCTCGACACCCTCGCCCACGCAGGCGATTTCGCCCACCAGCTCGTGTCCGAGCACCGTCCCCGCGGGTGCGCTGCCGGTTTCGAGCTTGAACAAATCGGTTCCGCAAAGGCCCGCCACGCGCAGCCTGAGCAGGAGCTCACCTGCCTGCGGAAGCGCGAGCCGGCGCTCCTCCAGGGCAATCCGATCGCCGCCGCGGCAGACGACGACCCGGTGGCTGTTCGGAATTGACAAAATCTGCATGCCTCTTCGCGCGCCCGGGCGATGGCGGCCATGGTAGGCGCAAAGCCCCGGCCACGTCGATGTTACCAATATGTAGGTTCTCGCAGTCGTGACCGGCCCATATACTGGCCGGCAGCAAGCCTGGGACAATCCTCCCGTGCAAGCACGGCAATGAACGTGAGCGTCAATCCGGTCAACAGGCATGATTCCCGGCGCCAGCCCGTGGACGCGCAGGTTCTGCTTGCGCGGGTGCGCGATATCGTCATCGAGCTGCATCCGCACATGCGCGATCGGGTGCACGTGACTCTCGACAGCGCCCTCGACCGGGATCTCGGTCTCGACAGCCTGGCACGGGTGGAGTTGCTGGTGCGTCTCGAGCAGAGCTTCGGTGTGACCCTCAGCGAAGAGACGCTCGCAAATGTCGACACGCCGCGCGACGTTCTGCGGGCGCTGCTCGCTGCGAGCCCCGGCGTGAGCCCGATGGAGGTCGGCCCCGCCGAGGCGACCGTGGTCACCGAGGTGCCCGTGCCGACCGCCGCCGAGACGCTGCTCGAGGCGCTCGAGTGGCACGTGCGCGCGCACCCCGACCGGGCCCACGTGCAGATCTACGGCGACGGCGGTGCGCTGCGCACGATCGCCTACCGCGAGCTCCTCGACGGCGCCCGGGCCGTCGCCGCCGGGCTGCGAGAGGCGGGCATCGAGGCCGGTCAGAGTGTCGCCCTGATGTTGCCGACCGGCGTGGAATACCTGCACAGCTTTATCGGCATCCTTCTGGCGGGCGCCGTGCCGGTGCCCGTATATCCGCCCGCGCGACTGTCGCAGATCGAGGATCACTTCCGCCGCCACGCGCGCATCCTGGAAAACGCCGGCGTCGTCTGCCTGATCACGTTTCCGCCTGCCAAGCGGGTGTCGCGCCTGCTCACATCCCACGTGCCGGGGCTGCGCAGGGTGGTCACGGTCGCGGAGCTGGGCACCGCGGGCCTGCTCCTCGAAGCGAGCGCGGCGACACCGGATACGGTCGCCTTTATCCAATACACGTCCGGAAGCACGGGCAATCCCAAGGGCGTTGTGCTCACCCACGCCGACATTCTTGCCAGCTTGCGCTCCATGGGTGATGCGCTCGAGGCCCGCTCGAGCGACGTGTTCGTGAGCTGGCTGCCGCTCTATCACGACATGGGGCTCATCGGCGCCTGGCTCGGCAGCCTGGTTTACGGCTTTCCCCTGGTGCTGATGTCGCCGCTCACCTTTCTGGCGCGGCCGGAGCGCTGGCTGCAGGCGATTCACAAGCATCGCGGCACCCTTTCGGGGGGGCCCAACTTCGCTTATGAGCTGTGCTTGCGGCGCATCGACGACGCCGCCATCGAAGGGCTGGATCTGTCGTCGTGGCGGCTGGCTTTCAACGGTGCGGAGCCGGTGAGCGCCCAGACCATGGAGCAGTTCCTCGCGCGCTTCGCCCGCTACGGACTGCGTGCGGAGGCGCTTGCGCCGGTGTACGGGCTCGCGGAGGCCACGCTCGGCGTCGCCTTCACTCCGGTCGGGCGCGGCCTGCGAGCCGAGCGTGTGCAGCGGTTGCCGATGACGCGCGACGGGCGCGCGCTGTCGGCCGACGCAGACGACGAGGACGCTCTGGTTTTCGTCTCCAGCGGCGTGCCCATTCCCGGCTTCGAGGTGCGCATCGTCGACGAAGGCGGGCGCGAGACCGCGGAGCGAAGCGAAGGGCGTCTGGAGTTTCGCGGCCCGTCAACCACGAGCGGCTATTACCGCAATCCGCAGGCCACCCGGGAGCTGTTCGACGGCGATTGGCTCGACTCCGGCGACCGCGCGTTCGTCGCCGACGGCGAGGTGTACATCACCGGTCGCTCGAAGGACGTCATCATTCGCGCCGGTCGCAATGTCTATCCCTATGAGCTGGAGCAGGCGGTCGGCGACATCGACGGCATTCGACGCGGATGCGTGGCCGCCTTCGGCAGCAGCGATCCCGCTTCCGGCACCGAGAGGCTGGTCGTCGTGGCCGAGACGCGCGAGACCGACGACACCGCCCGCGCGGCGCTCAGGACACGCATCGAGACGCTCGTCACCGAGCTGCTGGGCATGCCCGCCGACGACGTCGTGGTGGCGTCGCCGGGCACCGTGCTCAAGACCTCGAGCGGCAAGATTCGTCGCGTCGCGCTGCGCGAGTTCTACGAGCGCGGCGCGCTCGCGCCGAGGCACCGTGCCGTCTGGCTGCAGATCGTGCGCCTCGCACTCGCCAGTCTGCTGCCGCAGGCGCGGCGCTGGTGGCGGCGCCTGCGCAGTCTGGCATTCGCGGCCTACGCTTGGCTGGTGTTCGGCGTTCTTCTCGCCATTGCCTGGCCGATGGTGGTCTTCACGCCGGGCCTCGATCGCCGCTGGCGCTGGCTCGGCGGGCTCGGTCGCTGCCTTTTCGCGCTCACCGGCGCCGGTCCGACGGTGCAGGGAGCGGAGCGTCTGCCGGCCGATGGAAAGTTCATCGTCGTCGCCAATCATGCCAGTTACCTGGACGGGCTGGTGCTGGTCAGCGTGCTACCGAGGCCGGTCGCTTTCGCGGCAAAGAGCGAGCTTCGCGGCAACTTCTTCGCGCGGGTCTTCCTCGCGCGTCTGGGCTGCATGTTCGTGGAGCGTTTCGATCGCGCCCGCGGTGCCGAGGACGCGCGACAGGTCATCGAGCGTCTCGAGCAGGGCGCTTCACTGGCGATTTTCCCCGAGGGAACGCTGCACCGCATGCCGGGGTTGCTGCCCTTTCATCTGGGCGCGTTCCTGGCCGCGGTGCAGACCGGCGCACCGGTGGTGACGCTCACCCTGCGCGGCACCCGATCGATCCTTCGTGACCGATCGCTGTTTCCGCGTCGCGGGCGTATCCGCGTGCACGTGAGCGAACGGCTGCTGCCGGAAACGGCCGGCGGCGGTGTACGGGAAAACGCCTGGAATCGTGCCCTTCGTCTGAGCGCGGCGGTGCGCGCGGAAATGCTGCGTCACTGCGGCGAGCCCGATCTGGCGGATCGGCGCGAGCTGTCCTGGTAGCGACGGCGTCGCCGGCTTGCGCCTCAGGCCNNGCGGCGACTCCCAACGCTACCCCGATCCACCAGACGATGTCGTATGAGCCGGTGGTATCGAAGACGTAGCCCCCCAGCCAGGCGCCCAGAAAGCTGCCCAGCTGGTGGCTGAAGAATACGAAGCCGAACAGAGTCGCCATGTAGCGCATACCGAAGATCTGCGCGACCAGGCCGCTGGTGAGCGGGACCGTGCCCAGCCAAAGCATGCCCATACCCGCGGCGAACAGCAGGATGGAGAGGTCGTTGACCGGCGACAGCACAAACAGCGTGATGACCACCGAGCGGGCCAGATAGAGACCGGCGAGGATGCGTTTCTTCGGGTAGCGTCCGCCGAGCACGCCGCACGCGAGTGAGCCGATGATGTTGCCGAAGCCGATGAGCGCCAGTGCCACGGCACCCAAGGCGGGGTCAGCACCGCGATCGATGATGAACGATGGCAGGTGGGTGGCGATGAAGGCGACGTGAAAGCCACACACGAAGAAGCCGGCGGTCAGGTACCAGTAGCCGCCGTGCCGACTCGCCTCGCCGATGGCCTGCGCAAGGCTTTGCCTGACGACGCGCTCGGCGCCCGAGGTTGCTTTACCGCTGAGAGCCGCTGCGAGCGGCACCATCACCGATGACATCAGCGCGAGCAGCAGCAGCGCGGTGCCCCATCCGTAGCCGTCCAGGAAGACCTGGCCGAGGGGCACCATGAGCAGTTGCCCGGAGGAGCCGCCGGCGCCCGCAAAGCCGAGAAAGAGGCTGCGCCGGGACTCGTCCACGCTGCGCGCGACAACCGCCAGAATGACCGGAAAGCCGGTGCCGCTCAGGGCGAAACCAATGAGCAGCCCGGCGCCGACGCTCAGCTCGAGGGCCGTCGACGCGAACGCCATGAGCACCAGGCCGAGCACGTACATCAGGCCGCAGACCGCGATCACGCGACCCGAGCCGTAGCGATCGGCGATGGCGCCGGCGAACGGCTGCGATATGCCCCACAGCAGGTTCTGCAGCGCGATGGCGAACGCGAAGCTTTCGCGACCCAGCCCCAGGTCCGTGGTAACCGGCGTGAGGAAGATGCCGAAGCTGGTGCGGATGCCGAAGGACAGAATCAGAACAATGCTGGCGCACACCAGAATCAGGACGGGATTGCGCCAGCTGCTGGTGTTCATCGCCTTCCTTCAGGCTCGCATAGGCGGGCGGCGCTGCAGTATACGTGGCGGCCGTGGCCGCGGTCACGCGTTCGAGGCGTCGCGCCGCGAGCGCCTCGCTCGCCGTTCGGCCCGCCGGCGAATGCGCCAGCAATTGTGGATGCGCGGATTGCGCGCGAAGTCCCGGGGAATGGTCTCGCGGGTGATGTCCTCGACAGCGAGACCGGCATCGGCGAGGGATCGGTGATCCATGCGGAAGCGCCTCAGATGGTTGGAAAAAAGCAGCACGCCGTCGGCGCTGAGAAGCCGCGCCGCAAGCCGGATGAGCATGGCGTGATCCCGTTGCACGTCGAGGGTGCCGGTCATGCGCTTGGAGTTCGAGAACGTCGGCACGTCGAGCAGGATCAGTCCGTAGGGCTCACCCTCGCGGGGCTCATTCAACCAGGCGAGGCAGTCGGCCTGAATCAGCGCGTGCGCTTCGTCGACGAAGCCGTTCAGCGCCAGGTTGCGGCGTGCCCAGTCGAGATAGGTAGCGGACAGGTCGACACTGGTGGTAGCGAGGGCGCCGCCGGCGGCGGCGTGCACCGAGGCCGCTCCGGTGTACGCGAACAAATTCAGGAATCGGCGACCCGAGGCGAGATCGTGCACCATGCGGCGAAGCGGGCGATGGTCGAGGAACAGGCCCGTATCGACGCGATCGCTGAAGTTTACCAGCAGCCTGCAGCCGTCTTCGCGCACCTCGTGCAGGACGTCCTCGCAGGCCAGCCGGAGGTACTGGCCGTGTCCCCGGTGGCGGCGGCGGGTCTTGAAAACGACGCGCTCGGCGGGCAGCTCGAGCAGCGCCGCCACGCTCGCGAGCACCGTCTCGCGCCGCGCCGCCGCCCGCGCCTTCGGGATACTCGCCGGCGCCTCGTACTCCTGGGCGACGACCCAGGTCTGCTCGGCGCGGTAAACATCCAACGCAAAAGCGTACTCGGGCATGTCGGCGTCGTAGAGCCGGTAGCAGTCGATGTGCTCGCGCCGCGCCCAGCGGCCCACCTCGCGCAGATTCTTGCGCAGCCGATTGGTGAACATCGGCGCGTGCGCATCGCCGTCGCCGGC
>JAABYT010000055.1:7823-22069 GCA_011775625.1 Gammaproteobacteria bacterium | reverse complement strand
CCCAGGCGCGAGGCGAGCTCCGGCGAGCCGCACAGCACCGCCAGGCGCCAGCCCGGGAACCCGCTCGCCGCGACCTCTCCGAGGGTGGCGTAGAGCTCGCCGAGGGCATCGCCGTCGCCCAGGCGTATGCCGTAGGGCGGGTTGCACGCGAGCAGCCCCGTGAGCTCCGGCCACGGCGATCGCAGCTCGCCCAGATCGGCCCGCGCGACGCTGACGTGGGCTGCCAGTCCGGCGGCCGACAGGTTTTCGCGCGCGGCGGCCAGGACCCGTGCGTCCACGTCGAAGCCCGCGATGGGCGGCAGTCGCTCGAGACCCGTGCGGCGCCGTTGCCGCGCCTCCTCGTGCAGCCTCTGCCACAGCGCCTCGTCGTGTCCCTGCCAGCCCTGAAGTCCGAAATACGTGCGTCCGAGCCCCGGCGCGACATCACCCGCCATCAACGCCGCCTCGATCGGCAGAGTCGCCGAGCCGCACATGGGATCGAGCAGCGGTTGCCCCGCCGCCGCCATCTCCGGCCAGCCGGCGTGCAGGAGCATGGCGGCGGCGACGTTTTCCTTGAGCGGGGCAGGGCCGGCGTGGCGCCGGTAGCCGCGCCGGTGCAAGCCGGTGCCGGCCAGATCGATGGCGATGGTGGCGACGTTTCTGTCCACATGCGCATTGATGCGCACGTCGGGTGCGACCCGGTCCACCGACGGCCGCCGCCCGGTTTGCGCGCGGAGTCGATCGACGATGGCGTCCTTGACGGCCTGGGCGCCGAATCGCGCGTCGGCCAACGACGAGCGTGAGCTGACGAAATCCACCGCCAGGGTGCCGTCCACGGGCACGTGATCGCGCCACTCGATGCGGCGAACGCCCTCGTAGAGCGCCTCTCTCCCGGGCGCCTCGAAGCTCGCGAGGGGCAGCAGGATGCGGCTCGCCAGACGCGACCAGAGGCACGCTCGGTAGGCGACCTCGAGGGTGGCGCGGAAGCGCACCCCGGCGTGCCCGGCGCGCAGGTGCTTTGCGCCCAGACCGGCGAGCTCGCGGTGCAGCAGGGCCACCAGGTCGCGGGAGGCGGTGGCGAAAAACGGCGGGCCCGCGTCGGCCATTCGGCCGCCTGAGCGCTTCGAGTTCTTAGATTCCTCAGGAACTGTGCGCTGGTTCAAAAAAAGCCGGCTCCGGCTGTGCTGAAATACTTGTCGTTCCCAAAGCAAAGTATCCAACGGGTCCATTCGAGATGCCAAAAACCACCGAATGCGAAGTCCGCACGACCACGCTCGGCGGGCGACTCACCTACAGTCGAATCGAGAAGGGCTGGACGCAGCATCAGCTGGCCGCCAACGTCGGCACCAGCCAGGCGGTCATACAGCGCATCGAGGCCGGAAAGTGCAACCATCCGAGAATTCTCCGTGAGCTGGCGGAGGCGCTGGATGTGAGCCCGGCCTGGCTGATGTTCGGAGTCAAGGTCATCGAGGACCTCGAGCAGGAGGCCATCGAGACAGCGCGTGCCTGGTCGCGCCTCATGGAGCCGCAGCGCACGGCGCTCAAGGAGATGATCTTCCGCATTGCCGAGTCGGGACCGGACGCTCTGCCGCTGCCCGAGAGTGGCGTGCTGGAACCGAGCGACCTGCTCGGTCTTCGCTGAGCCAGGCAGCGGGCGGCGCGCTCAGCGCGATCGCTGCTCTGCGATGCCGGGTCCGTGCCCGGCGAAACCCTGCTGGCGCCAGGCCTCGTAGCACACCACCGCCACCGCGTTGGAGAGATTGAGGCTGCGGTTTCCCGGCAGCATGGGAATCGCAGCACGCTCGGCGGGCGCCACCCGTGCCAGCACCGGCTCCGGAAGGCCGCGTGTCTCCGGCCCGAACAGCAGCGCATCGGCGCTCTGGTACGCAATCGATGCGTAATTCCTCGGCGCGCGCGCCGAGAATGCGAGCAACCTCGCCGGCTGCGCCGCCTGCAGGTACGCATCGAGCGACGCGTGCACCCGCACGCGCGCCCACTCCCGGTAGTCCAGTCCGGCACGCCGCAGGCGCCTCTCCTGCATGTCGAAGCCGAGCGGCGCAATCAGATGCAGGGCAAAACCCGTGTTCGCGCATAGGCGTATAATGTTGCCCGTGTTGGGAGGAATCTCGGGCTGATAGAGGACGACGTCGAGCATGGGGGTCATCGCGCAGTGAGCGGCAACGCCGGCCACCCGTTGGGCGTGGATTTCTGCGGCCTGCGTCTGCACACGCCCCTGGTGCTGCTTTCCGGCTGCGTCGGCTTCGGCGAAGAATACACACGCGTGGAGGGCTTTTCCAACCGTGACGTCGGCGCCGTGTGCCTGAAGGGAACGACGCTCGCAGCGCGTCTCGGCAACCAGCCCCATCGCGTGTGGGAGACGCCCGCCGGGATGCTCAACTCCATCGGCCTGCAGAACCCCGGCAGTCGCCACGTGGTCGACAACATTCTTCCCGAGCTGGATTTCGACGAGACGCGCTTCTTCGCCAACGTTTCCGGCGCGACCGTGGATGAGTACGTCGAGGTCACGCGCATATTCGACGATTCGCCCATCGATGCGGTCGAGATCAACATCTCGTGTCCGAACGTGCGCGAGGGCGGTGTGGTATTCGGAAACGATCCCGATATGTCGGCGCGGGTCGTCGAGGCGTGCCGCGCGGCGACGTCGAAGCCGGTCATCGCAAAGCTCTCGCCCAATCAGACGGATATCGCGGAGAATGCCCGCCGCTGTATCGAGGCCGGAAGCGACGCGTTGTCGGTGGTCAACACCTTTCTCGGCATGGCGGTCGACGTCGAGACCCGACGACCGGTCATCGGCGCCAACCATGCCGGCCTGTCAGGCCCGGCGGTAAAACCCATGGCGCTGCTCAAGGTTCACCAGGTCTTTCAGGTGGCGAAGCGTCACGACGTGCCCATCATCGGTCAGGGGGGTATTGCCAGCGCCGAGGATGCGCTCGAGTTCATCATCGCCGGTGCCGCCACGGTCGGCATCGGTACGGCGCTGTTCTACGATCCGCTCGTGTGCGCCAAGATCAATGCCGGGCTGGAAGACTACATGCGGCGTCACAACCTCGACGACATTTCGCGCCTCACGGGCACACTCGAGTTGAACACCGGCGCCGAGGCCTGGTGCGCCTGACCTTCGTCGCGTCGCGCCGCGGCCGTCAGCGTTCCAGTCGCTTGAGGAACACGCGCATCTCTCTCGCCGCCTGAATGTCGCCCCTGCGCTCCGCCGTCTCGATGCCCTGCCGGTAGGCGGCCTTCGCCTCGCCGTCGCGGCCGGCGGCGGCGAGTGCCTTTCCGTACATCTTCCAGGCCGCCGAATAGTCGGGATCGAGGGCCACGGCCCGGGCGAGATGCTCGGCGGCGCGCGCCGGCTGCTCTTCGAGATAGGCGCTGCCGAGCGTGAAGCGCAGCAGCGCGTCGTCGCGGCCCGCTGCCAGCATGCCTTCGAGGTTTTCCACCAGCCCCACTGACCAGGCTCTTTCAGCCGCGCCAGAACGACGGCGTCAGGATCACGAGAAGGGTGAAGATCTCCAGGCGTCCGAGCAGCATCGCCAGCGAGAGGATCCACTTCGCGCCGTCGCCGAGCTCCGCGTAGTTGGCGCCGACCGAGCCGAGCCCCGGTCCGAGATTGTTGATGCACGCGGCGACGGCAGAAAAAGCCGTAACCTGGTCCAGCCCGAGCGCGAGCAGCGCCAGCATCATGAACGAGAACGTCGCGACGTAGGTGGCGAAGAAGCCCCACACCGCATCGACCACGCGGCTCGGCATGCTGGCGCCGTTGATCTTGATGGGGACCTGCGCATTGGGGTGAATCAGGCGCATGATTTCGCGCTTGCCCTGCTTGTAGAGCAGCACCACGCGAATCACCTTCAGGCCGCCGCCGGTGGAGCCGGCGCACCCTCCGACGAAGCTCGCGAACAGCAGCATCACAGGTAGAAAGCTCGGCCAGGTGTAATAGCCGCTGGTGGTGAAGCCGCTGGTCGTGCTGATGGAGACGGACTGAAAGATGCCGTGGCGCAGCGCGCTCGCGAAAGTCGGAAAGGTCTCCGAATAGAAAAGGTACAGGCTGGAGATCAGCGACACGCAGATCAGCAGCACGACGTAGGTTTTCAGCTCCGTGTCGCCGAGGTACGGGCGCGGGCTGCGCGAGCGAAAGGCGAGAAAGTGGATGGCGAAGTTGATTCCGGCAATGGTCATGAACACCACCGCAACGGCCTCGACCCATGGATTGTCGAAATAGCCGAGGCTCGCATCGTGGGTCGAGAATCCACCGATGGCGACGGTGGAAAAGCTGTGCGACACGGCATCGAACGGCCCCATCCCGGCGAGCCAGTAGGCGAGTGCGCACACGATGGTCAGACCGAGGTAGATGTACCAGAGCGCCTTCGCCGTTTCCGTGATTCGCGGAGTCAGCTTGTTGTCCTTCATCGGCCCGGGCGTCTCCGCGCGGTACAGCTGCATGCCGCCGACGCCGAGCATCGGCAGGATGGCGACCGCCAGCACGATGATCCCCATGCCGCCCAGCCACTGCAGCTGCTGGCGGTAGAACAGAATCGAGTGGGGCAGGGCATCGATGTTCTCGATGACGGTCGCTCCGGTAGTGGTCAGGCCGGAGATGGACTCGAACACGGCGTCTGTGACCGACATGTCCGCGATCTTCGATACCAGCAGAGGCAGGCTACCCGAGAGACCGAGAGCGACCCAGAACATGAAGACGATGACGAACCCGTCGCGCAGGCGCAGCTCCCGCCGGTGGCGTCTGACCGGCAGCCACAGCGCCAGCCCGGATACCAGGATGACGAGAAACGCGTCGAGAAAACCGTTGAAGGCACCGTCGTCGTACCACCAGGAAACCAGCATGGGTGGCAGCATGCTGATGCTGAACAGACAGAGCAGCAGTCCGAGAATGCGTTGGACGACGAACAGTTGCACGAATCGATGATCCCGCAGCGATCTGTGTGACTACAGGAAGGTGACACCCACCTGGAAGATTTTCTCCACTTCGGTCACGTATTTCTTGTCTATGAGAAACAGTATGACGTGATCGCCGGCTTCGATGCGCGTGTCATGATGGGCAATGATGACCTTGTCGCCCCTGACAAGGGCGTCGATGGTCGTGCCGGGCGGCAGCTTGATCTGTTCCACCGTGCGCCCGACGACCTTGGAGGTATTGCTGTCTCCATGGGCAACAGCCTCGATAGCCTCGGCCGCCCCGCGTCGCAGCGAGTGCGCGACCACCACGTCGGCGCGGCGCACGTGAGCAAGCAGGCTGCTGATAGTCGTTTGCTGCGGCGAGATGGCGATGTCGACGATCCCGCTCTGAACGAGATCCACGTAAGCGCCTCTGTTGATGAGCGACATTACCTTGCGCGCACCCATTCGTTTGGCGAGCATTGCGGAGAGAATGTTGATCTGATCGTCATTGGTGACGGCGCAGAAGACGTCCGTGTTGTCTATATTCTCCTCGCGCATCAGATCCTCGTCGGCCGCATCGCCCTGGAGAACGATGGTTTTGTTGAGCACCTCGGACAGCGCGCGGGCACTTTCCGCGTCACGCTCGATTAGTTTGACGTTGAAATTACTCTCCAGCCCGCTCGCCAGCCGGCGCCCGATGTTTCCGCCGCCTGCGAGAATCACGCGCCGAACCGGCCTGTCGAGCTTGCGCAATTCGCCCATGACGCGGTGGATGTGCTCGGTGGCCGCTATGAAGAAAACCTCGTCATCGGCCTCGATGACCGTGTCGCCTTCCGGGACGATGGCGCGACCGTGACGGAAAATGGCGGCAACCCTGGTGTCGATACCCGGCATGCGGGCCGGCAGCTCGTGAAGCGCGTGCCCCACGAGGGGGCCGCCGTGGTACGCCTTTACCGCGACGAGGCGTACCCGGCCGTCAGCGAAGTCGAGGACCTGAAGCGCGCCCGGTGTCTCGATCAGACGCTGAATGGAATCGGTCGCCAGCTGCTCGGGGCTGATGAGGACGTCCACGGGCAGCGCTTCCTGGCAGAAAAGCCGCGGATAGTTCAGATACTCCACAGAGCGCACCCGCGCGATCTTGGTCGGAGTTTGAAAAAGCGTGTAAGCCACCTGGCAGGCGATCATGTTGGTCTCGTCACTGTTGGTGACGGCAAGAACCAAATCCGCATCCTCGGCGCCCGCTTTGCGCAGCACGTCGGGATGCGACGCGTGCCCGGTGATGGCACGGATGTCGAGGTGGTCCTGGAGAGCTCTCAGACGCTCCGGGTCGAGATCGACGATGGTGATGTCATTGGCTTCGCTGGCCAGATTTTCGGCGACGGTCATACCAACCTGGCCCGCACCTAAAATTATTATTTTCACGTTTTTTGCGTACCGAATTCAGTGCGATTCGGTCTTTGAAGGCAATCTTTCCTCGCGCCGCCGACTAGTCCGGGTTTGCGCTCAGACGCTTGGGGTCGATACCCAGAGCGCGTATCTTGCGGTAAAGATGCGTTCTTTCCAGACCGATGCGTTCTGCGACCTTGCTGATGCTGCCCCCGGTCATGCGAAGCTGATACTCGAGATAGCTGCGCTCGAACTGCTCGCGCGCCTCCTTGAGCGGCAGCTCGAAGCCGTGAGGAATGTCGCTCTCCGAATGCTCACCCACTTCGCCTACCTCGCCCAGTGACACATCGATCTCTTCCTGATCGATGTCGGCCCCGCTCCCGAGAATGAGTAGCCTGTGCACGACATTCTTCAGCTCGCGAATGTTACCAGGCCAGGAATAGTTGCGCAGACGATTCTGCGCCCCGACCGTGAAACGCCGGTACGGCAACCCCTCGGTGCTGGCCAGTTGATCGATATAGTAGTTGAGCAATTCCGGAATGTCGTCACGATGGCTGCGCAGAGGCGGTATTTCCAGAGGCACGACGTTCAGATGGTAGTAGAGATCCTCACGCAGCTTGCCGTCGGCGACGGCGCGCGCCGGCTCGTGGCTGGTGGCGGCGACGATGCGAACGTTAATCGAGACAGGGGCGCTGCCGTCCACCCGCATGAAGGACTGGGATTTGAGCGCGCTCAGCAGGCGCGCCTGCACGCCGAGATCCATGTCGATGATGTCTTCGAGAAACAGGGTTCCGCCGTTTGCCTGCTCGAGAGAGCCGAAATGAACGTAATCGCCGTCCTCGATGCCGAACAGCTCCGCCGCCGAGTTGGCGTTCGTCAGTCCTGCGACGGGCACCCGCACGAATGGCCCGTCGCGCCGGTTGCTCGACTGATGAAGATAGCGGGCGAACACTTCCTTGCCGCTGCCCGACTCGCCCATCAGCAGCACGGGGGTGTCGTGCTGCGCGATGCGCTTCACCTGCTCGCGCAGATTCTGCATCGTCACGCTGCGGCCGACGGGTTCGGTGACGGAGCCCGAAGCGCGCCGCAGTCCGATGTTCTCCTGCTTGAGCTGCGCTGTCTCGAGGGCGTTCTTGATGGTTACCAGGAGCTTGGCCGTTGACAGGGGTTTCTCCAGAAAGTCGTAGGCGCCGAGCCGCGTGGCCTCGACTGCCGTCTCCACGGTGCCGTGCCCCGACATCATGATGACCGGCGTATCGAGCCCGGAATTGCTGGCCCACTCCTTCAGAAGGGAAATGCCGTCGGTGTCCGGCATCCAGATGTCGAGGAGCGTCAGGTCGGGACGCCGCGCGCGCCGCGCCTGCCGCGCCTTCTCGGCATTCTCCGCGGCGCCGACCTCATAGCCCTCGTCCTCGAGAATCTCCTTGACGAGGGTGCGGATGTCGGGTTCGTCGTCGACGACCAGAATGTAAGCCTCGTTCATGCCCCTACCTCGAGGCCGTGCGCGTTCGCGTCATGGGACAAAGCCTTTCATATCGCGTGTCGGTGGGACGTCGATGCGGACTCCGATTCCGCGACGACCACCGGAAAGCGCATGATAACGGTTGCGCCACCCTGGGCCTCGTTCTCGGCCCAGACGACCCCGCCGTGCTCCTCGACGATCTTCTTGACAATGGCGAGTCCGAGTCCGCTGCCCCTGGTTTTTGTGGTCACCTGGGGGCTGAAGATGTCTTCGGCCATGTGCGCGGGAAGCCCTCGCCCGAAGTCGCGCGTTCGAATCTCGACCATCTCCCGGGACGGTTCGTTGATGTAGCGTGTCTCGATGAGGATTCGCGCGGGATTGCCGGGCTCACTGGCCTCGAGCGCATTCTTGATCAGATTGTGCAGAATCTGGCGCAGGCGGTCCGGATCGGCTTCCAGCGGCGGCACATCGCCGTCGAGGTGTGTCTCGATGACAGCCTCGCTCTCGCCTGCGCGGTAGAGCTCGACCAGATCGGCGACCAGCTCATTGACGTCGACGTTGCGCAGCTGCATCTGGGGCGCGCGCGCGTAATCGGTGAATGCGTTGACCATCGTTTTCATGGCCTCCACCTGTTGCACGATGGTGCGCGTCAGTCGATCGAGGGCGTTGCTGTCCTCCGACTGCATTTTGCCGAGATACTTGTGGCGCAGTCGCTCTGCAGAGAGTTGAATCGGCGTGAGCGGATTCTTGATCTCGTGGGCGAGGCGCCGTGCGACCTCGCTCCACGCGGCGTTGCGCTGTGCCTGCACGAGATCGGTCACGTCGTCGAAGACGATCACGTGGCCGGCAAACGCACCATCGGAAGCCGAAAGCGTCGTGCCGCTGCACATCAGGACCTGGCGGCCTGTGGGTCCAAGCAGGATGACCTCCTCGCGCCAGTCCTCGACACCCTCGGCTGACACGCGTGCCTGCAGGGCCTGCTTGAGAGGGTGCAGATGCGCATGCCGCTCGTCGATCTCGTCGAGCGTCTTGCCGGCCTCGTCACCGAGCTCCACGCGCAGAATCTGGCTCGCCGCGCGGTTGCAGGTGAAAAGTCGCCCGCCCTCATCGAGCGTGAGCACGCCGGTGGAGAGCTGTGACAGCACGGCTTCCAGATATCGGCGCTGATCCTCCACCTGCTGCTGGCTTAGCCGGGTCTCGTCGCGGGCTTTCGCGAGCCGGCGCGTCATGTCGTTGAACGACTCGACCAGGAAGCCCACCTCGTCCTCGCTGGAGCTCGGCAATCGCGTCTCGTAGTCGCCGTCGGCCACGGCGCGCGTGCCCTGGGACAGATTCTGAAGCGGCGCGACCATGCGCCGCGCCGAGTAAAAGGCCGCCCACACGGCGGCGAACAGACTGAGCAGCAGCACCAGCGACAGGGTCAGCGTGAAGCTGGTCTTGAGCGGCTTGCGCAGGTAGGCGAGCTCGCGGTATTTGCCGTAGGTTGTTTGCACGGTATCGGCGAGCGTGCTGGTTCGCTCGGCGACCGGATAGAGCGCCTGCAGGATACGCGGCTCGGTGGTTGCCACGTTCTCGGGCAGACCCACCACCACGCGCACGTGCATGCCGGCGTCGCCGATTGGGTCGAGCCCGATGTAGGTGCCCGACTGGCGAAGCTGGACGAGAATGGCATCGCTCGGTCGGTTGGGGACGATGGCGGTCGGGTCGATGCTGCTCGAGGCAATAATGTGCCCGTTGGCGCCGATCAGAGTGAATTCCGAGGCGCCGGCGAGGCGCCGGCGATCGTCGAGACCGACGGCGATCTGCTCCGCGGGCATGTCCACGAGATCGCCGGCGACCACCTCCGTGTGGGCCAGCAGCTCGCGCATGCGCACGCCGAGCGCCGTTCGACTGAGCTCGAGGGCGTCGTCGAGCGCGCGCTCGATGCGCACATCGAACCAGCTGTCGATGCTGCGGTGGAGGAACTGCAGGGAAAAGTAATAGACGACCAGAACCGGCGTCACCGACAGGATTACGAACACCGCCACCATGCGCACCGTCAGCCGGGCGCCCGGCTCGCCTGCGCCCACGCGACGCAGCAGGCTGAACAGATTCCAGCCGATCAGTCCCGCCAGCGCGATGAGCCCGAGCGCGTTGATGGCGAGCATCGCCGAGTACAGCTGACCGAATCGCGCCGAGCCCTGAGTGGCGTTGCTCATCATCACCAGTGAGACGAGCAGCAGCAGCACGAGGACGAGAATCGGTCCGACGCCGGTGAAAAAGCGTTTCAGCGCTCGAGCGGCCATTCGTACCAATCGCTCTTCAGGCGCCACGGGGCGCTCAGATAGGCCCAGGGACGCATGGGTGAGGGCAGCGACTCGATGTCGAGAAGCGTACGCATGCGCAAATAATAGTGTCCCTCGTTGCCCATCAGGTGCTCGTCGATGAGCGGGAAGCCGCGCAGCCTGCCGAGTCCGTCGACGAGCTCCTCGAGCGATGCGAATACCCGTGTCTCGCCGGAGTTGAGATTGCGCAGCAGGTAGGTGTTGCTGAGCGGACGCGTCTCGATTCGGAACCTTGCCTCGATGTGCGCGATCTCCGCGTCCCACCAGAGGTTGTCCCAGATGAGGCCACGCTCGCGCAGCACGAGCATCTCGACGACGATGGTGACGGGTATGCCGTTCTCGATGGCTTCGAGCGACTCGTCGCTGAACACGAAGCTCAGGTCTGCGTCGAGCAGGTAGACGCCGTCGACCAGCTCGGTCCGGGCACTGCGGATATCGAAGCCCGCCTCGATTTTACCGGGAGCGGATGTGCTCGGCTCGGTGACGACCAGCAGCAGCGAGCACACGGCCAGCCACACGGCCGGCCAGGCGCGCACCCTGATCCGCTCAACGCTTTCCAAGCAGTGCATAGTAGAAACCGTCCATCGTATCCTCGCCGGGGAGCACTTGACGTCCGTGGTCGGTGGCTCGACCCCAAGCGCGGGAAATGGGAACGCCGGCGGCATCCGGGTGTTTCGCGAGGAATTCGGCCAGCACGTGGTCGTTCTCACGCGGCAGGTACGAGCAGGTAGCGTACAACAGCCGCCCCCGGCGGGCCACCAGCGGCCACAGCCGGTCGAGCAGTCGCAGCTGACCGGCGGCGAGCGTTTCCACGTCCTCCGGGCGACGTTGCAGCTTGATTTCCGGGTGCCGGCGGATGACGCCGCTGCCGGTGCAGGGAACATCGGCGAGGATGCGATCGAAGGCCCTGCCGTCCCACCACTGGCCGGGATCGCCGGCGTCGCCGCACACCACGGTCGCCTGCAGGGAAAGCCGCGTCAGGTTCTGTCGCAGACGTGCGAGGCGTTCGCCGTCGCTGTCCACGGCGACGAGCTCGTCCAGCTCGGGCTGGCTCTCGAGCAGCGCCGTGCTCTTGCCGCCCGGTGCCGCGCAGGCGTCGAGCACGCGCATGCCGGCGCCCACGTCGAGCAGCGGACCGGCGAGCTGTGCGCCACCGTCCTGAACCGATACCCGGCCCTGCGCGAATCCGGGGAGCGCCGCCACGTCCCTCGGGCTGTGCAGGCGAAGCCCGTGCGGGGTGTGCGCGATGGGGCTCGCTTCGATGCCCTGGTGCGCGAGCTCGGCGAGAAACGCGTCGCGCGTCGTGCGCCGCGTGTTCACGCGCAGCGCCATCGGCGGTCGCTCATTATTACTCTCGAGGATGCGCTGCCAGTCGCCCGGCCAGGCCTCCCGGGTGGCGTCGATGAGCCAGAGCGGATGGGCGTAGCGGCCTTGCTCGCACGCGTCGAGGTCGTGGATCAGCTGCGCACGTTGGCGCTGAAAGCTGCGCAGCACGCCGTTGACCAGGCCAGCGGCCCAGTCTCTTCCGGCACCGCGCACCAGCGCGACGCTCTCGGCGACCGCCGCATGCTCGGCGATGCGCGTGTACATCAGCTGGTAGAGCCCCAGCAACAGCACGGCGCGCACGCGGCTCTCGCGCTTTCGCAGCGGCTTGTCCATGAGCCGCTGCAGGCAGAGCTCGAGGCGCGGCAGCCAACGGGCCACGCCGTAGCAGAGCTCGCGGGCAAGGGCCCGATCTCTGGCGTCGGCGAGGGCCCCGCCATGCGCTTCCAGCGCAGGGTTGAGGGATCGCCCCCGATCGAGCAGGTCCGTCAGCACCGCACTCGCAACGGCGCGGGGGTTGCCGAGCGGGCGGGTCGATCGGGCGTGGTTCGGCATGCGCGGCCTCCCGGCGTCAGGCCGGGGCGGGGGTGCCAACCAGGCGCGCGCCGACGGCCAAGACGTGGGCGTTGAGATAGTCGCCGCTGCTCATGATTCGGCCACCGGCCGGCTGCAGTTTGACGATGCGCAGCGCGTCGCGCCCCGTGGCCACGTCGATGCCCGCGGCCGAGCACGAGAGCAGCGTGCCCGGCGCCTGCTGCTGCGTGCTCGTCACAACCCGGGCGCGCCATATGCGCAGGCGCTCGGCAACAGCCGTGGGCGTCGCCGGCAGGTAGGTGTAAGCCACCGGCCACGGGTCGAAGGCGCGCACCTGGCGCTCGATCGCCTCGGCGGATCGGCTCCACTCGATGAGCCCGTCCTGCTTGGCAATGCGGCCGGCGTAGGTCGCCAGCGCCGGGTCCTGGGGCTCGGCGTGCACATGGCCCGTCTCGATCGCCGCGAGCGTCTCGAGCAGGGTCGCGGCGCCGAGGGCTGCGAGACGATCGTGGAGGCTGCCGCCGGTGTCGTCTTCGTGGATGGGACAGTCCGCGCGGCGCAGCACCGGGCCGGTATCCAGCCCCGAATCCATCTGCATGATCGAGATCCCCGTGGTGCGATCCCCGGCGAGGATCGCGTGCTGAATGGGTGCTGCGCCGCGCCAGCGCGGCAGCAGCGAGGCGTGAACGTTGATGCACCCCAGGCGCGGAGTCGCGAGCACGGCCTCGGGCAGAATCAGCCCGTAGGCGGCGACGATCATCGCATCCGCCCCGTAACGCGCCAGGCAGCGTTGCGCGTCGGCCTCGCGCAGGCTGCGAGGTTGCTCGACGGCGATGGCGTGCGCCTCGGCGAGGGCCTTTACGGGGCTCGAGCGAAGGCGACGTCCTCGCCCGGCCGGCCGATCCGGCTGCGTGTAGACTGCCAGCACCCTGTGAGGACCGTCGAGCAGGGCGCCGAGCACGGTGGCGGCGAACTCTGGCGTTCCAGCGAAGATCAATCGCAAGCCCATGGGCTGTCCCGCACGGTCGGTGTTACCAGAATCGTCGCGCCGCCGGAGCTGATGTGAAGCCGCCATCGGCCGCACCCGGCGGCCTGAGGCTACATGGCCTGGCGCTGCTGCCTGTGCGCTTTCTTACGGATACGCTGGCGTTTGAGCTGCGACAGGTAGTCGACGAACAGCTTGCCGTCGAGATGATCGATCTCGTGCTGAACGCAGACGGCCAGAAGACCCTCGGCCTCGAATTCGAAGGGCTCGCCGTCACGGCCGAGGGCGCGCGCACGGATCCAGTCGGCGCGCTCGACATAGTCGTAGATGCCGGGTACCGACAGACAGCCTTCCTCTGTCTCCACGCTGCCGGCGAGCTCGAGGATCTCCGGGTTGATCAGGCACAGGGGCTGATCGCGATGCTCGGAGATGTCGATGGTGACGACACGCTTGGGCACGTTTACCTGAACGGCCGCGAGGCCGATACCCGGCGCCGCGTACATGGTCTCGAGCATGTCGTCGACGAGGCGACGCACGTCGTCGTCCACCCCCGCCACCGGCTCCGCGCGATTGCGCAGTCGCGGGTCCGGAAAATGCAGAATTTCACGTATGGCCATCGATTTTCCCGTCGCGCGCCGGTTCTCTCAATGTTTGCCCCGGGGCGGCCGATAATTGTACTGGATGCCTCCGCTCGGGCGCCACGGGAAGGCCGGAATCGGGCTTCTCCGGGGCCCCGTGAAAGGCCAGTTTTGTTTGAATTTTCAGAATTGTATAGCCTATATTTATCCCGTGTTCCCAACTAGATCCGGGCGCTTTCCGGCCTCTCCGCCGGGGCTCGTCTGCAGACCCACAACGCGCTCGCGCAAGGTTCCCCATGCCCTATAAGAAAGCATTCAGCCTGTTTCTGGCGGCCCTGCTGGTGCCGCTTCTGGCCCTGGCCCAGAGCGTCGAGCTCAACCCGGATCACCCGACCCGCTACGTCGTCAAGAAAGGCGATACCCTTTGGGACATCTCCGAGCACTTCCTGGTGGAACCGTGGCGCTGGCCGGAAATCTGGCAGCTGAATCCGCAGGTCCGCAATCCACATCTCATCTACCCGGGCGACGAGCTGGCGCTGTTCTACCGTGACGGCAAGCCGGTCGTGCAGCTCACGCGCCGCGGTGAAGGTGCGCCCGGCGAGCAGGTGCCCGGGGAGCAGGTGCCCGGGGAGCAGGTGACCCGGCAACAGGTCGGTCCGCGCACCGTCAAGCTCACGCCGCAGGCGTATGTCACGGAGCGCGACGACGCCATTCCTGCCATCCCCATGGATACGATCCGGCCATTCCTGGCGCGGCCA
>JAABYT010000055.1:0-7677 GCA_011775625.1 Gammaproteobacteria bacterium | reverse complement strand
TTGCTGCTGCTGACCAGCTCTCAGGAAGTGCGTGCCGGTGACCGGCTGTTTCCGGTCAGTGAAGATAAGGTCATCACCAGCTTCGTGCCACGGGCCCCCGACTGGGATGTCAACGCGCAGATAATCTCGGTGGTACAGGGCGTCACGCAGATCGGCGAGAACGACATCGTGGTGCTCGATATCGGCAGCGAGGACGGCATTCAGGAAGGGCTGGTGCTGGGCATCTTCCAAAGCGGGGACAAGGTCGAGGACCGCTGGGGCGATCAAAACCGCACCGGCAGGGTGCTGGTCGAGCTCCCCGAGCTGCGCGCCGGCACCGTGATGGTCTTCAGGCCCTTCGATCGTGTCAGCTACGCGCTCGTCATGCAGGCGACGCGGCCCATGCATCTGCTGGACACGGTCAAAAACCCCTGAACATCGGTTAGCCTGTCGCCTCGCTGTCATCCCTTCGGGTGACAGGGCGTGTCAAGACCACGCCGAGTGTCCGTGAGGGGTTCAGGCATGGAAGCCGAGCTCGCCGATTGGCTAGCACTCAACCGCCTGCCGACGCTGCCGCGCGAGGCGCTCGGCGCGCTCGTCGAGGGCAGCGCGTCGCCAGGCGATGTCGTCGCCGCAGCGCGCGTCACGCCCGACTGGCAGGCGGTGGCCGGTGACCTGGTCTGGCTCGAGGGCCGCGGCCGGCACCTGGTGACGCTGGCCGCGCCGACCTATCCCATGCGTCTACGGCACATCGCCGATCCGCCGCCGGTGCTGTTCGTGCTGGGAGACACGGCGGCTCTGGGATCGGCGCAGGTGGCCATGGTGGGCAGCCGGCAGGCAACGCCGTGCGGGCTCGAGACGGCGCGTCGGCTCGCCGCCGCGCTCGCCGCGCGTGGTCTGACGGTCACCAGCGGGCTCGCCCTCGGCGTCGACGCCGCCAGCCACCGTGGCGCCCTGGACGCCGGCGGCCTCACCGTGGCGGTGGCCGGCGCGGGCCCCGACCGGGTCTACCCGCGCCAGCACCGGCGGCTCGCCAATACGATCGCCGACAACGGCGCCCTGATCTCGGAGTTCCCGCCCGGCACCCCGCCGCTCGCGGGTAATTTCCCGCGCCGCAACCGCATTATCAGCGGGCTCAGCCTCGGTGTGCTGGTGGTCGAGGCGGCGCGGCGCAGCGGGTCGCTGATCACCGCGCGCCTCGCCGGTGAGCAGGGACGCGAGGTGTTCGCGGTTCCGGGTCCCATACAGAGCCCCCTCGCCGGCGGTTGTCACGACCTGATCCGCCACGGGGCCAAGCTGGTGGAAAACGTCTCGGACGTTCTCGAGGAGTTGCCCGCAGGGGCGTCGTGGACTTCCCGGCAGAATCGCGCCGAGCCGCCGTTCGAGCTGGCGCCAAACGACCTGGACGCAGCGCAGCGATCGGTGCTTGGCAGCGTCGCGCACCACGCCACCGACGTCGATACGGTGATCGCGCGCAGCGGATTGACGGCGGACAAGGTTTCCTCCATCCTTCTCGCGCTCGAACTCCGGGGCCTGATCGTGCCGGTCCCGGGGGGCGCTTACTGCCGCATCACTGGACAGGCGGACTCGCGACACAATCACCATGAAAGAAAGCGTACTTGATGTGCTCATGTACCTGTTCGAGTACTACATCGACGACGGTACCGAGATCGATTCGGACCGCGAGTCGCTCAGACAGGAGCTCATGGAGGCGGGATTTCCCGAAGACGAGATCGGCAAGGCCTTCGAGTGGCTGGAGGCGCTGACCACCGAGGGCGCGGAGGCCGTGCCGCTCGAGGGCAACGCGTTGCCCGCCATGCGTGTCTACACCGACAGCGAGACCGAGCGGTTGAACACCGAGTGCCGCGGTTTTCTGCTGTTTCTCGAGCAGCTGCGCGTGCTCGACGCGACCACCCGGGAGCTGGTCATCGACCGGATCGAGGCCCTCGAGGGCGAGGAAATCGACCTCGAGCAGCTGAAATGGGTGGTCCTAATGGTTCTGTTCAATCAGCCCGGCAAGGAGGCCGTTTGCGCCTGGATGGAGGATTTCGTGCTCGACGGGGCGAGCGGGCGCCTTCATTAGTCTACACTTCTTCCCTACCCCGCCTGCGCCTGGAGGCCGCGGGGCAGGCGAATCCCGGGACCGGCCGCGCTCTGGGAACCTCGTTCAGATACCAAAGGTACACGCTCCGTCAACGTTGAGCCCATGACGAAAAACCTCGTAGTCGTCGAATCGCCCGCCAAGGCGCGCACGATCAAGAAGTATCTGGGGCCCGATTACGAGGTTCTGGCTTCCTACGGCCACGTGCGCGATCTGCGTCCCAAGGAGGGAGCCGTGGAGCCCGAAAAGGACTTCACCATGCACTACGAGCCCATCGAGCGCAACGAGAAGCACGTCGCCGCGCTCACCAAGGCCATGAAGAAGGCTGATGCCCTGTATCTCGCCACCGACCCGGACCGCGAGGGCGAGGCCATCGCGTGGCACGTGGTGGAGCTGCTCAAGGAACGCAAGGTGCTCAACGGCAAGCCGGTACACCGCATTGCTTTTCACGAGATCACCAAGCGCGCCATTGACGAAGCCGTGAATACGCCGCGCGAGCTGTCGCGATCGTTGATCAACGCCCAGCAGGCGCGCCGGGCGCTCGACTATCTCGTCGGCTTCAATCTCTCGCCGCTGCTGTGGAAGAAAATCCGCCGGGGGCTTTCCGCAGGCCGGGTGCAGAGTCCGGCGCTGCGCATGATCGCCGAGCGAGAGGACGAGATCGAGGCGTTCAAGCCGCGCGAGTACTGGACGCTGGAAGCGGATTTGACCAAGCAGCAAACGCCTTTCGTCGCCAGGCTGACGCACTACGACGACGAGAAGCTCGAGCAGTTCAGCATCACCGACGAGACGCGGGCGAAGGGCGTGGAGGCGGATCTGAGCGCACGCGCCGAGGGCCGGCTGCGGGTGGTGCGCGTCGAGAAAAAGAAGCGCAAGCGCAATCCGGCGGCGCCCTTCATCACCTCGACCCTTCAACAGGAAGCCGCACGGCGGCTCGGCTTCACCGCGCAGCGCACCATGCGCACCGCGCAGCAGCTCTACGAAGGCGTCGACACGGGGAGCGGCCTGGTCGGACTCATTTCTTATATGCGAACCGATTCGGTGACCCTGGCCGCCGAGGCGGTCGCCGAGCTGCGCGATTACATCTCCGAGACCTACGGTGCCGACCAGCTACCGCCCGAGGCCCGCGTCTACAAGACCAAGGCGAAAAACGCCCAGGAGGCCCACGAGGCCGTGCGTCCCACCGGCATCGCGCGCACGCCGGAATCGCTCGAAGCGGTGCTCAATGAGGATCAGCAGAAGCTCTACCGTCTCATCTGGCGACGCACCGTCGCCTGCCAGATGATTCACGCGACCGTCGATATGGTGGCGGTGGACCTGGCCCCCGGCGACAGCGACGAAAGCGCCATGTTCCGCGCCACGGGCTCCAGTATCGCCAGCCCCGGCTACCTGCAGGTCTACGACGAAGACAGTGACGAGGACCGCGATCGCCGCCTGCCGCCGCTCAGCGAGGGCGAGCGCGTCGAGCTCCTCGGGCTGCGATCCGAGCAGCACTTCACCGAGCCGCCTCCGCGCTACACGGAGGCGTCGCTCATCCGCACGCTCGAGGAGTACGGCATCGGCCGCCCCTCCACCTACGCGACGATAATCTCGACCCTGCTGGCGCGCGAGTACGTCGAGCTGGAGAATCGTCGCTTCAGGCCGACCGATGTCGGGCGCCTGGTCAATGCCTTTCTCACCCAGCATTTCGGCGACTACGTGGACTACGACTTCACCGCCAGGCTCGAGGACGACCTGGACGCCATCTCCCGCGGCGAGCAGGATTGGGTGCCGCGGCTGCGTCAGTTCTGGGAGCCGTTCCACGCCCAGGTCGAAGACAAGGAGGCCAACGTCTCGCGCAAGGAGGCATCCCAGGCGCGAGTTCTCGGCGTCGACCCGAAAAGTGGTCGCGAGCTCACCGTGCGCATGGGCCGCTACGGTCCGTACGCGCAGATCGGCACCGCCGAGGAAGACGAGAAGCCGCGCTTCGCCGGCCTGCGCCGCGATCAGCGTCTCGACACCATCACGCGGGAGGATGCGCTGCAGCTGTTCACGCTGCCCCGCGATCTGGGTGTCGACCAGGAAGGCCAGCCGGTTTCGGCCAACGTCGGGCGCTTCGGTCCCTATGTTCGTTACGGGAACAAGTTCGTCTCGTTGAAGAAGGACGACGACCCCTACACCGTGACCCTCGAGCGGGCATTGGAGCTGATCGAGGAGAAGAAGCGCTTCGATGCTCAGAGAGAGATCCGGGTGTTCGAGGACGAGGGCATCAAGATTCTCAACGGCCGATATGGGCCCTACGTCACCAACGGCGAGCGCAACGCGCGGGTGCCGAAGGATCGCGAGCCCGCGTCGTTGAGTCTGGAAGAGTGCAAAGAGCTGCTGGCGGCCGCGCCGCCGCGCCGCGGGCGACGCAAGGCCGGCGCTGCAAAGAAGAAGGCCGCCGCGGCCGGGGAGACGGCCGAAAAGACGACCAAGAAGAAAACGAAAAAGAAGGCCAAGAAAAAAGCCAAGAAGAAGGCTGCGAAGAAAACCGCCAAGAAAACGGCCAAGAAAACGGCCAAGAAAACGGCCAAGAAAGCCGCCAAGAAGGCCGCCAAGAGCACCGCCCATGAGGCCGCTGACGAGGCAGAGTCGCAGGCACACGGTAAGGTGAACAACTTCGGCGCGAGCGAAAAGTCGGAGAGTGCACGCGGCGGCGTCGACACGGGTGCCGACAGCGACGTCGGCCGGGCGGGCGGCGCGGACTAGCCGAGCGGGCGTCCCGCACTCGGGTCGTTCGCGGACCCGACGCTACCCTTTGCGGGCATCTGGTTTAGAATCGCTCCCTCAACCAGGGGGGTAGCGCAGACAGTGAACGACACCAATCCTTTCGTCGCCGTTCTGATGGGCTCGGATTCCGATCTCGCGACCATGCAGGGCTGCATCGACGTGCTCGACAAGCTCGGCATTGCCCGCGAGGTGCGCATCACCTCGGCGCACCGCACGCCGGAGGCCACACGTGAATACGTCCTCGACGCCGAGCGCCGCGGCTGTGCCGTGTTCATCGCGGCCGCCGGAATGGCGGCGCACCTGGCCGGGGCCGTCGCCGCGCAGACGCTGCGCCCGGTCATCGGCGTTCCCATCGACGCGGGGCCGCTGAAAGGGCTGGACGCATTGCTCTCGACGGTGCAGATGCCGGCCGGCGTGCCCGTGGCGAGCGTCGCTATCGGCAGCGCCGGCGCCAAGAACGCGGCGTTTCTGGCGGCACAGGTGCTGGGTGTGGCGGATTCCGATGTGCACTCGCGGGTGCGCGCCGAGCGCGCCGCAAGCGCCGAGGGTGTCGCGGCCAAGGACCGAGCCGTGCAGCAGAAGCTGGAGTCAGGCTGAGCGCATCGTGCCCGCTTCGAGCGCCTGGCACCTGCGGCGTGCCGCGCGCATCCTGCGCGCCGGCGGTGTCGTCGCCTATCCCACCGAGGCGGTCTACGGTCTCGGCTGCGACCCGCTCAACGAGCAGGCGGTCATGCGCATCCTCGCCATCAAGGGACGTGCTCTCGACAAGGGTCTCATCGTCATCGCGGCAGGCTTCGAGCAGCTGGCGCCACTGCTGCTGCCCCAGCCTGCCGAGAGCCTGGCGCCGGTTCTTCAGAGCTGGCCGGGCCCCGTCACCTGGCTGTTACCGGCCGCAGCCGCCGTGCCGGTCTGGCTGACCGGCGGCAGTGACCGCATCGCGGTGCGTGTCACCGCCCATCCATTGGCGGCGCGCCTGTGCCGGGCATTCGGTGCGGCGCTGGTCTCCACCAGCGCCAACCGCAGCGGCCGGCCGCCGGCGCGGACGGTGCTCCAGGCACGCCGGATGCTGCTCGGCAGCGGGGTGGATTGTTTCTTGAGCGGCCGTACCGGCGGCGACGCGCTCCCCACCGAGATCCGCGATGCCAGGGACGGGCGCGTGCTGCGCGCCGGTTGAGGCCGCGGCGGGTGAGCATGGACGAGGGGCGGATCGATGCGGTAGAGGCTTATTTCAGGGCTCTCCAGGATACGCTCTGCGCGGCCCTCGCCCGGGAGGACGGCGGCGAGGGGACATTCGCAAGCGATGACTGGCAACGCCCGCAGGGCGGTGGCGGTCGCTCACGGGTGCTGCGCGACGGTCGCGTCTTCGAGCAGGCCGGCGTCAACTACTCCCACGTGCACGGCGCGAGCCTGCCCCCGGCCGCCAGCCGGCGGCGACCGCAGCTGGCCGGCCGGTCATTCCAGGCGCTCGGCGTGTCACTGGTGGTTCACCCGCGTAATCCCTTCGTGCCGACGGCGCACTGTAACGTGCGCTATTTCGAGGCGGGCGGCACCGGCACGCCGCAGAAGCAGGCACGCGGCGAGGAGCCGCTGTGGTGGTTCGGGGGCGGCTTCGACCTCACACCCTATTACGGATTCGACGAGGACGCCGAGCACTGGCACCGCACGGCGGCGCAGGCCTGCGCGGCGTTCGGCTCCGACACCTACGCGCGCCTGAAGCACCAGTGCGACGAGTATTTCTACCTGCCTCACCGGGGCGAGGCGCGCGGCGTCGGGGGACTGTTCTTCGATGACCTCTGCGACGGCGGCTTCGAGCGCTGTTTCGCCTTCACCCGCAGCGTCGGCGACCACTTCCTGCCTGCTTACCTGCCTATCGTGGCGCGCCGCAAGGGGCTCGCGTACGGCGAGCGCGAACGGGAGTTCCAGCTCTACCGGCGCGGCCGCTACGTGGAATTCAATCTCATTTACGACCGCGGCACGCTGTTCGGCCTGCAATCGGGGGGCCGCACCGAGTCCATATTGATGTCGCTGCCGCCGCTGGTGGCCTGGCGCTACGCCTGGCAGCCGGAGCCCGGATCTGCCGAGGCGCGCCTCTACGAGCGCTACCTCAAACCGCGCGACTGGCTGGCGGGTGCGGGGGCCGCGCCGGTCGGGGATGCACCCGAGTGAATTCCCAACTACCCTTGACATGACACTGTTAATTCAAGAAAATTTCCGGCTTGCGTTCCGGAGGGGTTCCCGAGCGGTCAAAGGGATCAGACTGTAAATCTGACGGCGCAGCCTTCGGAGGTTCGAATCCTCCCCCCTCCACCAACAGAGACGGTGGTGGTGAGGGGACCGAACCTGGGCGGGGCCGTCGGCGACACACTTGGTTTCGAGCAGGCGGAGCCGGGTTCCGGCGCGCCGCGGGTGTAGTTCAATGGTAGAACCTCAGCCTTCCAAGCTGATGATGTGGGTTCGATTCCCATCACCCGCTCCAAGGGTGGTCCGGACCGAGACACAGGCGACAACGGGTGGCGGGCGCGGGCCGTCGACCGGCGTCGGAACCAGAGCCGGATTTTGCCCGCTGGGTTGGGCCGAGGGCCGGTAGATATCCGCCCATATAGCTCAGTCGGTAGAGCACTTCCTTGGTAAGGAAGAGGTCACCGGTTCAAATCCGGTTATGGGCTCCAGATTCCAGCGCTGATGGTCAGCTGCAGCTGCGGGTCATAGAGAATGTTCACAATTTGAGGGTCCTTTGCGGAGATCGCTTCCATGTCCAAGGAGAAATTCGAACGAACGAAGCCGCACGTGAACGTTGGCACGATTGGCCACGTCGACCACGGCAAGACGACGCTGACGGCGGCGAT
>JAABYT010000003.1:265175-266251 GCA_011775625.1 Gammaproteobacteria bacterium | reverse complement strand
CTGGTGAGCCCTGATACTTTCATGCCGGTCCCTGCGCGTTACAGCGAGAGTGTCGCACTGGATCGACGCGTCCTCGATGAAGGATTGCGCTATTTTGCCGCCGACAAAAAGAGGCTCGATGCACTCTCTCTCGCCTTCATCAACCTTTCCGCGCACACATTTGGGAGCGCGTCTTTCCTCGAATACATTTACGAGCGCACCCGCTTTTACAATTTCCCTGCGGAAAAGCTCTGCTTCGAGATCTCAGAGCGCACAGCTGTCACACGTCTCGAAGACGCGAAGGAGTTCGTCGACGCTCTGCGCCAGATGGGGTGCCGGTTCGCGCTCGACAATTTTGGCCGAGGTAGCTACTCGTTCAGGTATCTGAAAGAGCTGCCGGTCGATTTCGTGAAGATCGACGGATCCCTGGTGCAGAATATTTTGAAGGATCCCACGGACCTGGTCATGGTCCGCTCCATCAGCGAGGTTGCGCGGCTCAGTAACACGGTAACCATCGCCGAACATGTCGAGGATGCCGACATCCTGAGGAAAATCGGTGAGATCGGCGTCGATTTTGCCCAGGGCTTTGCGGTCGGCAGACTGGCGCCTATCGGCAGGAAAGCCGCCTAGCCGCCAGCGTCGCGCTCGCCCAGGAACTGCAGAAGCAAGCGGCTCACTGCTTCAGGCTGCTCCTGCTGCACCCAGTGCCCCGCGCCCTCGATCAGGTGGCAGGCGAGCATGTTCGTGCAGGCAGTGCTCTGCATTGCCTCGAAGTCGCCCGGACGCTGATAGGTTCCCCAGTCGCTTTTGCCTGAAACGAACATGGAGGGTACGTCAATGGCGCGGCCGGAGAAAATTTCGCGCTCCGCGACGTAATCGCCGCTCGTCTGGCATCGGTACCACTGAAGCCCGCCCTGGAATCCGTTTCTTTCGTACTCCGTGCTGTAAACGCGCAGCTCCGCGTCGGTGAGCCAGGTGCACTCGTCGATCTGGCTCGGCGACGGACGCTCCCGGGCCACGGTCTGCGCCATTCCCTTGTCGAGCTCCATGATGTAATAGGTTGGCAGCTTCGCGAGCTCGCTCGCAGACCACGACGC
>JAABYT010000003.1:260505-265150 GCA_011775625.1 Gammaproteobacteria bacterium | reverse complement strand
TCATCTCGTCATCGGCGTCGCGCGAGGAGTAATACCATTGGTAGTGTTTGCGCGGCGGATCCAGCGCCGCCAGGTCGTCGTGAATGGTGTCGGCCGGCGGTGGCTTCGAGGGCCCGAGGGGGAGCGACGGTGGGCCCGCGAAGGGGGCGCTCATCAGCACGACGGATCGAAAGACGTCCGGTCTGATGAGCGCGCACCAGGCGGCCACGGGCGAGCCGAAATCGTGGCCGACGACGCACGCCACCGAGCGGCGGCCGAGGCCTGCGACCAGTCCCAGGGTGTCCCTGACCAGGTTGAGGATGCGGAAGGTTCCGACGTCGCCGTCGTAGTCGCCGTCCCAGCCGGTGGTGCGCCCGTAGCCCCTTTGATCCGGCGCGACCACGTGGAAGCCGGCCGCGGCCAGGGACGGCATCACCTTTCGCCAGCTGTAGGCGAGCTCCGGGAAGCCATGAAGGAGGAGAATGCATGGGCGGTTGTTGTCCTCGAACCCGGCTTCAAGGACGTGCATCGTGAGACCGTTCACGTTTTCCAGAAAGCGGGATCGAATGCCGGCGCCCAGCGTGTCCTCGGCGTATGCTACGCGGGTCATTTTTCTAGCGATCCTGTAGGGCAAGCTCGGCCCAGTATTTCATCGCGTAGAAGCCGAGCCCGTGTCTGCTGAGATGACCGTCAGGCCGGAATACCATCCGATGATAGGTTTTTCCCCATTCGATCTGGCCCTCGTTGGCACCGCACTGGACGGTGTCGCCTTGCGACGGGGCCGGTAGGTTTGCCCGATCTACGACGACGTCGAGTCGCGCCCAGATGCGCCCGACATCGTTGTTGAATTTTGCCCACCACAGATTTTCCGAGATAGCCATCAGCGTGGAGAAACCGTATGGCGGCACACCGGCATCGCACGGCTGGGTCGGCGTCAGACGGTACCATCCACGTTGTCCCGATACGTAGTTCACGAACTGCGGTACGCTCTCGAGGTCGCCGGCAGTCGGTTCCGCTGCGCATCCATCGACGCGTCCATGGTGGCAGGGATGCCAGTGAACGGCGTAGGCGAACTGGCTTGCGACCCCCTTGAGCATCTCATTGTCCACCCAGTCGGCCTCCAGCGAATCCTGCACGTCGTTCAGAGTCTGAAACAGCCACGTGAGTCGGCGGTAGTGACCGCTGTCGAGGCCAACGTTCTCGGCACGCGATTCTTCGGCGCCGGCGTATACGACTCTCGGTGTCGCGCCGCTTGCATCGACAATGGTGGAGAACGGTCGCGGACCATCGTTGACGGCGCTGAATCGACGGTACTCGTGGCCATCCCAGAGCTTCGCATCGAACTGCAGTCCCTGCGCCTCGTTGCCGCGAAAATCTCGAAGCCGCGTGCGCTCGCCGCGTTGCTTCAAGACTTCCGCACCGAGGGTCACCAGCGATCGAAGCGCCGCACGCTGCCGGTCAGTTAGCGCCACCGCCCGCGGGTCATCCTTGCCTGCGAGTAAGCTGTCCACGCTGAGAAGATTTGCAGCAACCGCCATCCACCAGCCGTCGGTGGCGAATCGGAACCTCGGGATGTTGGTCGCGGGCGCCACGAAAGAATCTCGAAGCTGCTGGAGGCGTCCCCCCGCCGCTGGCTGGGTGCGCACGTGCTGGGTGAGGGAGTTGCGAAGCCCCGTGCCTTCGAGCAGGGCGTGATCCCAGAGCAGGACGTCGAACCACCGTACCAGAGCGGGATCGAGTCGAGCGGCCGGCAGTGGGCAGGCCGCCCCCCGTGCACGACACTCGGCGAGCAGGCGCAGACCTTCCGCAGCCAGGTACGCCACTGCCGCCCGGTGAGTCGGAACGGCCAGGTACGACCCGTCGGCGGCGGTGCACCAGGTGCGCACACCGGGAAGGTTTTGGCAGCCGCGCAGACCCGGACGCATCAGCTCCAGGAGCCTGAAAATGCTGTCGAGCCCGGCCTCCACGAACGCCTTGTCGGCCGTCGGGTCGCGCAGGCCTTCGCGCAGCATGACTACCACCGGCATGGTGTAGCGCATCAAGTAGTACCCGGCGTAAGCACCCGTGGGGCTGCGCTCGCGGCAAGCTCGGTGATCGGGTTTCGCGGTGCAGAACGCATCGAGTGCGAGTGAGCACATGGTCGTGTCGGGCGTTGGTGAGATTTCTGTGTCTGTGTCGAACCCAAGGGCGGAGAGCCGGTTCCAGACCGGCGCAGGACACACGAGCGCCTCCATAAGTCGTGCCCGCTCGCCCACATCGAGTTTCGAAAGCGCCGACGGCCGAGGATCTCCCGCCCAGGCGCTCACCGAGAGTATCAGCAGGACGGCGATTCGCGTGAGCACGCTCATTGCATCGAGGTCAGCCGATTCGCGTAATCGGAGAACGTCATCACCGGTACCGCCAGTGCCTTCGCCTGCTCGAGCAAGGTGCGTCTGAACTCGAAGAAGTGTTCGTCGTGAACGGGTTTGCCCACGTACTTTACGGGATGCAGCAGCAGGACGAGCGCCAGACCACGCTCCCTAGCGACCCGCCAGTGTCTGTCGATGTCCTCGCGCATGCGCGCATACATTTCCTGGACGTCTTCCGGATCCGAAGAATTGCTGCGGTAGTGATCGCGCCAGGATGTCGGCACGACGAGAATCGATCGGCTGGAACGCCATCCCGTGCGAACCCGCACCCAACGGCTCGGCTGCTCGCTCGTCACCTCCCGATCGAATGCATTGAATCTTCGTGGATCCATTCTCGCCGGATCGGGACCGATACTGAATACCTGGCTGGTGACGCTGACCCAGCGAAAACCCGCACGGGCGGCGGCAGCACCGATGATGCGGTAGTTCGTGTCGTCGTCCCAGGGTAGGCGGTTGGTCGTGCTGTGCAATGAGAGTCCTTCGGGATAGAAGCCGTTGAACTCGAATATGTCGATCTCGGGTAACAGATTCTGGAAATAGGCGGCGAGCACCTGATCGCGATCGATATAATCGTACTGGTAAGGCGTCGGATCGCCTCCTGGAGAAAACGCATCGGTGAGTCCCCAGGGCATCGGTCTGGCATGCAGTTGCACTTCGCCCGCACGCTGCGAGTACTCGAACAGAACGTTCCGGTTGAGTCGGAAATCTTGTGTGAGTGGAAATGCACTCGCGCGAAGCCCAAGCTGCTCGTCCTGCTCGACGAGGCGCTCGAGCTGCTGGCGGCTGGTGAGCTCCGTGTCGTAGCGGAAAATGAGCGCGTGGAAGGGGGGTGCCGGTTCGACTGCGACCGCATTGAGCGTATGTTCCGGCCGATGGAGAGACAAATAGGCACCCGCCAGCGCTGCGACGAGAATCAGTAGGCAGGCGAGAGCAACGGATCGCTTCATAGTGGCCCGTGGCTGGTGGGTGTCATACGGAGCATCACGATCAACCGGCTTCGGCAGCTTCATTCCAGGCAACGGCGCCCGGGCGTGCCTCGAGCGAGCGCCGGTCACGGCCGATGCTGCAGATCGACACCATGTCCTCCGGAGCTTCGGCGTGGCAAAGAACCTGCAGCACCGATTCGCGTCCGTCGAAGCCCGGCACCAGCGGCATCGTACGACTGCAGTGATGAGACCACATGCTCAAAGTGTAGGCGCCCACGTCGCAAACGACGACGTAGTCGCCGCTCATGGCCGGGATCTCCTCCGCCGTGTGGCGAAGCGTTCGCAGAATCCGGGTGTTGTTCCGATGCATGGGTTCGGTCCTGGCGGCGACCTTAGCCCGGGTAACCTGTGCGCCGGGCCGTGGGCGTTGCCACCAATGCGCAAGCTTGCTTCTGTCGCGAATCCGGGTGCTCCATAGAGGTTTTCGGACGCGCGCCGGGCGGGTTGAGCCCCGCCTGATGCACGGCTTGCAAACCTGTGATCGGATCGTGGTTACGTCGACGCTCGGGGAAGCATCGCCGCGTCGATAGGGGGTGGCCAGGGCGGCAGGGGCCTCGCGCGACGCTCGGTGCAAGGTCAGTCGTTCCCGGCAGGGGACATCCGGTTGGCGGGATCCCGCAGCGCGTCCTTGACGACCTTACCGCTCGCCGAACGCTGAATTTCGCGCAGCGCAACGAATTCGCTCGGTATATGGGATCGAGGCAGCTTCGATGAAAGATAACGGCGGATGGCTCTTTGGTCGAAGTCGCTGCCGGGCCTGGAAACGTAATAGATACAGGGAACCTTGCCGAGGAAATGATCCTCCATGGCGAGCACGACGACGTCTTCCATGCAGTCGTGAAAAAGCTCACTGTCCCGCAGAGTTTCCTCGATCAGTCGGCAGCTCACCTTCTCACCGCCGGATTTGAACACGGCATCGTTGCGCCCGGTGAGAAACAGATCGCCGTCCTCGTCGACGTAGCCGAGATCTCCGGTCTTGAAGCCCTTCTCGGTCATGCTCTCGGCTGTGACCTCCGGCGCCCGAAAATACTCCTTCATCAGGCAGGCGCTGCGAACATAGACCTCACCGATTTCGCCCGTGCGTGCCGGCGCGCCGTTCTCGTCGATGATCTCTATTTCAGTGGAAGGCAGAGGACGACCCACCGAGCCCATTTTCTCGGTGACCTTGTCGGGAGGCAGACAGCAGACGCGGGGTGCGCATTCCGAGATCCCGTAAACGCAGTAAAACTCTGCTGAAGGAAAAGCCTTGAGAAGAGTTTTCAGAACGTTTAT
>JAABYT010000003.1:250772-260398 GCA_011775625.1 Gammaproteobacteria bacterium | reverse complement strand
GCGCAGATGCAGCTTCCCTTGAAGAGGCTCATCAAGAGATGAGAAATCGAGTTCGAATAGTAAAAGGGAATATTCAGAAACAGGCGGTCCGTCGGCGACAGGCCCAGGAAATCGCTCATCTCGACCGCGTTGAGTGCAAGCGCATGATGCGAATGAAGCACTCCTTTGGGAACGCCGGTCGTGCCAGAGGTGTAGAGGATCATCGCGTCATCGTCGGAGGCAATATCTGGAACTCTGATCTCCGCCGTTTTACATGCGGAGGCGCCCTCGATTCTGATTTGCTTCGAATCGGCAATGCGATCGCCAATCCCCTCGGGCGAAACGAGGGCCCAGTGAGGATCCGCCTGATTGATGATGAAGCCGATCTTCTCCTCATTGAGCGATCGGTTGATTGGTATGGGTATGCCGCCCGCGAGCCAGATTCCTATGAGAGCGCAAAGAGCGTCGCTGCCATCTTCCAGGAACAATGCGACACGGTCGTTCGAGCCGATACCCGACGATACCAGGTGGCCGGCAACATTCTGCGCGAGCTGCCACACCTCCCCGAATGTCAGGGACGTCTCGTCGTCTTCATAAGCCGGTCGCTGACGATGAGCTTCGACGGATTTTCGAATAATTTCGAGCGCGTTCACGGATCTAGAACCCCATATACCTGAAAGCGGCTTCCTGATGGCCGGACAGGAAGAAGATGACAACGAAGCACAGTGCGAGCCCCACTATCTGCACGACATTTCCGATTGCTCTCACAGCCACACCTTGCCCGTCACGGCGAAGAGGAAGGTCTGCAGCGCTGCCACCGGTGAAGGAATGGATACGAAGGCAAACACCCAGCAGACAAAAACAAAGGTCAGCGCGGCTCCGACAATATGACCAAGCACGGTCGCCTGGGGCCTCAAAGGGACGTTCAGCTTTCTTCGCAGCTGATGCCATTTCATCAGACAGACGAGGCCTGTTGCGTGCAACGCTCCCCAGGCGAGCCAGTTGAAGCTCAGCTGGTGCCACGCGCCGATGGTCATCATGCTCGCATAAAGCGCGAGCTTCGGATTACGCGAGTGCCCGAGAACCGGCATGTAGACATAGTCGCGGCACCAGGAGCTCAAAGACATGTGCCAGCGCTGCCAGAACTCGGCCAGATTTCTCTGAAAGATCGGATATCGAAAATTCTCGCATATCGTGTATCCGAACAATCTCGCGGTGCCCACCGCAATATCCGTATATGCAGAGAAATCCAGGTAAGCGTAGAGGAAGCTCGCGATTAGAAATGTCCAAACCATCCCGAGTTCAATGCCGTCATAGCCCGGCTGCATCAGCTGCCAGGCTACCTGACCTGATACGTAATGAATCAGGATAGAGTCAACCAAGAGCAGCTTCTTCGTGACTCCCAGGGTGATCCGCTGCAGGCCGTAGACAAAAGCTTCGGGATCCCAGTTGAGGCGCGCCTTTTGCACGAAGCGCTCGACTCGTTCTATGGGACCGGCGGGCACAATCGGGAAGAAAACAGTGTAGAGAAAGAAATCTATGGGTTTATGCTTTACGAGTTCTCCACGGTAAGCATTGATCATGTAGTGTAAGAATTTGAACGTAAAATAAGACAGGCCTAGTGGAAGGATCAATCCAGTATGCAGCCAATCAACGTCATGTTCGGTATTGGTAGTACCGAATACGGCAGTAAGTAACGGCGGTAAGTACTTGAAGAAGGCAAGGTAGGAAAGAACAGCGACGACACCCATTGCGAGCAAAGTGCCCCGCTTCTCGACATTCGGATTTTGCAAGCGCCGGGACAGGAAGTAGATGGCAGTGGTCCATGCGAGTAGTACGAGGGTGAACTCGACCTGAACAGAGAGCAGGAAACCGATGCTGGCCGCGAGAAGAAAAATTTTCTTGGCTCTGACGTTTCTACATAAAAGCCAGTAGACCAGCAAGGAAGCAAGTAAAAAGGGCAGATACCAAAACTGCTGGTAAATCACAGTTTCGTATCCATTTTCTCGAGGATCAGTTCGACAAATTTACCTTGAAATATCACTCGTGCACTGTCGATCTGATGGAGGTGATCATAGAAATATGACTGCGGAAATTGGTATTGAGCATGCATATCGATATGCTCAACCGTTCTTGATTCGGCAAGAATTCCGATGTTCTCGTTATAAGAATCGAGAATGGGGCCGTAAAGCGGTTCTTCGCCCACAGGATTTCTGGGCAAGTCGACGAGTAGTACTTCGTAACCCTTCCTCTGAGCCAGCTCGATCGCTATTTCGAGCATCTCGAAGTTGAGGATTGCATGGTGTGGGTATTTAATCATGTCAGAGCGAATGAGATTGAACCATTCTCTCAGCTCGTCTCCACGCTTCGGCGGAAGTCCCTCATATAGGTGATTTCGATAAGAAAGCTTCTCGAAGAAAGTTTTTCCCGCGATACGTTTGTTGAGGTAGTTCGCAAACATTGCGCGGTAGCGCATGACGTTGATCGGAAGCACGGCATGATCCAGCACTCCCATGGCATCGAGAGCTCTTACAAGTGTGTGCGAATACAATGGAAAACGTGTGCCATAGACAGCGGTCTGCGCTTCACTGATGCCGTCGGTGAAAAAGTGTGGTGTTAGACCAAATATGATCATCCCTGATTTCGTGTCAGGGAGATTCTCGATCAATATGATCGCTTCGAAGAATGTCTGATTACGAGTCCCGAGATTGAGAAATCGATACTTCTTCGTGCTCCCAGCAGCGAGAGCTTGTTCAACAGACTCATTGCTGATAACCGCTTCCCTCGAGCCAGACCCACCTATCAGATAAAGCGGTATGACATCACTGCTCTCGCTTAGCTGATTCACAGCCCACATTGCATGTGTCCAGTCATCATAGGGGGTGCTCAGCAACCACCCGGGCTCGAGGCGCCACAGTAAGCCTCTGGAAAGCGCTACTTCTAGGGACGCGAGAATCATCACCCCGAGCAGAATGCTGACCAGGAATGCTCGGGGGCTGGCAGCTGTGGCGCCGGCCAGAAATTCTCTGGCCGCCGATTCGAACTTCGTCAAGTGCGGACCTTGTTGACGAGCTTCTCGATGGAGTCGATGGTGTCGAGGTTCTCTACGGTCACTGCATGGGTCGGAATCTTGATTCCGAATTTGGTCTCGAGAAACGAGAGGAGCTGAACCAGGTTCATGGAATCGATGAGCCTTCCCTGAAAGAGGCTGGTGTCGTTCTCGATCTCCACGGCGTCGAGAAGCAGATCAGTGGTAATGAAATCCTTAACCGTGTCAGCGATGTTCTCGTTGGCCATGGCATTTTCGATCAGTGAGGCAGAGAAATTGAGTATAGGCACGCGGATCTGGGGTCGCCACCCGGGCCGAACGAGAGTGAAAAATGTGGATCAGATCACGTTTCCGTAGTCGGATTTCGCCGTTTTTCGCTCGAAGTAGCCGCGCTCGAGATCGCGTTCGAGAAGCTCGCGGGGCCGATCGTGAGGGTCGCCGTAGCCGCCGCCTCCGGGTGTCCGCACCTGGACCCAGTCGCCAGCCGCGAGTTCGAAGCCGTCGCCCTTGGATCCGTGCATCGGGCGCCGCACGTGGTCGCTGATGCAAATCTCGATATCGTTCATCGCGCCGTCGCGTCCTCCGAGCATGCCGAACGGCCCGGTGCGACCGTGATCCATCATGAAGGAAGCCTTGGCCTCACCTCTGAGAAGCTTGACGCGGTAACTCACGCCGAATCCACCGCGGAAACGACCCGCGCCGGCGGAGCCCTCGCGCAACGCGTACTCCTCGAACAGCACTGGAAAGTGCTGCTCGAGCACTTCAGCGGGTTGGGTCTTAGATATACCGATTGTCGAGCATCCGTTGCTGATTCCATCGCCGCCCCGCCAGCCGCCATAGCCGCCACCGCTGAACACATACATGACGAAGCCGGACTGACGCGCCGGATCGTAGCCGCCGAGGGCGAAATTTCCGCTGGTGCCGGCGGGGCCCGCAAACATCCGATCCGGAATTGCCCGGCCGAGGGCGCCGAACATGGCTTCCATGATGCGCTGAGACGTTTCCGCGGCGCAGCCGGCAACCGGACGCGGGTATTCCGCATATAAAAACGTGCCTCGTGGCTCCTGCACATGAATTGGGATGAAACAGCCGGAATTAATCGGCACTGCGGGAAACACGTGCTTCATGCCGCAGTAGACAGAGCCAAGGGTAGTCGCCCAGACGGAGTTCATCGGTCCCCGGCACGGTGGGCTGCTGTTCGAGAAATCGAAATAGATCTCCGAGCCGTCGACACGGACAATCACGTCGACTTTGAGCAGCGTATCGTCAATACCGTCGCTGTCCATGCAGCTCACGAACCGATACTCACCATCGGGTATGGTCGCGATGTTCGCGCGCATCAGTTGCTCCGAGCGCTCGCGCATCTCTTCGATCACCGCCGATACCGTGCGCTCCCCGTACTTGTCGAGTAGCGCCGTCAACCGCTGCTCTCCGATGCTGAGCGCGCCCAGCTGCGCATGCATGTCGCCCATGCGCTCCTCCGGAACGCGGATGTTGTGCATGATGATGTCGACGACGTCCCGGCTGAGCTCCCCTCGACGCACGAGCTTGACGGGCGGCAGTCGCAGCCCCTCCTGGTGCACCTCCGTGGCGCTCGCTGCGAAGCCACCGGGCACCATGCCTCCAGTATCGGACCAGTGGCCGGTGTTCGAGAGATAGGCCCACAGGCGGTCACGATAGAAAAAGGGCTTCACCATCTTGACGTCCATCAGGTGTGTGCCACCAAAGTACGGATCGTTCACGATGACGATGTCGCCCGGCTCGAGGTCGTCGCGGTGACGGATTACCGCTTCGGTAGTGGACTGCATGACACCTAGGAAGATGGGCAGGCCGAGCTCGCCCTGCGCAATAATCTTGCCGGTCTCGCGATCGTAGATACCGTTCGATCGGTCGAACGCCTCGGAGATCACCGGCGAGAATGACGTCTTCTGGTGAACGAGATCCATCTCGCTCGCTATCTGATTGAGGCCGTTCTGGACGACCGCCAGGGTGACGGCGTCGATGGCGCTCGTCTGCGCCGAGTCGGACCACACCTCGGCCGGCGGCACGTCGATGACCAGATTGCCGAATACGTCCACGCACCCACGGCAGCCCGGCTCGATGGGCACGGTCGAATCGCTTTGCTCGACGATAGCGGGGCCCTCGATGCGGGTGTTGTGCTCGAGAGCGTCTCTTCGATAGATGCGGGTTTCGACCCATTCGCCGTGGAACCAGACGGGGCGATGCCCGATCAGGGCCTCGCCTGTACTTTGATTGCCGGCGAGCGCAGATGCGCGCGTTTCGACGGGATAGCGGCGCCCGATGACCGTGGTGCGCAGACTGACCAGGATGGCGACCATCTCGGGCAGCGAGATGTCGAAGTGCTCGCGATAGAGCTGCTCGAAATTCGCACGCACCTGCTTCGGATCGAAGCCGGGGCTCTGCACGGGCACTCGAAAAACGTGGCTCTGGCCCCGGAACAGCAGATCTGCCTCGTGAATGACGTCGATTCCGGAGACGTCCACGTTCTCTCGTTCGATCAGATCGCGTCCGGCGCCGAGGTGTGCTGCGCAGATTGCGTCGGCCTCTTCGCTGTTCACCTGGGCGAGGGGTCGATGCAAAGAGTGCACGTAGTCGTGGCGCACGTCGGCCATTACGCAACCCAGGGCCGAGGTGATGCCCGGATATCGGGGAACAATGACCTTCGGCACACCGAGCTCTCGCGCGATCTCCGTGGCATGCAGGGGGCCGGCGCCGCCGAAGGCAAATAGAACGAACTCCCGGGGGTCGTGACCTTTCTCAATGGAGATCATGCGTGCCGCATTCGCCATCTGATTCGTGGCAACCGCGAGGATTGCAGCTGCTGCATGCTCTGCGTCGAGCCCGAGCTTTTCTCCAATTTCCCTCTCGATGCATGCGCGAACGCGGTCTCGATCGCCGACCCCGGCTCCGGTGATCGACTCGACATCGATGCGCCCGAGAACAACATTGGCGTCGGTGACGGTTGGTTGGTCGCCGCCCCTGCCGTAGCAAACAGGGCCCGGGTCGGCACCGGCGCTTTGCGGGCCTACTTCCAGCAGCCCGCCTTCGTTCACCGCCGCGATGCTTCCGCCACCGGCGCCGATTGTGTGGATGTCGATCAACGGCACCCGCAGCGGTACCGAGTAGTCCATGTCCTTTTCGGTGGTCGTTACGGGCAACCCGTTGCGAATGAGCGTCAGATCGAAGCTCGTGCCGCCCATGTCACAGCTGATGACGTTTGCGAATCCCGCGTTCGCCGCCAGGCCGGCCGCGGCGATGGCGCCTGCCGCTGGGCCCGACATCACGGTCTGGACAGCGCGCTCGGCTGCGACCTGCGCCGACATCATTCCGCCGTTGCCCTGCATGATGAGGAGCTCGTCGGCGAAATTGAATGAGCTCAGACCATCGCCCAGGCGGGAGAGATACCGCGCCATCAGAGGCTGCACATATCCGTTCAAAGCGGTTGTGCTGACCCGTTCGAACTCTCGTATCTCGCGCAGGATCCGGGATCCGAGCGAGATATAAGGATTGGGCCACATGGTGCGAGCGATCTCCGCGCAGCGCTCCTCATGCACTGGGTTCACATAGGAATGCATGAAGTGAATGATCAGCGATTCGGCGCCGTTCTCGAGCAGCCGCCTCACGGCGTCCTGGACATCGGACTCGTCCAGAGCCGAGATGACGTTTCCGTCCGCATCGATGCGTTCGCGGACTTCGAGGCGCAGATCGCGCGGGATCAGCGGCTCGAAGCTTCCCGTGAGACCCCATGCGTGAGGTCGCGTTCGCCGACCGAGCTCGAGGGTATCGCGAAATCCGCGCGTCGTTATCAACCCGCAGCGCGCGCCCTTTCGCTCGATCACGGCGTTGGTGCCGATAGTGGTCCCATGAACGATGGTCTGAACGGATGTTGCCGAATCGACCAGCGAGCCGAGCGCCTCGATGCAAGCTAGCGACTGATCGGCGGGAGTAGTCGGCACCTTGGCGACGCGAAAGCTGCGTGATGCGTGCTCGTAGCAGAACACGTCGGTGAATGTGCCACCGACATCGATGCCTATGGTCAGCTTGGACATCGCGCCTTGCGCCGATCAGGCGACCACTTCGAGCGGATACTCGCGAAACGGTGCGACGCTGCGGTGGCGGAGCAGGAGGATGTCGAGACAGTTCAGCGGCCGATAAAAGGCCATGAAGTCCTCCAGGAGCTCAGATTTCGTTGCGACACCGCCGGTTTCTGCACGCACCATGTCGATCATCTCAGCGAGGCTGCGTGACCCGTCGATTGCGGCCATCATGGGTGCGCTGTACTTTCCGACTTCAAAGTGCACGGTGCTTTGCCTGTAGTTGAGTCCGCACTCGCGGCCAGAGGCACCGCGAAAATGCTGTGCAAGACTGCTCGAGTCGAAGTAGAGGAAGAACGGGACCATCTCGAGATCTTCCGGCGAAGCAATGCGATCTTCCGAGCCGGGTGCTGCGTAGAAAGCATGGCAGGTGAGCATGCAGTGGATCGCCTCGGCAATGGCCTGCTGCGTTGCGCGAGGCAGCTTTGCCACGTGCGATGCCAGGGCCGAATCGGTAATCCACGGCATCGGATCGTACATGTAACGAAAGCAGGGCGGATCGCTGTGAAAGGACGTGAACTCGATAAGCTCGAGGTCGGCGCCGGCAAGGAAGTCGTAAATCTCCGGCACGCTGTAAGCGCGGTCCTGCTCGTGAATGAGCACATCGTAAAGATTGCTCTCATCTTCGAGAAAGTTCCTGACTATGCCCTTGGCGTCCTGCCCCCGCAGCAGCCAGTTCGTGTCCGGCAGAGCCTGCACTGTGGCGCGTGCGTTCCTTATCTTGAGCGCGGCATCGTCGACGCCGCTGTTGACGAGCCGCATGAGCTCCTGACCCGCGTATACGGGCAGCCGACCCGTTCTGCCGTACAGCATCAGACTCATGGCGCCTTGCGGTGCCAGCACGCGACGCAGGGCGTCGATACCGCGCTCTGGCTCGGGCAAGTGGTGAAGGACACCGGTACAGCTCACCAGATCGAAAGGTGCCGGATTCAGAGATGCGAGGTCCAGTATCGATGAATGGTGCCACTCGATGTTTTTCAGACCCCTGGCGCGAGCCCGTGCCTGCGCGATGGCCATGCTCGATCGGCTGATGTCGACGTAGGTGACGCTCGCGTCGTAATCGCGGAGTTGCTCGGCGAGAAAAATCGTGTGATCGCCGGTCCCTCCACCGGCGACGAGCACGCGAAAGCCATCGCCGAAGCTCTGCCGCCCGCCGAAACAGAAGTGATTCAGCTTGCCGAGACATTCCTGCTCGGCAACCACCAGACGCTTGGCCTCGTCGCGGGGATCGCGCAGCGGAAATGGATACGCTTCGTACTGTGCTCGTACATTGGAAGCGTAGTTCGACGGTGTGTCGTCATGCTCGCTCATGGGTCTCGAAACGGATCTCGGAGGGCAGTCCGAGCGCCGGAATCATAGGAGAATTGCACCTGAGGCACCAGAGCACGGTGGTCTCGACGGCCTGCAGGCGGCGGGCGTTACCGGGCGGGTTTTGCGCGCCACTGCATTGCAGTACGATGTCGAGCGGGAGGGGCCCCGATGGACCAGGCACTCACAGACGGCCGATGTCGTCGTCTCGTTGCCGCTTTCGATAATCACGACTGCCGAGCGCTCGAGCAGGCGTGCGCGCCGCACTGCAGCTTCGAACGTGGAGACGGCAATCCATTGCGCGGTCCCGAGGTTCTCGAGGCGCTGGCGAATCTGTTCGCGCGCTGTCCGGATGCACGGCTCGGCGCGGTTCGCATGCGCGGATTCCCGGCCCGACAGGTGCTGGTGGAAGGATTCGTCGAGGGCTCGCTGGCCACCGAAGGCGGATCCCCGGGACGGCCCGTCAAATTCTCGGCCGGCGTTGTGCTGCACTTCAACGACAACGAGACGCTCGACCGGGTCGCGCTGCACGTGGATACGGCGGCAGCAGCGGAGCAGCTATCGGGAGCTGGTCCGCACGCACCCGATGCGTCCCTCGTGCGGGCGCTGGCGGAGCGTTACAGCCGCGCGTGGAGCTCGCAGGATCCGCGAGGCGTCGCCGCGTGTTTTGCCGAAGAAGGTTTCCAGATCATCAACGGCGGCACACCGGCCGTCGGTCGCGAGGCCCTCGCAGGGGTCGCCCTCTCTTTCATGCGTACCTTTCCGGATCTCGTCATCCGGCTCGACGCCATTCTTGCGGGCGGGGACCAGGCCGTATTCAACTGGACGCTTATCGGTACGCCGGTGGGTGCCGATGGCGGCGGCAAACCTGTCAGGCTGAGCGGAATGGAAGTATGGGATCTGGGTACCGACGGCCTGATTGCATCATCGCGCGGGTACTTCGACACGGCCGCGTATGCCAGACAGCTTATTGGTGAGTAGCTAACCGCCAAGGAGGAAAACATGTCCGAGAACCAGTCAAGCATGCACACCGAAACGGTGCGTCTCAAGGCCGATGGCGCCGAGCTTGCTTCCTATCTGGCCTATGACGAGGACAGCGATGCCCGGCGCCCCGGTGTCATGGTCATCCACGAGTGGTGGGGTCTCAACGACTACGTGCGCCGGCGGGCCAACAT
>JAABYT010000003.1:217635-250699 GCA_011775625.1 Gammaproteobacteria bacterium | reverse complement strand
GCGGCACGAACAGGAATGCCTTTGGCCGGTGTCGTCAGCTTTCACGGCGCGCTAGGCTCGGCCCACAAGCCCGCGCCCGGCAGCGTGCACGCGAAAGTGCTGGTCTGCCATGGTGCCGACGATTCGCTCGTGCCGGAAGCCGACGTCGCGGCGCTCGAGGAAGAGATGAAAGCGGCTGGCGCCGATCTGCGTTTCATCGCCTATCCCGGTGCGCTGCATGGATTTACCAATCCCGACGCCGATGCCAATGGCGAGAAATACGGACTGCCGCTCGCCTATAGCGAAGAGGTCGATCGCCGATCGTGGCAGGAGATGCAGTCGTTCTTCGATGAGATCTTTGCCTGATCCGGTGACCGCGTCTCCGNNCGGCATGAGAACCGCGCTCGTAACCGGGGCCAGCCGCGGCATCGGGCGCGCCATCGCGGCGAGGTTGCTCGCGGAGGGCTGGCAGGTTGTCAACTTCGACGTGACAGCCCCCGAGTCCGAGCTCGGCGATCGCTGGGTCGAGGTGGACCTCGGCGACGTCGAGACGACACGCGCAGCGCTTCGAGAGTTGGTCGAGGAGCGCACCGTGAGCGCGCTGGTCAACAATGCCGCCATTGGTCGCATGGCGGCACTCGAAGACACTACTGTCGAGGACTTCGACGCTTCGGTAGCGGTGAACATGCGCGCACCGATGCTGTGCGCGCAGGCGGTGACGCCCGGGATGCGGGCGCAGGGTTTCGGGCGCATCGTCAATATTGCGAGCCGGGCGCATCTCGGCAAGACGCTTCGCACGAGCTACGCCGCCACCAAGGGAGCCATGGTTTCGTTGACCAGAGTGTGGGCGCTGGAGCTTGCGCCCGCGGGCATCAGCGTCAATGCGATTGCACCCGGACCGGTCCGCACCGAGCTCTTCGAGCGCGCCAATCCGCCGGACAACCCGCGCACCCGACAGATCGTCGAGTCGATTCCCATGGCGCGCCTGGGTGAGCCGGAAGACGTGGCTAATGCCGTGGCATTCTTTCTCGACCAGCGCTCCGGATTCGTTACCGGGCAGGTGCTCTACGTGTGTGGCGGCGTGACGCTCGCCCGTGGCGGCAGCTGAAGTTCACAGTCCGCTGCGCACTCTCGGCATGACCTCTTCGGCGAAGCGCTGCATGGCTTCCATGGCAACAGCGGTTTCCATGCCCGGCCAATGGGTGCTGATGATGAGATGGTTGACGCCGGTGGGGCGCACGATTGCGAGGATCGCCTCGCTCACCTCGTCCGGGGAACCGATGAGAAAACGATCTTTGGTGAGCTCTTCGAGCGCGAGGTCCAGCTCGTCACCCTCCGGCATCGGCTTGTCCTGTCCCCACTCGACGTAGGCCCGGTATTTGCGCTCGAGCGCCGTCCCGCACAATCGCATCGCCTCTTCTCGATTAGCCGCAACGAATACCTCTCGGCGCATGGGCAACTCTTCGGGAAAGGGCTTGCCGAGCGCTTCGAGCTCGCGCCGGTAGATATCGAGCTGACGCAATACGGTGTCGACGCGGTTGTGTGGCGGTATGTACCAGCAATCGGCAAGACGCGCCGCTCTGCGAATGGCCGCGTCGGCGTTGGCGCCCATCCAGATGGGCGGATGCGGTTTCTGCACCGGGCGCATGCCGAGGGAAACATCGTCGAGCTCGAAGTGAGAAGCGGTCATGCTCACGCGCTCCTCGGTCCAGAGACGCCTGATGGCGATGAGATTTTCCTCGAGCCTTGTCACACGCTCCGCCTGGGTAGTGCCGAAAGCCTTGAACTCCAAATCGCGATAGCCGAGCGCGACACCGAGGATCACTTTACCCTTCGACATGACATCGAGGGTGGCGAACTGCTCGGCGATGTCGAGTGGCTTGTGCAGCGAAAGGAGCACGACGCCTGCATTCAAACGGCAGCCCGGCGCTTCGGCCATGATGCGGGCGAGAAACGGGATCTGCTGATAGTCTCCGAGCGGCGAAGCGCCGTAGTGCATACCCTTGGTGATGCAGTCGAACCCCAGCTTTTCCGCCAACCGTGCGACATCGCAGATCTCTTCGAAGCGCCTGACCATGTCGTCGTCGCGCGGATACTGGGCACGGATCATCAATCCGAATTTGAAGCTGCTGGTGCTCAAAGCTGGGGCGCTCAATCGATTCGACGGCGATTTGACTCTCGCGGATAATAAGTCCGTGAACAGATTCCACCAAGAGGCTTTGCCTGCGGCTCACGGGTGCCTGGAAGCTGCGCGCCGGCTGCTGCCGGCGATCGCTGCAGCCGGCGATCGCATCGAGGCCGAGCGCGCCCTTCCCGACGAGGTGCTTGCGGCCATGCACCAAGCGGAGCTTTTCCGCCTGACGTTGCCGCGATTTCTCGGCGGCGCGCAGCCGCCGCTCAACATTCTCGCCGAGGTCACCGAGACGATCGCCACCGCCGACGCCAGTGCCGCCTGGTGCCTGGGACAGGCGCTCGGCTGCGCCATGTCGGCGGCATTTCTGGACGAGGCGCCGGCGAGACACGTCTTCGAGGCCCGCGACGCGGTGCTCGCCTGGGGTGCGGGCGTTGAGGGGCGTGCCGTCGCCACCGCGGGCGGCTACCGCGTCAGCGGTAGCTGGGGTTTTGCGAGCGGCGGCAAGCATGCCACCTGGCTCGGTGGCCACTGTCGGGTGTTCGAGGCCGACGGCTCGCCGCGCACGACGCCGGCGGGCGAGCATGCGCGCCGCACCGCGCTTTTTCCGCGCGTTCAGGCGCGCATCGCGGACGATTGGTATGTCCTGGGCCTGCGGGGTACCCGCAGCGAAGGCTACGGCGTCGACGATCTGTTCGTCGAGGATGCGCTCACGCTCGACCGTGAGACTCCGCAGGAGTGCAGAGTGGACGCCACGCTGTACCGATTCTCCACCACCAACGTCTACGCGTCGGTGTTCTCCGGTGTCGCCCTGGGCATCGCCCGCGGCGCACTCGAGGACCTGGTGGCGCTCGCGCGCCACAAGCAACCCCGGGGCGCGCCGAGCGCCATGCGCGACAGCGCCGTCGTTCAGACGCGTCTCGCCGAGCTCGAGGCGAAGCTCGGCTCGGCGCGCGCCTATCAGCAGCAGGTGCTCGCCGAGATCTGGCAGGCGGTTGACGAAACCGGCACGCTCGCCATGGACGACCGCGTGCGCCTGCGGCTTGCCACGACCCACGCCATCAACGAGGCAACCGATGTGGTCGAGCAGGTCTACCGCCTGGCCGGGGCCACGGCGATCTTCGACAGCCAGCCTTTCGAGCGCCGCTTCCGCGACGCCCACGCGGTGTCGCAGCAGGTTCAGGGGCGGCACACCAACTACGAGACCGTCGGCCGTTTCATGCTCGGTCTCGACGTGGACACCCTGTTCCTGTGAAGCGCCGGTAACGCCCGCCGACGGCTGTCCCGATTGGTGACACCGGCCGCGGCCGGGCGTTACCGATCGTTACTGCAGTGCAACAATCAGGGCTCGCCAACGGCGCGGTCGGGGCATGCCGGGTGCTGATTTCGGGCATCGGCGGCGCCGGGCCCACGGGGCTGATTTTCCCTCAAAACAGATGCTTATCCCACCCGTGGCGGCGCAGGCAGGCGCCGCTGCGGCGGGCCCCGACGCCGTCACAGGTCGTCAGGCATGATTGTTGCAACGCAACAAAAAAGGCCCGGCGAGGTTCCGCGCCCGTCGCGCCCATGGATTCGAAATTCGGCTCCGATCCTGCCGGAGCCGGCGAAACGCAACCATCCAACAGGGAGATTGAGAACATGTCGCAGCAAGTCGAAGCGCAACCCGCAGTGAAGAACCGAAGCTGGATCTACCTCGTCGCCGCTTTCATCGTGCTCGCCGTCGTCGGCGTGATGACGAGCTGATTCGGCCCGTGTAAAAACGCCGTCGGCCCGCGCCATCACCCGCGCGGGCCGCGGTCGTGCCACCATCCGGGAGCCGCCTCGAGGGCGGCTCCCGCCGGCTGCCTGACCAACGGCCGGCGCCGCGCTGGTCGCTGTTTGACGCGATCGGCGTATCTGGTCATCCTCCCAATTGCGCGCTCGAAGTCCCGTCAGCGAAGCGTCCACGGATGCAGGCATGAGCGAAAAAAAACAAGGCATGCGGCGAAAGCTCACCGACTACGGCGACGCCGAGTTCTCGCTCTACCTGCGCAAGGCCTTCATCAAGGCGATGGGTTTCAGCGAGGACGCGCTCGCGCGCCCGGTGATCGGCATCGCCAACACCGCGAGCGCTTACAACGCCTGTCACGCCACGGTCCCCGAGCTCGTCGAGGCCGTCAAACGCGGCGTCATGCTCGCCGGCGGGCTGCCGATGGAGTTTCCGACCATCTCGCTGCACGAGTCGTTCGCCTACCCGACAAGCATGTACCTGCGCAACCTCATGTCCATGGACACCGAGGAGATGATGCGCGCCCTGCCCATGGATGCGTGCGTGCTGATCGGCGGATGCGACAAGACCGTTCCTGCGCAGCTGATGGCCGCGGCCAGCGTGGATATTCCGAGCATCGTCGTAGTGACCGGGCCGATGCTCTCGGGAACGCACCGCGGCGAGCGTGTCTGCGCGTGCACCGATTGCCGCAGGTTCTGGGCGGATTATCGGGCCGGGCGCATCGACGAGCGTGAGATCGAGGCGGTCACCGATCGGCTGGTGTCATCGGCTGGCACCTGCGGTGTCATGGGCACAGCCAGCACCATGGCCTGCATGACCGAGGCCATGGGCATGATGCTGCCCGGCGGCGCCACGATTCCGGCGGTGCATGCGGATCGGCTGCGCCACGCCGAGCAGGCGGGCGCCCGCGCCCTCGGCCTCGCCGGCGAAGATCTGAGGCCGTCGCGCATCATGACCGGGAAGTCGCTCGCCAACGCCCTGCGCGTGCTGCTCGCGGTTGGCGGGTCGACCAACGGTGTTCTGCACCTGACCGCCATCGCCGGGCGGCTGGGCATCCGTATCGACATGGAGGCCTTCGACCGGATGGGTAACGAGACGCCGGTTTTGATCGATCTCAAGCCGACCGGAAGCGCATACATGGATGACCTGCACGCCGCCGGCGGCATGGCCACGGTGCTGCGCGAGCTCGCGCCTCTGCTGCATCAAGACTGCATGACGGTCACCGGCCGCAGCCTGGGCAAAGAGATCGCCGCGCTGCCACCGGCGTTCGATCAGGGCGTGGTGCGCCCACTCTCCAATCCCATTCACACCGGTGGCGGCATCGCATTCCTCAGGGGCAACCTGAGCGGTGACGGCGCCATCATCAAGCAGTCGGCGTGCTCCGAGGAGCTTCTGGTGCACAGCGGGCGCGCGGTGGTGTTCGATTCCCTCGACGATCTGGCCGCGCGCATCGATGACCCGAGCCTGGACGTTTCCGCGGACGACGTGCTGGTATTGCGCAACGCCGGCCCCAAGGGCGCCCCGGGCATGCCGGAGGCGGGCTACATTCCCATCCCGAAGAAGCTCGCCCAGCAGGGCGTGAGAGACATGGTGCGCATATCGGACTGCCGCATGAGCGGGACCGCTTTCGGCACCATCGTCCTGCACGCGAGCCCGGAAGCCGCCGTCGGCGGACCGCTGGCGCTGGTGCGCAACGGCGATGCCATCCGCCTCGACGTGCCGGCGCGCCGTTTGTCCCTCGAGGTCGCGGACGAGGAGCTCGAGCGGCGCCGGCAGGCGTGGCGCCCGGACGATCGCTCTCGGCCGACGCGCGGCTACGGCAAGCTGTTCTTCGAGCACGTCACGCAGGCGGACGAGGGCTGTGACTTCGATTTTCTCACCCGCCGGCCTTTCGAGGGTCTGAGCCCCGACTGAGCGCGGGCGCCGTGTCCGCTGTCGGGCGTGCTTGCGCGAAGGACATCGAGGCGCTCGAGGCGCTGTGTTACCGTGCTCTCGAGCAGGAGCAGGCGATCGCGACGCGCCTCGAGTGAATGCGGCGATCGCGGCAGTGGTGGAATAATCGTGTCGTTTCCGTGGCCGAGAACCGATCTGACCGAGCTGATCGGCATCGAGCACCCGATCATCCAGGCGCCGATGGCCGGTGTAGCGAGCCCGGCACTGGCGGCGGCGGTGTCGAACGCCGGTGGCCTGGGCTCACTCGGATGCGGGGAGATGACCGTGGAGCAGCTGCGCGAGAGCTTCGGCGAGACGCGCGCATGGACGGCTCGGCCGTTCAACATCAATTTTTTTGCCCACGAGGCGCCCGAGCACCCGAGTGACGACGCGGCGGCCATGCGCGGGTGGCTTGCCGGTTATTACCAGGAGCTCGACGTGCGCGAGTCGCCGTCGTTGTCGGAGACGCCGATGCGGTCCTTCGATGCGGCAACCTTGCGGGCGGTGCTCGAGCTCGAGCCGCAGATCGTCAGCTTTCATTTCGGCCTTCCCGCGCACGACATGCTCGACGCATTGAAGTCCACGGGAACTGTCATTCTTTCCTCCGCCACGACCGTCAGCGAGGCCCGACGCCTGGAGGCCGCGGGCGTGCACGCGATCATCGCCCAGGGATACGACGCCGGCGGTCACCGCGGCACGTTCAGCGAGCCCATTGCAGCCGGAAGTATCGGCACGTTCGCTCTGGTGCCGCAAATCGTCGACGCGGTCTCGGTGCCGGTGATTGCTGCAGGTGGAATCGCGGACGGGCGTGGCATCGCGGCGGCTTTCGCCCTCGGCGCGAGCGGCGTTCAGATGGGCACGGCGTTCATCCTGTGCCCGGAGTCCGCCGCCAGCCCCGTGTACCGCGAGGTGCTGCGGCAGACGCGCGACGATGAAACGGTGGTTACGCGCGCCTTCACCGGCCGCCCGGCGCGCGCCATCGTCAACCGCTTCGTCGAGGAAATGGCGCCCAGGGAAGACGACGTGGCACCCTTTCCCCTCCAGGACAGCCTCACGCTTGCGCTCCACGTGGCCAGCGTTGCGCGGGGCTCGAAGGATCTGGCGGCTATGCTCGCAGGGCAGGCCTCGCCGCTTGCGCGGGCGCTTCCCGCAGCGGCGCTCGTGGAAACGCTGGTTTGCGAGGCGCAGGAGGCGCTCGCGCGTGAAAAATAAAGATCAAAAAAGTTCGAGATCAGGCTTCTCGCGACGCCGCGAAAAGCCGCGCTCGAAGCAGCGAACTGCGAGGCGCGTAGCGGAGACGAATTTCAGTCGAGGGGTACGACCTTGACCGTCGAGTCGCCTTTTTTCGTGACCTCGTACCATCCCGCGTTGCATCGCACGTGCCACACGGAATCGCCTTTGCTCGCACTCTCGATGACTCTCGCGCAAGGGTGCCCGCTGGCGCGAATCGCCGCGGCAAATTGCCCGGCGTCAACGTCCTGAGCTTCGGCGTTCATCGTCCCTGCGAGAGCAGCGATGCTCACCGCGGCAACCAGGGACCATGTGCTCAACGGATGGTTTTTCGAAGCGCGATTACCCGCGATACGAACCCGCATGCCACTCATGCGATTCAGTCGAATTCGACGATGGATTTTCATTGCGCGGCGTTGACCCTCGGTCGCCCCTCCAGGAACGCAATTATATTGTCCACCGCCGCCTCGTTGGTAGCCACCACGGCCTCGGGCGTCTGATCCGCCGCGTGCGGGGTGAGGACCACCCGCTCACAGGTCAATATCGGATCGTCGGCGGGCACCGGCTCGGGAGCGAACACGTCGATGCCGGCGCCGAAAATACGCCCTTCCTGGAGGGCCTCCACCAGCGCTGCGTGGTCGACGACAGCCGCGCGCGCGCCGTTGAGCAGAATGGCGGTGGGCTTCATCCGCGCGAGCTCCGCGGCGCCGATGAGGCCCGTGGAGTCCGGGCTCAGCCGCACGTGCAGGCTGACGACGTCCGAAGTCTCCAGTAATTCCTCCAGCGAGAGGAACTCGACGCCCAGCGACGCGGCGCGCTCCGGCGATGGATGGAACGTCCAGGCCACCGCCTCCATGCCGATGGCGCGGCCGAGGCGCGCCATCTCCGCGCCGATGGCGCCGGTGCCGACGATGCCGAGGCGCTTACCCTGCAGCATCACGTTGACCGGCAGCAACCAGCGGCCCGCCTTGAGCGCGGCGGTCTGAACCGCGGCCTGCTTGGCGACGGCAAACATCAGTCCGAACATGTGCTCGGCGACGAACGGCGCGTTGACCCCGGGCTGGTTGGATACGACGATGCCGCGCTCGCGTGCCGCGTCGAGATCGATGGCGTCGGTGCCAACCGAGCAGGTCGCGATCATGCGCAGCCTCGGCAGCTGCGAGAAGGCGGATTCCCGCCAGGTCACGCTGGAGCGGGAGTTCAGGATCACGTCACAGTCGTGCGCCCTGGCAATTTTCTCCTCTTCACTCTCAGGCCGGTCCCGATGCACGATCACATCTCCCCACTTTGCGAGACGTTCGAGTGCGGGTGAATCGGCAATTTGCGGGGGGTCGTCTCCCGGCACCACGATCTTGACGCGTTCGCTCATGAACATTTCCTCAGTTGAAGAGTCCGACTGGATTATTATCCCATTGGTTTGCCCGGGATCAGGACCATCGGGCCACTGGCCGGAGTGACATGCACCGATATCTGAGCAGGCGGCGCTTTCTGGCATCCGCGGGGGCGCTGGCGCTGGCCTCGTCCGCGAGCGTGCGTGTTGCCGGCGGCGCGCCGGCGCGGGGGTTCAGCAAGGCGATCCCGGGCAGCGGAGAGAAGCTTCCCGTCATCGGCATGGGATCCTGGCTCACATTCGACGTGGGCAGGGACGAGCGCCTGCGCGGCCAACGGGTCGAAGTTCTCGGGACGTTCCTCGAGATGGGTGGCGGCATGGTCGACTCTTCGCCCATGTACGGCTCGTCCCAGGAGGTCATCGGCCATTGCCTGGCACGCATCGGCGAGACGCCCTCGCTGTTCTCCGCCACCAAGGTGTGGACGTGGCGCAAGTCGCACGGGCCCGAGCAGATGGAGGAATCGAGGCGGCTGTGGGGTGTCGAGGGCTTCGATTTGATGCAGATCCACAATCTGCTCGGCTGGGAGGGGCACCTGGAGACGCTTCTCGCGGACAAGGCCGAGGGACGCATCCGCTACGTCGGCGTGACCACGTCCCACGGACGCCGCCACGGCGACTTGGAAGAGATCATGGCCGAGCAGCCCATCGATTTCGTCCAGCTCACCTACAACATTCTCGACCGCAGGGCGGAGCAGCGCCTGCTGCCGCTCGCCGCCGAGCGCGGACTCGCCGTCATCGCCAATCGGCCGTTTCGCAGAGGCGCGCTTTTCGATCATTTCTCACGGCATCCTCTGCCCGAGTGGGCGGGCGAGATCGACTGCCAGAACTGGGCGCAGTTCTTCTTGAAGTTCATCGTTTCCCATCCGGCGGTCACCTGCGCCATCCCGGCCACGTCGCGCGTCGATCACATGCGCGAGAACATGGGCGCGCTGTACGGGCATATGCCGGATTCGGACATGCGCGGGCGGATGATTCGCTACGTGGAGAGCCTCTAGCGCGGCGAGCCACCTGCCCCGGCGCTTGCCAGCCCGGCCGCAGCCGGCTCGCCCGGGGCGTATTGCAGACTAACCGTCGCGCGCGCTAATCAGGTAGTCTCGGGAGCGTCGACCCGCGCGCGTCGCGGCGAAACGTCGATTCGATGCAGGTGAAAGGAGTGCCCGGATGAGTCTCCACGTGCGGCTCTCGCAGTCAGACCGGATCGTTCGCGCGGGTCTCATCGGCACCGGTGAATTCGGGCGTTCTCTGCTTTCTCAGTCGCAGGCAATCGATAATCTCGAACTCCGCGTCCTGTGCGATCGTAACCTGCAAACGGCCCGCGAGGCCTGTCGGCGCGCAGGCGTTCCGGACGATGCGATCGCTGTCTGCGAGTCGCCGGGCTCGGCCCGGAAAAATTTCGACAACGGCCGCTACGTTCTCGTCGAGGACAGCGACCTGGTCATGGACCTGCCCATCGACATCGTCGTCGAGGCAACCGGGGATGCCGAGGCAGGGGCGGGCAATGCGGCGGCGGCGCTCGCGAGCGGCAAGCACGTGGCCATGGCGACCAAGGAGGCGGACTCGGTGGTCGGTCCTCTGCTGCACGCACGCGCCCGCCGGGAGGACCGCACCTATACACCGGTGGACGGCGATCAGCCGAGCCTGCTCCTGGGTCTGCTTTCCTGGGCGCAGACGCTCGCTCTGGAGGTGGTGGCTGCGGGCAAGTCCAGCGAGTACGACTTCGTCTACGACCCGATTTCCGAAACGGTCTCCTGGCGGGACCGCAGCATCGAGGTTCCGGGCTTCGCCGAGCTTTGGCGCCTGGCGGACGGGGATCGCACCGGCTCGCTCGCGCGCCGTGCCAGCGCCCTGTCGGCCCTGCCGCAGCGAACGGTCCCCGATTTGTGCGAGATGGGCCTGGTGGTCAATGCGAGTGCGCTCGTACCGGACACGCCCGGGTTTCACGTGCCGATCGCGCGCACCGTGGAAGTTCCCGATGTCTTCTGCCCGCGCCCGGCCGGGGGCATTCTCGAGCATACGGGGGTCATCGATGTTTTCAACTGCCTCAGACGTGCCGACGAGGCAAGCTTTGCGGGCGGCGTTTTCATCGTCGTCGCCTGTCGCGACGCGGCGACCTGGCGCATGCTGCGCGAGAAGGGGATACCGGTGAGCACGGATCCCGGCTATGCGCTGCTCTACAATCCCCAGCACCTGCTCGGCGTCGAAGCGCCGATGTCGATACTTTCTGCCGTGCTTCTGAATCGATCCACCGGTGGAACCGAGGTGAGCCATCGCTGTGATCTGGTTGCGCGGGCCGGACGCGACTTCGCGGCGGGAGAGACGCTCTCGATCACCGATCACCATCACCACGAGGTGGACGGTCTCGAGCCGATGCTGCTGGAAGCTTCGAAAGTCGAAGACGGCAATCCATTGCCTTACTACATGGCGGTGCAGAGGCGGCTCAGGCGCGCCGTGCCCGCCGGCAGCATCATCTCCTGTGATGCAGTGGAGCCCGACGATTCCAGCGCACTTTGGAAGCTGCGGGCAGAGCAGGATCGTCTCAGCCCCTGAGAGCCAAGCGCGGTGCTCGAACGGCCACGGATCGGGTGCGTATGTACCGGCTGCCGAGCTCGGGATAACGAGGGCGTTGGCAGACAGCGATTATCCGGTCGGGCCTGGCTGGGTACCTGACCCGACCGGGTCGCAAGTTCGATCAGGCCGCGATCTTGCGTTGCTGAATCTCGGCCACGACTTTCTCGGCCACGCTCGCCGGGCAATCGGCGTAGTGAGAGAACTCCATCGAGAACTGGCCGCGGCCGGAGGTGATGGTGCGCAGATCGCCGATGTAGCCGAACATCTCGCTCAGAGGCGCGTCGGCCTTCACACGCACGCCCGTTGCGCCCGCCTCCTGGCTCTTTATGATCGCCCGGCGCCGATTGAGATCACCGATGACGTCGCCCACGTGCTCGTCGGGCGTGAAGACATCGACTCGCATGATCGGCTCGAGCAGCTTCGGCGAAGTCTTGGGGATGCTCTGCCGATAGGCAGCCCTGGCCGCGGTCTCGAAGGCGATGGCGGACGAGTCCACCGAGTGCGCGGCACCGTCGACGAGCGTGACCTTCACGTCGAGCATGGGGAATCCGGCCAGCACGCCCTCGCCCATGCTCGTCCTGAAGCCCTTCTCGACCGCCGGCCAGAACTCCCGCGGCACGTTGCCACCGGTGATCTGCGACTCGAACTGGAAGCCGCTGCCTTCCTCGCCGGGCTCGATGATGTAGTCGATTCTCGCGAACTGGCCCGAGCCGCCGGTCTGCTTCTTGTGGGTGTAAGAGTCCTCGATGCGCGTCGCGATGGTCTCCCGGTATGCCACCTGAGGCTTGCCGACCTCGACGTCGACGCCGTGGGTGCGCTTGAGAATGTCCACCTTGATGTCCAGGTGCAGCTCGCCCATGCCCTTGATGATGGTCTCGCCGCTGTCCCGGTCGGTTTCGACGCGGAAGGACGGATCTTCCTGAACCATCTTGCCGAGCGCGATACCCAGCTTCTCGGCGCCTGTCTTGTCCTTCGGCGCGATGGCGATCGAGATGACCGGATCCGGAAACACCATCGGCTCGAGAGTCGCCGGATTTTTCGGATCGCATAGCGTGTGTCCGGTTTGAATATTCTTCATGCCGATAATGGCAACGATGTCGCCGGCCTGAGCCGCGTCGAGGTCCTCGCGGTCGTTCGCGTGAAGCTCGACCAGGCGCCCGATACGCTCGGTCTTTCCGGTGGCGGTGTTGAGCACGGTGTCGCCCTTGGAGAGCGTGCCCGAGTAGATGCGCGTGAACGTCAATGCACCGTAGCGGTCGTCCATGATCTTGAAGGCCAGGGCGCGCAGCGGCGCCTCCGGGTCGACCTTCGCGAACGCGCCCGTCTCGTTGCCTTCCATGTCGACTTCCGGCTGCGGCTTGACCTCGCTCGGATCGGGCAGATAGTCGACGACGGCGTCGAGCACCAGCTGTACGCCCTTGTTCTTGAACGCCGAGCCGCAGTAGGTCGGGAAGAAGTCGAGCGCGATGGTGCCTTTGCGGATACAGCGCTTGAGTGACTCGATATCCGGCTCCTCACCCTCGAGATAACGCTCCATCACGGCGTCATCCTGCTCGACGGCGGTCTCGATGAGTCGCTCGCGCCAGGTTTCCACCTCGTCGGCGAGCTCGGCGGGCACATCCTGGATCTCGTACTTCAACGGATCGCCCGAGTTATCCCACACCCACGCCTTGCGGGTCAGCAGGTCGATGACGCCGGAGAACGTGTTCTCGCGACCGATGGGCAGGGTCATGACGAGTGGGCGTGCGCCAAGCACGTCCTGGATCTGCTTGACGACCATGTGGAAATCGGCGCCGATGCGATCGAGCTTGTTGACGAAAATGATCCGCGCCACCTCTGACTCATTGGCATAGCGCCAGTTCGTCTCCGACTGTGGCTCGACGCCGCCCGAGCCGCAGAAGACGCCGACGCCTCCGTCGAGCACCTTGAGCGAGCGGTACACCTCGATGGTGAAATCGACGTGCCCCGGCGTGTCGATGATGTTCAGCTGGTGATCCTTCCAGAAGCAGGTGGTCGCCGCCGACTGGATGGTGATGCCGCGCTCCTGCTCCTGATCCATGAAGTCGGTGGTGGCAGCGCCGTCGTGGACCTCGCCCATCTTATGGATCTTGCCCGTCAGCTTGAGAATACGCTCCGTAGTGGTCGTCTTTCCCGCATCCACATGGGCAAAGATGCCGATGTTCCTGTATCGCGTTAAGTCCTTCATTTCAGTGCTCACTCACGTGTTCGGGCCGCATTCGACCGTCCGGCGGCGTGTCCACCGGAGTTCGGTCAATCGAGCGGCAGTGTCCAATCGGGCAACCGGCCGTCAGCAGGTGCGCCCATCCCGGCGTCCTTGCCGACTCACCCGATGGGATGGGGTTCGGAAGGATATCGGCCGTTTTTGCGAAAACTTTGGCGCGCCGCACAAAGTCCCCGCGGAACCGCGACATGCGGTCGCAGCGGGCGGATTTCAAGGCCCCGGGCCATCCCCGGCGGCCCCGCCCGGCGAGCGACGCGCGAGTATATAGGTATCCGAAGCCGTTGAAAACACTGTAAAAGAGCATGGACCGCCGACGGCTGCGCCGACTCTGCGGGCAGCTGTCCCGTAGGGTGCCCCGAGCAGGGCGTCGGCGGGGTGCCGATTCGGCCGACCCGGGCAGCCTGAGGCCGGCCGGCCGCGGCGCGCAAACGGTTCCCGGGGACCGGTCCCGCCCGCGCCCTCAGGTGAAGCTGCTCAGATTTCCGCCGTGTCCCCCGTCCACGCTCACCACCGTGCCGCTCACGTAGCTCGCCTTTTCGGAGGCCAGGAATACGACCACATCGGCCACTTCCTCCACCCTCGCCGCGCGAGCGCCGGGCAGGCGCGCCAGATAGCTCTGCCATCGATCGGCATCACCGAGCTCGGCCTCGGCCCGGGAGCGCATCAGCGTGACAATGCGGTCGGTTGCCACCGCACCCGGACTGACGGCGAGCACGCGCACCCCGCGCGACAGGCTGCGNNGTAGTCCGGATCGGTGTTTTGGCCGGCGAGTCCCGTGACGTTGATGATGACGCCGGAGCCGCGTTGCTCCATGGCGGTGAAAAAAGTCCGGGTCATGTTGATGTAGCCGAAGACCTTGAGATCCCAGGCGGTGCGCCAGCGGGCCTCGTCGACACTGAGCAGATCACCGGCGGGAATGGCGCCTGCGTTGTTCACCAGTATGTCCGGTGTGCCCACGGTCTCGAGCAGCCTGCCCGCGGATTCACTCTGACTGATGTCCATTGCGTGCAGATGCACCCGCGAGCGCGCGTCGCCGGCGATATCCCCGGCTGCCGCTTCGAGATTCTCCTCGCTGCGCGACACCATGTGCACGGTGCAGCCTTCCGAGAGGAAGCTTCGCGCGACACCCTTGCCGATCCCCTTCGAGGCCCCCGTTACGAGAACCGTCCTGCTGCTCAGTCCGAGCTCCATGTCGACCTCCTCTCAGTCGCGCGAACGGATCCGCCCCCGCTCAGCCGGACGACCCGTTGTCTTCGGAGTCCGCGGCCTTGCCAAGATTGAACAGCGCATCGAGCTCCTCGCGGGCACGCCGGGCTGCTGCCCTGGGGTCCGGCTTGTTCGTGCCGGACTCGCCGGCTTCGATGCCGAACAGCGCGTCCAGCGCCGCCCGTGACGAATCCGCCGCCGGGTCTTCGCTGGCCGCGTGGGCGTCGCGTCGGGGGCGAAAGTAGGTGCAGAAGTTCGCCTGCTCCTTGTCCACCACCCGGTCCGCCCGCTCGTGACGACATTCCCCGAGGATGGCGGGGTCATGATGCCTGCACAGGCGGCAGACGTGCAGATCCGAACGGCATACGGGACAGCGGGTGAAACGCGTGATGCGCTTGGGTATGCCCTTCAAGGGCTCTCCGCATTGCCAGCAAACGAGTTTGCTTGCCATCGTGGGATTACCGACGCACCAGCGGATCGCTCGCTGGAGTATAGTAACCGGGACGCAAACGCGGTGCAGCCGACCTTCGGAATCAAAACCTTCGGAATCAAAATATGAGTAACGCCCACGATTACGACTTTACCCGCATCGACGGCAGCCGGCTCGCTCTGCGGGAGTTCCAAGGCAAGGCCGTGCTGGTCGTCAACACGGCCTCGGAGTGTGGCTTCACGCCCCAGTACGCGGGCCTTCAAAAGCTCTGGGAGCAGTACCGCGATCGGGGCCTCGTGGTGCTGGGGGTGCCGTCGAACGATTTCGGCGCCCAGGAGCCCGGCGACGAGGCCGCCATCGCGCACTTCTGCAGCGAGCGCTACGCGGTGGATTTTCCCATGACCGGCAAGGTTCAGGTCATCGGAGGCGGGGCACATCCGTTCTACCGCTGGATCGCCGAGACCCTTGGCGAGGACGCCGCACCGCGCTGGAATTTCCACAAGTACCTGCTCGGCGGTGACGGCGAGCTGGTGGCCATGTGGCCATCGAAGGTGGAGCCCTTGTCCGCAGAGGTGACCGCGGCCGTGGAGGAGGCCCTCGGTTGAGCGGGCGCGCGACGCGCCAAGTTTAGTCAACCCGGGGTTTGCCCGGCCTCGATGCGCTCGAGCATTGCCTCAATCCGGCGGTTCACCGTATCGCTCGCTTCCAGCATCGTGAAGTGACCGACGCCGGGCACGACTTCCATGTCGGCCTGCCGCACCCGTTCGCGAATGAAAGCGAGCCAGGGGACGCTCTCGTCGCCTCGCAGCGACACGCGCTCGCGCCGCTCGTTCAAACAGGTGCTCTGTAAGACCATCACCGGCACCTGCAGATTTTCGAGCGCCTCCTCGACGGACTCCGCATCCCAGGCGACCATCGAAACCATCAGCGCCGCGCCGACGACCTCCGGCATGCGCTTGGCGCGCGCGACGACGGCCTCGCGTATCGCCGGATCGCTCGAAGGCGTGAACATCTGCGTGAACAGCCGTTCGAAGAATGTCTCGTAGCCAAGTTGCCGTATCGCGTCCCGAGTCGCGGCGCCCGCCGATGCGGCGCTGGTGGAGGCGAGACGGCTGCCGTCGATCAGAGCCAGGCCGGCGACGGCGGCGGGTGACGTGCGCGCGCACTCCAGAATGACCCGGCAGCCCATGCTGTGGCCGACGAGCAGAGCCGGCGGCAGGCGCAGCCGGGCGAGCAGAGCCGCCAGGTCGGCGCCGAGCGTTGCCATGTCGAAACCCGACGTGTACCCGCGGGACCGCCCGTGGCCGCGTTGATCGAGGCACACGACCCGCCTCGACGGCGCAAAGCGGCGCACCTGATGGCGCCAGTCATCGAGGGCGCAGGCGAGGCCGTGAACGAACACCAGCGGCGGTCCGCCGCGGCCACGCGCCTGGTAGTGAATCTCACCACCGTCGTGACGGAAAAATGGCAATGCGCCCTCTCCGCCCGCGCGCGATCAGGTCACCAGGACAGGCGCGGAAAGATTGCCGTCGTCCTCGCGCGACTCCTGCTGACGCCGCCACATCTCGGCGTAGCGCCCGTTCATGGCCAGCAGCGCGGCGTGACGCCCCCGTTCGACGACGGTTCCGCCGTCGAGCACCAGGATCTCGTCTGCGTCCACCACCGTCGACAGGCGGTGGGCGATGCACAGCGTGGTGCGTCCCTCGGCAATCTCCCGGAGATTGCGCTGGATTTCCCGCTCGGTGTGCGAATCGAGCGCCGAGGTGGCCTCGTCGAGCAGCAGGATGGCCGGGTCTTTGATGACCGTGCGGGCGATGGCGACGCGCTGCTTCTCTCCTCCGGAGAGCTTCAGGCCCCGCTCGCCGACCAGCGTCTGGTATCCGTCGGGCATGGCCATGATGAAGTCGTGCACGTGGGCCATCCTCGCAGCGTGCTCCACCTCGGCCGGCGTCGCATTCGGTTTTCCGTAGGCGATGTTGTAGTAGATGGTCTCGTTGAAAAGCACCGTGTCCTGGGGAACCACGCCGATACACGCTCGCAGCGACTCCTGCGTCACCTCGCGAATATCCTGACCGTCGATGCGCACCGCGCCGCCGGTGACATCGTAGAAGCGATAAAGCAGCCTGCCGAGGGTGGATTTCCCGGATCCCGAAGGCCCGACCACGGCGACGGTCTTGCCCGCCGGCACGCGGAAAGAGACACCCGTGAGGATAGGTCGGCGATTGTCGTAGTGGAAATGCACGCCGTCGAAGCTGATCTCGCCGCCTTTGATTTCGAGAGCATTCGCCTTTGGCGAATCTGCTACATGGGGATCTTCGCTCAGGAGGTCGAACATCTTTTCCATGTCGATGAGTGACTGCTTGATCTCCCGGTACACGAAGCCGAAGAATCCGAGCGGCTGATAGAGCTGCATGAGGTAGGTGTTGGCCATGACGAAGGTGCCGATGCTGAGCGTGCCGGCGACGATCCCGTTCGCGGTCATCAGCATCACCGCCGACAGTCCCAGTGAGATGATCACCGCCTGACCGACGTTGAGCAGCGCCAGAGAAGTCTGACTCTTGACCGACGCCTGCTCGTAACCACGCATGGCAGCGTCGAATCGGCGTGCCTCATGCTCCTCGTTGCCGAAGTATTTGACGGTCTCGTAATTGAGAAGGCTGTCGATGGCGCGGGTGCTGGCGCGGCTGTCCTGCTCGTTCATCGCCCTGCGAAATTTGATGCGCCACTCGGTGACGAGCATGGTGTAGGCAATGTAGATCACGACGGTCGCCACGGTGACGAGAGCCACCCAGGCATTCAGCGCACGCCAGAGGATGACGAACACCAGNNGTCTCGATGGCCTTGGTGCCGCGCTCGATGGAGCGCGAGAGGCCTCCCGTCTGGCGCGACAGGTGGAAGCCCAGCGACAGGGCGTGCAGATGCCGGAACACCTGCAGAGCGATGGTGCGGATGGCGCGCTGTCCGACCTTGGCGAAGAGGGCATCGCGGAGCTCGCCGAAGGCGAGAGACAGCACCCGGGCGGCGCCATAGGCGAGAATGAATCCCACCGGCAGCGTCAGGGCAGCCGAGCCCGGCTCCATGTCCAGCGCATCGATGGCGTCGCGATAGAAGATGGGCACGAAGACGATGGCCACCTTGGCGGCCACCAGGCAGGCAACTGCGAGCACCACGCGCGCGCGCAGCGTCCACTCGCCCTGCGGCCACAGGTAGGGCAGGAAGCGGCGCAGGGTTCCTATGCTGCCAAGCGCGGGCTGCGCAGATTCGGGTTGCTCGGTTCTGGATATCATGGCGCGTGCCTGAATGTATCACTCCTGCTTCGCCCTCGCCGCGATCGTCGAGGCCGGCCGCGTCGGGCTTTTCGCCGGCACTACCCATGGCGCGCCGCCGGGCAGTCGCGGATTCATGAGTATCAGTACGGACCCGGAACGATGGGACTGCCGTCGCTGAATCGATCGAGCCGGAAACGGGAGAGGTCGTGTCCCGGCGGCCGTCCCTGGATCAGATCCGCCAGCATGCGGCCCACCGCCGGCCCGATGCCGAAGCCGTGCCCGCTCAATCCGGTGCCGATGAACAATCCACGCGGCGACGGGGTTTCGCCGATGTAGGGCAGCGCGTCGGGTGTCAGGTCGATCATTCCGGCCCAGAACTCCGCGAGGCCGGCGTCGGCAAGCCAGGGTGCGCGCTTGTGCAGCCGGCGACGCAGCCGGCGGCGCTCTCTCTCCGACGGCAATGGATTGAGCACGCGCATTCTTTCGAATGGGCTGACCTCGTCGCCCGACCAGCGCTTTTTCGATCCCCAGGCGCCCGGGTAGCCGGAAGGTGGAGCCGGCCTGAGCTTCACGTTCTTTGACGCGGCCCTCAGCAGCGGTAGGAACTTGGTGAAGTACGCGAAAGAATTCGGCGAGATATAGTGCTCCGCCAGATCACCGGTGGCGACGGTGTAGCCGCCGTCTTTGCGGCGCCGCAAGGCAAGCCCCGGCGTCGAAAGGTTGGCGGGCGCGCGCTCGGGTGCCGCATGGGTGCGGGCGGCGGTGGAACGCACCGTCAGCTGCGGCAGATCGAGGCCGACATTGGCGGCGAAGTGCGTCGACCAGGCGCCGCCGGCGAGCAGCACGCAGGCGGCTTTGACCGTTCCGTGCTCGGTCACGGCGGCGGTCACGCGGCCCGCCTCGACTTCGATGCTGCGCACCGCGCAATTCTCGACGACCGTCACGCCGCGCCGGCGCGCAGCCCGCGCCAGAGCCGGCACCGCAGAGAAGGGCTCGGCGCGGCCGTCGCTGGCGGTCAGCATGCCGCCCACCCAGGCGCCGTCGACGCCGGCCGAAAGCTTTGATGCTTCGGCTGCCGACAGCAGCCGGGTATCGAGCTGGTGCTGCTTGGCGAGCGCGTGCCAGTCTGCGTACGTGGCCATCTGGGATTCGCTCTCGGTGAGGTAAAGACATCCCGAGGCGCTGAATTCCAGGTCGCTCTCGCCGGTCTCGGCGGCGAGACTCCGCCAGATCCGGTTCGCCTCCATCATGATTGGCAGCTCCGCCGCTTCACGGCCCTGCTGGCGCACCCAGCCCCAGTTTCGAGAGGACTGCTCGCCCGCCACCCGGCCCTTTTCGCAGACGAGCACCCGCGCGCCGCGACCGGCCAGAAAGTAGGCGGTCGCGATGCCGATGACGCCTGCGCCGATGACGACGACGTCTGCCGCATCCGGCAGGGGATCGGAAAATGCGACGGGTGTGGATTCGGTGATAACTGGCATCGATCGGGCTTCGGGCCCCGGCGGGCACCGGCACGCCGCGGCAGCTTGCCCGTTTGCATGCCGCGGATCAACGGGCCCCGGTCGAATTCGAGTCAGGCGGTGTGCGGGTGCTCGAACGCCGGCTCCGTCGCGGGGAGCTCGTCTTTCGCCGGCGGTGAAGGCCGATCCGTGTAGACCAGCGTCCAGGCGACATGCAGGATAGCGCTGCGGTTTACTCCGATGTCGCGCAGCTGGCTGTCCGCCATGGCATTCAGCGTTCTGACCGTGGAGTGAAACGCTCGACGCTTTTCGCGCTTGACGAGCGTGGCGCGGACGATGCCTGCGATGAATCGCGCCGTTGCCAGGCTCGGTACGACAATAATCGCGCGCGCGGCGCGGCGGCAGAATTGCGCGCGCAGCTGCTGGCCTCGCGCGATCTCCTCATGGGTAACCAAGGGAACGAACGGGCTCGCGCCGTCCGCATACGATGCCGCAAAGTGTGCCGGCACCACGCTCGCCGGTTTGTCGAATCTCATTTTCTCGACTCCATCTGATGCTCGAGACAGTCGGGTTCTGCCCATGGAGTGCGAGTATGCGAAAGCGCCGTTTCAGCCCGATGTCCGAACGGCCGGCCGGATGTTTCAGATGTTTCAAGATGGACCGTGGACGCCGCGGATGGGGCCACCGCCCGGTGTACCTGCCGTTACTCTCCAGGCAGCTTGTGGAGCTCCACCTTGGTCGCCTCGATGGTGTAGCCGGCGTCGCCGAGGTCGTTTAGATGCGCCTGCGTGCTGATCGTCCCGGTAACCCAGACCGCTGTGAAAAGGCCTTCGACCTTGAACGCATTTTCGGATTTCACGTATATGATCTGGTTCGATGGGGGCGGCGGAACGTGGATGCAGGCACCGAAATACGGCACCAGGAGAAATTCCGAGAGCTCGGTCCCGGCGAAATCCAGCGGCACTACGTATCCTGGTATTCGCACACGCTCCCCATCGAGTGCGGCGACCACCGGTGCCGAGCTCATCGCCTCGATGTACTGACGCATCAGCTGCTGCTCGAGGGGTGAGCCTTCGTAGAGCTGATTGAGCTGGGACTCGTCGAGATCCATATATGGGTCGAATGGCCGCCAATCATCGGGCATCAGATCGTCCCATTTGATCTCGCGAGCTTCCGAGCCGATGGCCGCCTGGGACATGAGGGCGACGCACAGCGTCATGGCAAGCAATAAGAGGTAACGGCCATTGAATATCGCGATCATCTCTCAAACCCTCAACGAGAGCCCGTCGGCCAGCGACAAGCGGTAAGCGCGCAGGGCCGGAATGCTGCCGACCGCGAAGCCGGCGCCGACCACGGCACCCATCAGGATTATATCTGCGCTCTGCGGCAGGCCGATGGGAATATGCAGCCCGAACTCGCGGGCCGCGATCGGTTGGCCGAGGAGCATGACGGCGTAGAGCAGGACAACGCCGGCGACGACGCCGACCAATGTGAGCAGGCCCGCTTCGCTCATGAACAGCGCGAACACGTGCAGGGGCCTTGCGCCGACGGAGCGCAGCACCGCCATCTCGCGGCGCCGCGCCTCCAGGCTCGACAGGATGACCGTCAGCATGCCCAGGAATCCGCTGATGACGACCATGCTCGAGATAACCAGCAGCGCCTTCTCCGCGACGCTCATCAGATCCCACAGCTCCTGCAGCGCGACCCCGGGAATAATGGCGAGCAGCGGCTCCTCACGGTACTCGTTAACGTAGCGTTGCACTTTGAATACGGCGACCTTGGACTTCAATCCCACCAGAAAGGCGGTAATCGCCTTGGGCGTCAGATCCAGTCGCCGCGCCTCATCCGCGGACACCTTCATGGACGGAATCGGTGCACCCGATTTCCAGTCCGCGTGCATGGCCTCGATACCCTCGAGGCTCACGTGCACCGTGCGATCCACCGGCGTGCCGGTCGGCTCGAGAATCCCGGCGACGCGGAACGGCTTGTCGTCGTGGTTGGCAAAGCTCACCTCGCCGGCTCCGTGAGCGACGACCAGCGGATCTGCCAGCGAATAGCCCAGCTGCTCGGCGACCTCGGCGCCGAGAACCGCGTCGAAAACATCCTCGAAGACGCCGCCTGCGGAAAATTGCAGCGATGCGTTCCCGGCATAACCATAGCGCTCGAAGTACTCCCGGCTCGTGCCCATGACCCGGTAGCCGCGGTGGGAGTCGCCGAGCGAGATCGGCACCGCCCAACTGACACGCGGGTGAGCCGCGATGTCCTGATAGCTCTCCCAGGAGATATTGTTGGTCGCGTTGCCGATTCGAAACACCGAGTAAAGCAGCAGCTGCACGGCGCCGCTGCGGGCGCCGACGATGAGATCCGTGCCCGAGATGGTATTGGCAAACGCTTCGCGCGCGTCGCGGCGAAGCTTTTCCACGCCGAGCAGCATGGTGACGCTGAGTGCTACGGCGAACACCGTCAGCCCCGCGGTGACGCGCCGGTTCCACACGCTGCTTGCCGCCAGTCGCACTATCGCCATCCCGCTATCCTCATGACGGCGCTTCCACCGCGCTTCGATTGATCTCCTTGAGCGACACGCGCCGGTTGAAAAGTGTGCCCAAGCGGGTGTCGTGACTCACGAAAAGCAATGTCGTGTCCTCCGCGTCACATTCGTTGAACAGCAGCTCGAGGAAGCGCTCGCGGGTTCCCTCGTCCAGCGCCGACGTCGGTTCGTCGGCAATGACGATCTCCGGCGAGCCGATAAGAGACCGGGCCACTGCCACCCGCTGCTGCTGACCGATGCTGAGATCGACGACGGCGCGATCGATCACCTTTGATCGATCGAGCTCGAGCTCCGCGAGCAGGCGCATGGCATCCGCGTGCACGGATGACGATCGGGCCTCCGAGCGGGCTCGCCGGCGGCGGGAAAAACGACATGGAAGGATCACGTTGTCGACCACCGACAGATAGGGCACCAGATTGAACATCTGGAAAACGAAGCCAACATGATCGGCGCGAAATCTGTCGCGTCGCCAGCCGCGCATCGACGACAGATTCTCGCCGAGCACCTCGACTCTCCCTTCGCGCGGCACGACCACGCCGCCGAGAAGGCTGAGGAGGCTGCTCTTGCCGCTGCCGCTCGGACCCTCGATGAACAACCGCTCTCCCTTGGCGACGGTGAAATCGTCGATATCGATGATATCCGACTCGTACCGTCGCCAAGCGAACCGCACACCCCTCAGGCGAATCTGAACGCTTACCGGGTCGATGCCGGTCATTCGGACTTGGCTCTGCAGAGAGGGATTCGCTTTGGCGTTCACCAGTAGGGTCACCTGGTTGAGAGCTTCAACTCCGCCGCCTCGGCATGCAGCTCTATCACCGTCTGGTTCGTCGGCGTCACCAGCTGGACATCGATCTCGTCCATTTCCATGAGATTTTCAAACAGTCGGACCTGCAGGCTGTCGAGCTTTTCAGGGGCATCACAATGAAAATGATACTCGCCGTGAAGCTCAGAGTGAGTCTCATCGCCGGCTTTGGATTGGCTCTCGTGCTCGTGGCCCTGTTCGTCGCCGTTTCCGTGCTGCATGCCGGCGAGCGATACGTCGACGTGCTCGGCACGGCACTTGGCGGCGCCGGTTGGGACAAAGAGAGAATCGGCGCGCTCGAATGTCTCCAGCGCGTTGCGAACTGCGCGTCGCTCTTCATCGCTGCGGGGCGCGTGCTCGAAACCGATCACGTTCACTGCAGGAATTTCGAGCTCGATCACGAGCTCATTATCTGCCACAACCACATTGAGCAAGCCGCTACCGTGGCTATGCGCGTCGTGCTCGCGATGACCCGCCTCGCTCGCCGTGATGTCGTGAACCGGGTTTAGAAACACTGCAGCCAGCGCAAATGCAAAAATCTTCTTTCTCGATCGTTTCACTTCGAATGGAACCTCGTCCTTGTAGTAGGCCAACATCGGATTTTCCCGCGCACTCCCGGCCGCCGGCCGTCGCACAGGACGGGGAATTGCGTCTTCAGCCGCGGGCGTGAGGTGGAGCGCGGGGCCGGTACGCCGAGTGCGCGAGGGATATGCGGTTGCCGCGAACGGAGATCGGAACCAACGGCGGTGCTGCGAGGTGCGGGTCAGCGATGACAACCGACGCCTCGTCATCCTTCGAGGCGTGGAAGAACTCGCAGACGTCGCATTCCGTCTCGGCTTGGACGAGGTCGTGCTCGTAGTGGTGGCTGGCAAGAAACGACCGACCGGCCAGCAGCAGTGCAATGAGCAACAGGACTCTTGCGGGCGGGAGCGCTATTGTCTGGGGGACGGTCATTTGGGTAATCATGGCATATCAGACCGCTGCCCGCCCACTCCGTTCCTCCGGCATCGATTATTTGATTGCGAGCACGCCTTTGAGGTCCGGCCCCTCGTGGTCGGCTGCAAATTCGGGCAGGAGAACCCGGTCGTCCTGGCGGTTGCTCCAGTAGCAGGAAACGCCTGCCGATTGGGCGCCAATTACGTCGTTGGGACTGCCGGCGACGTGCAGGTACTCGTCAATGCCGAGCATACGAGTCGGCATGGCGTACATATCCGGGTGCGGTTTGTACACGCCGCAATGCTCGCTGGAAAAAATGTCGTCGAAGCTCGTCTGGAATTGTCGCGCGAGCGTCGCGAGCATGTCGTGGTCGCCGTTGGACAGGATCGCGAGCCGCAAGCCCTTTGCCCTGCAGGCGCTCAACACCTCGTCGGCCTCGGGCCAGGGAGTGAGCGAGTACCAGGCGCGTATCAGGTCATCGCGCATGGCGTTGTCGACGCTGAGTGCAAACCTATTCAACGCGTAGTCGAGGGCGAACGCCGTGCAGTCGTGAAAGCTGATGCGCCCTCGTTGCAGGGCGTTGCTGAGCGCAGCGACGGCAAGCTGACGGGATCGCCACATCTCGAGAAACTGCGAAGCACGGTCGGCGCTGAGATCCGGGATCTCTGCAACCGCTGGTAAGAGCGACGAGCGGTAATCGAGGAGCGCCGAGAACGCATCAAACGTGATCAGTTTCAACGGCATGGAGACACGCTCGAGCGTGTCAAGCGCAAACCGTGCCCGCGTGCTGGCGGACAACGGGCATCACGTCGGTAGCGAGCAGGCGCATGGAGGTCTGCCACAGGTCGGTCTCTTCCCAGTCATGCCCGGCCGCGACCAGGGTACCGAAAGGCCCGAGACGATCGACGAGCGCAATCAGTCGATCCGTGACGGTATTCACCGAGCCCGAGATGACGCATTCGTCCATCGCTTGCTGCACCTCGAGAAATTCGTTCAGCTCCGTTGGTGACGGATTCTCGAGCTCACGCAGCTCCGCTATGCGTCGCACGCCGCGAAGATAGCGGAAGTAGAAAGCGAGACCGCCGTCCGGATCCTGACAGAGCTCCTCGGCCCGGCTGTCGCTATCCGTCACGAGGATGCTGCGGCACACGCGCCACACGCCGAAATCCACCGGCTTGCCGAGACGCGTGCACGCTTCGGCGTAGACGCGTTGTTGGCCCTCGATGTTCTCGACCGGCACGAAGTTGGCCGAGATGGGAATGTAGTCGCGCTCGGCGATGAACTCCGAGGTGGGACCGCCGGGGCCGATCATGGCCATGGCGATGGGCGGATGGGGCTGCTGCAGCGGCTTGGGGAAGCAGCCAACGCCCGCGTGCGGCCAGATCTCGCGTTCCATCGCGATGTTCCAGTGTTGGCCCTGGATGTTGAGCGGGGCGTCCTGGCGCCAGATCTGCAGGATGATGTCCAGCGATTCCATGGCGATGCCGTAGCGCTCGACCATGTCCTGGTGGCCGAAAAGCTCCCCGTCGCTCATCAGGCCGCCCGGTCCGACGCCGAGCAGCAGGCGCCCGCCGCTCAGCTGATCGAACAGCGCCGCTTCCGCCGCTACCACCACCGGGTGGTGATGGGGCAGGTTGACGACCCCCGTGCCGAGGCGGATGTGCTCGGTGGCGTCGACCAGAGATGCCAGGAACATCAGGGGTGAAGGGATCTGCTCGGCTTTGGTGGAGAAGTGCTCGCCGACCCAGGCCTCGGAGTAGCCGAGCCTGTCGGCGAGGATGATGGCCTCGCGATCCTCGGCCAATGCTCTGGCCCAGGGTTTTTCCGGTCGGTGCAGCGGCATGGTGAAAAATCCCAGATTCAAGGTGAAACCCTCCGTTGGCACGCGTCCGGACTCATGCTGATCCCCAGAACGCCAGCGTACGCACTTCGATGCTCTCGCGCACGGGAGCGTCGGCGGGTGTCGCCGGATCGTCGAAGGATCCGTGCGCCGTGAAGCGTGCGCGGCCGTCCTTCTGCGAGTCGTAGCACTTGAACATCAGCGCCTCGTTGCGTTGCATCTCCGGGAACCAGTACCAGCGATGCGCGGGATTGAAGGCGAGCTGGTAGATCTCGCCGACGCGATTCTCGTGATGGCGTTCCGCGGCAATCAGATCCCCGGGACGCACACTCCGGGCGTCGCAGATCGCCAGCGGGCTCGACAGCACCGGGTCCCGGATCGGACGCCATACCTGCACCACGGCCATACGATGCTCGAGCAACGCCTCGGCTTCGGCCGCCGGCAAAAGATCGCGCACGCGCTGCGGCCCGGACCATTCGGTGTAATCGTTGTGCACCACCTTGACCGGCTCGCGCAGACTCTTCTCGACTCGGGTGGCCTCGTCACCGGTGCGCAGCGTGTGATCGAATACGAGCACCCGCGCGGCGCCGGTCTGCTCCTTTACGAGGCGCTCGACCTCCGGGTAATACACCGACTCGATCTCGTGCGTATCGTAGAAATCGCGTACCCGGGTCGCGTGATCGACAAGCACAAAACCTTCTCGGTCCAGCGACAGCGCCTGTCGGCGCGGGCGGGCATCGCGGATGGTCATCACATGCTCGCGGAACTCACCGCTTCTGTGGCGCAGCTTTCCGTCCGCCCCGGTTGTCCCGGTGACCGGCTTGACGCCGGTGTCCACCGTGTAGGTCAGGTACGCTTCGACCGTTCCGCGTGTGGCGTTTTGAGCGTTCATTGTGAGACTCGAAGACGCGCGGACGCTACATGGAATGGGCCGCTTCGCAGAGATTTTTGAGCTTCTCCAGGGCGCGCTCGCGCCCCAGCAGGCCGAGGCCGCAGTCGGGGGCCGCTATGAGGCGCTCGGCGTCGATATGCTCGAGCGCTTCGGCCAGGTGCGCGCGGATCTCCTCTATGGGCTCGACGCGGCTCTTGGCGACGGCGACGACGCCGAGGATGACCGTGGTCGAGGCGAAGCGCTCGAGCAGCGACAGGTCGTTCCTGCGGTGGGCGTCTTCCAGCGACACCGCCATCACCGACGAGCGATCCACGGCCTCGGCGAGATCGAAGTACGACTCCTTGGGCGCCTTCGGATAGTCGGGATTGTCGAGCGCATCGGGATATCCGCAGCACATGTGCATGGTGCGCACCACGTCGTTGGGACAACCGTGAAAGGCCCGCTCCAGATTTTCGAGCCCGTACTCCAGGGCCTCGGGCACTTTGCGCGCGAACACGGGCTCGTCGATCTGGATATGCCTGCAGCCGGCTTCGGCGAGCGCCAGCACCTCGGCATTGATCGCATCGGCGAGGTCGGCGCCGAGCTTGGCGGCATCGTCGTAGTGCTCGTTGGCGGTGGTGTCGGCGATGGTCATGGGGCCGGGCATGGTGATCTTCACGGGTCGATCGGTGAAGCTCTGGGCGACCTGCCAGTCGTGGGTGAGAAAATGATCGCGCGCCGACACTGGTCCGCTGATGGTGGGCAGGCGCGCGCTGTAGGCGCCCTGGCGAAGCGACCTCAAGGTGAGGCGCTCGAAGTCGATGCCGTTGAGGTGCCGGCAGTGATAGTGGATGTAGTTCTCGCGGCGCACCTCACCGTCGGTGGGAATGTCGATGCCGCAGGCGATCTGATCCTCGATGACCACCTGCGTGCCGCGCGCCAGGATCGTCTCGGCGTCGCCGCCCATTCTCGCCAGCGCCTCGGCCCACTCCTCGGTGGGATGCTCCGTATCGGGGCCGGCCGCCGCGCGGAACCAGTCGGGCAGCTCGACGAAATCGGGCTTCGGGTACGCACCGATGGTCGTGGTGAGCAGCTTCATCCGGACGTTCTCCTGCATGGTCGGCTGGCGCGAGAGCCGTTATCTTAGGGCACGAGCAGCGGGGAGAGGTAGTTCGGTGGACAGGGACACGCGATTGCGGGGGCGTCCAATCTGGTGGCTGTTCGTGCTGCGCGGCGTGCTCGCCGGTGCGCTCGGCATCGCCGCGCTGATCTGGCCCACGCTGACGCTCGAGATCCTGGTGCTTTTCGTCGGCGCCTACCTGATTGCCGACGGCGTGATGGGACTGGTCGTCGCGTGGCGACGCATGGCGGGTGCGGGGCGGCTGCTGCAGCCGGCCCTGAGCGTGGTGTTCGGGCTGCTCCTGGTTCTTTGGCCCGGCGAGAGCGCGCGCACGCTGTTCGTGATTCTGGGCGCGGCGGCGCTTTTCGTCGGAATCGGTTACCTGGTATCGGCGCGCCGCTACGCCCTCGATGCGGTGGATCGTCGTCTCATGACCAGCGCCGGCGTCGTCGCGGCGGCGCTCGGTCTGATACTGATGCTCTGGCCCGGCGCAGGCGTGGTGACGCTGTCCTGGGCGATCGCTGCGGCGGCTTTGGCGCTGGCCGCTGTGCTGTTTTACCTGGGTGTGCGCTTCAGGCAGCTGGGAGTGCGGGTGGAGTCGAGGCGTTTCTGAGCCACCGAGTCCCTATACAGCAGCAGGGCGGGACTCCCCTGGCGGTCGCGGCCGTTCGGGACTCGAGCCGCAGCGTGGGTGCGATGACCTGTTCAGGGTCGCCGCTCTCCGATCACCTTCGCTGCGCCGGTGCCCCACTGAGAGATGCAGTTCGCCACGTCGGCCGTGCTTGCATCGAGAAAGGTAACCCGGTCGCGGTCGACCACGCACAGATTGCCGACCGTCAAGGCCGGTGCCGAGGGGAGAAATACGGTCAGCGCGCCGTTTCCGTGCTCTTCCATCACCAGGCCGAACACCGCCGTTCCCGGACCGTGCAGCTGCACCATGACCGCCGGGTACGCGTCCTTGTCCGTTGCAAAGCCCTTGAGAATATTTCCGATCAGCTCGTAGCCGGGCACCCGTTGGAGAATCATTCGTTCGATTTTCTCGAACGACCAGGAGCCGAGACGGGTGCGTACCATCGCGCCTAACAATAGGCACACGAGCAGAAGCACCACGAACGCGCTCACCACGGCGAGTCCGGCGCCAAACACCGACTCGAGCTTCATCGACACCGCTACGAGCTGCAGCATCTCCACCAGCTTGGCGAGCAGCAGAACCACAACGGCCAACGGCACGACGACCATCAGACCATACGCGAGATTGGTCTTGAGCGAGCTTTTCGGCTTTGTCATTGCATCCTCCTCGAGTTTTCCAACGATTCTGAGGTCTACCCACCGGGCCGTGCCGCAGCCAACCGGTGGGCACGCATGCCGGTCAGCGCGTCGCCGGCGATGGCAGCGAGCAACAGCGCGCCGCCGGCGAGTGTGAGCAGACCGGCCGTCTCACCCAGAAAGAGCCAGACCCAGAACGGGGCGAGCACCACCTCGATCATCCCGAACAGCGACATGTCGGCTGCCGGAACACTGCGCGAGCCGGAGGTGATGAGAATCAATGCGAGACCGAGCTGGAATACGCCCATGGCGAGGCTCCAGATCAGATCGTGGGCCGAGACGAGCAGGCCTTGTCCGCTCAGCGCGCAAACGGTGGTGGCAATGACGACACCGAGCACGCCGGCAATGACGCCGAGTGGCAACATGTCGGTGAGGCGTCCACGGCGCAGCGAGACCACGAAGGTCGCGTAGCCGAGCGCGGCGACCAGCGCCGCGACGTTGCCCCAGAGAAAACCGAGGACCACCCCCTCGGCGACCATGACTGCGACGCCGGCGAAGGCACACGCGATAGCGGCCCAGGTAGCGTTGCGTACCCGTTCTCCGAGAATCACTCGCCCGAGAACGGCGGCCACGAATGGCGCGACCGCGAGCACGAACATGGCGTTGGCGACACTCGCGTTGTCAATGGCCAGGATGATCCCGGAGAAGGCTGCCGCGAGTCCGAGTCCTCCCGAGAACGCGGCCAACCCCGCTCCCCGGAAGGCCGAGGGCAGCCGACCCTGGTGGCGTATCGCGAGGAATGCAGTCAGGAAGATTGCCAGGGCCAGGGATCGGTAGACGAGAATCTGCCAGGCGCTCGCCGACTCGACCATTCGAACGCCGATGCCGAGCCACGACGCGCAGGCGCTGCCGAGCACGACCAGGACCACACCGCGCCGATAGTCTTGGGCGGATAGCGGGATGGCGCTCATACCCCTCGGGGAACGACGTCAATCGACAACGACGACTCGTATGAGATTCGTGCTTCCCGCCTGCTGGGTCTGACCGGAGGTGGCGACGACGATGTCGCCATCCTGGACCCAGCCGAGATCCTTCGCTCTGTCGACCGCAAACTGGACCTTGTCCGCATCGGAACCGCTTTGCGTGTAGTGAAGTCCGTGCACGCCCCAGTTCATCGAGAATCTTCGCACCACGTCTACCGAGGAGGTGACCGCGATGATTGGGCAGCTCGGCCGGTATTTCGAGATGAGCCGGGACGTGAACCCGGTTTCGGTGAGTGAAATGATGGCGGCCCCGTTCAGATGGTCGGCCATGGCGATCGCCGCCTGGCTCACGGCCTCGGTGATGACGTTGGACGGATGCGGCAGAATCTTCTGCAGTTGCCCGAACTCCTTGAGGGAAGCTTCGGCTCGCAGCGCGAGCGCCGACATGGTTTTCACCGACTCGACGGGGTGTTTGCCCATGGCGGTTTCACCGGACAGCATGACAGCGGAGCTGCCATCGAGAATGGCGTTTGCCACGTCACTCACCTCCGCGCGCGTGGGCCGCGGATTGCGCTCCATGGAGTCGAGCATCTGTGTGGCGGTGATCACCGGCTTTCCATTGGTCACCGTCACTCGAATGACGTTCTTCTGAATGGCGGGCACCTCTGCAAGCGGAAACTCCACGCCGAGATCGCCGCGCGCCACCATGGTCCCATCGGCGGCAGCGACGATGCTCTCGAGATTGGCGACCGCAGCCCGGTTCTCGATCTTGGCGATGATCGGGATCCTGGCGCCCAGATCCTCGACGATCTTGCGTATCGCGAGCACGTCGTCCTCGCCCTGGACGAACGAGGCGGCGATGTAGTCCGCTCGATGCTCGACGGCGAATTCGAGGTCTTCGCGGGTAAGACGGTCCTCGGCGCTCAGCTGCAGCTCGGCTCCCGGCAGGTTCACGCCCTTGCTGTCGCGCAGCACGCCGCCGCGAACCACCGTGCAGCGCACGCTCTTGCCGCGCCTGTCCTCCACGCGCAGCTCGATGGCGCCGTCATCGAGCAGCACGGAGTCGCCCGGCTGCACGGCCGCCCGCAAACCCGGATTGGAAACGGAAACACCGGCTGCGTCGCCGGTTCGGGGCTCGCAGAAGAGCTCGAAGGATTCGCCCGGGACCAGCTCGGCTTTGCCACCGCTCAACAGTCCCGTGCGGATCTCGCTGCCCTTGGTGTCCACCAGGATTGCGGTGAAGGCGCCGGCGCGCTCGGCGGCGGCCCGAATCCGCTCGATGCGGGCCGCATGATCGGGGAACGAGCCGTGGGAGAGATTCAGCCTCGCCACGTCCATGCCGGCCCGGATCAGCTCCTCGATGGAATCCTCGGCATCGCATGCGGGACCGATGGTGGCGATGATTTTGGTGCGCCTCGGCCGCAGCCGGTTCGCGGGCCCGCTCTGGGTCTTTTGAGAGGTCATGTCGGTGGGAGAAATCGCCGATGCACAGGGGTCGGTCTAATTCTAGTCCCCCGCGCGTCGTTTCACTCACTCGCGTCGGCGTTTGGCGAGCACGAGCTCCCGGTGCCAGATGTACAAGCCGCTGCCGACGACGAGCGCGGAGCCGATCCACGTCCACGAGTCAGGGAGATCGCCCCAGACCATCACCCCGAGAAGCACGGCCCAGACGAGGCTCGTGTACTTGAACGGCGCCACGAGCGCGACCTCACCGAGCCTGAGAGACTCGATCATGAGCCCCTGCGCCAGTGCAATGAGCATCGCGCTTGCCAGGTAAAGCCCGAGGTCTGCGACGGCGAGTGGCGCCCAACCCGCCGGGATCGAGAAAAGCCCCGCGATCGTCACCACGGAGGTGGAGACAACCATGATCGCCGCGGTCGACTCCCCTCCGGTGCCCATCTTTCGGGTCACGATGTCGCGAAAAGCGCCCATGACCGCGGCCAGCAGAGGCACGAGTGCCACCACCCGAATCAGGTCGGGGGCCGGGCGCAGCATCACCACGACACCGGCGAATCCGACCGCAATGGCGCTCCATCGTCGCCAACCGACGGGCTCTTTCAGTATCACCGCGGCGAGTGCCGTCGCGATCACCGGTCCCGCGAAGGCGATGGCAATGGCGTCCGCAATGGGCATCAGCGCGAGCGCGGTGACGAACAGGAACGTGGAGGCTGACATCAGCACGCCCCGCGTGAGCTGAAGGCGCCAGTTGGAAACCCGAAGCTCAGCAGTACGGCCACGAACCACCGCGGAGGCGACGATGATCGCTATCACGAACACCCCGCGCAGGCTCATGACCTGGCCTACCGGATAGCTTTGAGTCAACCACTTGACCATCGCATCGTTGACCGTGAGAAGCCCCGAGGCAATGACCATCAGTGCGATGGAGCGAACTTGAGTCGCCGCGGCGACGGTCCCGGAATCTGGGTCGTCAGCCAACGTTTGCCCGTGACCGGCGGACAGTCAACGCCTGCGGCATATAATGAGTGAGGCGCATGTGCCGAGATTGTCGAAGATGCGTTCGACGCTCATACCGGCGGCCTCCACCATCGGGATGATGTCGCTCGCTTTGTACATGCGGCTGCAGCCGTTGGCGAGAAAAGTGAAATAAAGGGAAAAAGTCTGCAGACAGAATGCGGCGATATCATTCGTCTGTCGATCCCAGAAGTTGTCGAGAATGTACAGCTTCGCTTGCGAATCCATGGCATTTGCAGCCCGCTCCAGGAGAGCGGCGGCCTGGTCCTCCGAGAAACAGACCAGAAGCTGACTCATCCAGACAGCGTCGAAGCCTCGCGGGAAGGGTCTCGACGTATCGAGAAGATCGACAGCGACGGTGTCGATCCGATTCGCAAATCCGTGCTCGCGAATATTCCGATCGGCCAATGCCGTGATGTCCGGCAGATCGAGAATCGTCACCGAGACATCTTCGGCGTGCCGCACGCACTCAATCGCCCACTTTCCCGTATTACCACCCACGTCGAGGATGGTTCGCGGATTTTGCTCAAAGACGATCGGCAGAGCCTGTGAGAACGCCGAATCAGAATAGAAGTGATCCCACTCGAGCCATTTCCGGCGCGCGGCATCGGGGAAGTGTGC
>JAABYT010000003.1:200153-217610 GCA_011775625.1 Gammaproteobacteria bacterium | reverse complement strand
CCCTCGTGGATCGAATCTTCGAGGTAGTATGCAGATTGATAGCAGCACTCCTGCACGACATTCATGTTGACGCGGGTCGACTCGTCGGTGAGCAGCACGAAGCCCGTGGGGGTGAGAACGAAGCGATCTTCATCGCAGCGCACGAGACCGGCCGCCAGGCCGGCTTCGATCAGCACGACGACGCCATAGCGTGAGATGCCAACGGTCTCGACTATTTCCCCGATGGTGAGGCCGGCACGGTGCTCGCGCAGCGCGGCGAGGATTCCGAGGTCGCGAAGAAGCCGCGCGGCCTGGAACGCGATCGGAGCGAGCGCAATCCTCTGCGCTTCGAGCCATGCGTCCCCCGCGGGTTTTTCCTGCACCGACCGTCTCTCCTCGCCCCCGGCGCCGATGATCACTGGCGGGTATGGATTCTAAAAAGCCGATACCGCGCCGCAGCTTCGCGGGTCGGTTGCGCCCTCGATCAGTCCCGACGGATGGAGCACGATGGCGCCTGCGTGACCCATCACCTCGTCGAAGTCACCGACGGTGTTGACGTCGTGTCCGGCGTCGCGAAGCGCGTCGACAAGCGCCGCTGGAAAGCGGCTCTCGAGGCGCAGATCGGTACGCGTCTCGCCCCACGTGCGGCTGAGCACCCAGCGCGGTGCGGTGATAGCCTGCTGCAGCTCGCTTCCGAGCATCGCGTAGCGGGTGAAAACGGCCGCCTGGGTCTGCGGCTGCCCCTCGCCGCCCATGGCGCCGTAAACCATTACCCGGCCGTCGTCGAGCAGCGCCATCGCGGGATTGTTCGTATGAAAGGGCAGGCGGCCCGGCCGCAGGAAATTCTGCTCATCCTCGTCGAGGGAGAAGCTGCTGCCGCGATTCTGGCACTGAATGCCCGTGTCGCGCAGCACGACACCGGAGCCGAATTCCCAGTAGATGCTGTGAATGAAGCTGACCGCGCGCCCCGCTCCATCCACGGCCCCGAGCCACACCGTGTCGCCCGGACTGGCAACGTGCGGCCAGGGCATGGCACGGGAGGGGTCGATCTCGGCGGCCAGTGAATCGAGTGACTCGTTTGTCAGCAATGACCGGGGGTCGATGGTCATGTACGCGGGATCGGTGCAGTGGGCGTTGCGAAGCAGGATCGCCCGTTTGGTCGCCTCGACCACGCCGTGCACGTGCGCATACCCGTCGGCCTCCCGGCAATCGAGGCGATCGAAAATTCCGAGCATGATCAGTGAGCTCATACCCTGCGAAGGCGGCGTGACGTTGAACACCTCGCCGCATCGCAGCCTTACCCTGAGGGGCTCGTTCGTGAGCGCCCGCTGCCGTTCGTAATCGCCGGCTGTGATCGGGCTGCCGGCGCGTTCCAGATCGGCGCCGATACGCCGGGCGAGCTCGCCGCGGTAGAAATCGTCGAGGCCGGCTTCGGCCAGTCGGCGCAGCGTGGCCGCCAGGGCCGGNNCCGGGCACGTCGACGAGCTCGTCTTTCTTCGCCGCGGTGTTGTGATACTGGCTATCGGAGACCGGGAATCCCGCTTGCGAATAGTGCAGCGCGTCTTCGAGCAGACGGGCAAGCGGCATGCGTCCGCCCCAGGCCGCGCTCACCTCGAGTGCCGCCTGCCAGCCAGAGACGGTTCCGGCCACGGTATTTGCAGCGAGCGGGCCGCGCGATGGGATATCACTCAGACCCCGTCGCCGGTAGAGATCGATATCGACGCCGGCCCCGGCAGCGCCGACCGCGTTGATGGCGCGGGGCGCTCTCCGCTCAGGCTCCGAGATCAGCCAGAAGCCGTCGCCGCCGAGACCGTTCATGTGTGGATAAACCACCGAGATGGTTGCCGCGGCGGCCACCATGGCTTCGATGGCGTTGCCGCCCTCGCGCAGGATGCGCAGGCCGGCCTCGGCAGCGAGATGGTGAGAGGACGTCACCATGCCGCGCGTCGATCGGAGTGTTTGCAGCATCGCTCAGGCACTCACGTCGGCGAGCCGGTAATCGCGGACGACCTCGGCCACCCGGATACGGAAGTCGGAAAACAGCTCGCGCTTTCCGCGTTCCTGTGCGGCGCGGTGTCCGGTGTGCCCTCGCCACGCCGCGATCGCTTGCTCGTCGCGCCAGAATGAGATTGAGAGGTACTTGCTTGCATTGTTGACACTCTGAAAGCGTTCTATGGAGATGAAACCGTCGACGGCTTCGAGCTCGGCCCGAAGCTTGCCCGCAAGCTCGAAATATTGCTCTTCCAGGCCGGGCTTCATCTCCACCTCGAAAATAACGGCTAACATGGAAATTCGCCCTCGCTCCGGCTAAACCGAGACACTGAGCCGCTTGCGCACGATCGATGCACCATCGGCCAGGGCCTGCAGCTTGCCGGTTGCAACGTCCCGGGGTAGCGGCGCCATACCGCAGTTGGTGCAGGGCAACAGGCGCTCGCAATCGACGAATTCGAGCGCTGCGTCGATCGTGGACGAAACCTGCTCGGGCGACTCGACATCTAATGAGGCAACGTCAATGGCGCCAACCATGATCTCCTTCGAATCGAGCAAGCCGAGAAGAGAAAGAGGCACCTTGGAGTTGGCGCACTCGAGCGATACCTGATCGATGCGACTCTGGTTGAGCGCCGGAAAGATGGCTTCGTACTGACGCCATTCAGACCCCAGGGTCTTCTTCCATTCGACGTTGGCCTCGATGCCGTATCCGTAGCAGATGTGCACGGCCGTCTTGCATCGAAGCCCCTGTGCCGCCCGCTGCAGCGCCACGATGCCCCAGTCGTTCACGTCGTCCATGAAGACGTTGAAGGCGGGCTCGTCGAATTGGATGACGTCTACGCCCAGCGCTTCGAGCTCGAGCGCTTCCTGATTCAGCAGCTCGGCAAATGCCATCGCCATATCGGCTCGGCGTCCGTAGTGGGCGTCGGCGATCGTATCGCAGATGGTCATCGGGCCGGGCAGAGTGAATTTCATGCGATGGCGCGTGTGGCGGCGCGTGAAGCGCACCTCTTCGGCGTGCACGGGTCCTTTTCGCTGCACCGGCCCCGTCACCGTGGGCACGTCCACCACATAGCGGTCGTCGCGGATGCCCATCTTGGTCATGCGCTGCCAGTCGATACCGTCGATGTGCTCGAGAAAGCCGTGCACGAAGTGGCTGCGGAACTGCTCGCCGTTGGAGACGATGTCGACGCCGGCGTCCTCCTGCTCCTTGAGCCAGACCAGAACGGCATCGCGTTTGCCGCGCTCGAGCTCGGCGCCCTCGAGACGCCAGGCGGGCCAGAGCTTCTCGGGCTCGGCGAGCCAGGCGGGTTTGGGCAGGCTGCCGGCAATGGTCGTCTCGAGCATGGCGGGATCCTCCCAAGGGTAGCCGTGGCGAAGCATGTTAACCCAGAATCTGCGGCCCGGCCCGGTTTGGAACCCGCAGCCGGGCAGACGCCGCAATTGGAAGATGCCGGTATTCCGGATAGACTCGGAGGCGCACGCGGTTCCGCAGGGGATCACCGGCAGCCGGCCGCGAGGCTCCGGCGCCAGATAACGAAATCCCCAGAGGACCATCCGGCGACAGTGACCCCATCCAGCCGCCAAGGCCTCTTCTACCGGCGGCAGAGTCCTTCGCAAGATAACGAAAGTAAAAGAGGAGCGAGGAAAACCATGAAGCGACGTAAATTCTTAGCCAAGGGTGCTGCGGGCGCAGGAGGCGTAGCGGCAGCCGCGACCATCGGATTTCCGGCGATCGCGCAAGAGCGAAAGGAAATGGTCATCGTATCGAGCTGGGGCCGTGACTTCCCCGGTCTCGGCATCAGCGCCCAGCGCCTGGCGCAGCGCATCACCGACATGAGCGGCGGGCGATTGACCACCAAATACTTCGCCGCCGGCGAACGCGTCGGCGCTTTCGACGTCTTCGATGCCGTCGCATCGGGTAACGCCCAGGCCTATGTGTCTGCCGAGTACTATTGGAAAGGCAAGCATCCGGGCTTCGCGTTCTTCACCACGGTGCCGTTCGGTCTGACCTACAATGAGATGGGCGCGTGGATATTCCACCTCGGCGGTCAGCAGCTCTGGGACGAGCTTTCGGGTGGCTTCGGCGTCAAGTGCCTGCCCTGCGGCAACACAGGCGTGCAGATGGGCGGCTGGTTCAGAAAGGAAATCAACACCGCCGATGATCTGAAAGGCTTGAAGATGCGTATTCCGGGTCTCGGCGGCGACGTCATGGCCAAGGTGGGCGCATCCCCGGTGTCGTTGCCGGGCGGTCAGATTTACGAGAATCTGGTCTCCGGTGCCATCGACGCGACTGAGTGGGTGGGCCCCTACAACGACTACTTCCTCAAGTTCTACGAGGCGGCCAAGTACTACTACTATCCCGGCATGCACGAGCCGGGCGGCTTCGTCGCCATGGGCATGAACAAGTCGTGGTGGGAAGGTTTGCCCAAGGATCTGCAGGCTATCGTGGAAGCGGCCAACGTCATGGAATGCGAGATCATGATGTCGGAGCTGAACGCCAAGAACGGCGAATATCTGGCTCGGCTCGTCAAGGAGCACGGCGTGCAGATTCGCGAGTTCAGCGACGAGATCTACGAGAGCTTCGGCGAAGCCGCGCAGGCGGTGCTCGAAGAGGCGAGCGCCCACAGCGATCTGGCCAACCGCATCTACTTGAGTTTTCTCGCCGCGCGTGCCAGCACGGGCGCCTGGCTCAAGCTCTCGGATGTGAACTACTCGATCAAGCGCAACACCGTTCTCGGCATCTAACCGAAGCAGGTTGAAGGCCTTCACGGGACGGGGCGCACGCCCCGTCCCGTGTGCTGCCGGGCTTCTTCTCGATGGCGAGTATCGGTGAGAGCGACATGGGCGGGGTCTATTCGCCCACACCATGGACGCTGACCTACAGGTTTCTGGCGTGGTCGGTTGTCGCCACGCTGCTCGCGTTTCATCTCAACGTCTATCTGAGCTTCTGGCATGGCTGGCCGGGAGCGGCGGCGGCCGTCGGCGACAAGACGAGCGTGCTCGCCTGGATTCAGGTTTTGATCTACGCAGCGGGCATTGCCGGACCGGCCTTGTTCGTGTCGAGGACCAGAGCGCGGACCCTGCGCGAGGACGACGCCGCGATGACTGCTATCGCGACTTACATCGTCAAGGCCTCGTTCTGGATCGTCCTGCTCGTTGGTATTGCCGATGCCATCGTCTCCTTCCTGCGCGTTGAGGGACTGCTCCCGGGGCTCTTCGGCGAGGAGATCGCCGTAAATCTCGGTCGCAACCAGTTTCGTGCGCCCTATATCCATGCCCCCTTGATCGTTGTGGCGCTGATTCTCGCGTCGACGACGCGCACCCTCGGTTTTACCTGGCTTGCGCTGCTCGTAGTGGTGGCGGAGCTGCAAATCGTTATCTCCCGGTTCGTCTTCTCCTACGAGCAGGCCTTCATGGGTGACCTGGTGCGCATGTGGTACGCGGGCCTTTTCCTCTTTGCGAGCGCCTACACGCTCATCGAGGAGGGACACGTGCGGGTGGACGTCCTCTACTCGGGATTCGATCAGCGCACCCGTGGCCTCGTCAACGCCGTCGGTTCGGTGGTGCTCGGGCTGCCGTTCAGCTTGACCATCATCATCCTCGGCATGAGCAAGCCGACGAGCATCATCACCAATCCACTGTTATCGCTGGAGGTCACGCAGTCCGGCTTCGGTATGTACATAAAGTATCTCATGGCTGCGTTCCTGGCGATCTTCGCGGTCTCGATGACGATTCAGTTCTGTGGATACTTTCTTGACGCCGTCGCGGACTATCGAGGCGACTCTGGTAAACGAAAGCTCGATTCGGAAGTTACCGCCACGCACGGCACCTGAGCGTCGCTCGAGATGGAACTGGTATTTCTTTGCCTGCTGATCGCAATCATGGCCACGGCGCTCGGCTCGGGTTTTCCCGTCGCCTTCGCGCTTCCGGGATCGGCCATCATCACCATCGGCGCCGCGGCGCTCTGCGGCTATGTGTTTGCCGGGGATTCGAGCGCCTACTTTGCCCAGGGCGGTCCCGTCGAATGGCTGACCGCCGGCGTAACGAATTTCCGCGGAATCTACTGGGAGGTGGAGCGCGACACGCTCATTGCCATACCGCTTTTCGTATTCATGGGTATCATGCTGCAGCGATCGCGCATCGCCGAGGATCTGCTGGTCACCATGGCTCAGCTCTTCGGTCCCATCCCCGGCGGGCTCGGCATCTCGGTGGTGTTCGTCGGCGCGCTGCTGGCCGCCACCACAGGCATCGTCGGCGCCACGGTCGTCGCCATGGGCCTTATTTCGCTTCCCGCGATGATGCGCCACAAGTATTCGCCGTCGCTCGCGACCGGCACCATCGCCGCTTCGGGAACCCTGGGCCAGATCATCCCACCCTCCATCGTGCTCATCATTCTGGCAGATCAGCTGGCGAGCGCAGTCGATCAGGCGAGCGCCGGTCGAAAGTCGCTTTACAGGGAGCTGACCGGCCAGTTTTCCATGCCGTCCAGCTTCGACGCCGTGTCCACGAGCGCCGGAGACATGTTCATGGGGGCCTTCGTGCCCGGGCTCGTGCTGGTGGCAATGTACATGGTGTTCATCCTCGTGGTGTCGGTCATGCGCCCGAAGCTGGCACCCGCCGTGCACTTCGAGGGCAAGTACGACTTTCGTTTTGCCCTGCGCGTGTTGATGATTCTGGTGCCGCCGTTGACCCTCATATTCGTCGTGCTCGGTTCCATCATCTCGGGTATCGCCACGGTCAACCAGGCAGGTGCCATAGGAGCGGTCGGCGCAACCATCATGGCGGGTGTCCGTCTGCACGGCGACAAACCCGGTGCCTTTCACCCGGCGGCGCTCGCTATCGTGTCGATTGCCGTGCTCGTGATAATCGTCAACGTCTCACCCATCAACGTGAAGAACATTCAGGGCACGGGCGACGTGATCGCGTTGATTCTGGCGGCAATCGCCACCCTCGCCTTCCTGGTCTCCCTCGCGTGGGCAGGATGGAGAACGTTCAAGATAGAGAACACGCTCGTCTCGGTGATGGTGGAGACGGCGAAAACCTCGTCTCTCGTCTTCATCATTCTCCTCGGTGCCGCGATGCTGACGGCTGCCTTCAGGGCCTTCGGCGGCGAGGAGCTCGTACGCGACTACCTGACCGCATTGCCTGGTGGATTCTGGTCGCAGTTCATCATCGTCATGGCGGTGATCTTCATCCTCGGCTTCTTCCTCGACTTCATCGAAATCGCCGTCGTCGTCGTGCCCATAGTCGCGCCTATTCTTCTGACCGATCCATCGGCCAACGTCACGGCCGTGTGGCTCGGGGTCATGATCGGGCTCAACATCCAGACATCGTTCCTCACGCCGCCTTTCGGATTCGCGTTGTTCTATCTTCGTGGCGTCGCGCCCGCCGCGGTGAAGACCATCCAGATGTACAAGGGTGTGATCGCTTTCATTATCCTGCAGCTTCTGGCTCTCGGCTTCGTCGCCGTCAACCCGAGCCTGGTTAACTGGCTGCCCAATCGCATCTGGCTGACCGCGGAGACTGCGCCTCCGCCGCTGAATCCCCGTCTGCAGCACTGCATCGAGGACTACGCATTCGCCGAGTACCGAAAGCGCCATGACGATCTGCGTGCGGTTATCGCGAGTGCGCGCGGTCTGGACCTGAGTTACGTGCCGGGCAAGCTTCAGAAAGATGTTGCCGGGAGCTTCGACCAGGCAGAACGAACTTTCGCGTTGGTTGAGCAGGTGGACAAAACGGCGGCCGCCGTCGAGTCGGCTACAGCCGATTACCGACCGCTGCACGTGGAGGTTCGCGCGATCCAGCGTGACGTGCGCAGCACCGAGGCCAAGCTCGCGGAGCTGCAGGGAGATCTCGGGCGGCTCAAGGGCGCCGGTGCGGACGTCGATGAGGGCCAGCTGCGCGCAATCGAGGAGGAGATAGGCGAGCTCGAATCCGAACGTGACGAGCTGCGTGCGAAGATTCCCGTCGAGTGGGAGGACCGGCATAAGGCTTTCCGCAGCCTGCAGACGGCAGAGGAAAAGGCACGCACCAGCTATCGTCGCAACAGCGACGACGCATACACTCCGGTTCGGCAGCTCATCGACATTGTCGCCGATGGCGATCGACTGGCTGCCTTGGAGGCGGAGCTGCTGGGGCTGCGCGAGAGCCTGCCCGGTATGGAGCCTGCTAGCGGCGTCGACGCACTCGCCGACATGGCCAAGGCAGTCGGCGGTGTGGCCGGCGCAAAAGCGATTCGCTCCGACCTGTCCTCGGCCCGGCGTGCGCTGCGAGGCAAGCAGCCGGACATGGACAAGGCGCTCGCCAAGTACGACAGCGCTGTGAAAAAGTACCGCAAGGAGCTTGTCTGGCGTCAGCGTGCGGCAAAGGATTTGCTGCCCGGGCTCGAGAAATACGAAGCCAGCATTCGCGACACCATCGGCCTTCGCCAGCAGCCGCGCATGCCGCGCGAGCAGGCGCTCGAGCTGGTCGGATGCACCGCCAAGCACCGGGATATCTCGTTGTATTTCTGATAGTCGGAGGGTGCAGTGTGAGCAACAGAGGCAAGGTGACCATCGAGTTGCTCGATGCTATTCAGGACGCATTCAACCGCCACGACGTGGACGGCATCCTTTCTTACTTCGCCGATGACTGCGAGTGGCTGATGGCGCGCGGTCCCGATCCTTGGGAGGGTAAACGCCTGAAAGGGAAAACGGCCATCGCCGAGGTGCTGTCGGCGCGATACGCCGTCATTCCCGACATGCGCTGGGTCGACATGTCGCATTTCATCTCAGCCGATGGAACCAAGGCCTGTTCCGAGTGGACCGTCAAGGGCACGCCGAAGGATGGCGAGCCCATCGACTGGCTCGGCTGCGATGTCTGGACATTCTCCGACGGTTTGGTCACGCGCAAGGATACCTATTGGAAGTATATTGGTTGAGGCTTATTTCTCGACCACACGACTGAGTCGCACCAGCCGCTCGCCGTTCCCACCAAGCAGGATCAGCACCTGTGCCTCCTGTTCGAGGGTAGCGCGCTCCGCTTTGGCTAATGCATCCAGGAAGCGCTGCTCCTGAACCATCAGTGTTTCCCGGCAGGCCATGCGGGTGGTGGCGAGGTTGGCAAAGGCGATGGCGTCGCCGTTAAGCTGCACGGGACCGAAAAAGCGATTGCAGCCCGTATGCCCGGCCACTCGGCCGGGCTCGGTAAACCGCAGGCTCGTGCGGGCGCGATCGACGACACCATGGCCGCCGATGTCGTCGACAAGCCACTCCGTTTCTGCCAGGTCAGCCCCGGCGCCGCCTGCCGGCGGTGCGACGCCTGTCATCAACAGGATCGAAAATGCTGCCACGAGTCTGCTCATGCTGTGCCTCACGCTGCGCTGCCTGGGTTAGTAACGGATTGATCCTGCCACAGGGGTCAGGGATGAAAAAACGCGTCTCTCGCAATCCAAGCCCACTCTTGTCATCATGGGGCAGGTGAACCTCGACGCTGGAGCCTCGTATGAACATAGCCGAGCATTTCACCATTCAGCAGGTCGAGCGGCTGGATTTATTCCACTACTGCCGGGTTGCCAGCGGTTGCACCGTCGAGGCGACTCTCAAGAAGCTCAACGACTCGGACAGCAACTGCGCCTTCGTGATGCAGCAGACGCGGTTGGTCGGCATCTTCACCGATCGCGACGTGCTCAGAAAAGTGGTCGATACCCCGCAACGGTGGGCCGACCCTATCGACAGCGTCATGACGCGTACACCACGCACGGTCTCGTCGAAAGCGACGGCGATGGATGCCTTGCAGCTGATGAACGGTCATCGATTTCGCAACGTGCCCGTCATGGATGAGAGGGATACCGCCGTGGGTAATCTGACCCATTTCAGTTTGATGCGGTTCGCCAATACTCTGGTCAGGAATGAGATGGCTCGGGAAGAAAGCGAGCCATCGGTGCAGCACAGCCTGTCGCTGGTCAATCTTTCGGGGCTGATGTCGGCCGAACCAATCACGGTAACGGCCGAGGCGACGCTTCGTGAGTGCATCGAAACCATGCGAAAAAGAGACATCGGATTATTGATGATCGTCGACGACGACGGTCGTATCGTCGGTGTCTTCAGCGAGCGTGACGTGATGACGAAGATCGCTTGCAAGATAGACAAGCTCGAGTCCGAGAGGGTGGGCAGCTTCATGTCCCCGGACGTGATCAAATTGTGGACGCGGGATTCCATCGCCGCGGCGTTGCACCATATGGCACAAAGTCGTATCCGGCGCCTGCCTCTCGTGACCGCCACGGGTCAGCCGACCGGCGTGATTTCTTTCAGGGATATCGCAGCCTACATCGAGACAAGCTTTGCCATGTAGGAAGCGGCGACTCGATCCGGCCAGGCCAGGCAAACGATGCGCTATTTCTTGGCCTCGATTCTTTTGAGGAATTCCCAAACCGGCAGCGCGGTCAAGCCACCAATGACTCCCGCCGCGTAGCTCGGCAGCGGAAAGTTCAGAATGCTCTGCCAGAGCAGGCCGGCGAGAAAGCTCACGGCCAGCATGGCGATCAAAGTCACGACGAGTCTTTGCCAGAAGGGCATGTTTATCTCTCCTGCCGAATTCAAGCGACGATGACGAGCCCCGCCTGCGGGTCCACGGTCACCCGGTCACCGGTGCGGATTGCCTCGGTGATGTCCACTTCGAAGCGGTCCATGAAGGCCAGTTCGGCGAATGCAGCGCCCTGCGCCATGATGGGATTCGCGTAATTGAGCAGCAGCGCTGCGGGCGCCATGCCGCGGCTTTTCATCTCCCGCAACATCCACGATGTGGCAACCCCACCTTTGGCGGTGTGAAGCACCAGCACCTTGTCCACGTAGCTCTGGCCGTGCAGGGCGTGGGCGGGTCGGGAGAATACGCCTTGCAGCCGATCCAGATCGTAGCGGGCGCTGAAATTGTCCCTGGCAACGAGCGCGATCCCGCTCGTCAGCGGACCGATGCCCACGTGCCCCTTGATTTGACGCTCGCCCATCACATACGCCCGTTGATGGCGGCTTCGATGCACTCTTCTGTTGTTGCCAGCACCGGCCGGTAGCCGTAACCGCTGATAATATTGACGAGCTTTGCCGAGTTGCTCAGCAGCCGTTGCCAGCCATTGGCTTCGCCGAGCTCGCGAGCGTACATCTGATAAAAACACACGCCGCGCAGCAGCACGGCGCCCGAGGCCTCGATGGTCCCGGTTATTCCGAGACGGTCGCAGGCCGACTTGTTCTCCGGGGAGGTCGCGATGAGCAGAGCAGTGCCTTGGTGCACCCTGTTGCCTTCCAACAGTCTTGCGACCTCCTGCATCTCGACCATGGAGAGCTGTGGCGCAGCAAAGACGACCACGTCCACATGCTCCTCGTGGCGCCCGAACGATGCATAAAAGGCGTCCAGCTCGGCGCGCGTGATGACCTCGGGTTTCGGCGACGCACCGTCGAAGACGCTGGCCGCATCCGGCGCTTCCGGCGTGACCCCCGCCATGTGGAACAGCGGCACCGAACCGTAGCTCGCAAGCGCCGCGCCGAAGTGCTTGAGCTCGTCGGAGGTAGGTGAGCCGCCGATCCCGTCGATGACCGGAACTGTCCAGTACGAGCCCGTGCGTTGCCCTATCACCGCACCGAGCGCGCCCCAATCGCTCAGATTTTGCGGGCGCTCGGTGATCTCGAAGAGGTGCGTGCCGCGGCGTCCTCCATCCAGGTGGCAACCGTAACGCGGCACTCTTCCGGTGAGCGCCGCGGCGAGCGCCGCCGGTCCGCCTTCGAAGTTGCTGCGCGCCCCGCACACGCTGTTGGCGTAGATGGTCGAGCCGGTATCACCGAACGCCAGGTGCTCACCGTGCACCGGCGGCAGGATCGTCTGGTAGTTGATGCAGGTATCGGTCATGAGAACGCCCATGCTCTCGAGCGCGGCGATGGTGCGGCGCTCGAGCTCGGCAAAGCGTTCCTCCTGATTGAGCTTCCTGTAGGCGCAAAGATCGATGCCGCGCGGGTCGGTGACCGTCGGCACCCGCACGCGACGCTCTTCCGCGGGCAGCGCGGCGACGCTCTCGAGGTACGCGACCCCCGACTCCCCGAGCGACTCCGTGTCGGCCATCAGATGCACCTGGCTGACTTCGACGAAGTCCACGGCATCGAATGTCCGTCCGACCTGGATCTGCTGCTCGATGGCGGCCTGGCGCGCGGGGCCCATGTGCCCGGCGCGCATCGCCTGCTCGATGTCGTCGAGGCGCACGCCGCCTCCTTCAGGCCGGCTGCGCGGCGTGACCGGCGTTGCCCACGTGTATGACGCTCAATCCGGCCCGCAGCACTTCGGTCTCCATGACGTCGTCGGGCATGACGTTGGCAATGTTCACATTCGCGCCGAACTCGCGGATGAGCAGCTTTTTCAAATCGTGAATAGCGCACATGGTGCAGCCGCTTATCCATGGACCGGGCAGCTCGAAGAGCACCCGATCCAGATCCAGACCGTCGCGCAGCGCGTCCAGAAGCTCGCGCATGGGCTCGCCTCGGGCGTCCACGAGCTCTGCCCCTTCCACCAGCACGAGCTCACAGCCTGCATCGAAACACTCCTCGGCCTGCGCGATGAGTGTGGCGGCGTCGTTGGCTTCCCACTTAGCCCCCACCTCACCGAATGCCTTGAGCCCCTGGTCGAGGGCGAGCCCGATGAGATGACGGCGCTCATTGGAGTTGAATGGTCGCAGGTTGTCCGAGACCTCGATGACCTTGAATCCGACGCGCACCGCCTCTGCGTAGAACCGCTCCATCGCCTCCATGCCGTGGCGCTCATAGTAGTGCTCGATGAACATACCACCAAGGAACGGTCGGATGGCATGTGATTCATACAGCTCGAACTTTCGTTTGAGCAGCTTCTCGTCATAGAGCCTTGGCGTGCCGACGGCGATCTTGCCGAGATCGACGAAGTCCCCGGACATCTCGAGGGTATCCTCGAGCCGCTGCAGTCCCAGACCCCAGTCGATCATCATGGTGAGTCCGTTGGCACGCGGTTTCGTGGTGCTTCGTTGCTCCGGCAGATCGATGAACGCGAACGGATGCGTGGCCATTGGCGGGTTCCCCTGGAAGCTCGATACCGACGTTCAAAGCTAAACGCTGAACCCCCGGCGGTCAAACACCCGTCGAGCCATCATTCGAATTCGAAGCGCGTCCGCCGCGGTGCGCTGCTCGCACACATCCGCTCACCTGCTTGCGCTGCAGCTTTCGCCCGGTCGCGGTGGCAGACGATGGATTTTTTTCCATCATGGACGTTCAGGTTGAACGCTTTCAATCGGGCTGCGTCATGCGCCCGGACGATTGGCGCGCAGGCTGCGGCATTGCTGCAATGCCATCGTCTGCCACCGGCCGCAAGGCCGCGCGCCGTGCGCAGATGAGTCCTATATAGCTCTTGACTTGCCGTTTTGGACTCGGGAAACTCCCCGGCAGGGGGATTGGCGCATGCAGCTATCGCGCATCGCAGATGACATGATCGGCGGCGAGGTCCTGAGCGCGACCAAGCTTCCCAAGTACCTGCGCCTATCGAACGCCATTCTCAATCTCATCGAATCCGGCGAGATGCGTCCGGGCGACAAGCTGCCGCCGGAGGGCGCGCTGGCGCGGGACCTTCCCGCGAGCCTCGGCACGGTCCAGAAGGCCCTCGGGCACCTGAAGACGCTTGGCGTGGTGGTGCGCGATCACGGTCGTGGCACGTTCGTCGCCGGCGGGCCGCGTCCGACGAGCGGCGAGCGGGTGCCGGAGGACGAGCTGCTGCATTTTCGATTCGCCGACGATCGGTGCGAGACGCCGCTGCCGGTGTACGCGCGCGTCGAGTCGGTGGACAAGGTGGCCGGCTCACGCGCCGATCCGTCAACGCCGTGGGCGCGGTTTCTGGGCGCCGACCGCGCTTACGTACGCATCGGTCGCCGCATCAACGTCAACGACGAGTTCGAGGCCTTCAGCCAGTTCTACCTTCCGTGGAGCCGGTTTCGAGATTTACTGCGTGTTCCGCTCGACGAGCTGAACGGTATTTCGCTTCGCGTCGTTCTCGGCAGGACGTACAACATGCCGACGCTCACGTTCGATCAACGCCTGCACTGCGCATCCCTGCCGGCGGCGGCAACCGGCGCCATGGGGCTCGCGCCGGGTGCTCCGGGCATGATCTGGGAGATCTTCGGCAGGACCTATCGCCGGCAGCCGGCGTCTTATCAGCGGGTTTTTCTGCCTTCGGGACACAGGCCTATCGCAATAACCAGCAGCGTGTAGAGAATTCAAAGAAGCTCCGTGTCCGCTGCCCGGCAGCCGGACATCGACGGGGTCGTTGGCCCCACTGCGGTCAACAATTGGTCGGGTTAACAACCGATAACCACGAAAGAGGGAAATGGAGGAGACAAAAAGATGACTAGTCTATCGTGGCTGCGCGGCAGCCGTATGAGCAAGCTCGTGGTTGCCGCCCTGGCAACCGGACTTACGATGGGCGTCGCCGGACCGGCGGCGGCCGAGAGCGACCAGGTTCGATTCGCACAGCAGTTCGGCCTTCTTTACCTGCCCATGCATGTGGTGGTCAGCAAGAAGATGGTCGAGTCCTGTGCAAAAGATAAGGGCCTCGGCGACGTCAAGGTCAGCATGCACCGGTTCAGCGGCGGTGCGGCGGTGAACCAGGCGCTTCTTTCCAAGAACGTCGACTTCGCAGCCGGCGGCATCGGCCCGCTTCTCAAGGTGTGGGACAAGACCAAGGGCCGATTGAACGTCAAAGCGATGACCAATCTCGCGGCAATGCCCTTGAAGCTCAATACCAACGACAAGCGCGTCCAGAAGCTCGAGGATTACGTGGGACTCACGGATCACAAGATCGCGACGCCCTCGGTGAAGGTCTCCATTCAGGCCGTGGTTCTGCAAATGGCCGCGGAGAAGAAGTGGGGGCAGGGCAACGCCTTCAAGCTCGACGACATGACGGTTTCGATGAAGCACCCGTCGGCAATGGCCGCGCTGCTCGCCGGCGGCCAGGCGGTCAAGAGCCATTTTGCTACCCTGCCGACCTCCTGGAAGGAGCTCGACAGCGGCAAGGTTCACAATGTGATCACCTCTTACGACGTGCTCGGCGGCCGACACAGCACCGTCGCAATGTACACCACCGAGGCGTGGAAGACCGAGAATCCGAAGCTCTACGACTGCGTGTGGACCTCGTTCCGCGAGTCAATTGCCTGGATCAACGAGGACAAGAAGCGCGCCGCTGGCCTCTTTCACAGCTTCACCAAGTCCAAGCTCGACCTCGCCGACGTGGAGAAGATGCTGACGACCCCGGGTGAGATGGACTACACCCTGCAGCCGGAGCGAACCATGCAGTTCGCGAAGTTCCTGCACAGCATCGGCTCGATCAAGAACATGCCGGAGAGCTGGAAGGACTATTACTGGGAAAACAATCACGATCAGAAGGGCGGCTGATCCGATGGCGGTACAAGCTCAGGCGGCGGGGCAGAACCCCGCCGCCGCGGCCGTGGAGCCGATTCTCGACGTCAACGGGGTGACGCTCCAGTACAAGACCAAGGAGCACCTGATCACCGCGACCTACCGCGTGAGCCTTCAGATCTACCCTTCGGATCGTTTCGTGCTGCTCGGTCCGTCGGGCTGCGGCAAGTCGACNNCTCAAGGGACGCACCATCGCCGAGCCGGGACCGGACCGGGTCATGGTGTTCCAGGAATTCGATCAGCTGCTGCCCTGGAAGACAGTCAAGCAGAACATCACGTTTGCGCTCATGAACGGCGGTCGATGCAAGACGAAGGCGGAGGCGGAGGACATCGCCCGCGAGTACATCCGTAAGGTGAAGCTCGATCGGTTCGAGGACACCTATCCTCACATGCTGTCGGGCGGCATGAAGCAACGCGTGGCCATTGCACGCGGCATGGCCATGGAGCCCGACATCCTGCTCATGGACGAGCCGTTCGCCGCCCTCGACGCGCTCACCCGCAGGCAGATGCAGGAAGAGCTGCTGCAGCTCTGGGAAGACACCCACTTCACGGTCTTGTTCGTGACGCATTCAATCGAGGAAGCGCTGATCATCGGCAGCCGGGTGCTGGTGATGTCACCGCATCCCGGGCAGGTGAAGGCGGAGCTCAACGCACATCAACTCGGTCACACGAACGTCGGCGACGAGGCATTCGCCGGGCTGCAGAAACGCATCCACGACATGCTGTTCGCGGACCGCATACTCGAAGAAGAGGCCGCGCCGCATGCCTGAAGGTAGTGCACGGCTCCACATCCGCCCGGAATACGAGGCAACGGAGATCGGCGCCGCCGATCATGGGGACGTAGCACGCGCCTTGTCGCTCTACGAACGCGTAAGCAATATCAACTCGATCCGGAAGCTGACCATCCTCGTCGGGCTCGTGGTCGTTTGGGAGCTCTACACGCGTATCGGCGGAGTATCCGAGCTCATTCTTCCGCCGTTCTCGAGCACCGGTTCGGCGCTCGTGGAGGCTCTCTGGTCCGAGAGCCTGCTGCGCATGATCGCGAACTCGATCATGCTGTTGCTCGCCGGCTACGTGATCGGCATTGTCATCGCCACCGTGCTGACGACGCTCGCCGTGACCTCGCGCTTCGGAAGCGATCTTCTCGGGACGCTCACGGCGATGTTGAACCCCTTGCCGGCCATTGCGCTGCTGCCGATGGCGCTGCTGTGGTTCGGACTCGGCCCCGACGCCATCGTGTTCACACTCCTGCATTCGGTGGTCTGGCCGGTGGCGTTGAACACCCACACGGGCTTTCTCGGCGTCAGCGATACTCAACGCATGGTGGGACGCAATTACGGGCTGCGCGGCATCGAGTACGTCGCGAAGATCCTGATCCCTGCCGCCTTCCCTTCGATCCTGACCGGACTGCGCATCGGTTGGGCTTACTCGTGGCGCACCCTGATCGCGGCCGAGCTCGTCTTCGGCGGCTCGATCCTGGATACCGAGGGTACGGCCTCCGGCGGTCTCGGCTGGTTCATCTTCGCCAACCAGATGGATCTGCAGATCCCCCATGTCTTCGCAGGCCTCTTCTCGGTCATTCTGGTGGGGGTGCTGGTGGAGAACGTGGTTTTCCGCAAGATCGAGGAGCGCACCGTGGCGCGCTGGGGGATGCAGATCCAATGAGCACTCCCGCCGCCAAGAGCCGCGAAATGCCCGAGATCTACGTGCGCCCGGAGTTTGTCGCCGACGACATCGGCGAGGTGGTCATCGGCGACATCGCACGCCCGCTATCCCTCGCAGAGCGCATCTGGGAGATCAATGCCGTTCGAAAGGGCGTCATCCTGTTGGGGCTCGTGGTCCTGTGGCAGGCCTATACGGTAATTCTCGACGTCGAGCCGCTCATGTTCCCGCGCTTCAGCGACAGCGCGGTGGCGCTCTGGAATGCTCTTGTTCATGGCGATCTGCCGAGCAAGATCTGGTTCTCCGTTAAAGTCCTCATCTATGGCTACGCGGCGGGACTCGCCATCGCCGCGGTGCTCGTGCTTTGGGCGACCGC
>JAABYT010000003.1:183412-200140 GCA_011775625.1 Gammaproteobacteria bacterium | reverse complement strand
TGCCGCTGGCGATGCTGTGGTTCGGCCTGGGAACTGCGAGCCTCGTTTTCGTGTTGATACACTCGGTGCTGTGGGCGGTGGCGCTCAGCACCCATAACGGCTTCATGGCGGTCAGCGAGCCGTTACGCATGATCGGGCGAAACTACGGGCTTACCGGCGTACGCTACGTGGCCAAGATCCTGATTCCAGCGGCGTTCCCGTCGATTCTCACGGGCATGAAGATCGGCTGGGCCTTCGCCTGGCGCACCTTGATCGGCGCGGAGCTGGTCTTCGGTGCTTCCTCGGGCAGCGGCGGCCTCGGCTGGTTCATCTTCGAAGGAAGCCAAAATCTCGAGACGCAAGACGTGTTCGCCGGGCTCTTCACGGTCATCGTCATCGGGCTCGTCGTCGAGAACGTCATATTCCGTAACATCGAAGCGCGCACTATCGTGCGCTGGGGAATGTCACGCTGATGGAAGTCGAAGACATGAAACTTTCCATTACGCCCGTGCAGGGCAGGTTCGTTGCCGAGGTCGGCAGTGTCGACTTGTCGCAGCCCATGGATGACGCACACTTTGCGCGCATACACGATGCCTTTCTCGAGCACTCGATTCTGGTGTTCCGGGGGCAGCGTTTGAGCAACGAGCAGCATATCGCTTTCAGCCGCCGCTTCGGCGAGCTCGAGATTCACACTGCTCGGCACTGGCTGCTTCCGGAGCATCCGGAGATTCTGGTGCTATCGAATCGCGGCGAGGAGGGCACCAGGCCCATCGTCAACGGTGGCGCCTACTGGCACAGTGATATCACCTACAAGGCGAAGCCACCGCTCGGCTCGTTGCTCTATGCCCTCGAGGTGCCGCCGGAAGGCGGTGACACGCTGTATGCGGACATGTACGCCGCCTACGCGTCACTCGATGACGAGACAAAAGCGCGCATCGACGATCTCCAAGCCATACACCGCTACGGCGACCGCTATCAGCTGATGGCCAGGGAGGACAAGGATAGACCGGCGCTCACGCCGGAGCAGCTGGCCGAGGTGCCCGACGTCGTGCATCCGGTGGTGCGTACGCACCCGGAGACCGGTCGCAAGGTCCTGTTCGTGAACGAAGGATTCACCGTTGGCATCGTCGGTATGCCCGAAGCCGAAGGCAAAGCGCTTCTCGAGAGGCTCTTCGAGCACTCCGTGCAGCCGGGCCACGTTTATCGGCACCGCTGGCAGGCCGGCGATCTGGTCATGTGGGACAACCGCTGTACCATGCACCGGGCCACCGAGTACGATCTGCGCTACGCGCGGGCCATGCACCGCACAACCGTTCAGGGTGATCGACCCGCCTGAGACGTCGTTCGAGCGAGCGCCAGCATGTCGCACTCCCTGTACAAGCCCGAGCTGATGGGACATGCCGTCATCGAGCCCACCGGCGCGTTCGCTGCGGGCAGCTTCCAGTCCTTCGTGCTGACCTACACGGCCGGGTACTTCGGCATCGACGATACCGGAACCATCAAGGTGGTGCATCGTTTCGCGAGCGACATGGGCCGGCCTCAGTTCGACGATCCGAGCGCGCCGAATTTCGTCAGCGTCGAGGCCAGCAACGGCGCGGTGCTCGACGTGCGCTACGACGGCAAGCAGAACATCCGTCCGTGGGACAAGACGTTATTCATAAGAGTCGTTCGCGGATTCCTGCGCGAAGGCGATCAAATCATCATCCGTTTCGGCGACCCGCGTCGGGGATCGCCGGGTATGCGCCTTCAGACCTTCTGCGAGGGCACCTTCGAGTTCAAGGTGCTGGTGGACGCATTCGCGACCTACGAGTTCACCGAGTTGCCGAAATCACCGGAGATCGCCATCGTCCCGGATGTTCCTTCCATGTGGAAGGCGGTGCTGCCGACGCTGCGACGCGCCGGCGAGCCGTTCCGGCTGTGCCTGAAGGGTGAGGACCGGTGGGGCAATCCAAGCGACAAATGCGACCAGTCGCTGACGCTGCGCGCCAGTGCTCACATCGATCGTTTGCCCGAGACGGTGCGCCTGGCGCCGGGTGACTTCTCGAGCACCGTCGAAGGCCTGTGCGCGGAGGAGCCGGGGGACTACACGATCGACGTCCTGGACGAGCACGGCACTCTGCTCACGCGCTCGAATCCGCTTCGCGTCGTCGCCGACTCCGCGCTGCTTCACTACTGGGGCGATCTCCACGGGCAGTCCGAGGAGACCATCGGCACCAACTCGGCGCGGGATTTCTTCGATTTCGCCCGCGACAAGGCTTTCCTGGATGCCTGCAGCCACCAGGGCAACGATTTTCAGGTCACCACGCCTTTCTGGGAGCACCTGAACGCGCTCACCGCCGAGTTCAACCAGGACGGCCGCTTCATCGTGTTTCCCGGCTACGAGTGGTCCGGCAACACCGGCCTCGGTGGCGATCGCAACGTGCTCTACATGCAGGAGGGCCGGCAGATTCACCGCTCGTCCCACGCGCTGGTCGAGGATCTCTCCGATGTCGAGACCGATGCCAACTCGGCCAAGGATCTGTTCGAGGCGCTTCGCGACGAGGACTGTGTCGTCTTCGCGCACATCGGCGGGCGCTACGCCGACATCAAGATGGCTCACGATATTCGCCTCGAGCGGGCCGTGGAGGTGCATTCCGCCTGGGGCACTTTCGAGTGGCTCATCGAGGACGCGTTCGAGCAGGGCTATCGGGTCGGAATCTGCAGCAACAGCGACGGGCACAAGGGCCGGCCCGGAGCGAGCTTCCCCGGCGCGACCACCTTCGGAGCGTACGGCGGCCTCACCTGCATGCTGGCCACCGAGCTCACCCGCGCCGGCCTCATCGACGCGCTGCGCAGGCGGCACCATTACGGCACTACGGGATGCCGCATGTTCCTCGACGTGCGCGCGGCCTTTGATTCGAACGCCGAGCGCTACGACGACGATCCGAATCTGGGTCCTGCGTCGAGCGAGCAGGTCACCGGGGCGATGATGGGAGACATCCTGCGCTTCGATGGTGAGGCGGTCAGTCTCGACATCGATATCGTCGCCTCGTCACCCGTGGAGCGCGTGGATATCCGTAACGGGCTCGAGACCCTTGAGACCTACCGTCCCTTCGAGGACGCGGACCTCGGGCGGCGTATCCGCGTCATCTGGGAGGGATCCGAGTACCGCGGCCGCGGCCGCCAGACCATCTGGGACGGCACGGCGGCGCTCGACGGCAACCGCTTCGAGCGCACCCGCGCCATCAATCACTACAACCTGGACAAGATCTTCGAACCGCAGGGCGACACCGGATTGCGCTGGACGGCGCTCACCACCGGCGGCTTCGGCGGATTCGATGCCTGGCTCGAGGACCCGGAGGCCGGAACCCTCCGTATCGACACGCCGCTGGTGAAGTGCGAGATCGCCATCGCCGATATCGGCCGCGAGGACATGGTCTTCGATGCCGGCGGTATCCAGCGCCGCATCCGCGTATTCCGCATGCCCGACGAGAATCCGCATACGCGGCTGAATCTCACCCGCCGCATCGCCTGTAAGTCGAGCGGCGACAACGCCCTCTACGTACGCGTCATCCAGGAAGACGGCCACCTCGTCTGGTCGAGTCCCATATACATCTTCACATGACGAGCCGGCACGGCTTTTTCGAATGGCACGGCTCACCAGGCATGCGCCGGGCAACGATGCCGGGAAAAGAGCGCGCCGTGGCCATCGGGGTCATCGACAATGCCGTGCTCACCCAGCGCCAGCCAGGATGCGCTAACGTGAACGAAGGTAGGCTTCGGCGTCGCGGAGCAGGGAAGTGACCTCCTCGTCGTGGATACCGAGGGCGGCGAATTTCTCCTGGATATTCCTCAAATAGTCCATGCTCGTGCCGGCAAAGCCCGTGCCGGTGGCGACGTATTCAATCTGTTGTTCGCGTGTGAGATCGGCGTCGATCATCTCGGCGTCGTGATCGGCGACGAAGGTGAGCGCCTCGATCCGGCGCTCGGGCGTGTGCGCTTCGACGAAGACGGCCGTGTAGGCTGGCCCGATCTGCTCTCGCCGCCACAGAGCCTCGGTCTCTTCCTCGATATGGTCGCGGGCGATGCGGAACAGGAGTCCCTCGCACCCGGGCCCCTTGTCCAGCGCCGCCATGAGACCGGGTTTCTCATAGGTGCCTCTCGCGCCATAGAGATCCTTGAGAATGAAGCGCCGGGCATGGTCGCAGACGCGGGCGCGCCGAACCTCGGCGAATCGAAACCCCGGGTCCCACATCAAGGAGCCGTAGGCGAAGACCCAGAGGTCTGCCTCCCGGCGCCCGGCAAGGGTCTCCGCCCGCATGGCCTCGCGTTTCTCGTCCGGGTGCCACCAGTCGAGCGGCACGCCCAATTCCTTCATGCGGGCAGCGAGGTCCGCGGTCGTGAAGGTTCGGAACAACGATTTCAGGGGATCGGCAATCTGGTCACGCAGTTCCGGATGATGCGAAAAAGGATCGGTGGAAGCGCCCATGTTGCGGTTCTTCGATGACCTCGGCAAAAAAGCATAATCGTTGAGTTTACGGAATGCACCCGGGGTGATCCGATGCCTGGAAAGGGCTAATTCCCGCCGGTGCCAGGCGCAGCGCGAACGGTCGCTATATGGCCTCGATCCCCCTTGCGTGCGCGCACCCTTAAGAATGGTTTTGGCCGGCCTCGGCTCGGCGCACCGCGGCATGGCGGGACGATAAAGCACCGAAAGGGAATTTTCGCCGATCACGATTATTGGTCCGAATGTCCGCTCTCGGATCGCAGACCGGTCGTACACCTGCAACGATCGGTTCAGCGATCGTTAGCCAATAACAAGACCCGTAGCCGCTCGAGAGAAATCCGAATAACATGCGTCCATAGACGCGGGCTTGCACAATCGATGTTGCCGGAGGAAAGCGAATATGATTGACCAGGTGGCGGTCCATTACAGTGGTAGCGGCGGCCTCGCCGACGCGATCGCAAAAAGCCTGCGGAGTGCAGGAAAAGACCTGCACGAACTGAAGACGACCGACCTCGCCACCGTCGATGAATTTCATATCCGTGGCCGAAAGGCAACCTTGGAATTGGCCGAACAAATGAAGCTGGGCGAGAATGCCCGTGTTCTTGATATCGGCAGCGGCTTGGGAGGGCCTGCGCGAACCCTCGCCGAAGCTTATGGTTGCCATGTAACCGGCCTCGATCTAACACAAGCTTTTTGCGATGCTGCGACGGTCATGTCGGACTGGGTAAATCTCGGCGAACGAGTGGTGTTCGAACAAGGAGACGCGACGGATTTGCCTTTTGCGGACAATCAATTCGATGCTGCGATGACGATTCACGTCGCGATGAATATTCCGGCCAAAGAAAAAGTGTACGAGGAGGCTCGACGAGTCCTGAAGCCGGGAGGAATATTTGCAGTGTACGACGTTCTTCAGGGCGACGGAGGTGATGTGGTGTTCCCTGTACCCTGGGCGCGCAAGCCTGCGATCAGCCATTTGGTGACGCCAGACGAAATGAAATCGCTGCTGGTCGATGCGGGCTTCAAAATCTTGGATATTCATGATTCGACCGACGAGAGCCGAATTTGGTTCGAAGCGAGGGCGGAGCTCATGGCGCAATCGGGCCCTCCTCCCGTCTCGTTCCAAGTTTTTCTTGGTGATGATTATCCCGAGATGGTACGTAACCAGGTTCGCAACCTGACGGATCGGCGAATCAGGACTATCAGCTACATATGCGAGTCTTGATTGCTCGAATCGCACCGCGCGACGCGGCCGCGGACCTGTCTACGCTGGCCGGGAACCGGCAGGATGGAGCACGTCGAGCGATTGGAACTCGAAAATACGATCACGCCGCGTTGCGACGATTGTCACGTCTTTAAGCGCCGTTGAACCAGAGCGGGTTTTGCTCGGCCACCGGCTGACGCCACCCGCCGCTTGCCGTTACGACTTCGGCTTCGTGTTCTCCGGATCGTAGAGCGCCCGGTAACCGACCGCCTCGACCTTGATGGGATACTGCTCGTGGAAATACTCCATGAGCAGCTGCCGGCCGTCCTGGCAATACTCATGGGGTAGATAGCCGAGGGCGATGTTCTTGCCGATCGATGGNNGCCGGGTCGAGAATGGGCCACGACCCGACCGGATAACGCGCGACGCCGTTGGCATCGACGTTCTCCTGCATGGTCATCGTGCAGAGATACGCCGGCTGTTTGTCCCGTGCGCGCTGGGCGAGGTACGCCTTCTTGCCATGGAAATCCGCGGCCTTGACGCGGGGACGGGCGAGATCCGCCTCGAGCAGATTGTACTCGGTGAGCAGATCCGCGTTCTGCAGCCGCATGCTCTTCTCGAGCCGGCGGCTGTTGGCGTAGGTCTCGACGCCGACCGGCGTGGCGCCCTGCCCGTGGAGCGCGTCCCAGAGCGCGATCCCGTCGTCGAAGGCGAAATGCAGCTCCCAGCCCTGCTCGCCCACATAGGAGATCCGGAACGCCATGATCGGAGTGCCCTTGACCGTGATGTCGCGCACGCCGGCGAAGGGAAAATTCCCGGCGGTGAGCGCATCCGGGTCGTCCGCGACCGCCTGCAGGGTGGTGCGAGCATCGGGACCCCAGAGCCCGATACAGCCGAAGTGCTCGGTGCGATCCTCGACGGCGACGTCGAGGCCACGGTCCTCGGCCATGCGCCTCATCCACACGTAGTCGCGATTGCCGGCATCCGCGCCATCAATGACACGGAATCGGTCCGCGGCCGTGCGCAGCACCGTCAGGTCGGCGCGCACGCCGCCCGCGTGGTCGAGAAAGTGCGTGTAGATGCCCTTGCCGATGGGCGTGTCGCCGCCGACCTTGGCGACGCAGAGGTATTCCATGAGCGCTTCGGCATCGGGCCCGGAGACGTCGTAGATGGCGAAGTGCGACAGGTTGATCATGCCGACGTTCTCGGACATCTCCAGGTGCTCGGCATTGGAGACGCGCCAGAAGTGGCGGTTGTCCCACTCGGCCTCGCGCTCGGGAACCCGATCGGCGTACTTCTCGAGCAGGTGCTCGTTGCTCGCGTAACCGTGGGCGCGCTCCCAGCCGGCCACCTCCATGAAGTAACCGCCGAGATCCCGCTCGCGCTCCCAGAATGGGCTCCGGCGCAGATCGCGGGCCGCGGTATACGGCTCGCGATTGTGCACCGGCGGGTTGTAGATCTTGAACGCCGTCTCGAAGCAGCGATCGTGGATGAAACCCTCCGTCTTCTGGTGTGGGTAGTAACGCGCAACGTCGATGCCGTGGTGATCGAGCTCCGTGCGCCCGTCGGTCATCCAGTCCGCGAGCACCTTGCCCGTGCCGGGGCCGTCCTTGACCCAGACCGAGACGCAGTACCAGAGGCCGCGCACGTCGGGTGATTCGCCGATGGACGGGCCTCCGTCCGCGGTCACCTGCAGGAGCCCGTTGAACGAGCGCTTCTCGTCGTAGCCGAGCTCGGCAAGGATGGGCGTGAACTCCATGGCCCGCTCCAGGCCCTCAATGACCTGGTCCAGGTCCAGATCGCGCTGCGATGGCGAGAGCCGGCTCTCTTCCTTCTCGAGAAGGTCGCGCGGGTGCACCATGCGCGGATTCTTCTGCTCGTAGTAGCCCCATTCGATATGACCGCCTTCGGCTGTCGTGGGATCGCCGGTGTCGCGCAGGTAAGCCGAATTGCCCTGGTCGCGCAGCAGCGGGTAACCGATGTCCTTGCCGGTGCCGGCGAACTCGTCGAAGGGCCCGAAGAAGGTGAGCGGATGCTCGACCGGCATGACCGGCAAATCTTCCCCGGCCATCTCCGCAATCAGCCGGCCCCAGAGTCCCGCGCAAACGACCACGGTCGAAGTCTCGATGTAGCCCCTGCTCGTTTCGACGCCCTTGATGCGTCCGTTCTCGATGTCGAGACCTGTTACCGGCGTATTGGCGAAGGCCTGCAGCTTTCCCGTAGCCTCCGCGTTCTTGACGAGCTCGCCGACGGCGGTCTGCGAGCGGGGAATCACGAGACCGGCGTCAGGATCCCACATGGCGCCCTGAATCATGTCCTCCTCGAGCAGCGGAAACTTTTCCTTGGCCTCTTTCGGGCTGATGAGATAGGCATTGGTGCCGAAAGCCCTGGCGGAGCCGACCTTGCGCTTGAGCTCTTCCATGCGCTCGTCATCGCCGACGCGGGCCACCTCGAGACCACCGACGCGGCTGTAGTGGCCCATCTTCTCGAAGAAGTCGATGCTGTACATGGTCGTGTAGCACGCCATGTGATCGTGCGATGTCGCGTAGCAGAAGTCCGAGGCGTGTGCCGTCGAGCCGATGTCGGTCGGGATAGCCGACTTGTCGACACCGACGATGCCTTTCCATCCGCGTTCGATGAGATGATGCGCAACGGATGCGCCGACGATGCCGCCCTGGCCGATGATCACGACCCTTGCGCTCGAGGGGAATTTCGCCATTTATTGAATCTCCTCCTGGAAAATTATTCTACGTATCTCGGCCCGCGCAACGGCGCGACGAGCACACTTATGACGCCCGGCACCAGGACAGATCGAGCCCGTACAGCGACTTCGCGGTATCGCAGAGGATGTTCTGCTGATCCGCGGCGGGAAGGGATTCTCCGAAGGTTTCGAAGAACTCACCGACCGGATCGTCGCTCGCGTCCCAATGGGGATAGTCGCTGGCGAAGAGCATCCGGTCGGAGCCGAAGCGCTCGACGACATAGGGAAGCATGGCTTCCTCCGCCTCGACGCCGATATAACCCTGCTCCAAGAAATATTCGCTCGGTCTGCGCTCGAGCCACGGTACCCACTCAGGATGCATCTCGTAGTGCTCGTCCAGGCGGTCCAGCCAGAACGGCAGCCAGCCGCAGCCCGATTCGAGGAATGCCATCCTCAGACCGGGGTGCCGTGCCATCACGCCGCCGGCGACCACCTGCGCGAAGGCGAGCATGGTCTGCATGCTGTGCGACACGCTGTGGGTGAAGAAGAAGTTGTCAAACTGCTCGATACCGGCCGATGGGACCGTCGGCGTACCGGTGCCCTCGTGGGTGTTGACGGGAACGCCGAGGCGCACTGCCTCGCGCCACAGCGGATCGTAATAGGGATCGTCAAGACCGCGACCGCACACGGGATTCGGCCGAATGAAGGCACCGCGGAAGCCGAGCTCCGCGACCGCGCGGTCGAGCTCGCGGCAGGCGTGGCTCACGTCCTGCAGCGGAACCATGGCGATGCCGACGAGGCGGCGCGGGTCGGCTTTGCAGAAATCGTGCAGCCAATCGTTGTAGGCTCGTGCGCAGGCCAGTGCGAAATCCACGTCCTCGGTGCCCACCGTCACATGCAGTCCCACCGACGGATAGAGCAGCGCTACGTCTACGCCCATGTCGTCCATGTCCTCGAGGCGCACCTCGGGGCGTTGATCGCGCACTTGCGGATCGTCCGAAAGGTGGTCGTAAACCCGTCCCTTCCAGCTGTGGTAGCGAAGCCCCTTGGGCCGTCCCACACCGGGTCCGCTTTTGATGGGAAACAGCCGGCCGTCCATCATCAGGCGTGCGCCGTCACCGTCGGCGACCAGGCGTGGCGCCACGTCCCGGTAGCGGGGCTCGATGTAATCGATCCACAGATTGGCGTCTTCCATGAGATGTCCATCGCCGTCGACGACGGCGCGGATTCCGTGATTGCTTGCCGCGCCCATCGGCTCAGAAGGGCCTGTCACCAGCGGCAGTGGTGCGATGCATGAACCGCGGTATGTGCTCGTCGTAGTCCTTGACCGCATAGTGCATGGCGCAACGGTTATCCCAGAAAAGCACGTCGCCTTTGCGCCAGCGGTGCCGGTAGACATTTTCCGGACGCGTGGCGAACGCATACAGGTAATTGAGAATGGGTGCACTTTCCGAGTCACTCATGTCGCTGAAGCGCTGAGTGAAGAACGGATTGACATACAGGGCCTTGCGTCCCGTTTCCGGGTGGGTGCGTATGACCGGGTGCGCAACCGGCGGGGGTACCTGGGGGATCGGCAAGGCGTCGCTCGCCTCCTCGCGATTGCGCCTGGCGGTGGCCTCGCCGCTGTGCAGCGCCTGTCGCTTCTCGAGCAGATGCCGCATACCGCAAGAGAGCTGGTCGTAGGCCGCATACATGTTGCAGAACATGGTATCACCACGGCCTTCCGGCACCTCCAGCGCGTGGAGCAGAGAAACCGCCGGCGGGCGCTCGGCATGCGAGATGTCCGAGTGCCAGAAGTCGTTGCGGGCACCCGGCTTTCCCGGTCGATTCTCGAGCACCATCACCTGGGGGAAATCCGGCAGCCCGGGTCGGCTGGCGAGCGGGTGGGGCTCGACGGCGCCGAACAGCTCGGTAAAAGCAATCTGGGCCGCCGGGGGCAGGGACTGATCGCGAGCCACCAGCACGATGTGCTCGAGAAAGGCCCGGCGAACGAGCTCCACGGTGTCGGTGTCGAGAGGCTCACTAAGCTCGACACCGCGCAGCTCCGCCCCGAGCGCCGCGCCCAGTCGTCGAACTTCCAACGCCACGCTGATACCTTCCTATGTCGGTCCGTGACAGTGTACAGTAGCAACGAGGCGCCCGTCGCCCGGGGTAGTCGGCTCGCCTTCCATCACGGTACGCTTATGGCTGTTTCCATTCATCCTTTCGATACGGCTCTCGGCGCGGAGGTCCGCGGTCTCGATCTGTCCGCATCGGTCGACGACTCCAGCTTCGAGATCGTTCGCGGGGCTTACGAGGAGCACTCATTGCTGCTGTTCCGCGACCAGACGCTCAGCCCGGAGCAGCACATCGACTTCAGTCGGCGCTTCGGCGCGCTCGAGATCCACGTCCTCGATCAGTGGCGTCATCCCGAGCATCCCGAGATCCTCATCGTCTCCAACATAAAGGACAAGGACCGCCACATCGGTGTGCCCCACGCCGGTCGCTATTGGCATACGGATCTGTCCTACATGGTCGCCCCCAGCCGCGGATCGCTCCTTTACGCCATCGAGATCCCGGAGCAAAACGGGCGGCCTCTCGGCGACACCCGGTTCGCGAGCGCCGTGGCGGCCTACGAGGCGCTGCCCGACGAGATCAAGGCACGCATCGCGGATCTGAGCGCGACGTTCAGCCTCGCTCACCATCGATCCAAGCTCATGGCCGATGGTGCCGACCAGAGCCCGCTCACGCCGGAGCAGGAAGTGAAGGTGCCGACGGCGGTGCACAAAATCGTTCAGGTGCATCCGGTTACGGGGCGCAAGTGTCTGTTCATAAACGAAGGTCACGCCGTCGAGATACTGAACGTGGCGCCGGAGGAGAGCCGTGAGCTTCTCGACCTGTTGTGCCGGCACGTGACGAAGCCCGAGTTCGTCTACCGCCACCAGTGGCGGGTGGGTGATCTGCTCATGTGGGACAACGTCGCGACACAGCACATCGCGGCGTTCGACTACGCGTTGCCGCAGCGACGTTATCTGCACCGCACGACCCTGGAGGGAGTGGCGCTCGCCTGAACCGTGCAGTTCAAAGATTACTACGAGATCATGGGCGTCGCCCGCGACGCGACCCAGGACGAGATCAAGCGCAGCTATCGGAAGCTCGCGCGCAAGTATCACCCGGACGTGAGCGACGACCCGAAGGCCGAGGAACGCTTCAAGGAAATCGGCGAAGCCTACGAGGTGCTCAAGGATCCCGAAAAGCGCGCAGCATACGATCAGCTCGGCGCGCAGTGGCGATCCGGTCAGGAATTCAGGCCGCCGCCGGGTTGGGATCAGGGCTTCGAGTTCAGCGACGCGGATTACAGCGAGGCCGACGCCGCCCACTTCAGCGACTTCTTCGAATCCCTGTTCGGGGCACGTGGCCGCCGCGGCCCGGACGTGCACCGGCAGTTCCGTGCGCGTGGCGAGGATCACCATGCACGCGTCTCGGTGGATCTCGAGGACGCCTACACGGGGGCGCAGCGATCCATCACGCTGCGTGCGCCGCAGCTGACTGACGACGGCCACGTGGTGCTGCGCGAGCGAACCCTGAACGTGCGCATACCGAAAGGCATTCGTTCCGGGCAGAAGATCCGTCTGGCGGGGCAGGGCGGCCCGGGGTTGGGCGGCGGCGAGCCGGGCGATCTCTATCTTCAGGTCGAGCTCAATCCCCACGGACTGTACCGGGTCGATGGACGCGACGTGTATCTGGAGCTGCCGGTGGCCCCGTGGGAGGCGGCCCTCGGCGCGACGGTCAAGATCCCGACGCCGTCCGGAGCCGTCGATCTGCGCATCCCCGCCGATTCCAACCAAAGCAGAAAGCTGCGCTTGAAGGGCAAGGGCATACCCGGCAAGGAGCCTGGCGATCTCTTCGTGGTGCTCAGGGTCACGTTGCCGCCGGCAACGGGTGAGGCCCGGGCGATTTACGAGAAGATGAAAGAGCAGATGGCGTTCAACCCGCGGGCGGGAATGGGGGTCTGACAACCATGGCCGATCTGGAGACCGGGATCCTGTCGGGGAGAATCCTCGAGGAAGACACCGAGGTCACGTTTGCGGAGCTGTGCGAGGCGTGCGCCGTGCAAGCGGAGGCGGTGGAGGCGATGATCGAGGAAGGTATCGTCTCCCCCACCGGTGGGTCGCAGAGCCGGTGGCGCTTCTCGCGCAGCAGCGTCGTTCGGGTGCGAACGGTCGTGCGCATGCAGCGGGATCTGCAGGTTAATCTCGCCGGCGCCGCGCTTGCGCTCGACCTGCTCGAGCGGATCGATCAGCTGAGTGCGCGATTGCGATCGCTGGAGCCGGACTCGCAAAGTTGAGCGAGGTCCGGCTCAAAGTCGCGACTCCAGCTCACCCGGGTCGGTGACCGGCGCCTCGCAGACGAAGCCTCGGCACACGTAGGCGGTGCCGGCGCCGTCGACCCGCGGCCGGTTTTCCAGCAGCGGCACCGTCGCGCTTTCGCCTTCCGGGCCTGCGGCGACCACCTGGAAGGGTCGATATGCCGCACGCACGACATCGAGCAGCGGAGCCAGCTGTTGGCTGTCGCCGACGAGAGCGACCTCACGCGATTCGGCCACGACCAGGCTCGCTGCATTGAGCCACTCGCCGAAGCCCGAAGGATACTGAGCCAGCAGCTTTCCAACGTTCCTCAGCGAGCGCTCGGCGGTTTCCCGGTAGTCCATTTCGCCGGTCAGCAGAGCGAGCTTGAGCAGAACGTGCGCGGCCATGGCGTTTCCGCTCGGTATGGCATTGTCCTGAATGTCCTTGGGGCGGTGGATCAGTTGCTCGTGATCGTCGCGCGTGTCGTAGAAGCCGGCGTTATCGGTATCGGCAAAATGGGTGCGCATCTCTTCTGCAAGCTCCTGCGCCCATACGAACCAGCGCGTGTCGAATGTCGTTTGATAGAGTGTCAGCAAGCCGTCGGTGAGAAAAGCGTAGTCCTCGAGGTAGGCGTTGTACTTGGCGCGCGACCCCGCCTTCCAGGTACGTAGCAGACGGCCGTCCTCGGCGCGCATGGTTGCATGCAGAAATTCGGCATTTGCGCTTGCGATGTCTGCATAGTCCGCTCTGTCGAGTGCCTGCGCGGCGTCCGCGAACGCGGCCAGCATGAGACCGTTCCAAGCCGTAAGCACCTTGTCGTCGAGACCGGGCCAGATGCGTCTCGAACGCACCTCGTAGAGCTTCCAGCGCGCGGAGGCCATTCTGTCTCTCAGCTCTTTCTCGTCGAGGCCTGACTTCTTTGCGATATCCGAGGCACGGAAATTCATGCGCAGTATGTTGTGGCCTTCCCAGTTGCCCTCGTCCGTAACGTCATACATCTGCATGAACAGCGCCGCGTCATCGCCTAGAATTCCTCTTACCTCATCGGCCGACCACACATAGAACTTCCCTTCTTCCCCCTCGCTGTCTGCATCCTGGCTGCTGTAGAAACCGCCATCCTCGTGACGCATCTCACGGCTGACGTAATCGAGCGTCTCCTCGGTAATGCGACGATAGAGCGGGTTCCCGGTCAGCTGCCACGCATGAAGATAAACCCTCGCGAGCTGCGCATTGTCATAGAGCATCTTCTCGAAATGCGGAGCGAGCCAGTACGCGTCGACGGAGTAGCGGGCGAAACCGCCGCCCAGCTGATCGTAGATGCCTCCCTGGGCCATGCGCTGGAGGGTGAGCTCGGCCATGCCGAGCGCATCCGCATTGCCGCTGCGCACATGCTCGCGCAATAGAAATTCGATAACCATTGGCTGGGGAAACTTCGGTGCCTCACCGAAACCACCCCAGTTAACGTCGAATCGACTTCTGAGATCCTGCACCGCAGCGGTCAGTATCTCGGCGCCGAGGCTGTCGACCTCGGCGTTGATTCCGGCAGTCTGCTGGATGTGCTGGGTAATCTGCTCCGCGCCTTCCTGCACCTTATCGTGTCGGTTCTTCCATGCATCGGCGACACCGACGAGAATTTGCTTGAAGCTCGGCATCCCGTAGCGGGGCTGTTTGGGAAAATAGGTGCCGCTGTAGAACGGCCGTCCGTCGACGGTCAGAAAGACGGTCATCGGCCACCCGCCGTGTCCGGTCATGGCAGTCACGGCACTCATATAAATACTGTCGAGATCCGGGCGCTCCTCCCGGTCGACCTTGATGTTGACGAAGTGCTCGTTCATCAACCGGGCGGTCTCTTCATCCTCGAAGGATTCGTGGGCCATGACGTGGCACCAGTGACATGCCGCATACCCTATGCTGAGCAGAATCGGTTTGTTCTCGCGTTTCGCGAGCTCGAACGCATCGTCCCCCCACGGGTACCAGTCAACGGGATTGTTCGTGTGCTGGAGCAGATACGGGCTGGTTTCCTGGTCGAGATGGTTGGTCACGGCGATCTCCTTTCACCGGCATCCTTGCACAAGTCGCGGTGTGAGCACCACCGTTGATTCGGCCCGTGAGCCGGTCCGGGCGATGCCGCCTCTCCGATCGCCCGCGTTGATTTTCGTGCCAGGGGGTGCAAGCGCCGCCGCCATGCTGCGGTGGCGCGGGCAGCGGCTAGCCGGCTGTGGCCACCAGCAGCCGCTCGTCGAGGAACCAGCCGAGCCAGCGATCGGTCTCCGGCGCGTGACGGTCGTAGCCCTCGAGGTGCGCCTCGTGGGGCTGCGCGCCGGGCAGGGAAAGCTTCGGCGCCCCGCGCTCTGAGCGGCACCAGCTGTCGATCATCTCGCGGGTCATCTCCGGGTGGAACTCGATGGCATAGGTGCTGCCGTCGTAGCGGAACGCCTGGCCGGGGAAATTGTCATTGTGCGCCAGATGCTCGGCTCCCTCGGGGATCTCGAAGGTCTCCGAGTGCCATTGGTAGAAGATCGTTGGAGAGTCGAGAAAATCACTCCCGTGCCGTGTGGGCGAGACCTCGTAGTAGCCGATCTCCACCAGCCCGTCGCGGTGCGGCCCGACCCGAGCGCCCAGCACGCGCGCAATCAGCTGGCCGCCCAGGCAGATGCCGAGCAGCGGGCAGCCGCTCGGCAGCGCGTGCCTCTCCAGCCATTCGAGCTCGGCGCGGATGCCGGGCATGTGTTCGTCGTTGGCGCTCATGGGGCCGCCGAATACGACGCTGGCCGCATAGCCCGTGAGATCGGCGGGGAGCGGATCGCCCATGTTCGGGCAGCGGCGGTCGAGCGCGTAGCCGCGCGCTGTCAGGAACTCGCCCACGCGTCCCGGAGTGGAGTGTTCCTGGTGAACAATGGTGAGAACCTTTGCCTTCATCGAGCTTTTTCTCCAGCAACCCTGGACTTTATCCAAACGAAATAGCCGTGGAAAGTCGCCGGGGCAACGAGAAATGAGGAGCTTTTCACGATTTCGTATCGAGCTTGCTGGATGTGGCCTCTGCCGGGATTTAGAATCTCGCTGCCGGCGCGGGCCGATGCGCATAATCGAGGCGGGTCATCGATCGGAACAATGGCTGAGCGCTACGATGTGGTCATTATCGGCGGCGGCGTGACCGGCAGCTCCACCGCGTTTTTTCTGGCCGCCGGGCAGTTCGACGGCTCCATTGTGGTCGTGGAGCGCGATCCGACCTACGCCCAGGCGCCATCGACGCGGGCCACGGGTGGCGTTCGCCAGCAATTCTCGACACCCGAGAACATTCGCATCGGCCTTTTCGGCGCCGAGTTCATCAAGAATATCGACCAGTACCTCTCCATCGACGGAGAGTCTCCCGCCGTCGACTTCAAGGAACACGGCTACCTGCTGCTCGCCTCCGAGGGCTCGCTCGCGCTCATGCGCGACAATCACGCCGTGCAGCGGGAAATCGGCGCCAACATCGTCTACCAGACCAATGAGGAGCTCGTCGCACGGTTCCCGTGGCTGAACGCCCGCATACTCTCCGGCGGCTTTCTCGGCCTCGAGAACGAAGGCTGGCTGGATCCGTACTCGCTGCTGCAGGCGTTCCGGAAAAAAGCCCTGTCTCTCGGCGTTGAATATATCCACGACGAGGTCACGACCTTGCGGCGCAGCGGTAATCGTGTCTCGNNGCCGGCGCACGCGACGTTGCCGGCCTTGCCGCCCAGGTCGGTATTCGACTGCCCGTGGAGCCGAGGAAGCGGTGCGTCTTCCTGTTCCAGTGCCGCGAGACGACCGGTGCGACACCGCAGGTGATTCTACCGACCGGCGTGGCGTTTCGTAATGACGGAGAACGCTATCTGGCCGTGGTTTCACCGCCGCCTGAGCGGGATCCCGTCACAGAGGAATTCGACATCGACCATGAGCTGTTCGATGAAATCATCTGGCCTGCACTCGCTGAGTGCGTTCCCATTTTCGAGGCGATCAAGCTGACCAATGCCTATTGCTGCCACTATGATTTCAACACGCTCGATGAGAA
>JAABYT010000003.1:176334-183367 GCA_011775625.1 Gammaproteobacteria bacterium | reverse complement strand
GGTGAGTATCGCACGCTCGACTTGACGCGCTTCGGTTACGAGCGTGTGCTCAGTAACACGCCGGTGCTCGAAACCAACTGCTACTGAGCCGGTTACCCGTCTGCGCCGTCTCGGTGGCGTCTGCGCCGGTGCGAGCGCTCAGGCATCGATGACGACCATCCCCCTCGGGCTGCGCCGGGAAAGGAGCTCCGCCCCGTCTGCTGTGACGACGATATTCTCCTCGTGAACGAATATCTTGCCTCGCCCGAACATGGCGCTGGGCTCGATGGTCAATACCACTTCGGGCTGAAGCAGGGTCGTATCTCCAGGTTTGTTGCAAGGCGGCTCGGTCAAGATCTTTCCGGGTCCGTGACCGAAGCGCCCGACGTTCCCGATCGCGATACCGGCGCCGGCAAGGACTTCAGCCTGCGCCGCGAAGACATCCGCCGCAGATTCTGCGCAGCAGAAACTACCAGGTGCGGGTCGGAGTATTCCACGCGAAATGGGTCGTGAAGCCGGAAAGCTACTCGACGTTCGTTTCCGAGGTGACCAGGATCGCATCCAGCGCATCGCGGGTCATGAGCGTGCACGCGCGTGCGACGCGCCGTTCGAACTCGCGGCTCGTGAACTTTCCGGGCTCTGGATAACGCTTGTTGGTGCGTATCATGTGACCGGGTTCCTATGTTTGAAACGAGCGTGCTGCATCAGAGTGCAGCGTCTATCCTAAGTCACTAGACTCAGTGTCTCGTGCATCGGGGATTCGGCCATGACAATACCTGTTACCAAAGTTGCTGCGCTCGTTCTGATCGTCGTCGGAGCGATTCTCATGTACTTCGGGTACAGCGCATCGCAGTCCGCCTTCGAGACGCTCACCGAGACGGTCACCGGACGTTTCAGTGACCAAACGACCATGTATCTCGTCGGTGGAGCCGCATGTGCCGTCATCGGCGTCGGCCTGNNAGCGCCGGAAGCACGACCAGGTTGCATAGCAGAACCAGCGCGATGCCGAGGGTCAGAAGCTGCCCCAGGCTCGCCAATCCAAGGTGAGACGAGAATCCGAGGGTTCCAAAGCTCGCCATGGTCGTGAGCGCGCTCAACAGCACCGCCCGGGCCGTTCCCGTGTGCAGCAGATTTCCGTCGGGAAGCTCGCCCGCGCGCACGCGGTGGACCATGTGAATGCTGTAGACGATCCCGATTCCCAGCAGCAGCGGAATGATGATGATGTTGGCGAAGTTGAAAGGGATAGCGAGCAGCGCGGAGCCCGCCACGGTGAAGATCGTCGCCATGACCAGCGGGGCGGCGACCAGAGTGGAATCGGTCACGTTTCGCCAAAGAATCGCCAGTAGCAGAATGATGACGGCGGCGGCGGTGATGAGCGCTTGCTTGAGAGCGCGAATCACAACCTGCCCGGAATCGACGATCAGCAGTCCCTCGCCGTAAGCGTCCGCATCGACCGTCTGCACCGACGATACGTACTCCTCCAACGCGGCTTGATCGTTGAGGTTCTCCTCCGGGAACACTTCGATTCTCACGCGCCCATCCCTTCCGGTCATCCGCTGCCTGAGCTGCGCGGGGATATTTTCGAGCTCAACGGGGCCCGTTTGCAGCGCCGCGCGAAGCAGACTCAGCCGCTGCGGCAACGAATCGAAGAGCACGGCCCGCAGGCCGGCGAGAGCGGCTGAAGCATCGCTGTTATCTGTGAGCTTCTCACGCAACCTGAGCAGCGAATCGAGGAGACGGCGGGTGGCTTCGGTAAACGAGGCGGGCTGGTTGCTCGCGATCAATGCGCTCAAGGTCTTTTCCAGCTTGCCGATGTCCGTGCGTATCTGCTCCACAGTGCTTTCTGTGATGCTCGGCTCTGCGTCCAGCGTTGGCAGCAACATGAGCGCAGCCTCGTCAATCAGGTCGAGCTTCGCATCCTGGTCTTTCGGAACGAAGCTTGCGAGCGTTAACGCGAACCGAACCGTGGGTAGCTCCTCGAGGCGCGCGGCGACTCTGCGTGCGCTCTCGAAATCGTCGGCGACCACGTTGAGATTCCATGCATAGGCGTCGCCTTGCTCGAGAATTTCGTTGAATACCTGCACGGAATCGGTCGATGGGTCTCGAACACGGATGGGATTGGTGTCAAAGCGGATTTCTGGCAGCAGCCACAAGCCGCCGACAACGAGAACCACCGTCACCGCCAGCACGCTTCGCGAGTAACGTACCGGCAGTGTGAACAAGCGCTCGATCCACGGCGAAGCGATACCGAGCGAATGCAGCCTGGAGTGGGATGCAAACTTCAGTATCATTGCCGGGAGAAGGGTAAAGTTGGTAAGAAGCGCTATGAACATTCCGGTTCCTGCGATCAGTCCAAGCTCACCTACCCCGGTAAAATCGGTCGGAACGAAAGCGAAAAAAGCCACGGCTGTGGTTACGGCGCACATGACGAGCGAGCCGCCTACGCTGGCGGCAGCGGCGCGCAGAGCAGCCTCCGGCGATGCACCCTGGCCGAGTTGATTGCTGAACTGCACGCAGATATGGATGGCGAAGTCGATTCCGAGCCCGATGAACAGGACGCCGAAGGCGATGGATATGAGATTCAGATGGCCGATGGCCGCGGCTGCGAATCCGGCTGTCCAGACGAGCCCCACGAGCAGGGTGATGACCGAGCAGAAAACCAGCCGCAGGGATCCCAATCCAAACAGCAGAATGATGGTCACCATTGCGAGCGATGCGAGTCCCGCCCACGTAACCTGCTGACGCACGTGCTCCGACTCCTCATAGGCAAGGGGAAAGGTGCCGGTGGTACGCACGCGAACGCCGTTGTTTCGGTCGAACCCCAGCTCGGTCAAAATTCTGCTCAGACCGAGTAATGTCTCTTCCGCTGGCCGCACGCGGCTGAAATCCACTTTCGGCTTTACGAGAATAAAACGTCTGTGGCGGGCATCGTCGGTTGTGCCTGCATCGAAAAGCTTCTGCCAGGAAAGCGGTGTCGTGTTTCCCGACAGGTAGCCGTCGATCCCTTGGGCGACCGCCTCGAAGGTGTCGCCGAGCATCGATCGCTCGAGCTGACCAGCCTGCACGGCCGTGCCGCCTTCATCGAGCATGTTGAGTAACCCGCCGATGCTCTGGTCCCGCGACAGCCTCGCAAGAAAAGGCTGTGCGAGAGACAGGCGGTCAATCATGTCCTGGAGCTCGGAAGGGCTGAGATAGAGAAATCCGTGCTCGTCGAAGAATTTTCCGCCGTCGGGCTGATAGACTGCCGGGAAAATCTCTGGCTCGCTTTGCAGACGCTGTGCGAGCGAGCTCGCGCTGTCGTGCGCGAGGTCCGGGGTCGCCGCGTCGATCACCACGACGATGGGGTCGCGCAGCTCGGGAAAGTTGTCGAAATAGTCCGCGCGAAGCTTCATGACGCGCAGGTCCTTGGAGAAGATGTCGATCTCGCTGGAGTTGATACCGAGAGTGGCGGCTGCGTAGGTCCCGAGTGCCACTGTGAGGGCGAGAGAAAGCGCAATCACGGCACCAGCGCGACGCTGAACACGGGCTACCAGCGCCGCGGCGAGGCGGCCGAGAGACTCGTCGATCGAGCCTATCTGGGGTCGAAAGCCGGGCTCGGACGGCTTGGCGCTCATGTGACTCAAGGCTCGGCAGGTCCTCACGGCGCGTTAGCCGGGTAAGCGGCCTGCCGCGCGCGAAGCAGAATATAGAATTCGCCGGCGCAAGAAAAGCCGACGACCTGTGGGCATCTCGTGCGGCGATTGTTTCAATTGCTCGCGCACGGTGGCACGATCAACCGGAGCCACGAGCGACACCGCGCTCTCAGCTTGCTGTAAAATCTAAGCCAAAGTCATGGGGCATGGGAGTCGATGACGACGCTGGTTACAGGGGCGACCGGATTTCTGGGTTCCGCCGTCGTGCGGGCACTGCTCGAACGCGGTGAATCCGTTCGGGTGCTCACTCGCCCGAACAACAACCGGCGCAATATCCATGGGCTCGATGTCGAGCTGGTGGAGGGCAATCTGAATGACCCGGATTCGCTGCGCCGTGCAGTGAGGGGCTGTCGGGCCCTGTACCATACCGCCGCGGACTACCGGCTCTGGGCCAGGGAACCCGCGCAGATATACGAGACCAACGTCACCGCGACCAGGCAGCTGCTGCGCCTGGCGTCGGATGCGGGTGTCGGGCGGGTCGTTTACACGAGCAGCGTGGCCACGCTTGGGCGCGAACCCTCCGGGCGCCCGGCCGACGAGCAAACACCGGTGACCATCCACGACATGACCGGCCACTACAAGCGTTCCAAGTACATGGCCGAGGAAGAGGTTAAGCGCTTGGTGCGCGAGGAAGACGTTCCCGCCGTTATCGTCAATCCATCCACCATCATCGGGCCCCGGGATATTCGTCCGACGCCCACGGGCAGAATGGTCGAGGAAGCGGTGCGGGGAAAGATCCCGGCCTTCGTCGACACAGGGCTCAATGTGGTGCATGTGGAGGATGTCGCTGCGGGCCACGTACAGGCGTTCGAGCGGGGTGAGGTCGGCGAGCGTTACGTTCTCGGCGGCGAAGACATGATGCTTCGGGAAATTCTCGAGCATATTGCCTCGCTGACGGGCCGTCGGCCGCCGCGCGTGCGCCTGCCTCGCGGCGCCGTTCTGCCCGTTGCCTACTTGGCGGAGTTCGCCGCGCGCGTCAGGCGCACCGGCAGGGAGCCACTCATTACCGTCGACGGGCTGAAGATGTCGAAGACCTTCATGTTCTTCTCATCGGAGAAAGCCAAGCAGGCGCTCGGCTACGCGCCACGCCCGGCGCGCGAGGCGCTGGCGGATGCGGTCGAGTGGCTGCGCGCTCACAAATTGTGATAGGAATCCCGAGGGCGTCTCGGCGGATGTCCAAGCGGGCACGGGCCGGGAACGAGACGCCCTGAACGCGCTCGCCGGGCGCGGAGCCGCGATTGGATTTGGGGCGGCTCCAGCCGATGACCGTATATGGCCATTTCCTTTACCATGGTGGCCATGCGCCCTACCCGTGGTCGCATCGCCACCGGGTGCATGCGCACGTTAATAAACCCACGCCCGTGGGTGACGACGGGGGGACCGCCAGAAGTCCTGCGCGAATGAGACGTATAACTGTCTTTTTGGCACCCGTGCTGTTTCTTTTCAGTTGCAGCGCCTCGGCGTTACAGCTCACGGAAAGGGACGGCTTCTATATCTACTTTCCCGACCAGGAATTACAGCTGGCGGCCAGGCTCTCCGACTCGCTGCCGGAAATGGTCGCCTTCCTGTCCGGGAAGGGCTTACCGGTCGAGCCCACCGTCCATGTGGTTATCGACGACCATCTCGATGCTCCGGAGGTGGTGGTTCACGTGATCCCCCACAAGGAGATTCGTATTCCGCTTCGAGCGCCCGGCGTGTTGGAGGACGGATACACGGAAGCCGATCCGTGGGGGTATTACATGTTCCGAGGGCTGTGCATGCTCGGGATCTACGGGATGCGCTCCGGCATTCCGGGTGCACTGTACTTGATGTTCGGCGAAGCTATCTCACCCAATCTCGTTCTGCCACCCTGGGTGGAGGACGGCGTATGCAATCTCATGTATTCGCTCTATCGCGGCCAGCCCATCGACGATCCTTATAGAAGGAGCATTTTCGAGGCCGCGCTGCTCCCCGACCTCGACCTCATCAGCCATCATCCTCAGGTCTGGCCGGGGTATCACGCCTACCGGATCTACGGTCGTCCATTCGTCGAGTGGCTTTACAGGCGCTACGGCTGGGAGAGGATCCTCGCATTTCTCGAGGCTCACGGAGGCGGCATCATTCCCTTTGAAATCGACCTCAAGGCGATCGATGCGTTCGGTAGCTCGGGCGCTGCCTTGTGGAACGAGTTCAAGTCACAGCAGCAGAGGGCGGAGGACGGGCCTCCGGGGTTACTGGTGAGCGGCTTCTGGCATGCGCCGCTGGTTTACTGGAACAACGCTGGCGTGTTTCCGGGAACCCTGCGCGTGGGCCAGCGCGGCCGATACGGATACGTCGACGATGCGGGAATTCTCTGGATTGCCGAGTATGAGGGCACGTCGCGGATCTACCGTTATGGCGACAGGATCGAGAGGACCGCCGAGTTTCACTCGCTCTGGGACCCGGGGCCCGGTCGTGTCGTCGTCGGAAGGCGTGGCCATCGCAGCTCCTTGGTCATCTTTCCCGATGACGGCGAGGGCGGTTTGCGGCGCGCACGTCGCGCCGAAGCCGGTGCAGTGATCGAGATCCCCGCGCCCGAAGGCGCAATTCAGCTTTCGGGCCCCGTTCGCAACGAGCAGGGCCACATCGCCGTGGCCGTGAACACGGCGGGCAACTGGGATATATGGGTCCATGACGGCGAGTGGCATCGGCTCACCCAGTCGCCCTCGGTCGAGCTGGATCCATGGTGGCAAGGTGAGACGCTCGTGTGGGCATCGAACGCATCGGGCCGCTTCCAGATTCACCAGGCGGACGACACGCCGATCACCTTTGCCGAACGTGGTGCGCTCATGCCCCGGGGCAACAATTACCTGAAGCTCACCGCGAGCGGATGGCGGGTCCTGGACTACGAGTCGGCGCTGCCGAATCTGCCCCCGCTGGAGTACCTCGCCGAGGTTCCCCGCGCAGAGCCAGAGGCTGAAAGGGCCATTACCCCGCAGCCCTACGATCCCTTCAAAAGCCTGTGGCCGAATTATATTCAGCCTGATTTCTTCGCAGCGGTTAGCGATCTTCAGCTCGGTATCGAAACCAGCGGCCGCGATGTCTCCGGCGACTACATTTTCGACGCCGGCCTGCGCTATACATTTGACAGCGATTTTCTTGCGTTGCAGGCGCTGCTGCAGAGGAAAAGCCTCGGTGTGCGCTATTCACGATATCCCTTAGCATATGAGCCCGTGCTGGGCCAGAGTGTCGATGAGGAGCGCAATGACGTGGCGCTGTACTGGAGGCCTCTCTATGCCGAAAATCTCGAGCACAGAGACGTTCTCAGACCGGAGATAGAGGCCGAATACTTTATCGATGAGGTCGATCTCTCGCTGAACTGGCGATACTTCGACCCACAGGAC
>JAABYT010000003.1:173470-176287 GCA_011775625.1 Gammaproteobacteria bacterium | reverse complement strand
CACGCAGTCCTTGCAGATATGGGGCAACCTCGAGCTTTTTACCGAGGGCAGTCAATCTCTATCGGGCGGCGTCTCGTTTTTCTATGGTGACCAGATTCGAACGACCCTGCAGCTTACGGCGGGGAGGACGTGGGGCGAGCAAATCCCCGGTCACACGACGTTTCGCATCGGTGGTGACCTCACCGAGGGCTATTTCACCCGGAGAGCGCCGCGACTGTTCCCCGTCAGGGGTTTCGACTCCAACGTGATCGAAGCGCCTACGGTCGCCACGGCGACTGCAGAGGTGTACTGGCCCTTGGCAAACCTTCAGCGGGGTTACGGAACGCTGCCGCTGTTTCTGCACCGACTGCGGCTGGGAACTTTCGTCGACGCCGGATACGCAAAACCCGATTCCGGAGGCGATAGTTATCTTGTGGGAGCAGGACTCGAGCTGCTGACATCGGTCGAGGTGGGCTGGGGCGGCATGTCGACTTTCCGCATCGGCGTCTCCTGGCCCCTCGAGCAACCCGACGGTCTGGATCAGGACGGCCCCGTGTTCATTTTCCAGATCGGGCGGCCTCTTTAGATGGGCGGGAAGCGAAGCCTTTGTCGCACCAGGGCTGGTGTCCGGCGCCGGGCGTTGCGCTCTCCCTCGAGAAGGCGCCAGGGCGTCGGAGACATGACGCTCGCCTGCGCCGGGGACGCGGTAGCCACGGCGCAGTGCACGCAGCATAGGGTATCCGCGCCCCTCGCCGGTCACGACTTTTCGCCCTGAAAGAGCGGCGGCTGCTCCCCCGGTGCCGGCGCTGGCACCCCGTCGACTATCCAAGGGGTGCACCGGGACCATAGAATATTGCGCTGTTTCGTCCTGCATCGCGTGGTATGAGCTCGTCCCCGACACCCGATGGCGTCACGCCGGCCGAGGAGCTTCCGGTCGAGCCCGTTCCGACTCCCTCCTCGTTCGCCCGCGCCATGATCCTGGTGACGGTGTCGATATGCACGATGCTCTACGCGCTCACCGTGACCATCGTCAATGTCGCTCTGCCACAGCTCCAGGGCGCGCTTTCCGCGACCCCCGATCAGATTGCATGGGTGGTGACTCTCAATGTGATAGCGACCGCCGTGGTGACGCCGATGACCGGTTGGCTGGTCAGCCGTCTCGGCGAACGCCCGTTGCTGCTCTGGGCAATCTCCGGGTTCGCAGCGAGCACGCTTCTCTGCGCAACGGCCACGTCGCTGGAGACCTTGCTTCTTTATCGGATTGCACAGGGGGCGTTCGGTGCGCCGATCGTGCCGTTATCCCAGTCCATCCTTCTGGTGAATTTCACCGGAAAAGATCGCCCCATGGCGCAAGGATTCTTCGGCATGACCGTGGTGGTCGGGCCGGCGGTGGGTCCGGCGCTCGGCGGCTATTTCGCCGAGGCCCACGATTGGCGCTGGGTGTTCTATCTGATCGTGCCGCTCTGCGCAGTTGCGTTTCTGCTCGTGATCACTTTTATCCGTCCGGCCAGTAAGGAGCAATCCGCAAAGCTCGACTGGACCGGATTTCTCGCCCTGTCGTTCGCCATCATCTGCATGCAGCTGCTGGTTGATCGCGGTGAGCGATTCGACTGGTTTGCATCGCGGGAGATCATTTTCTACGCCTGTGGCGCCGCTCTTGCGTTCTACTTATTCATTGTTCACACATTGACCAGCGACGCTCCGTTTCTGAATCCGCAACTGTTCAAAGATCGCAACTTCGCTCTTGGTCTGATTCTCGTATTCATCTACGGCATGCTCAACTTCACGCCGATCACACTGTTGCCGCCGATGCTGCATGATTTGAAGGGCTATCCCGACTCGCTCATCGGTCTGTTGCTGGCAATGCGCGGCCTCGGAATGGTCATCGGTTTTTTTACCGCCGGGCGCCTGGGATGGCTGGACCCCAGGGTGACCTTTTTCGTGGGCATGGTGCTCAATGGAATCAGCGGTTTTCTCCTGGCCGCCGCTAATGTCGACGTTTCGCCCGATGCCATCGCATGGGCCGGAGTGCTCCAGGGCATCGGCAGCGGAATGATGTGGGTGCCGCTCGTCACCATGAGTTTCGCGACATTGCCGGACAGGTTCATGCCTGACGGCTCGGCAATTTTCCATCTGCTGCGTAACTTCGGCACCAGTATCTTCATCTCAATCAGCTTTATGGTGGTGGTGCGAACGGCCCGTATGAATTATGCGGAGTTCGCCGAGAACATCACTCCTTACAAGGAATCACTGCGCTTCCCCGTGGTCACGGGCGCCTGGGATCTGGAGACCGTGGAGGGGCTTGCGCGCATCGGCGACGAGATGGATCGGCAGGCGCAGATGGTCGGCTATGACAATGCCTTCATAATGTATGCCATAGTATGCTTTCTCTCTTTGCCGCTATTGCTGCTCGTGAGGGTTAAACGCGGTTGAACCGGATATAAGGAGAATCCCCTTGGCCTCGTTGGAAAAGGTTGCTCTGGTCACCGGAGCAGGAACAGGAATCGGAAGACAGGCGGCGATCTCGCTGTGCGAGGCGGGATATGCCACGGCGCTGGTCGGGCGCCGGAAAGAACCTCTCGAAGAGACCGCAGAAATGGCCCAGGCCAGCGGCTCCCGCACGCTGGTGGTGCCCACCGACGTCAGCGATCCGTCATCGGTCGGGGCACTGTTTGACAGGATCAAGGAAGAGTTCGGACGCCTCGATGTGTTGTTCAACAACGCCGGCCTCAATGCTCCGGGAATACCCATGGAAGAGCTCACCTACGAGCAGTGGAAGAACGTCGTCGATGTTAACCTGACCGGCTCGTTTCTGTGTGCTCAGCACGCAATCAGGCT
>JAABYT010000003.1:171151-173439 GCA_011775625.1 Gammaproteobacteria bacterium | reverse complement strand
ATCACGGGGCTCACGCGCAGCATATCTCTCGATGGCCGCAAGCACGATATCGCATGCAGCCAAATCGATATCGGAAATGCGTTAACGGAGATGACTCAGAGAATGACCGAGGGCGTTGCCCAGGCGAACGGCTCGGTGGAGGTCGAGGCGACCATGGACGTCAAGCACGTTGGTAGCGCGGTCGCCTACATGGCGAGCCTGCCGCTCGATGCAAACGTGCAGTTCATGACCATCATGGCGACCAAGATGCCCTTCATCGGGCGCGGCTGACGCCAGAGCAAGCTCGAAGGTTCGCAGCATGGAGCGGATCGAGTGCATCGTCGTCGGTGCCGGTGCCGTAGGACTCGCCGTGGCGCGATCCCTCGCATCGAGCGGACGCGAAGTCGTGGTGATCGAGTCCGAGACGCAAATCGGTGCCGGTGTGAGCTCGCGCAACTCCGGCGTCATTCACGCGGGAATCTATTATGACAAGGATAGTCTCAAGGCGCGCGTGTGCGTCCAGGGAAAGCATGCGCTCTATCGCTTCTGCGAGGAACACGGGGTTTCCCATGCTCGTGTCGGGAAACTCATCGTGGCGACCGATGCAGCGCAGCTGCCGGCGCTCGAAGCGCTCCGTGAGCGGGCGCACGGTAACGGTGTCGACGATCTGGAGCACCTGACGCCGCAGCAGGTCCGGGAGATCGAGCCCGTGGTGCGCTGCGCGGGCGCGCTGTTGTCGCCGTCGACCGGAATCGTGGATGTGCACGAGTACATGCTCGCGCTCGAGGGAGATGCCGAGCGTCACGGTGCCGTGGTGGCTCTCGCCACCGAGTTCCTCGGCGCGAGCGTGCACGCCGACGGCCTGCGGGTGAAAACCGGAGGGGCCGAGCCGATGACGCTCGACTGCCAGTGGCTGGTCAACTGTGCGGGCCTTGGCGCGCAGACGGTTGCAGGGCGAATCGAAGGCCTCGACGCCGGCACGATCCCGCGGCTCTATCCGGCCAAGGGCAACTACTTTCAGCTGACCGGCCGCTGTCCCTTTCACCGTCTCATCTATCCCATGCCCGATGCGGCCTGGCTCGGCGTGCACGTGGGCCTCGATCTCGCCGGGCGCTGCAAGTTCGGTCCGGATCTGCATTGGGTCGAGACGCTCGACTACGATGTGGATGTCGGTCAGCTGCAGGCGTTTTACGCTTCCATTCGCCGTTACTGGCCGGAGCTGCCGGACGGATCGCTCGAGCCGGACTACACGGGAATCAGGCCGAAGATTTACGCCAAGGGGCAGCCCGCGCGCGACTTCTGTATTCAGTGGCCGGACGAGCACGGGGTTCGCGGCCTGGTGAATCTCTACGGCATCGAGTCGCCGGGGCTCACGTCCTCGATGGCGATCGGGGAGCACGTCGCGACACGCATGGCTGTAGCGGCCTGACAGCGCGTATCGTGCCGTCGTCGCAGCGCGCCTGAGTCCGGGCACAGCACGGGGCCGGGCAGCACAGAATTTCACTGTGCTCCGGGCAGCTGGTTTACAATTGCCCGCTCGCGGAGCTCTCGAGGCCGGCCATGGCATCAAAGCAGAAAATCGCGTTCCAGGGTGAGCCGGGCGCCTACTCGCATCTTGCCTGTACCGAGGCCTATCCCGACCTCGAGCCGCTGCCGTGCGAGAGCTTCGAGGACGCATTCACCGCCGTCTCCGAGGGCGCGGCGGCACTCGCAATGATTCCCATCGAGAATTCGCTCGGCGGGCGCGTCGCCGACATGCACCATCTGCTACCCGAGTCGAGCCTTTACATTGTCGCGGAGCACTTTCAAGCGGTTCACCACTGCCTGCTGGCGCCCAAGGGCGCCACCCTGGAGGGGCTCGAGCGCATCGAGAGCCACACTCAGGCGCTCACGCAGTGCCGCGGCCTGATTCGGGAGCTCGGCGTCGAAGTGGTGCACACCGCGGACACGGCCGGTGCCGCCAGAGACGTCGCCGAGCGCGACGACCCCAAAGCGGCCGCTATCGCCTCGAGCCTGGCGGCCGAGATATATTCCCTCGAGACGTTGCGAACGCGTATCGAGGATCGCCTCGGCAACACCACGCGGTTCGTGGTCATGTCGCGATCCCGAATCGAGCCGGATCCCCGCGAAGGTCCCTGTATGACCAGCTTCGTGTTCCAGGTTCGCAGCATCCCGGCGGCGCTGTACAAGGCCCTCGGCGGTTTCGCCACCAACGGTATCAATATCACCAAGCTCGAGAGCTATATCGTCGATTCGAACTTCACAGTGGCGCAGTTTTACGCCGAGATCGAAGGTCACCCTTCCAACAC
>JAABYT010000003.1:138431-171102 GCA_011775625.1 Gammaproteobacteria bacterium | reverse complement strand
CCCGCGGATGCTTTGCAACGAATCAGTCGTGCGCTTCGCTGAGCCGCATGAGCTTGTCGACGGCGTCCAGGTCTTCGAGTGTGCGCACGCGCTCGACGATCTCGCGTGACCTGGCATCGCCGACGACCGGATTCGCGAGCACGAGGAACTTGTCTTCGAGTCGACGACCCTGCTCCTCGAGGTTGCTGCTGGCAACGCTGACGTTGCCGAACTCGCGATAAACGACACCGTCGCGCATGGAAACAATTACCTCGCTCGTGCCGCGGGCGAGCTCGCCGTCCCCGACGATGCGAATACGGTCCCGCAAATCGATGAGCTCCCGCTCGCTGCAGATTGCATCGTTGTAGGTCGCGATATCGGCCGTGTTCCTGCCGGCGAGCGTCATGGCGCTCACGAAGCGCAGGCTGAACTTTGCCTCCAACCCCGTGTGCGGTTCCTGAATGTTGCACACCTTGAGGTTTCTGGTCGGTACGCGGATTTCCACCTTGGAGATGGAGTTCGATTCGATTCCGTGGTCTTCGCGCAGTTTGGAGAGCGCCTCGATGGAGGAGTGGGTGCCGTAGCAGGCAGCGTGGTATTTGAAAAGAAAGTCCCGGCAGTGGAAGCGCTTACCGAAATCCGCGAGCGCGTCCTCGGGCTCGACCACGGGAGTCTGGGTGTCGGCAAAACCCTGGCTGCACTCGATAGCGTCATCGCGGGAGGTAAAACCGCGTGCGGCGAGAAGCGCGGCGTACTGGCCGTTGGCTGCCGCTTTGCCGGCGTGCAGCGGCTTGCACATGGTGCCGAACATGGCTTTGAGCGCGGCCGCCTGGGTCGCGGCGATGCCGAGCGCAGTGGCGCATCTGTGCGCGTCGAGTCCGAGCAGGCGCGCCGAGCCGGCCGCTGCCGCAAACGCGCCCAGGGTGCCGGTGGCGTGGTGGCCCCTCGCGTAGTGCGCTTCGGTCACGTAAGCACCGATCCGGCTGCCGGCCTCGACGCCGGCGACGAAGGCCGTTACCAGCGCACGGCCGCTCGCGCCGTCGCGCTCGCCGAGCGCCAGAACAGCGGGCAGCACGGTGACCGTGGGATGGCCGAGAAAGGCGAAATGCACGTCGTCGTAGTCGAGGGCATGGGAAGCCGTGCCGTTGACGAGCGCTGCCTGTCCGACGCTGGTGCGTACGCCGGCGCCGACGATCGTTGCCTGCGGTGAGCCGCCCTGCTCGAGGGCCTCCTCGCGCACGATGCGCCCGGCGTCTTCGCGCGATCCTGCCAGGGTCACGCCGAGCCAGTCGAGCACACAGTGCTTGACGATGGTGCGAACGTCGTCGGGGATGTCCTCGAAGCGCAGTGCGCTCGAATAGTCCGCGAGGGCGTGCGTCAATCCCTGCGCAATCCGGCCTTCCTTGTCGTGCTCGATCTTTGCCTCGCTCATTTCTCTCTCCCGGTATCTCGCTTGGGCTTCTGCGCCGAGAAAAGCGCATCCAGAGCGCGCTCGGCCTCATGGTAACCGATGACGTCGTAGAGCTCTTCGCGCGTTTGCATGACCTCGACCCGATCGCCCTGGGTTCCGCGGCTGCGAATGGTTGCGTATACATCCTCAGCGGCCCGGCTCATGGCACGGAACGCCGATAGTGGATACAGGATCATGCGCACGCCGGCGCCGCCGAGCTCGTCCCGGCCGAGCAGCGGCGTCTTACCGAACTCCGTGATATTGGCCAGAACCGGCACGTCCAGGGCGGAGGTGAATGCGCGAAACTCGTCCAGCGTCGCGAGCGCCTCGGCGAATATCATGTCTGCACCGGCTGCGATGTATTCTCCGGCACGTTCGATGGCACGTTCGAGTCCCTCGGCCGCGTAGGCGTCGGTGCGCGCCATGATGACGAAGCTCTCATCCTCGCGGGCATCGGTGGCGGCCTTCAGGCGATCCTGCATCTCCGCGCTCGTCACCAGCTCTTTACCCGGGCGGTGGCCGCAGCGCTTTGCCTGCACCTGATCCTCGATGTGTATGCCGGCGGCGCCGGCCTTTGCCAGCCGGCGCACGGTGCGCGCCAGCACCAGCGCCGGACCGAAGCCGGTGTCGGCGTCCACCAGCAACGGCAGCGACGTGGCGTCGGTGATGCGACGTACGTCCTCGGCCACGTCATCGAGCGTGGTGACGCCGAGATCGGGCAGGCCGAACGACGCGTTGGCGACGCCGGCGCCGGAGAGATAGATGGCGCGAAACCCGGCCCGCTCGGCGAGGAGCGCGCAATAGGCGTTGATGGTGCCGACGATCTGCAGCGGCCTCTCGGCCTCGAGGGCGGTCCGAAAGCGTGCGCCGGCGGGATCTCGTGACACGGTCTCAGCCACGCATGCGCGCGCCCTCGGGGTCGAGCAGCGCTTTGTCGATGAGGCGTGCGCGGCGGCGGTCGCCCAGAATCTCGATCTCGAAATCGTTGCCTGCTTGCGCGAGCTTCCGCGGCACGAGACCGAGGGCGACGCTCTCGCCGACGTAGTGGGCATAACCGCCGGAGGTGACGAAGCCGGCGACCGCGTCGTCATGCCAGATGGGCTCGTCGCCCCACACATCGGCATCGTCGGCATCGACGACGAAGGCGCAAAGCCTGCGTTCCGGCGGCTGGTCGCGCTCGGCCATGGCCGCGTCGCGGCCGATGAAGTCGTTCTTGGTAAAGTCGATGAAGCGATCGAGGCCGGTCTCCGCGGCCGTGTAATCGGGCCGGTACTCCCGCAGCCAGGCGCCGAAGGACTTCTCCAGGCGCAGGGACATCATGGCGCGCATGCCGAACGGGCGCAGCCCCAGCGGCTCGCCCGCCTCGCGCAGCGCCTCGTAGAGCGCGATCTGATGACGCGGCGCGACGTAGATCTCGTAGCCGAGATCGCCCGTGTAGGTGACGCGGCAGACGATGGCGGGCGCCAGGCCCACCTCCGTCTCGCGCACCGCGAGGAACGGCAGCGCCTCGTTGCACACGTCGGTGCGGGTCACGCGGGCGAGCAGCTCCCTGGCGCGCGGGCCCGCGATCTGAAAACCGATGCGCCGCAGCGACATGTTGCGAACCTCGACGCCGGAATCGGGCAGATGATCCTCGAACCAGCGCATGTGGAAGTTCTGCGCCGCATAGGACGCTGTCAGCAGGTAATGCTCGTCACGGAGACAGGCAATGGTGAAGTCGCCGACGAGCCGGCCCTTCGGGCTCAGCATGGGCGTGAGCGTGATACGTCCCGGTTTCGGTACGCGTCCTGCCATGATGTGCGCAAGCCATGCGGCGGCGCCGGGGCCGGTGACGTCGTACTTGCCGAAGTTGTGTATCTCGTTGATGCCGACCGCGGTGCGCACGGCCCGACACTCTCCGGCGACGCTATCGAACGCATTCGAGCGACGGAAAGTCGGCGTCTCCAAGGGCGCCTCCCCGGCAGGCGCGAAGTAGTTGACGTGCTCGAGGCCGAAGCCGGATCCGAATACGGCGTTCTGTGGCTTCCACACGGCGTAAGCGGGCGTCGTCACCGCCGGGCGCGCCGCCGGCAGCTCCTCATTGGGATAGGAGATGGCGAAGCGTCGCTGATAGTTCTCCCTCACCTTGGCGCGCGTAAAGGCGCGGGTGCAGAAATCACCGAAGCGCGCCACGTCCATGGCGAAGATATCCCTGGACGGCTCGCCCTCGACCATCCATTCGGCGAGCGCCAGGCCCACTCCGCCGCCCTGGCTGAAACCGGCCATGACCGCGCACGCGCACCAGAAGTTTCTGAGCCCCGGCACCGGCCCCACCAGGGGGTTGCCGTCGGGTGCAAAGGTGAACGGGCCGTTGATGATGCGCTTGATACCCGCGGTCTCGAGGCACGGATAGCGCTCATAGGCGGTGACGAGCTTGTCCATCATGCGATCGGGCTTGTCCGGCAGCAGCTCGTGGCCGAAATCCCAGGGCGTGCCGTCCACCGCCCAGTGCTCGCAGGCCTGCTCGTAGACGCCGAGCACCAGCCCGCGTCCTTCCTGGCGCAGATAGCTCTCGCCTGCCGGGTCCATCGCGTGGGGCAGCTCCTCGGCGCGCTCGTAGACCTCGGGAATGTCCCCGGTGACGAGATACTGATGCTCCATGGGGTGGCACGGGAGCATGATGCCGACCATCTCGCCCACCTCGCGGGCCCAGAGGCCGGCCGCATTGACCACGTACTCGGCGCTCAAGGTGCCCTGCTCGGTGACCACCTGCCAGCCTCCGTCCCGGGTGGGATTGAGCTCGAGCACCCGGTTGCGCAGCACGATATCCGCGCCCTGCAGGCGCGCCGCCCTGGCATAGGCATGGGTCGTGCCCGACGGATCCAGGTGGCCGTCCAGGGGATCGTAGAGGGCGCCGATAACGCCATCGACGTTGGTGATCGGACTCAGCTCGCGGATCTCGTTGGGTCCGACGATCTCGGTTTCGAGGCCCATGTAGCGGTGCTTGGCGCGCTCGGCCTTGAGGAAGTCCATGCGATCCGGGGTCGTGGCAAGGGTGAGTCCACCCACGTGGTGAAGGCCGCAGGACTGGCCGCTCAGCGCTTCCAGCTCCTTGTAGAGCTGGATCGTGTAGCCCTGCAGCGCGGCCATGTTGGTGTCGGCATTGAGGGTGTGGAAACCGCCTGCGGCGTGCCACGTGGACCCGGAGGTGAGCTCGGAGCGCTCGATCAGCAGCACGTCCTTCCAGCCGAGCTTGGTCAGGTGATAGAGCACGCTGCAGCCGACGACGCCGCCGCCGATGATGGCCACCTGCACATGGGATTTCACGCTCATGCCCCCTCCTTCACCGCCGGCAATCCTGCGTGAGGCGCGAACGACGGGTCAAGGGGCGCCGTCGAGGAGCGTATCGATGATCGCCTCGACCGGCGGCGCGGGGTCGCAGTCCTTGTAGCGCGCGAGGCGCGCGTAGACCTCCGCCGCCGCCTGGTGGAAGCCGCCCGGGAGCCCCGCTGCCTCGAAGGTGGCGGCGATCTCGCGCATCTCGCCGGCGAAGCGCCAGGCCTTGAAGGCGTTGCCGGATGCGGCAGCCGCGCTGCGCGCGTCGAGGCCGGGCTGCGACAGCGACCACTCCTCGAGCAATGCGGCTTCGACGTCTTCAGCGACCGCCAACGCGCGCACGGCGGTGAGCAGCGCCGCCGAGCCCTTGGTCCAGGCCGCGTAGCACATTTTCAATGCCGACGCGGCGCCCGGGCGGGTACCGATGGCAATCGCCGCGAGGGCGCTGCCCGCAAAGGCGTCGGCCACGGCCTTGGCGTCGTCGCCGGAGAGGTACAGGCGGGTGGTCCCCGAGCGCTTTGCCGGCGGCCCGATGATGCCGCCGTCGACGAAGCGCGCACCGGCGCTCTCGATGATGCCGGCGACCTCGCGGGCGGTGGCGGTGGCTACCGCGTTGGCGTCCACGTAGATACCGTCGAAGCCCGTTGCGGCTACGCTTCGAGCGAGATCCGCGGCGGCGTCCGGCGGGCACACGGAGACGACCATGTCGCAGGCCGCGACCAGCGCGGCCAGCGTTTGCGCGTCCTCGAGTCCGGCCTCGGCGGCGCGCCGGCGGCTCGCTTCAGCGCGCCCCTCCGACGCCCAGCACACCCGCGCGCCGGCGACCCGGGCCGCGGCTCCGACGGTGGCTCCCATCTCACCTGGATGCAGAATTCCGATGCACGTGCTCGTCATGTCCATGGGTCCTCGCGTGCGTGAGCATTCAACTCAGACAAGGCCGTCGGTGCCCGCACCACAGACGACGGCGCACAAATTCTCGTCCCGATCCGGACGATAGGCGCCTGTGCGCAGCGCCGCCAGCGCCGCGCCGGCGCTCAGCTCGATTGCGAGCCCCATCTCGAACCACAGCCAGCGCGCTGCGTCGCGCATGTCGTCGTCCTCGACCAGCACGATATCGTCGACGCGATCGCGCACGATATCCAGATTGATCTGCTCGCTGCGCCGCGGCGCCAGTGAGTTCGCGTCGGTGGTGATCGCTTCGAGCTCCACCAGCCGATCCGCCTCGACGCTGCGTTTCAGCGTCGGTGCGCCGCTCGGCTCGATACCGATGACCCTGACACCAGGCTTGCTGCCCTTGAGCGCGGTCGCAACACCGGAGATCAGGCCGCCGCCACCGATTGAGACCAGGACCGTGTCAACGGCGGCGCATTGCTCGAGGATCTCCAGGCCGACGGTCCCCTGGCCCGCCATGACGGCCGGGTCGGCAAAAGGATGCACGTAGGTCATGCCCTCGCGCTCGGCGGCCCTTTGCGCCGCGGCGTTGGCGTCGTCCCAGACTTCGCCCTCGAGTACGATGCGTGCGCCCCAGCGCTCGAGCTTTGCGGCCTTGGCGGCCGGCGTCGAGGCGGGAAGATAGACCCGCACCGGCGCAGCCGCCCGCCGTCCCGCGTAGGCAACGCCGAGTCCGTGATTGCCGCCCGAAGCGGTCACGAGTCCGCGAGCGCGCTCTTTCTCTGACAGGCTCATGACCTTGTTGCTCGCGCCGCGTGCCTTGAAGGATCCGCTCACCTGGAGGCATTCGAGCTTGAGCGAAAGCGGCGCATGCTCCACCGCCGGCGAGTGAAAGAATCGCGCCCGCAGGCACGGTGTGCGACGCACCGCATCCTTGATGCGATCCTCGGCCATCTGAATGGTGTGGAGATCCAGCATCTTTGCAGCTTCGGTCATGCCCCGTTAGGCTGGAGCGAATGTCTACCAACCGTCAAGGGGCCGCCATGATTGTCGTTACCAATCGCATTCCCGTCGCCGCCGGTTACGAAATCGACTTCGAGGATCGGTTCAGGAACCGCGCCCACCTGATCGATCGATCCCCGGGCTTCGTGCGCAACGAGGTGCACCGCCCGAGGCCCATGCGTTTCGACGCCGACAGCGGAAGATGGGTCGACGACGCCGACACCCAGGGCTACTACGAGGTCAAGACGTGGTGGCGAAGCTTCGACGACTTTGTCGCCTGGACCGAGAGCCCGGCCTTTGCGGAGGCGCACAGGGATCGTCCCCCGAGAGAAATGTTCGCAGGCCCGAACCAGTTGGTCATCCACGAGGTGTTCCTGAGCACCGACGATGACGCCGGGCGCCCCGAGGCGGATTGAGCAACCCCGCATCGGCGCCTCAAAAAAAACCGCCCGCGACAATGCGCGGGCGGTAACATGATTCAACGGTGCCGAATGCGAAAGACCGCCGAGGCCTCTCGCGGGAATGTCGAGAAGGCTTCCGCTACGGTCGTTACGACCCCAGCTTCGATTCTGCGCGGGTCCTCTTCTCGGTGTTGGCCCTGCAGCAGGCGTGCGCCGCCTGAGCGGCGTTGAGAGCCTCAGTGGCAAGACGCAGAGAATTGTTGGCCGCGGAATCCGCCTTGTGGGCGGCTGCCTCTGCCCGCTCGGCGGCGCCCTTGGCCTCCTTGGCTTCGACGCGCAGCTTGAAGATATCGTCTTCCGTTGCACAGCCGGACCCCACCACAATGAAACCTGCGGCCATGGTCGTGACCAGCAACCGAGCGATGCGTCTGGACATTTGTATTCCTCCCTAGTCTCGCTTTCACCGCCAGCGTGCAGCGGATCGTCAAGGGCGTCACCGCCCCCGGGCGGTGCCGCTGGATTCGTCCTTCCCGGCCCTCCGGAGCCGCCATCGGCGCCCGGCGAGCCACCCGAATGCGGATACTACCGCTGTTTGGCGGCCTATGCGAGATCTGTCCGCCATCGGCCCGCCCGGCGCACCGGCTGATTGCGGACCCCGGCCGCGGGCGGGCTGCCCCCCGGTCTCAGTTTCCGCCGCCGCGGGGCCGCGACGAGAACAGCGGGGTGACGCGCTCGCGCGTTCGCCGGCCGCCGCGGCGCTTCCCGGGCGGGCGCGGTGGGCGGTGAGCCATCAGCGTGACGCCGAGCTCGGCGGGCAGCCGGGTGGCGACGAAGGCCTCCAGATCGGGCGCCGCCTCGTCTGCGTCGTCGAGAGCCAGCGCTGCCGAGGCCTGCGCCTGCAGCACCGGGATCTCCCAGCGGCACACGAACAGTCCGCCGAGCCCGAGTCGGCCGAGGCTCAACCGCGTCCGCGCGGCGCAAGGGGCCACACTTAGATCCGCGATGAGGTCGAATCGGTGCTCGTGAACGTCGGCGAGAAACTCGGCCATGCCCTGGACATGCACCGTGACGCGCAGATCGTCGCCGATGAGCCCGCGCAGCCTGGCGGCGTGCTCGGCGTCCTCGAGCACGATGACGAGACGACTGGACAGATCCATGCCGTCGATGATCCAGGCGCCGGCTTCACCGGCATCGATCCCGAGGCAGAGAAACACGCCGCCCGGCCGGGAAGCGGCCAGCACCCGCAGCATCTCCCCCAGGGCTGCAGGCATGCCCGTCTCGCCGGCCTTGGGGTCGCGCATCTCGCCGAGCCGCAGATAGGCCTGCGGCGGTCGCGTATGGAATTCCCGCGACATGTCTCCGATGCTCGCCTCGCGTGTGCCCGTGGGCATTATAGGGTGCGTGTCACGCTCGGCTGATACCATGGCAGGCGCTCCCTGTCACTCCAGGTCGAGAGGAGCCTGTCCATGCCTGACACGCGCCACACGAACTCGAAAATCATCGCCGCTTATCGCCAGCGGACCGCCGAGTCCGAGGCGCTCGCTTCGCGCGCCCGGCAGGTGTTGCCGAGCGGCATCGTGCACGATTCGCGCCACCTGCACCCCTACCCGATATATGTCAATCGCGCCGAGGCTTCGCACAAGTGGGATATCGACGGCAACGAGTACGTGGACTACTACGGCGGGCACGGCGCGTTGCTGCTGGGCCATAACGACCCGCGCGTCATGGAGGCTGTGCATCGTCAGCTGGATCGCGGCACCCACTACGCCGCCTGTCACGAGCTCGAGCTGCGCTGGGCAGAGCTGGTGCAACGGCTGGTTCCCTGCGCCGAGCGTGTTCGATTCACCTCCTCGGGCACCGAGGCCAACCTGATGGCGTTGCGTTTGGCGCGTGCTCATACCGGTAAGTCCGTGCTGGTGCGATTCAAGGGCCATTTTCACGGCTGGCAGGACCATGTCGCCTTCGGCTACGACGGACATTTCGACGGATCGCCCACGCCCGGTGTGCTCGAGGGTATCGCGGAGCACGTGCTCATCGCGCCGCCCGACGATCTCGCCGCGAGCGTGGCGCTCCTCGACAGCCGTGATGACATCGCCGCTGTCATTCTCGAGCCCACGGGCGCCGGCTTTGGCTGGTCACCCATGTCCAGGGAATTCGTTGCAGGGCTTCGCGAAGCCACTGCCGAGCGCGGCATCGTGCTGATATTCGACGAGGTGGTGACCGGATTTCGCGTATCTCCCGGCGGCGCCCAGGCGCACTTCGGGGTCACGCCCGACTTGACCAGCCTGGCCAAGATCCTCGCCGGTGGTCTACCGGGAGGCGCGGTGGTCGGGCGCAGGGAAATCCTCGACTGGCTCGATTTCGAGCAGGCGGAAATCATCGGCCGGGAGAAAATTCAGCACCAGGGTACCTTCAACGCCAACCCGGTAAGCGCTGCGGCGGGCATCGCATGCCTGGAGATCGTCGCCGATGGCGAGGCCTGCGCGACGGCCACTGCTCGCGCTCAGCGCCTGCAAGCGATGATCAATCGGGTGTTCGCCGAGGAAGGCGTTCCCTGGGCCGCCTTCGGCGAGCACTCGGCGGTGTATTTCTTCACCAATCCCGGTGGCCTCGATATCGACCCGATGCGATTCGATGCCGCGAGTCTCGATGCCGATAGCCTGCGCGTCGGCGGTAAGCATCCGGCGGTGGCAAAGTTCCGGCTGGCGCTCATGGTGAATGGAGTCGACATATCCGGAAAACCCGGCGGCAGCACGTCCTGCAAGCATTCCGACGAGGATCTGGATCGTACGGCGGACGCGGTGCGCAAGGCGGTCGTCATGCTGAAGGAAGAGGATGAGCTGTGAGTGTTCGCGCGGACCCGCGCGACGTATTGATATGAACGAAACAAAGCGAGGCGACCCATGTTGAAGGTGTCGATTTTGTCCCGCTTGGTCATTTTCGCCAGCGCGCTTTTGCTGGTGACGATTGCATCCAACGTTTATTTGAGGAGTAAAGTCGACAAAGGCGCGGAGATGCTGGTCGCCGATGAGCGGCTCGTCGACAAGCTCGAGACCGCGATCGATGCCAGCAGGGCGTTTGGCGATCTCAAGTACTGGTTGCTGGAGCTCAGCGTCGTTCCGCGTGCGCGCACTCACGCGAACGTCATCGATTCGCGTCGTCTGCTCGCCGAGAAGCTCGATGCGCTCGAGTCATTCGATCCCGAGGGAGTAGCCGTGCTGCGGCTCGAGATGGGTTCGCTGATGGACACAACGTTGATTGCCATCGAATCCTATACCGAGAACAAACGGGCGCTGGGTGATTCGTTTCTTGCCAAGGGACTCGAGCACATCCGGGTCCTCGATCGGCGCCTGTCCGATCTTGTCAACAATTTCATCAATGAGGTTGGCGCTCGTCGCGCGGATGCGCTCTTCGATGCACGGCGGGCGAGTGACGCATCGCTCGCAGCGACGCTGATTGGCACGGTCTTCGTAATTGCGCTTACCGTGCTGGTGGTGCAGTCCATCACTCGGCCGCTCAATCGTCTGATGGCCGCCATGACCGCCATCATAGGCGGCAATCTGGAGGTCGATCTCCCGCCTCCGGGCCGCGACGAGATCGGCGCGATGACGCGCGCACTGGGATTGCTTCGCGACAGCTTCAAAGAGCGTCAAAAGCTGATGGCCGAGCGCGAGTACGCCGAGACCACCCGCCGGCAGGCCGAAGTGCAGCTCAGTGACGCCATCGAGAGCATCTCCGAAGGGTTCGCTCTTTACGATTCGAACGACCGCCTGGTGCTCAGCAACAAGCGGTTCACTGACTTTCTCTACCGGCTGCGCGAAGGCGGGCCACCCATCGGCGAGACCTTCGGGGACATTGTCAGACGAGCGGCCGAGAGTGGACTGGTTCCGGACGCCGAGGGCCAGGTGCAGGAGTGGATCCAGAGACGCCTCGAGGATCATCGCAACCCCTCGGGACCCCACGTCCACCAGCTCCGGGATGGGCGCTGGTTCCAGGTCAATGAGCGCAAGACCCGTGACGGCGGTCGTGTGGCGGTTTACATGGATATCACCGAGCTGAAGCAGCACGAGCAGAACCTCGCTAAAGCCAACCAGGAGAAAGATACGGCGCTGCGCGAGCTCAATGCCGTCATGGACAACATCCGCTACGGCATTCTGTTCATGGACGAGAATCTCGTCATTCGCCTGACCAACCGCGCCTACCGGGAAATCTGGGGCATCGCGGAGGAGTTCTACGTGCCGGGGCGCACGCTGCAGGAGGATATAGAACGAACCCACGAGCTCGGGCTTTATCAGATCTCGGAAGAGGATTGGGATGCTTTTCTCAAGGAACGGCTCGAGATGGCCAACCGCGACAACGCAGGCCCATCGGAAATTCACCTCGCCAATGGAAAGATTCTGCAGTTCCAGTACATTGGGCTGCCCGGCGGCGGTCACATGGCGACCTACTTCGATATCACCGAGCTGAAGCACGCGGAGGAAGCGTTGCGTCGAAGCGAGGAGCGCTACGCGTTGGCCATCAAAGGATCGAATGACGGGCTATGGGATTGGGATACCGACAACGACCGGATATATATTTCGCCCCGGTTCAAAGAAATTGCAGGCATCGATCTCGAGGTGAATGTGCTCGACAGCGAACAAATGCTCTCGTATGTGCATCCCGAGGATAGAGCACGGCATCTGCAAGCAATGAAGGCGTATCTGCGCGGGGAGGTGGAATTCTATGCCGCAGAGTATCGCCTGACTGGGGCCAGCCGGATCGATCGCTGGGTGTTGAACCGGGGAGTTGGTCAGCGCGACGACAGCGGTCACGTCTACCGAGTGGCAGGATCGCTCACCGACATCACGGTGCGCAAGGAAGCAGAGTTCGCCCTGCGCAATGCAAAGGAGCAGGCCGAAGCTGCGACGCGCACCAAGAGCCAGTTCCTGGCAAATGTCAGTCACGAGCTGCGCACGCCCTTGAATGCCATCATCGGCCTTGCCGAGATGCTCAAAGAAGAAGCGGAAGAATTGCGTAATGAGGATGTTCTGGAACCCCTGCAGCGGATTGTCTCCGCGGGCCGTCACCTTTTGCATCTCATCAATGATCTTCTCGATGTCACGAAGATTGAGGCGGGCAAGCTCGATCTTCACATGGAGGATTTCTCCATCAGCCGGATGGTTCAGGATGTCTCCACGACCACCCTCACGCTGGCCGCAGCAAACGAAAATCAGCTCGTCGTAGACTGCGGCGACGATCTCGGCATCATGCACTCGGATATCACGCGTGTGCGTCAGATTCTGCTCAATCTGCTGAGCAATGCCTGCAAGTTCACAGAGAAGGGCCGAGTCACTCTAAGCGTCGAGCGCGAGCCAAGCGGCGTCCAAGACTGGTTGGAGGTGCGGGTAACAGATACCGGTATCGGAATGAGCGAAGAGCAGATGGCGCGATTGTTCCAGGAATTTACGCCGGCAGATAATTCCATGACGCGCAAGTACGGCGGCACCGGGCTCGGTCTTGCCATCAGCCGTCGGCTTTGCGAGCTGCTCGGTGGAAACATTGACGTTCGCAGTGAGCTGAACCAGGGTACGACGTTTAAAGTGCGCCTGCCGATTAGAGGGCCTGCGCTCACGGCGTCTTTGCAATCCTGAGAACCTCTCAGCCCCAGCAAGGACAGCGTAGCGACGATTGCCTGCGTCGAACACAGCGACGAAAACTCTTTCGTTTGCCGGTTTGGATTGCTTCGTCGCTTGGCGCTCAGTGCAGATCGAAATCGGCGATCACAGGAAGGTGATCGCTCGCGACCCGGGAAAGCTTCAGCCGGCAGGTGCGCGCGTTGAGCGCACGAATGGGTCCCCGGTAGTAGATGCGGTCGAGGCCGCCGCTCGGTGAGAAAGACGGGTAAGTGCGCAGAGCGCCGTCCGAGACGTAGTTCCTCTGGGTCGCGCAGCCGAACTGAAGAATCTCCGTGAAGATTGGGTGCAACAGCGATCGCCAGTCGTTGAAGTCGCCGCCTACGAATGAAGCCTGGCTTTTCTCGAGCTCCGAGAATTCCTTCGAACGCACGAGCAGCCCGATTTGCCGGACGCGCTCGAGGGCGCCGAGCCCCAGGTGCAGATTGAACACGTCAATTCTGTGGGCATGGCCGCGCACCTTCTCGATCTCGATGGTCGTGTGCTGACAGCCGCGTCGCTTGCGCGACTGGATCGTGAGGTCGATATTGCGCTCCCGGAGAATCGGATAGCGACTCAGCGTGGCATTTCCGTAACGTCCCTTCCGCAGCGAGACGTTGTGGCCGACGACGAAGTGCGGGAATCCCAACGCCTGAGCGAGGTCGCGGCCGAGATCCGTCTCGCGCGAGCGCGGTGCGCCCTCGTCGACTTCCTGCAGTAAAAGTATGTCGGGCGCATGGTGCTCGGCGATACGTACGATACGCTCAGGCCGGAATCTCCGGTCCATCCCGATGGCACGATGGATGTTGTAGGTCATGATGCGAAGGCGCATCTACCCGCCTCCCGCCATCAGCGGGTGAGTGCCTCGAGCGACGACTCGCAAAAACGTGTCACTGGCTCCATAGAATTAGCATCATAAGCATTATGCAGCGCGATGGTCGGTGATTTCGATCATTTTCTGCCGGTTCTAAGCGCCGGTGGATTATCCACGTCGAGCGCTGCGCCTCGCTGCTCGTGCCGGACACAGGAGCGGCGAACCATGGAGGTCCGATACGGTGCCAGGCGGCCTGCGATGCCGGCTAGCCCTCGTCGGTGGTTACCCGGCGCCGGCTGCGTTTCAAGGCGCCACGTCGTTGCTTCGCCTCGAGACGCCGACGCCTCGAAGCGGCCGTCGGGCGCGTCGCCTTGCGCGGTGTCGGTGCGACGGCGGCCCTGCGCACCAGGGCGACGAGCCGTTCGAGGGCGTCGCGCCGGTTGCGTTCACGGGTGCGAAAGCGGCGCGCATCGATGACCAGAACGCCCTCGCTGGTCAAGCGCCGGCCGGCGAGACGCTTGAGCCGCTCTCGAACCGCTTCCGGAAGATTCGGCGATCGTTGCACGTCGAAGCGAAGCTGAACAGCGGTTGCGACCTTATTGACGTTCTGTCCGCCCGGCCCCGAGGATCGAATGAAGTGCTCCTCGATCTCGGACTCGTCGAGGTTGATGCTGTTGGTGACTCGTATCATCCGTAGCCCTGCCCGCGTGTCGTGCAACGCAGCGCCCGCCGGCCCGGTCATCATACGAGGGTTTGCCGCCAGCGTCGCGCAGCGTCCCGCCGGCATTTGACGCTACAATCGCCGTCGGGATTTACCGATCCGAGGTGCCGATCACACCGATGGCGAGGATATCGAAATACGGACTGCGCACGCTGATCGTGCTGATTGCGCTCGCGCTTGCAGGCGTTGCCGTGCGTTATTTCACCAGGCCAGCGCCTGTCGCGGTGGTGCTCGTCCCCGTGGAACGGGGCGAGGTCGAGACGACCGTTTCCAATACCCGCGCCGGCACGGTCAAGGCCTGCCGTCGTTCACGGCTCGCCCCCGCTATCGGCGGACAGGTGGCGCAGCTCTCGGTGCGCGAGGGGGATCGCGTCGACGACGGGCAGATTCTCATGGTCATCTGGAACGAGGATCTGGAAGCGCGCGTGCAGCTGGCGGCGAGCGAGGAGCTGGCCGCCAGCGCCAGGGTCCAGGAAGCGTGCCTCAACGCCGAGGTCGCCGAGCGCGAGGCGGAGCGTCAACAGCGGCTCGCCAGGCAGCGGCTCGTGGCTGAGGAAATCGTCGACCGCGCGACCACCGAGGCGAAGGCGCGCGCCGCGGCCTGCCAGGCGGCCCGCGCCGCCAGGGAAGTCGCCCGCGCGAACACCACTGCGGCACGCGCCAACCTCGCACGCACCGTGTTGAGGGCGCCATTCGACGGCGTGGTCGCGGAGGTCAATGCCGAGCTCGGCGAGTTCGTCACGCCGTCGCCACCGGGCATTCCGACCCCGCCGGCGGTGGATCTCATCGACTACCGATGCCTCTACGTGGCGGCGCCCATCGACGAGGTCGATGCACCGGCGATTCGCACCGGCATGACAGCCTGCGTGTCGCTGGACGCGTTTCCCGAGAGGCGCTGCCAGGCGAAGGTACGGCGCATCGCCCCCTACGTACTCGATGTCGAGAAGCAGGCTCGCACGGTCGAGGTGGAGGTCGAGTTCGCGGGTGAGACGGACAGCGCGGATCTTCTGCCCGGCTACACGGCCGATGTCGAGATCGTTCTCGAGCGTCGCGACAACGTTCTGCGCGTGCCCACCGAAACCGTTCTGGAAGGCTCGCGGGTGCTCGTCTACCGGGAGCCGGACGGCATGCTCGAGTCGCGTCGATTCGAAAGAGGTCTGTCGAACTGGCGTTACACGCAAGTGCTCTCGGGCCTCGGTGAGGGTGAGAAGGTGGTCCTCTCGGTGGATCGCGAGGGCGTGGAGGCCGGCGCGCGGGCCACGCCCGAGGCCACCCAAGCGGCGCCGGGCGGGTGATCCAGCTTCGCCGGGCCCGGCGTTATTTCATTGTCGGCGAGCAGACGGTTCGCGCGCTGGACGACATCGATCTCGATGTCGCCGCCGGTGAGTACGTCGCCATCACCGGTCCCTCCGGCTCCGGCAAATCGACCCTGCTCAATGCCATCGGCCTCCTCGACAGGCTGACCGGCGGCAGCTATCTCCTCGAGGGCACCGATGTCACGAACTTCAGTGACGACGAGCTGGCGCGCACACGCCGGGAGAAAATCGGCTTCGTCTTCCAGTTCTTTCATCTGGTGCCGCGGCTAACGGCTGCGCAGAACGTCGAGCTGCCGCTGACGCTCGCCGGCGTCGAGCCCGCCGAGCGCCGGCAACGCGTCGAGAAGGCGCTCGCCGGGCTCGGGCTCTCCGATCGGGCCCGTCATCTGCCCAATCAGCTCTCCGGTGGTCAGCGTCAGCGCGTCGCCATTGCCCGCGCCACGGTCACCCGCCCCCAGGTGATTCTTGCCGACGAGCCCACGGGCAATCTCGACCGCGCATCCGGCCGTGACGTGGTGGAGATTCTCGAGGAGCTGAACAGCAGCGGTATCACGCTGCTGATGGTCACGCACGATCCGGAGCTGGCCGCGCGCGCCGCGCGCGAGATTCGCATGGTCGACGGCATGATCGCCTCCGACGGTCGGCCCGGATCACGGCCGTGACCGCCCGGGACCTGATCGCCTACGCCACCGGCAGCGTGCTCGGTTATCGCGTTCGCACGCTCCTCACCCTGCTTGCCATGGGTATCGGTGTCGCCAGCGTCGTTGCATTGACCGCGCTCGGTGAGGGAGCGCGCCGCTACGTCACCGGCGAGTTCAAATCACTCGGCACCCACCTGCTCATCGTTCTTCCAGGGCGATCCGAGACGAAGGGCGGCGCACCTCCGCTGATGGGTGAGACGCCCCGCGATCTGACGCTCGACGACGCGCTCGCCATCGACCGGAGCCGTGCGGTTCGCCGTATTGCGCCCATTGCGGTCGGCTCGGCGGGCGTATCGTATCGCGAGCGTGAGCGCGAGGTAACGGTCCTCGGCACCACCGCGTCGTTCATCGAAGTGCGTCACCTGAAAATGGCGAGCGGCCGATTCCTGCCCGAAGGCGATCCGCGGCGTGCTTCGCCCGTCTGTGTGCTCGGCGCGAAGCTGAAGCGCGAGCTGTTCGACGCCGGTCCCGCCATCGGCCGCTGGGTGCGTATCGGTGACCGTCGTTTCCGCGTGCTCGGAATACTGGCTTCGGAGGGGCGTTCCATCGGCGTCGACATCGAGGATATCGTCATCATTCCGGTGGCCGCGGCGCAGAGTCTGTTCGACACCTATTCGCTTTTCCGCGTGCTGGTCGAGGCGCGCAGCGAGGAGGCCATCCCCAGAGCACGTCAGGCCATACGCGACACTATCCGTCAACGCCACGAGGGCGAGGACGACGTCACCGTGATCACCCAGGATGCCGTCGTCGCGACGTTCAACAGAATATTTACCGCGCTCACGCTGACGGTCGCAGGAATCGCCTCGATAAGCCTCGTCGTGGCCGGGATACTGATCATGAACGTGATGCTGGTCGCGGTATCGCAGCGAACCTCCGAGGTAGGCCTGCTCAAGGCGCTCGGTGCGACGTCTGGCGCCATCATGCGGGTATTTCTCGCCGAAGCCACAATCCTCTCTCTGGTGGGAGCCGCGGCTGGCGTCGTCGTCGGGTATGCGGGTATTCGCATCGTCGACCGCTTCTATCCCGTCCTTTCGCTGAGCGCACCGGCATGGGCGATTGCGTCGGCGGTGCTCGTCGCGTTGACCACGGGTCTGCTCTTCGGCGTTCTTCCCGCGCGGCGCGCTGCAAGGCTCGATCCCGTGGCTGCACTCGCCGGCAGGTGACAGCATGCGCTTCGTCGACGTATCACGTCTTGCCGCCGGTGCAGTTGCCGCCCACCGCAGCCGCTCGTTGCTGACCGCGCTCGGCATCGCCGTGGGCATTGCCGCGGTGGTGCTTCTCACCTCCATCGGTGAGGGGGTGCACCGCTTCGTGCTGGCGGAATTCAGCCAGTTCGGCACCAACATCATTGCGGTGACCCCGGGAAAAACCGAGACCTTTGGCCTGTCCGGAGCGCAGATCAGCAATGTTCGACCCCTCTCACTCGACGACTCCGCCGCGCTCGCACGCATCGATCAGGTCATTGCCGCGATGCCGGTGGTGCAGGGAAATGCCGAGGTCGAGTTCGAAGGCAACACCCGCCGAACCATGATTCTCGGTGTCGGCTCAGAATTGCCGAAGGTGTGGAGCATGAACGTGTCGACGGGGCGATTTCTGCCTCCGGACGACGAGCGAGCGCCCCGCGCCTTCGTCGTGCTCGGTTCAAAGGTGCGCAGCGAGCTTTTCGGCGACCGAAACCCGCTCGGCCAGCGGGTGCGGGTCGGAGGCGATCGCTACCGGGTCATGGGTGTCATGGAATCGAAAGGTCAGTTCCTCGGCTTCGACCTCGATGACGCCGTGTATGTGCCAGCCGCCAAGGCTCTCGAGCTTTTCAATCGAGAGAGTCTCATGGAAATCGATCTCGTCTACCGAAGCGGCGCTTCCGCACAATCGGTGCGCACCAGCATTGAGCGATTGCTCCGTGCCCGACACGGTAGCGAGGACTTTACCGTCACCACACAGCAGCAGATGCTCGACGTGCTGGGATCGGTTCTCGACGTTCTCACTTTTGCAGTCGCGGCGCTCGGAGGGATTTCGCTTTTCGTCGGTGGTGTCGGCATCCTCACCATCATGACCATCGCCGTGCGCGAGCGCCGTGCAGAGATCGGGCTGCTGCGTGCAATCGGCGCGCGCCGCGCTCAGGTGCTGCGTCTGTTTCTGCTGGAATCGCTGCTGCTGTCGGCCGTCGGCGGTCTTGCCGGGCTCGGTGTCGGGCTCGGCCTCGCGGCCACCATCAAGTTCGTGGCGCCGTCGCTGCCGGTGCACCCCTCGTTGGAGTACGCGCTTCTCGCCGAGCTTCTCGCCATCGCCATCGGGCTCGCCGCCGGCATGCTTCCTGCTCGCAGTGCCGCGTTGCTGCAACCCCTCGATGCCTTGCGCGCAGAGTAGCGGTCCGCTTAGATTGAACGGAGAGCGTGGCCCGCTTGCGAAGGGGTGTGCTCTGAGCGTGACTCAAGGTCGATCTGTCGGGGACAAATATGAACTACGTCGAGATCTTCGCCGACGAGAACGGCGTGTCTCATTTCAGGGATGTGGAAATCGTGCTGACTCGCGGCGAGGTCGCGCCGCCCGCCCTACCGGTGGCACTGTCCGAGTTCATGCCGGCCACCGAGGTCGGCTTCATATCCATTCCCTCCGGCTGGGTCGGTGGCTGGCATCAGGCGCCGAGCGACGGATTCATTTTCGTTCTCTCGGGAGAGGTGCAGATCGAGGTCGGCGACGGAGAGTCGCGGCGTTTCCCGGCAGGCTCGGTGTGGCTGCACCGGGACCGGAACGGACCGGGTCACAACAGCAGCATCGTGAGCAAGGAGGATGCGAAGCTGGTCATAGTCAAGTTTCCTGACTGATGGAGTGGAAAGCTCCATCGCCGGGTCCGACGACGTGCCACGCATCGACGCGCGGCAGGGGGATGCGAGAGATGAGAGTGGACGGCGCCTGCCACTGCGGCAGGATCACCTACGAGGCCGAGGTCGACGCCGATAACGTGCTGATCTGCCACTGCACAGACTGTCAAACCCTGTCGGGATCGGCGTTTCGAACCGTCGCCCCCGCCCTTCCGGGCACCTTCCGGCTGCTCACCGGCGCACCGAAGACCTACATCAAGGTCGCTGAAAGTGGCGTCGAGCGGGCGCAGGTCTTCTGCGCGGACTGCGGATCGCCCATCTACTCGGGTCCCGTCGGGGGCGGCTCGTCCTTTGTCGGAATCCGCGTAGGCACCATACGCCAGCGCGACCGGCTTCCCCCGCGCAAGCAGGTATGGTGCAGGTCCGCACAGGGATGGCTGCAGCAGCTCTCGTCACTCGAGAAACTTCAAACGCAGTGAGCGTGACGCTTATCAATGAAAAAAGCGACGGCGTTGTCCATGATATCGCTTGAGAAAGGATCGAGGGATTGCTGTATGCAGGCCGCAGACGCGGTGGCCCGGCTTCACGGTCGGCAGACCCGAACGTTGAAGCTCGTGCTCGCCATCAATCTCGTCATGTTCGCGGTTGAAATCGTCGCAGGACTGCTCGCGGGCTCGACGGCCCTGCTCGCGGATTCTCTCGACATGCTGGGAGATTCGGTCGTCTACGTTTTCAGCTTGTACGCGGTTACACGCGACGATGCCTGGAAGGCGGGGGCCGCGCTCGTGAAGGGCCTCATCATGGCGGCCTTCGGTCTGTTCGTGCTCGGACACGTGGTCTATAAGATTGCCAACCCCGAAGTTCCTCATTTCGAAACGATTGGCCTGGTGGGCCTGCTTGCGCTGGTGGCGAATGCAACCTGTCTCGCGCTCCTGTGGCAGCATCGCGGAGAGGACGTCAACATGCGCTCTGTGTGGCTTTGCTCACGAAACGATATCATCGCAAATGTTTCCGTTCTGTTTGCCGCCCTCGGCGTCTGGTTGATGAATTCACACTGGCCGGATGTGCTGATCGGTTCGTGTATTGCTTTGCTGTTCCTGCGATCTGCGGTGCACGTGGTGCACGACGCGGCAAGCACCTACCATGCGCACAATGCGCGCAAGGAAAATGATTCTCGATCCGAAACCGGCGAACGCGGTCGGGAGCACTCACGTGCCCGATCCCGGTCGACGGCTTCATGAGGCCAGCGAAGCTTTGTCGCGACCGAGCAGCTCGGGCGTAACGGCGCTGCCGCCGGGCGTGCATCGCTCGAAGGCGCACCCCCCCTGGGGCTCGCTCTTTCATTGAGCGTCGGCCGCGGATTCACGGAGCCGGCATGCGCATCGTTTCCGGAGGGCAGACGGGCGCGGATCGCGCCGCGCTCGATGTCGCGCTCGAGCTCGGGCTGGAGTCCGGCGGCTGGGTACCGCTCGGACGCGAGGCAGAAGACGGGGCCATTCCCGAGCGCTACCCGAATCTTCGCGAAGCGGACTCTGCGCGTCCCGCGGTGCGCACCGAGCTCAACGTGCGCGACTCGGATGCGACCGTGATTATTTCACGTGGTCCGCCCGTGGGAGGCACCGCACTCACGAAATCCCTCGCCGAGCGCTGCGGCAAGCCGCTGCTGCACCTGGATCTCGATAGTCTCTCGGAGCAGGAGGCGGTGCTCCGGCTGCGCGAGTGGCTCGAGTGCACCCGGCCGGCAAGCTTGAACGTCGCCGGCGCGCGCGAGAGCGAGGATCCGGGGATTCACGCGCTCACCAAGCGGGTCCTCGGCGCAGCCCTCGGCAAGCGCTGAGGTGGCGCGGGGTGGTGACGAGCAACCCATTGAAAGGGAGCCCCGCCGCCCTAAAATAGCTCCCATGCCGGTGCGACCGAAACCAGCGCGAGTCTTCCCGGGGCTCATCCTGCTCCTGATTCTGGCGTCGCTGTCGGCTTGCGCGACCTCCCCGACCGGCCGCGATCAGCTGCTCATTTTCTCGGCCGACGATCTCGATGCCATGGGCGTGCACGCCTTCTCGGAGATGCGCACGCAGCTCCCGGAGGAGACCGATCCCGCCGTCAACGATTACGTGGGTTGCGTCGCCAAAGCGATTACCAGGCAGGTGGCGGCGAAGCGCGACGGCTGGGAAGTGGTCGTGTTCAAGGACGAAAGCCCCAATGCCTTTGCCTTGCCGGGCGGAAAGATGGGCGTGTACACGGGCATGCTGGAGGTTGCAGAGAATCAGGATCAGCTCGCCGCAGTGCTCGGGCACGAGGTCGGCCACGTGCTCGCCCAGCATGCCAACGAGCGAATGTCCCAGCAGCAGGTCACCAGCATCGGCCTTGCCGTTGCAGCCGGAACGGGCCTCGACTCCGCGAGCATGCAGGCCCTCGGTCTCGGTGCGCAAATCGGCATTCTGCTCCCTTACAGCCGCACTCACGAGTCGGAGGCCGACATCATCGGACTCGATCTCATGGCCAAGGCAGGCTTCGACCCGCGCGAAAGCGTGCAGCTTTGGAAGAACATGCAGAAGGCCGGCGGCGGCACACCGCCGGAGTTTCTGTCCACGCACCCCTCGAGCGGCACGCGCATCGACAATCTGATCGGGCAGATGGCGAACGCCCTGCAAACCTACAACGACGCGCGCGCCAGGGGTAATAAGCCAAACTGCAAGTGATGCCGCTCAGCGGGCGAATTTCATGGTGCCCGAGTCGTACATGAGGTCGAGATAGAGATTGCCTTCGCGCATGAAGGCGATCCTGACCGCGGCGAGGTCTCGCATGAACTGCCGATCGAGGGAGCCCGGCGGGCAAGCGGCCATGGTCGTGTGGGTCACGTCGATGGTGAGAGTGCTGCCTGCAAGGGTGTAGCGCCCGCCGCCGGCGTTACAGTCGAGCTTTACGCTCAGGTGCCCCTCGGGCATGAGCAGGATGGTGTAGCGAGAGGGATCCGGCGGCGCGGCCACCGTGTCGTTGTTGTACACGCTGCGTTGCCACTTCCAAGTGACTCCGCCTATGTCGGTCGTCGTGCCGTCGCTCGCAGTCAGCGTCGCCGCCTGTGAGCTCAGCACCATCACGCTGAGCGCAAGCGCAGCCAGCCATTCACCGAGGTCGTTCGACACGCGATGATTCTAGCAGGGACCCGCGCCTGGTGAATCGATCGCCGGGAAAAAACCGGTCCTTCTTGGTGTGACCGGCGGCGCGGGAGCGACGGCCTCGCGGCTGCGAATCAGCGGCTTTCCGCGCGTATGGCCCGCTCGGCCGCCGCGAGATTACGGGCATTGTCGAATTCCGCTCCCGGCTGCTCGGGCGCGGAGGCCCTCAGCTCGCGAATGCGCGCGATCAGCAACGGCAGGGAGCGGACAACGTTATCGACGATGGTGATGCTGGCCGTGCGGGACGTGCGCGACATGGGATTCAGATCCACGGTGACGACGGCCTTGCCCATCTTGCGCAGGGCCTGGCAGCGATCGCCGTCCTCCAGGGGCACGAATATGACGTCCGCCCTGTAGATTCCCTGCGGATGCACGAACTTGCGGTTCGAATCGATGAAATCGAGCTCGGCATCCCTGCTCGGCATCAGCAGTCGTTTGGCGCCGTGCTCCTCGAGGAACTGCCGAATCGCCTCCTCGCGTTCCTTCGAGGAGTGAAAGATATTGACCTCGAGTGGCGCGTCGAGCGTATCGGCCAGCTCCACGAGCTCGTCCGGAACGAGCGCCGCAACGTTTCCGTTGACAGAGACCACCGGATGGCGTGCGTGGATCAGCATGTGCGCAGCCGCATCGATGGCTGCGAGCGCGAAGTCGTGGCTCTTTTCGCCGAGCAGATAGTCGTACGCCTCTCCGCGGCCGTGCGCAATCAGGCCGTGGGGCGAGGTGATGCCCTTCTGCACCCCGGCTACGATGGCGTCGCGCGTTCGCAGCGACTCGTAGCGAGGATGGCTCCTGGGAACGTCGGTCACCGCAGCACCTCGACGCGGCGCTTGACGAGTCGCGTCGTCTTCGCGCCGTCGAAAAGCACATCGGCGAAGACCGCGTTGCCCAGCATGATCATCGATGCACTGCCGCCAGCCTGCTCGCATTCGCGAATGGTTTCCTTGACGTCTTCGTCCTGCAGCAGTCCGCTGTGGATGGAAAACTGCTTGGCGACGGCGATGTAGCTCGAGAAGGCCGATTCGTTGCGGTCTTTTAAATCACGCAGAGCTTCGAGCGCGTCCGCGGCGGCGGCATTGATTCGTTCGCGCTGCTCGGGACTGCCGATCACGTCCTTGGTGTTGATGGGGCTGAAGTACCGGTAGTAAACGTCCTGCTCGGGGACCGGAAGATCGATTGCGGCGAGAGGATCACCCGGGATCAGCTTGACGAGGCACCCGCCGTTGAACTGCCCGGCGATATCACCCAGGCCGGTCAGGTTCTCCACCTCGGCAATGTGCGCTGTGATACCGAGCTCGCGCTCTGTTTTCCCCATACCCAGAAGCTCATTGACCGCGAAGGCAGTCGCCAGGGACGACGCGCCGCTCAAACCGAATCCGCCACTGAGCGGCAGGTCGGTGCGTATTTCGACCCGAATCGGCACGTCGGTGAGCTTGGCGATCACCGAGCGAACGGTGGGAAAGTCGAGNNACGACCGTGAACCCCATTCCAAGCGAATGCATCTTCGCCGGATCGGTATCGGCAACGATTTTGAAGACGCAGGAGACGTTTCCTGGTGCGAACGCCTTGGCGATGTTCATGACGGAATGCACGCTGCATAGGGAGCGGCGTACTGGGCCGCAAACCGCGCATTATGGCAGCAGAGTCAGCCCCTTTCGATAGTGGTCACGAAGTAGCGCCGGGCGGCCGACATGGGCGCTCGGATTGGGTTAGCATCGACAGATGCCCGAGAGCCTGCTCATTGACGTCGATGACTCCGTCCTGGTGGTGGTGGACGCCCAGGAGGTTTTTTTCGCCAAGCTGCCGGAAGCGGAATGCGAGCTTCTCGTCGACCGAATCCGCTGGCTGATCGGCGTGGCGCGCTGGGCAGGGGTGCCACAGGTAGTGATGGCGGAGGCCATCGAAACGAATGGCTCGGTGCATCCGGCGCTCGCCGAGGCGCTCGATCCCGGCACGCCGATTCATGACAAGACGCACTTCGGTCTGGTCTCCGAGACGGAAATTCTCGCTGCACTGCGCGCGAGCGGGCGAAACACCGCGGTCATCGTCGGGCTCGAGACCGATGTGTGCGTCAGCCAGTCGGCCCTCGGCCTTCTCGAGCAGGGCTTTCGCGTCGCGGTCGTCGCCGACGCCGTCGGCTCACCGGGTCCCGACCACGCTTACGGTCTGCAACGCATGCGCGCCGCCGGCATTGTCGTCATCGGGCTCAAGGGCCTCTTCTACGAATGGATGGGCAGCGTCGCGCGCAGCGAGCGGTTTCAGGCCGAGTGTGTCGGATCGCTTCCTCCGCCCCCGGGCGTGCGCCTGTGATCGGTCCCGGGGGTGGGCGGCCTTACTTGTCGAGCAGTATCTTTCCGCCACCCGGCCTCGTTCCGGGCAAGCCCGTTCCGCCCAGCCCCGGCGGCGCAGCGCCGGGAACAACGATACGCGAGCTTTCCTCGCGCGCCAGCTCCCGGGCGCGTTCGTTGAGCCGCTCGATGGCGCCCTTGACGCCCTCGGCGAACTGGTTGAAGGCGTCTTCGAGCGATTCGGCCTCGATGGGGAACTGCACCGGCAGTGGCCCCATCTGGGTCATGATGTTGGTCTCGCCGATGTACTTGATCTCGCGTGCTGTGTCGGTGCTGCCATCGGCCTTCACCGGCGTCAGGCGGCGGATCGAAGCCGCGCGGAGGTCCGTAAACACCTCCTCGTGATGAATATTGCCGGTATCGACGGTGAGCTCCGCCGCGCTGGTTCGGTTCTCGTCAGTCACTGATAGGTTCTCCCGCGCTCATGATCGGCGGGCCGCGCCGCGCCGCATGATCCTGTAAAGACAGGACTTTAGCACATCGGTGTCGAATCAGGCCGGCGACGGCCCCGGATTCGGCACCCGGAAGAAGATGGCGTAGAAGACCGGCACGACGACCATGGTGAGCACCGTCGCGACCATGAGGCCGAAGATGACGGTAACCGCCATGGCCACGAAGAAGGCGTCGAGAAGCAGCGGAATCATGCCGAGCGCGGTGGTCAGAGCCGCCATGGCCACCGGGCGCAGCCTGCTCACACCGGAATCGACGATGGCTTGGTACACGTCGCCCAGCTGGGCCTTCTGGATCTCGATCTCGTCGATGAGGACGATGGCGTTCTTTATCAGCATTCCGGAAAGGCTCATGAAGCCGAGCAGCGCCATGAAACCGAACGGCTGTCGGGTAAGCAGCAGGCCGGCGGTGACGCCGATGATGGCGAGTGGCACGCACAGCCAGATGACCAGCGGCTGGCGCAGCGCATTGAACAGCCCTACCACCACCAGCACCATGGCGAGGAAGAAGAACGGCAGGCTGGCGGCGATGCCGGCCTGGGCTCTCGTCGAGTCCCGGTACTCGCCCCACCATTCGATTTCGTAGTCCGGCCCCATCTCGAGCGCTTCGACCTGCGGGCGGATGCGCGCGAGCAATCTGCTCGACGCGCCGCTCACGGGGTCCGCGTGCACCGTGATGGTGGATTTCCGGTTCAGTCGTTGAACGATCTCGTCTTCGAATACCGTGTCGAAGCCCGACACCACCTGGCGCAGCGGTATGTTCTGCTGAGCAGCCGGGCTCCAGATCTGCAGATTTTGTATGTTTTCCACCCGGTCGCGTTCATGCTCCGGGGCGCGGATGACGATCGGCAGGAGCTCGTCGGCTTCGCGGTAGACACCCACTTGCTGGCCCTCGAAACCCATCAAGATGGTCATCGACACATCCGGGGTCGCGACACCCGCATAGTTGGCTTCCTCATCCGCGACGATGGGTGTCACGACCTTCACCTGCTGGCGCCAGTCGGTGCGAATGGCCTTGGCGCCACCGTCCTCGTGGAGAATGTTCACCGCGGCGCTCGCCAGTGAGCGCAGCTTGGTCGAATCCGGTCCGCTGAAACGGATCTGAATCTTGCCACCGGATCCAGGGCCGAGAATGAACTTGCGGCCGTACACCTCGGAGTCGGGAAACAGCTCCGGCAGCTCTTGCTCCACCTGTGCTATCCGATCTTCGATGACGGTGTAATCGTCGACGTCGACGAGGAATTGCGCGTAGGCGCTGTTGAGCTTCTCGGGCGCGTAGGTGAGCAGGAACCTCAGCCCGCCGGCACCCGCGAGGGTGGTGACATGGGTCGTGCCGTCGAGTCCGAGAAGATACTTTTCCACCTCGGCTGCCGTCTCGACGGTCTTGTCGATGCGCGTGCCCTGGGGCAGCCAGAAGTCGATCATGTATTGCGGGCGCGTGGAGTTCGGGAAGAATGACTTGTCGACGTATTTGAAACCCCACAACGATGCGGCGAACATGCTCAGCACCACGAGCACCGTGACGAAGCGGAAACGAATCGCAACACCGAGAAACTTGCGATAGGCAGTGTAGAAAAACCCGCCGTAGGGATCCGAGTCCCGCGCCGAATCGGCGCTTCCCGGCTGCTGCGGCTTCAGGAAAGCGACACACATCAACGGCGTCACCGTCACCGCCGTGACCCACGACAGGCTCAGGGATATGAACACGACTCGGAACAACGATCGGCAGAATTCGCCGGTGGAATCCTCCGAGAGTCCGATGGCGCCGAACGCCATGATGGCCACCGCTGTGGCACCCAGCAGCGGCATGGAGGTCTGGGCGACCACTTCCTTGGCGGCCTCTTCGGCGGCCTGGCCTTTCTTCATGCGCACCAGCACCCCGTCGACGACGACGATGGCATTGTCCACCAGCATGCCGAGCGCGATGATCAACGCACCCAGCGAGATGCGTTCCAGGGCGACCTCCCATGGCCCCATGAAGATGAACGTGCCGCAGATGGTAAGCGCCAGGATGGCGCCGATGATGAGCCCGCTGCGCAGGCCCATGAACACCAGCAGCACCACGATGACGATGGCGACGGCCTGGACGAGGCTGACGAGAAAGCCGTCGATAGCCGTCGTCACCGCGTCTGACTGCAGCGAGATGATGCCGAACTCGATGCCCAATGGTATGCGCGGCAGGAGCTCCCTGGCGCGCTTCTCGATGGCTTCGCCCATGGTCACGACGTTGCCGCCGCTCACCGTGGAGATGCCCATGCCGATGGCCGGGTGCCCGTCGTAGCGCAGAACCCGATTTGGAGGATCCACGTAGCCCCGGCGCACCTGGGCGACGTCGCGAAGATAGATCTGCCCCTTGCCCTGCTCGCTGACCCCGGAGAGCAGAAGGTCCTCGAACTCGCGCACCGATTTGAAGGTGCCGGTGGGCTCGACGGCGATGAAATCCGGACCGACCTCGATGCGACCGGCGTCGGATACGATGTTGCGGTTGCGCAGCCCTTCGACGATCTGCCTGGGGTGGATGCCGAGCTGCGACATGCGATCGCGATCCGGCTCGACGTAGACCGCCTCGGTGCGCTCGCCCCAGAACTCTATCTTGGAGACGTCCTGGACGAGCAGCAGCTCGCGGCGCAGCATCTTGGCGACTTCCTTGAGCTCGGCTGCGGTGTACTCGTCGCCGTAGACGGCGACAAAGACGCCGAAAACGTCGCCATAGTCGTCGTTGACGATGGACGGGCCGGCGCCGGGCGGCAGCCGGCCCTGCACGTCGTTCACCTTGCGGCGCAGCTCGTCCCAGACCTGGGGCAGCGCCGCCTTGTCGTACTTGTCCTTGATGCGGACCGTGACCGTCGAAAGGCCCCGGTCGGACTTGGACTCCACCTCTTTCAGCTGACCGAGCTGCTGCACCGCCTGCTCGATGCGGTCGCTGACCTCCTGCTCCACCTCTTCGGCGGTGGCGCCGGGGTAGGGCGTGATGACGAGGGCCTCCTTGATGGTGAACTCGGGATCCTCGAGTCGTGACAGGCCGTTGAAGGAGATGATGCCGGCGACGAACAGCACCCCGGCCAGCACCGTGGTCGTGGTCCTGTTGCGCAGCGAGAACTCGGCGAGATTCATGGCGAGCTAATCAGGGCCGCAATCAGGGTTCGATGAGGCGCACGACCGTGCCGTCGCGCAGCTGATTGACGCCCGAGATCGCCACCAGATCCCCCTCTTCGAGTCCCGACACGATCCTCACCCGGTCGCCGACGAGATCCCCGAGCTCCACCGGCGCGCGGGCGACCGCCTTGGTCCCGGTATCGATCTTCCACACGAAAGGCGCGCCATCGTCGGCAGCGACGGTCGCCGTTACCGGCACCGACCACGCGCGCTCCGGGTTGACCGTGACCTGCACCCGCGCGGTCATGCCCGGCAGGATGTTGAGGTTGCCGGGGTTTTTGAAGTTGAGCCGAATCGCAAAGGTGCGCGTCACGGGATCGGCGGTGGTCGCGAACTCCCTTATCCAGCCGGGGAACTTGAGATGCGGAAGCGCGCTGACGATGATCTCCGGGTCGGTGCGCTCGGTAACGGATTCATTTCCTGTTCCAGGCTCGGGAGAGGCCCGGGCGATGTCGCGCTCGGGCACGTTGATCTCGATCTCCAGGGTCGAGGTGTCCTGCAGCACCAGCACCGGCTGCTTGGCCTGGACGGTCTCGAAGTCCTCCACCAGCCTGCGCGCCATGCGCCCGGAGAACGGCGCGCGCAGCCGCGTGTCGTCGAGGGCCTTCTGGGAGATGGCGAGATTCGCCTTGGAGACGTCCACCGCGCGCTCGTGGGTGTCGATGGTCTCCTTGGAGATGGCCCCGGGGTCTTCCTTGTAGATGTTGCGGCTTCGCCGCAGATCCGACTCCGCCTTGCGCAGATTGGCCTGGGCGGCTTTCAGATCCGCCTCGTAGTCCCGCGGGTCCAGGCGCGCCAGCACCTCGCCCTGCACCACCTTGTCGCCTTCCCGAACGTAGAACTCGATGATACGGCCGCCGACCTCGAACCCCAGGTCGGCGTGCTGGTAGGCGCGGATGCTGCCGGGATACTCCCTTCGCGCGGCGGCGTCCGCCTTGCCGATGGTGTGGAACTTGATGGGGCGGACGACGGGCTCCTGCTCCACCACTTGCTGCTCGCAGGCGGTGACGACGAGCGCCACGGTGAAGCTTGTCACGGTAAGACCGATCCTGCGCGCAACCTTCGACATGCTCGATTTCCCTGACTCGCGGCCCCCATCGGACGCGGTGACTGTAGCCGTCCGGCTGTGGGTAAGCAAACGCCGGCACCTGGAAGCGATGGCGACGCGGTCCGCGTCAGGTATCGGCGAGGCGCAGCAACGGTCGAAGGCGAACGCCGATGAGATTGCCGATCACGGCGGCGACGATCCACACCCAGCCGTGCAGGCTGGTGGAGGCGACGCCGCTGAAGAAGGCGCCGATGTTGCAGCCGTAGGCGAGGCGCGCGCCGTAGCCGAGCAGCAGCCCGCCGGCGACCGCGGCCACCAGCGACAACGGCGACACGCGTGCCGTGAATCTGAGGGTGCCGGCGAGCGCGGCGGCCGCCAGCGCGCCGATGACGATGCCGATGTTCATCACCGAGGTGGTGTCCGCGAGCAGCGGACGCGCCAGCGCCCGCTGGGCGAAGCTGCCGCTCCAGAACGGGCTGGTCGCCGGATCCCAGCCGAGGGCGACGGCCGCCTTGCCGGCCCACAGGGTGAATCCCCAGGTGATCGACCAGGGATGGCCCGCGACCAGCAACGTCAGCCAGTTGAGAAGCGCCAGCGTGCCGGCGCCGATCAGCAGTGGCCAGGGCCCGCGCAAAAGCCGCACCCAGCTGAACCCCTGCTGCCACCACAAGCTGCGTCGATTCCGGCCTCCGAGCCAGTGAAGCGCCGCATAAATGAGCACCAGTGCGGCTATCTGCAGCGCCAGCGCCTGCCAGGTTCCGAGTGTCTTCGCGAGCGACACGGCGCCGATACCCGGCAGGCCCGTCCACCAGGGCATGTCGAGACTCGCCCAGAAGGCGCCGACGCAGAAGAACACCAGCACGAGCCCCATGCGCAGATTGCCGCCGCCCACGGTGAACAGGGTGCCCGAGGCGCAGGCGCCGCCGGTCTGCATGCCGATACCGAAAATCAGGGCGCCGAAGGCCATCGAGAGACTGACGGGCGCCACCGCGCCGGTGACCCCGTGGCCGAAAACCTCTCCCGCTGCCAGCACCGGCGCGAACAGCAGCATGGCCGCCACCAGCATGACCATCTGCGCCGTGACCCCGGAGATATCGCCCTCGAGAATGGCGCGGCGATAGGCGCCGGTGAAGCCGAAGGCGGTGTGGTAGAGGGCCAGTCCCAGACCGATACCGATGAGAAACAGCCACGGCTTGCTGGCGCCGAAGTCGAACAGAGAGACGAGCAGGCCGCCGCCGAGTGCGGCAATGGCAGTCAGGCTCCTCCACTGGATCGGAACCGCTTTGCAGTTGCTGTCGCTCACCCCTTCCTGTCAGCCATGCTGCCCGAATCGCCCTGCGCCGGAGTGAGGTTACAGCTTTTCGGGGTCAGCGCTCTAGACGCTGCCCGGGCGGGTCTGTCAAGAAAAGACCGAGCGTTATATAGGGCGCTCGCGCGGCTCGAAGCGTTGCAAGGTTCTGTTCCGCTCCCCGCGTGCCGGGTCGAGACAGAAAAACCCGGCGCGGCGGGCGGACCGCATCAGGATCCGGGGGAATCCTCCGATGCCTCGCCGGCGTCGTCGGTGTTCTCGAAGGTGGAGCTGTCGGTGGATTGGTCGGTGGATTCGTCGGCGAAGACGTCCGAGACCTCGTCGCGCCGTCCACCCGGCGGGTCGGGCGGCAGATGGCGTCCCATGTACGCGCCCGTGGGTGAGATCCAGATCCTGTGCACCTGTCCGTACATGTCGAGCGTGTAGCGGATCTTTTTCGGCTGCCGCACGCTGCCCAGCGGCACGATGCGGTTGTTCATGTCGCGTATCCTCAGGCCGGGTGCGAGTCGCATCGTACTGTCGTTGATTCTGACGTACCCGTCCTGAATCGGCCACATGACCCCCTTATGGGCGTGATCCGGGATCTGGCGCAGGCGCTCGACGGGCGCGGTGGCCGCAGGGTCGGCTGCATCCGCGCAGCCGATGGCCGGCAACGCGAAGATGCACGCGGCCGCGAGCCAGGATAGTGTGTGGTGCTTCAAACCGGCATCCCGGGGGCGTTGACGAGCTTGGCGCATCAAATGAGGCTAGGAGTAAAACTTCTGGAAATCAACGTGTTGTGTCGCAAGCTCGGGGGATCTGCGGCGCGCTGCGGGCGCCTGGCGGCGATCGCCACCGCCTTCGCGTGGGCCCTGCCCACCGCTCAGTCGAGCGAAGCCGTCGACGCGCCGCTCCGCCATTGCTGGAAGCAGGCCGAAACCCGCGTCGAGCTCGCGCCGTGCCTGAGGAAGCTGCTCCTCGAAGCCGAGGATCGCCTCGCGGCGGCGCAGGCGCAGGCCGTGCGCGCGGCCCGGGAGCTCGATCGGGTGACGGCTGGCTCTGCAAACCATGCGCGCACCCTCGAGAGCGATTCGCGCTGGCGCGGCTACCGTGACTCGGAGTGCAGCCGTCAGTCGCAGGCCATGTCGCCGGGAACGGGCAGCGGCGACGTGTTCGCGGCCTGCAAGATCATCCTCACCCATGAACGCGTGGAGCATCTCGGGATGCCCTGAGGCATCGAGTTGCTAGAATGCCTCACGTCGGGACGGCGAGGCTGACAGGAGGTGCGGGATGAGCGAGCCGCTCAACTGCTGGAAATGCGGACATACGCTCGAAGACATGCCGATGCCGTTGCGGCGTCGCGACGAGTGTCCCGCGTGCGGCACCGATCTTCATGTCTGTCGGATGTGCGAGTTCTACGACACGTCGGTGGCCAAGAGCTGCCGGGAGCCGGTGGCGGAGGAGGTCACCGACAAGGAGCGCGCGAACTTCTGCGACTATTTTCGCGGCCGTGCCGGCGTCGAAGCTGCCGGCGGCGTTGCAGAGGCGCAAGCCGCGCAGGCAGAGCTGAACGCCCTTTTCGGAATCGACGCCAAGTCGGGCGATGCTTCCGCGGGCGCGGAAACCGGCAGCCTCGTGGAACGCAAGCGCGCCGAGGCCGACGAGGCGCGCAAGCAGCTCGACGCCCTGTTCGGCAAGGACGAGGAAGGGTGAGCGGTTTCCCGCTCTAAGCCGATCGCGCCTTCACCTGCCGCCGCCGGGCGTGCAGCACGGGCTCGGTGTAGCCGTTCGGCTGCGCGCAGCCCTCGAAAATCAGATCCACGGCGGCCTGGAAGGCGATGCTGTCGTCGAAGCTCGGGGCCATGTCGCGGTAGTTGGGATCGCCGGCGTTCTGCCGATCGACGACGGCCGCCATCTTCTTCAACGTATCCATCACCTGCTCACTGGTCGTCACACCGTGGCGAAGCCAGTTGGCAATGTGCTGGCTGGAAATGCGCAGGGTCGCGCGGTCCTCCATCAGGCCGACGTCGTTGATGTCCGGCACCTTCGAGCAGCCGACGCCCTGATCGACCCAGCGAACCACGTAACCGAGAATGCTCTGGGCGTTGTTGTCGAGCTCGCTCTGCACTTCCTGCTCGCTGAGGTT
>JAABYT010000003.1:135144-138424 GCA_011775625.1 Gammaproteobacteria bacterium | reverse complement strand
GCGAGCTCTTTCTGTCGCTCGGCGACGTTGATCTCGTGATAATGCATTGCATGGAGCGTCGCAGCAGTCGGTGACGGAACCCATGCGGTGTTTGCGCCGGCTCGCGGGTGCACGGCCTTCGTGTCCAACATCGCCCGCATCTCGTCGGGCATCGCCCACATGCCCTTGCCGATCTGCGCTCGGCCGGGAAGGCCGGTCTCGATCCCGATATCCACGTTCTGATCCTCGTAGGCGAGGATCCAAGGCGAGTTCTTCATATCCGCCTTACGAATCATCGGGCCCGCTTCCATGATGCTGTGGATCTCGTCACCGGTGCGATCGAGGAAGCCCGTGTTGATGAAAATGACGCGCTCGCTGGCCGCGCGAATGGATTCCTTGAGATTGACGGTGAGGCGCCGTTCCTCGTCCATGATGCCGATCTTGAGCGTGTTGCGCTCGAGCCCGAGCGCTTCTTCCACCCGGCTGAACAGCGTCACGGTGGCCGCGACCTCCTCGGGTCCGTGCAGCTTGGGCTTGACGATGTAGATGCTGCCGACCCTGCTGTTGGAGAGCGATCCGTCTCCTTTGAGATCGTGAATGGCCGCGAGGCAGGTGACCATGGCGTCGAGGAAGCCCTCCGGAATCTCCCCGCCGTCGGCCGTCGTGACCGCGTCGGTATACATGTGCAGCCCGACGTTGCGCACCAGGAGCAGGCTCCTCCCGGCAAGCGTCAGGGGCTCGCCGCTGGGGTCGGTGTAGGTTCGGTCCGCGTTGAGTTTGCGCGTGAGCTTGGCTCCACCCTTGTCGAAGGTCGTCTCGAGCGTGCCTTTCATGATGCCGAGCCAGTTTCTGTACACCCGGACCTTGTCCTCCGCGTCCACGGCCGCGACCGAATCCTCGCAGTCCTGAATCGTGGTGATGGCTGATTCGAGGATGACGTCGTTGATGCCGGCAGGATGCGCCCGACCAATGGGCTTGTCGCGATCGATCTGAATCTCTATGTGCAGGCGGTTGTTGCGCAGCAGAATGCCGCTGAGGGCGCCACCCGACTCTTTGAAGCCGGCAAACTTCGAGGGGTCCGCGAGTCCCGTCCTGCGGCCGTCGCTCAGGGTGATGCTGAGCACGCGAGCGCCTTCGGCTTGCTCGAGCGCGAACTCGGTGACATCCGCGTAGCTGCCCTCGGCCAGTGCCGCGGTCTCGTCCAGAAAAGCGGCTGCCGTTTCCACCACTCGGGCGCCGCGCACCGGATTGAGCTCTCGGCGGCGCTCGGCGCCGTCGGTCTCCGGGATGGCGTCGGTGCCGTAGAGCGCATCGTAGAGGCTGCCCCAGCGCGCGTTTGCCGCGTTCAGCGCATAGCGCGCGTTGTCAACGGGAACGACGAGCTGCGGTCCGGCGACCTTGGCAATCTCCGGGTCGACGTTCATCGTGCTGGCCTGGAAAGCACCGCCCTCCGGCACCATGTAGCCGATGTCGAGCAGAAACTGGCGGTACTCGGCGATATCGATGGCCCGACCCCTGTGCTGCGCGTGCCAGTCGTCGAGCTTTTTCTGCAGGTCGTCCCGTTTGTCGAGCAGAGCCCTGTTCTCCGGTCCCAGATCGGCGACGATCTCGCCGAGTGATTGCCAGAAAGCCGCTGCATCGACACCGGTTCCCGGCGCGATCTCCTCGCCCACCAGCGCGTGCAACGAGGCGTCTATCCTGAGGTTTCCTGCCTCAACGTAATGGCTCATTTTTTCTTCGTCCGTCCGGTCTGTGGGAGTGCCAGGCTCGTCACCGGACCGCGTTCGAGATGAACGCTCTTGGCCCGTGCGGCCGAAACCCGGTAGTTAACCACAGAGTGTCAGCCAAGAGAATGCTCGTCGATGTGAGGAACGGCGTTCATCGCGGCTTCGGACCGGCCCGGGGCGCCCCGGGAGCAATCGCACGATCACCGTCGCGTCATAAGATTCCCTCGTCGCTCAGCCCATGCCCGTTCGGCGGTAAATCAGATGACTCCGAGCTCCTTACCCACCTTCGAGAAGGCCTCGATGGCCCGGTCCAGATGGGCACGCTCGTGAACTGCGGAAAGCTGCACGCGGATGCGCGCTTCGCCTTTCGGAACGACCGGATACGAGAAGCCGATAACGTAGATCCCGGCGGCCAGCATGCGTGCCGCCATCTCCTTGGCCAGGGTGGCCTCGTAGAGCATGATGGGAACGATGGGATGCGCGCCGGGTTTGATATCGAAGCCCGCGCGGGTCATCTGGTCACGAAAGTACCGGGTGTTCTCCATCAGTCGCTCGCGCAGCTCGCCCGAGCGGGACAGGATGCCGAATACGGTGATGCCGGCGGCCGCCAGCGGCGGCGGAAGCGTGTTGGAGAACAGATAGGGCCGTGAGCGCTGGCGCAGCAGATCGACCACCTCGCGGCTCGCGGTGGTGAAGCCACCGGAGCCGCCGCCGAGCGCCTTTCCCAGCGTGGAAGTGAAGATATCGATGTCTCGATGGACACCATGGTGCTCGGCGGAGCCCCGCCCCGTGGCTCCGATGAAACCCGTCGCGTGAGAATCGTCGACCATCACCATGGCGTCGTGGCGTTGCGCAAGCTCGACGATCTCGTCGAGCGGTGCGATGTCGCCGTCCATGCTGAACACACCGTCGGTTGCGATCAGACGGCAGCGGGCGTCGCTCGCCTCTTCGAGCCTGCTTTGCAGGTCGTGCATGTCGGCGTGCTTGTAGCGGTAGCGCCGGGCCTTGCACAGGCGCACGCCGTCGATGATCGACGCGTGATTGAGCGCATCGCTGATGACCGCGTCCTCCGGACCGAGCAGGGTCTCGAACAGACCGCCGTTGGCGTCGAAGCACGAGGTGTAGAGAATCGCATCCTCAGTGCCGAAGAACTCCGCGATGGATCCTTCGAGCGACTTGTGAAGGTCCTGCGTTCCGCAGATGAAACGCACCGAGGCCATGCCGAAGCCGTGGTCGTCGAGCGCCTTCTTGGCCGCCGCGATGATCTCCGGATGATTTGCCAGCCCCAGGTAGTTGTTGGCGCAGAAATTGAGAACCTCCCCGCCGTCGGCCACGCGGATGGCTGCGCCCTGGGGCGTGATAATGATTCGCTCTTCTTTGTACAGCCCTTCGCGGCAGATGGATTCCAGCTCTTCGGTCAGTATTTGCTGCATGCTCATTTTCTGTCCCCCGCGGTTGGACGCTCAGCTCCAGCTGCATACGACCTTGCCGCATTGACCGCTTTTCATGGCTTCGAATCCGATCATGTAATCATCGATTGCGACACGGTGGGTGAGCAACGGCGTCAGATCGAG
>JAABYT010000003.1:134719-135060 GCA_011775625.1 Gammaproteobacteria bacterium | reverse complement strand
TGATGAAGCATGTCGTTGAATGCTTCCGGATTGCCGGACATCTCGAGCCCGATGTCGAAGCCCTCGTGAATGTTCTGGGCGCGCATCGCCTCGTCGAGATTTTCCCGGGCCACGTTCACGAGATGCGTCGCCCCCATTTTGCCGGCCAGCTCCAGGCGGTAGTCGTTGACATCGGTGACCACCACGTGCCGCGCGCCGATGAAGCGACATATACCGGCGGCCATTATGCCGATGGGCCCGGCGCCGGTGATCAGCACGTCCTCGCCGACGACCTCGAACGACAGCGCACAATGCGTGGCATTGCCGAGGGGGTCGAAGCAGGCGGCGATTTCGGAGGGAAT
>JAABYT010000003.1:127210-134703 GCA_011775625.1 Gammaproteobacteria bacterium | reverse complement strand
GCGCCGTTGCGGTTCACGCCGATGCCGCTCGTGTGTGTGCACAGATGCCGGCGTCCTGCGCGGCAATTGCGGCACATGCCGCAGGTGATGTGGCCTTCTGCGGAGACCCGGTCGCCAATGGAATAGTTGTCCACGCCGGGACCGAGCTCGACGATCTCTCCGACGAACTCGTGGCCGATGACGAGCGGCGGACGAATCGTTCGCTGAGACCACTCGTCCCAGTTATAGATGTGCAGATCGGTGCCGCAGATGGCGGTCTTCTCCACCTTCACCAGCACCTCGTTGGTGGACACGCCCGGCATCGGCACGTCTTCCATCCAGATGCCCGGCTCGGCGGATCGTTTGACAAGTGCCTTCATGTCGTCCCCGCAGCTGGGTCGGCTCAGCGCACCCGCCTGCAACCGAGTATGCAGGTCTTCTGAAAGCCCGCGAACTCGGCGTTGGTGCCGTGCCGATAGGGAAAGATGCCCTGACAGCCGATGTTACAGCTCTGGTAGGCGATCATGTTGGCATCGGTGACGAATCCGCATCCCTCGATGCAGGCGTTTCGGAGCTGCGCGAAGGCCGGATCGCTCTGCTCGCTGAAATAAAAGGATTTCTGACATTTCTTTGCGCATTCGAGAAAGCCCTTCGTCGATGGCCCTTCGAACGCGGCATCCTGGGCGTGCGCGCTCAGAGACACGGTGAGCACCAGCGCGGCCGCTTTGGCGATGGTGAGTCTGATCATGACCCGTTCTCCCACTCTCGACCCCGAGCCCTGGATTCTACACGGCCGGGAGAGGTCGGGCGCGGAGGGGGTATACTGGGCAGCGGCGGTCTCGCAACAGCCGCCGCGCGGGAGCCGCCCATGACATCGAGCGTCGACGCCGTCCAGGTCATATCGCATCGACTCGAAGCCGATGCCGAGGTTCCGAACAACCCGCGCCTGCCGTTGCTCGCCTACCCCGGCGCCGTGCGGCCGACCGGAAGCGATCCCGCATCGATCTTCGAGCGGCTGTTCGAGGCCAACGACTGGGTTGGCTGCTGGCGTGACGGCATCTTCGCGTTTCACCACTATCACAGCACCGCTCACGAGGTGCTCGGCATCTACTGCGGCACGGCCCGGGCGCAGCTCGGCGGCGAGAACGGCATCACCCTGACGCTCAACCCGGGTGACGTGCTCATCATCCCGGCAGGCGTTGCGCACAAGCGCCTCTCCCCGGGCGCCGGCCTGGGCGTGGTCGGCGCTTACCCGAGCGGCCAGAGCCCGGACACGTGCCGGGCGGGCGCCGGCGCGTGCCAGCAGGCGGCGACGCGGGTGGCGCGCGTGCCGGTGCCGAGATGCGATCCCGTGTATGGCCCCGGCGGGCCCATGTGCGAGCACTGGATTCGCTAGTCCGCGAGCCGGCACGCGCGATGCAGGCGATCTTTCACTACGCGTGCAGCGACAAGCTGCGGACCCGATTGCTGCATCTCGCGCCGTCGTGGCTGGACATTCGCCCCTGCCCGGAAGCCGACGACGATTTGCTGTTCCAGCTGCTCGCCGACACCGAGGTGCTGCTGCACGCGTTGAGGCCCGTCGATGCACGGATCATGGAGGCGGCGCCGGGACTGCGACTGGTTCAGAAAATCGGCGTCGGCGTCAACACCATCGACCTCGAGCATGCCCGCGGGCGTGGGATCGCGGTGTGCAACATGCCGGGAACGAACAGCCGGGCGGTGGCCGAGGCGGCGCTGATGCTCATGCTGGCGACGCTTCGCCGCGCGCGCAGCCTCGACGCGGCGACCCGCGCCGGCGAAGGCTGGCGGCTGGATCCGGCGCTGTTCGACGACGTCGGCGAGATTGCCGGCAGGACCGTCGGTCTGGTCGGCTACGGGGCCGTGCCGTCGCTGCTCGCGCCGGTACTCGTCGCCATGGGCGCGCGGGTGCTCTACACGGCCACCGCTCCCAAGGTCGATGCGGTGGCGGAGTGGCGTGCGCTCGATGCGCTTCTCGCCGAGTCCGACGTCGTCTCGCTGCACGTGCCGCTCGTTGCCGATACCGAGCACCTCATCGATGCCGGGGCACTGACGCGCATGAAGCGCGGCGCGGTGCTCATCAATACCGCGCGTGGCGGCCTGGTGGATCAGCACGCGCTCGTCGAGGCGCTTCGCTCCGGGCGGCTGCTGGCCGCGGGTCTCGATGTCTTCGAAGAGGAGCCCATCGCGGGCGATGCACCGCTGCTCGATCTCGACAACGTGCTGGTGCAACCCCACGTGGCCTGGCTCACCCAGGAGACGCTCGGCCGCAGTCTCGCGGTGGCGATGGAAAACTGCCGTCGTCTGCGCGAAGGCGAGACGCTCCTGCATCGCGTGGCATGATGTTCGCGTGCTCGATTGCGCTCGACGGATGAACGAGGTGGTGCGCGCGCTGGAACGCATGGGCCTCGTCGAGGCCGGCCGCTGCCCGCCGCTCGAGCCGCTTCCGGGCGGCGTCAGCTCCGACATCTGGCGGGTGAATCTTGCCGGCGGCGCGGTCTGTATCAAGCGCGCGCTGCCGCGTCTGCGGGTGAGCGCCGAGTGGCGCGCGCCGGTGGAGCGCAACCGCTACGAGCTCGAGTGGATACGCTGCGTGGGGCGTATCGTGCCCGAGGCGGTGCCCGAGATTCTCGGCGCCGACGAGGCGCAGGGTCTGTTCGTCATGCGCTATCTCGAGCCCGAGGCGTATCCGCTCTGGAAGCAGCAGCTCGCCGCGGGTGTCGCCGAGCCGGACACCGCCGCGCGCGTCGGCGAACGGCTCGGTCGCATCCACGCGGCTACCGCCGGGGATGCGCAGGTGGCAGCGCGCTTCGCCACCGACGAGACCTTCTTCGCCATACGCCTCGAGCCGTATCTGCTGGCGACGGCGCGCGCGCATCCGCGCCTCGCGGCCGCGTTGCAGTCGCTGGTCGAGACGACGGCGACGCACAAGCGCGCCCTGGTGCACGGCGACGTCAGCCCCAAGAATCTCCTGATCGGCCCGCGCGGTCCCGTGTTTCTCGACGCCGAGTGCGCCTGGTACGGCGATCCTGCTTTCGACCTGGCATTCTGCCTCAATCACCTGCTGCTCAAATGCCTGTGGGTGCCGCACGCGAGCCGGGCTTTTCTCGCCTGCTTCGAGGCGCTCGTGAGCGCGCACACGAGGCACATCGCCTGGGAAGCCGCGCCGGCATTCGAGGCCCGCGCGGCGCGACTGCTGCCCGGGCTGCTGCTCGCGCGCGTCGACGGCAAGTCACCGGTCGAGTACTTGACCGAGGAAGGTGACAAGAACCGGGTACGCGGATTCGCGGCGCGGCTTCTCGAGCGTCCTACGACGCGCCTCGCCGAGATCGCTTCGCTCTGGTCCTCGGAGCTCTCGCCATGAGCGATACCCGCATCGAAAGCGTAACGGGCCGGCGTGTGTGGGATTCCCGCGGGCGACCGACGGTGGAGGCCGAAGTCGCGCTTCGCGGCGGCGGCCGCGGCCGCGCCATTGCGCCGGCCGGCGCCTCTACCGGCAGCGGCGAGGCGGTGGAGCTGCGCGACGGCGGCGCTGCGCTCGGCGGCCTTGACGTGCAGCGCGCCATCGCCAACGTCCGCGGGCCGATTGCCGATGCCTTGAAGGACGTCGATGCCGACGATCAGGCGGACGTGGATGCGCGGCTTTGCCGTCTCGACGGCACCGATGACAAGCGTCGTCTCGGCGCCAACGCCACCGTCGCGGTGTCCATGGCCTGCGCGCACGCCGCCGCCGCTGCCGCGGGCGTGCCCCTGTGGCGCCATCTGGCGGGCAGCGACGACGTGGTCCTGCCGCTGCCGGAGATCCAGATCTTCGGCGGCGGTGCCCACGCCGGTGGTCGTGTCGACGTGCAGGACTTCATGCTCGTGGCTCCCGGCGCCGGGTGCTTCGACGAGGCGCTGGTGTGGACCGCGGAGGTTTACGCCGCGGCGGGGCGCCTGCTCGAGGCGCGCGGAAAGCTGCGCGGCGTTGCCGACGAGGGCGGCTACTGGCCGGAGTTCTCCAGCAACGAGGAGGCGCTCGAATGTCTGCTCGCGGCCATCGAGGCGGCGCGGCTCGTACCGCGCGATCAGGTTGCCATTGCGCTCGATATCGCGGCGTCGGAGCTCGGAAGCGCGGGTCGCTACGCGCTCGCGCTCGATGGCGAGGAGCTCGAAAGCGATGCGCTCATCGAGCGACTCGGTGAATGGATCGCGCGCTACCCCATCGTCTCGGTCGAGGATCCCCTCGGCGAAGACGACGAGCCGGGCCTCGTGCGTTTCACCGCGCGTTTCGGCGATACGCTCCAGATCGTCGGTGACGATTACCTCGTGACCGATGCCGCCCGTGTAGCCCACGCCGCCGCTGTCGGTGCCTGCAATGCCGTGCTCATCAAGCCGAACCAGGCGGGCACGCTCAGCGAAGCCCGCCGGGCCTTCGATGCGGCGCGCGGCGCCGGATGGGGCGCCATCGTCTCGGCACGCTCGGGCGAGACCGAGGACACCACCATCGTCCACCTCGCGCTCGGCTGGGGCGTGCCTCAGCTCAAGGTGGGATCTTTCTCTCGCTCAGAGCGCATGGCGAAGTGGAACGAGGCGCTTCGCATCGAGTCGGCGCTCGGTCAGCGTGCGAAGTTTGCGGGCCGCGCGGCGCTCTCGGGTCGGCACACCCGCTGAGCGGATAAGCACCTGGAGCGGCTCGATTCTCGGTTATCATCAATCCCGAGAGCACTGGAATACGGCATGCGTTGCGAAGTCATCGCGGTGGGCACCGAGCTGCTGCTCGGTCAGATCGTCGACACCAATTCCGCGTGGATGGGCGAGCAGCTGGCGCTCGCCGGTATCGACTCCCACTATCAGACCAAGGTCGGCGACAATCTCGAGCGTATCGTCTCGTGCATCCGTCTCGCCCTGGAACGCAGCGATGCCGTCATCATGTGCGGCGGGCTCGGCCCCACCCAGGACGACATCACCCGGGAAGCCATTGCCGAGGTCATGGGCGTCGGTCTGATCCGGCGACCCGAGATCGGCGAGCGCATACGCGCCATGTTCGCAGCCCGCGGCCGGGAGATGCCCGACAACAACCTGCGTCAGGCCGACGTGCCGGAGGGCGCAACGGTGATGGCCGAGATGCCCGGCACGGCGCCCGGTCTGATTTGTCCGATCGGCGACAAAGTCGTATACGCGGTGCCGGGCGTTCCCTACGAGATGCACGAGATGCTCACCGGCACGGTGTTACCGGATCTGCAGCGGCGCGCCGGTGTCGCCGCCGTCATCAAGAGCCGGGTGCTGCGTACCTGGGGTCAGTCGGAGTCGGGGCTCGCCGAGATGCTCGGCGAGCGCATCGTGGAGCTGGACGGGGCGGGCAATCCGACACTCGCGTTCCAGGCGAGCGGCATAGAGGGCATCAAGGTGCGCATCACCGCCAAGGCCGCCGACGCAGACAAGGCAGAGGCGATGCTCGCCGAGGAGGAGGTCCGGGTCAGGAGCGTGCTCGGCGATCTCGTCTTCGGTGTCGACGACGACACCATGGAGTCGGTGGTGCTCGACATGCTGAGGCAACGAGGCCTCAGTCTCGGTGTCGCCGAGTCGCTGACGGGCGGCCTCATGGGTGCGCGATTCACCTCGGTGCCCGGCGCGAGCGACGTGTTTCGCGGCGGTGTCGTCTGCTACGCGAGCGACGTGAAGTTTTCGCTGTTGGGAGTGCCGCCGGGCCCTGTGGTTTCGGCGCAGGCCGCGCAAGCCATGGCCGAAGGCGCGCGGCGGGTGCTCGGAGCGGACGTGGCGCTCGCGACCACCGGCGTGGCCGGGCCCACCGAGCAGGAGGGCCAGCCGGTCGGCACGGTGTTCCTCGGGCTCGCCATGAGTGACGCGAGCGAGGCCCAGCAGGTGCAGCTGCCGGGCGACCGCCAGCGTGTGCGTCAGTACGCGGTCATCAGCGCCGTGAATCTGCTCCGGCGCCGGCTGCTCGGCGCCTAGAACGGCGCGCTGTTCGGTGTGCGCGGGAACGGGATCAGATCGCGCACGTTGCGCATGCCGGTGATGTAGAAGAGCAGACGCTCGAAACCGAGCCCGAATCCCGAATGCGGCACCGTGCCGTATCGGCGCAGGTCCCGATACCACCACAGCTGCTCGCTCAGCCCCATGTTCTGGAGCTGCTCGTCGAGGACCTCGAGGCGCTCCTCGCGCTGGCTGCCTCCGACGATCTCGCCCGCGCCTGGCACCAGAACGTCCATGGCGGCCACGGTCTGTCCATCGTCGTTGCGTCGCATGTAAAAGGCCTTGATGTCTTTGGGATAGTTCATGACAACGACCGGCCTGCCGACGTGTTCCTCCGCCAGGTAGCGCTCGTGCTCCGACTGCAAATCGAGCCCCCACTCGACCGGAAACTCGAAGCTTCGTTTGGCGCGCTTGAGAATGTCAATCGCCTCGCCATAATTCATGCGCTCGAATTCCGACTGCACCAGGCCCTCCAATCGCGATATCGCGTTTTTGTCGATGCGCTCGTTGAAGAAGGCCATATCGTCGGCCCGCTCGTCGAGGATCTCCTTCACGACCGCTTTGAGGAACGATTCGGCGAGATCGGCATTATCGTTGAGATCCGCAAAGGCGATCTCGGGCTCGATCATCCAGAACTCAGCCAAATGACGGCTGGTATTGGAGTTCTCGGCTCTGAAGGTCGGACCGAAGGTGTAAACCTTGCTCAGTGCCAGGCAATAACACTCGACATTGAGCTGGCCCGACACGGTCAGAAAAGTTTCGCGGCCGAAGAAGTCCGTGCTGAAGTCCGGTTCGTTCCGCTCGTTGCGGGGTATGTTGGCGAAATCGAGCGTGCTCACCCGAAACAGCTCGCCGGCACCCTCGCAGTCGCTGGCCGTGATGATAGGCGTGTGGATCCAGACGAATCCGTTGTCGCTCATGTAGCGGTGTATCGCCTGGGCGAGACTGTGCCGCAGNNGCTGAAACCGGGTAGCTCTCCGGGTCCTCGACCCAGCCAATCACATCGATGTGATTCGCTTGCACCTCGAAGCTCTGACCTCGACCCTTGGATTCCACGAGCATGCCGGTGGCGACAATCGAGCACCCGGCGGTCAGGTGCAGGATGTTGTCCTCGTAGCCGGCCACGGATCGATCGGCGACGACCTGTATGGCATCGAAGCAGGATCCGTCATGGAGGTTTATGAACGAGAACCCCTGCTTGGAATCTCTTCGGGTCCGCACCCAGCCTTTGAGCTTGACGTCGCTGCCCACCGGCACCTTCCCGGTCAGCAGATCACGGACGTTGTGCTCTGTCATAATGCCTTTCCTCTCGAATTGTCTGCCGCGCGTGCGTACGTTGCATGAAAAGAATCCTGTTTCCGCTCACGACCAGCGTGCTTTTCTCGGGCAGTTACATTGCGGGAAAGTATACGACGGTTGATCTCGACCCGCTAACAGCGACGCTGCTGCGATACTTCGTCGCGCTGCTGTTCCTGACCCTTCTGCTTGTTTGCACCAAGAAAACGCTGCCGAGACTCGAA
>JAABYT010000003.1:111259-127157 GCA_011775625.1 Gammaproteobacteria bacterium | reverse complement strand
GTGGCCAACACCGCCATCATCAACGCGCTCAGTCCAGTCGTGACGAGTGTGGCCGCGGCGGTTTTCATAAAAGAGCGCCTCACTCTGTGGAACTATGCCGGTGTCGTTCTGGCTCTCCTTGGCGTGCTCGTTCTGATCTCCCGGGGAGATTTGGCCGTGATCCTCGCAGTCCGATTCAACAAAGGAGACGTGCTGATGCTTCTCTCGGTGGCGAGCTGGGTAATTTATGCGCTTCTCGTACGGGCCATGCTTGCACGCTACTCGGGGTTCGCGCTGACCTATTATGCGACCCTGTTCGGGGTGGCTTTGCTGCTGCTGCTCGCGCCCCTCGAGGCCCCGTTGACGGCGATCCGGGAGATATCGCATGCATCGATACTTGCGGTGCTGTATATGGGAATCTGCGGATCGGGACTGGGCTATCTCCTGTATAATTTGAGCATCCGTGAAATCGGGCCCACACGCACATCGAGTTTCGTTTACAGCGTCATACCGATAATTGTGGCCGTGCTGGCTTTACTGTTCTTCGCGCAGACCATCACTGTGGTAATGGTCGCGAGCATGGCTCTGATTCTGATCGGTCTGAGAATGATGCTCCACGGCACGGCTCCGGGCTCGCCGGCCTGATCCGCAAGTCGACGGCGGCAACATGATAAGCGAAGACTGGCTCATCATAGGGTTTGCGCTCGCCGGGTTCTTCTATGTCTCCGGTATCGTCCTCGCCATCGACGCGGTGATGACGGTTCGCACGTCCCAGGGCTCGATCGCTTGGGTAGTCAGCCTTCTCACCTTTCCCTACGTGGCGGTGCCGCTCTACTGGATTTTCGGGCGCAGCAAATACCACGGATATATCGACGCGCGGCGCACCGAGAGCCGTGATATTCAACCGATAATCGACAATATCATCCCAGAGCTTCCAGAGTTTGTCGTACGGCCCGACGAGAGTCGCATGAATTTCCGCGTGATGGAGGAGCTGGCCGCGATGCCTTTCACTCGCTACAACGATGCCGAGCTTCTCATTGACGGCGAGCAGACCTTCGCGGCTATTTTCAGGGAAATCGAATCTGCGCGGGATTACATACTCATTCAGTATTTCATCATAGAGGACGACGAGATTGGTCGTGAATTCAAGCGTGCCCTGATAAGTAAGGCGCGAGCCGGAGTTCGTATATACCTGCTCTTTGACGAGATCGGATGTCTCGGTCTGCCGAACGCCTATCTCAGAGAGCTCAAGGACGCCGGCGTCGAGGTGAGCCCTTTCAACACCACCAAGGGTATACGAAACCGTTTTCAGCTCAATTTCCGTAACCATCGCAAAGTCGTCGTCGTGGACGGGCGTGCGGCATATACGGGCGGGCTGAACATCGGCGACGAGTACCTGGGCCGAAGCGATTCATTCGGCCATTGGCGCGATACGCACGTCTGTGTGCGCGGACCAGCGGTTCAGGCGATGCAGTTCGCTTTCATTGAGGACTGGTACTGGGCGACTCACGAGGTGCCGGCGCTCAATTGGTCTCCGGCGCGCTCTGAAAGCGGCGACAAGAGCGTGCTGGTCATACCTTCGGGGCCTGCCGACGACCTGGAGACCTGCGGTCTTTTCTTCGTGCACGCGATTCACTCCGCCAAGAAGCGCGTGTGGATCGCGTCACCCTATTTCGTTCCCAACTCGAAGGTCGTGGCCGCGCTTCAGATAGCCGCGCTGCGGGGAGTCGATGTGCGCATACTGATGCCGGAGAAAGCCGATCATCTGCTTGTTTGGCTTTCGTCGTTTTCCTACTACAACGAGACAGAGCCCTTCGGCGTCAGGCTTTTTCGTTATCAGCCGGGATTTCTGCATCAAAAAACGATGCTCGTCGACGACGAGATAGCGGCAGTAGGCACCGCCAACCTCGACAATCGGTCGTTCCGGCTCAACTTCGAACTTACTTTGCTGATCGTCGATGAGGAGTTTGGCGTACGCATGAAGGACATGTTCGAGAAGGATTTCGCAAACTCGAAGATCGTCGAGAAAGGAGAATTGGACGCGAAGCCGATATGGTTCAAGTTCGGCGTCGGCGTTGCGCGTTTGATGGCGCCAATTCAGTAATCAGTTGACGGAAATCGCGACTCAATTCCGGCCCTGAGAGGTCGGAGGCGTCGGAACGGTGTTGGCGTTGATCGCCTGCTGCTCGCGATTCTGGTTCCTCAGGGCGATGCGCTCCTGCACATCTTTTTCGAAAGCGATTTTCTTTGTCTGGCAGGTGGCCGATCCGCAACTTTCGGTATAGCGTTTTGCGCGGCTGCAATAGCTTGTTTTACACTCCGGATCGAGCTGTTTCGTCAGCTGGCACAGATTACTCGAGCATCCCTCCCATCCGGACCTCTGCAGGTCCACCGATTTGATCTTGGCCAGATCATCGGCTTCGGTGCTTGGGCGCGGCTGTGTGACCGTTCCTCCCTTGAGTCGGGTCTGGTCTGTTTTCAGCCCGGGCGGCGGACGCGTGGAGAAATGTGTAACGCCTTTCTCGTCCACCCACCTGTAGGTCTTCTGCGCCTGCGCGGTCGACACCGCCAGAAGGGTCGTCAACACCAGTATCATCAGTCGGAACATCGGCAACGGCTCCTGGGCAGCTTTTTCCAGGGCTTGGAGTGAGTAACATCATTATAGGACCGCGACCGGCGCTTGTCTGGAACTGTGTCCAACATCTTCTTGCAGGCAAAATGGTGCTCGAGGAATCAAATGATTATCGATGTCGACCCGTTGCCGTGTGATCCTCTCGACGGATAGTCTCGGCGCGAAAGTTCGTTTCGTCTCTGCATGGTTGGGCTTCAGTGATGGATACACCAGGTTTTTATCTGCGGGCGGCCGGGTTGCTCGGTGCGCTCGCTGTCGTCAGCGGTGCCTTCGGCGCGCATGCGTCGAAATCCCTGATGGGGCCCGAGATGGCGCAGGTCTACGAGACGGCGGTGCGCTATCACATCTATCACACTCTGGCGATTGTCGCGGTCACCGCGCTCGCGGCGCGACTCTCCTGCGCGACGTGGTGGCAATGGGCCTGCCGGGCCTGGCTCACGGGCATCGTGCTGTTCTCGGGCAGCCTCTATCTGCGGGTGCTCGCCGATCTCGATTGGCTCGCCGCGGTGACTCCGGTCGGTGGTGGCGCGCTGATCATCGGGTGGCTGTCACTGGCTGCGGCCGCCGGCGGCTACGCGGGTCGGGCGGGCGAATGAGGAGTTTCTGGCTCGAGCAGGCGCTCGACGCCGAGCCGGCGTCGCCGGTTCCCCTGGATCACGATCTGAGCACCGATGTCTGTATCGTCGGCGGCGGATTCACCGGGCTTTGGACGGCGCTCGAGATCAAGCGTCGCGACCGATCCGTCGACGTCACCGTCATCGAAGCGGATCTGTGCGGGTCCGGCGCGAGCGGCCGCAACGGCGGTTTCGCCATGACCTGGATGTCGAAGGCGGCCAAGCTGCTGGAAATCTGCGGGGGCCAGGAGGGCGTGCGTCTTCTGCGCGCGTCCGAGGACGCGGTGCGGGCCATCGGGGCGTTCTGCGATAGCCACGGCCTGGGCGCGCACTTCCGTCAGCACGGCTGGCTCTGGACTGCCAGCAACCGCCGCCAGATCGGTGCCTGGCAGAGCACCCTGGATGTGCTCGCCAGGCACGGTCTGGAGCCTTTCGATGTGCTCGCGCCGGCGCAGGTGGCGGCGCTCGGCGGCAGCGAGCGCCATCTGGCCGGTGTCTTCGAGGGCAGCGTCGCCACCGTCCAGCCCGCTTTGCTCGCCCGCACCCTGGCCCGCGTGGCTTCCGAGCAGGGTGTGCACATTTACGAGAGGACCGCGATGACCGGGTTGCAAGGGGGCGCGCGGCCGGTCGTGCGCACGCGCGAAGCCAGGGTGACCGCCGAGGCGGTGGTGCTGGCGCTGAATGCCTGGGCGCACGAGCTGCCGGTGTTCCGGCGCAGCATTCTGCCCATCGCATCGGACGTGGTCATGACCCGCCCGGTGCCGGACAGGCTGCACGCTGTCGGCCTCGACACCGGTATCGCCATCTCGGACTCGCGCATGCTGGTCAATTACTACCGCAGCACTCCCGACGGCCGCCTGTGCTTCGGCAAGGGCGGTGGCGCGATTCCGTTCGCCGGACGCCTGGGCCGTCGTTTCGACGACGCCTCGCCGCGCCGCGAGGCCATCGCGCGCGAGATCGGGCGCTTCTATCCGACCCTTGCCGATGCCGGCATCGCCGCCGCCTGGCGCGGTCCGGCCACGCGCACGGCGACCGGGCTGCCGCATTTCGGCCGCATGCCCGGCGCCGCGGCCATCGTTTACGGACACGGTTACACCGGCAACGGCGTGGGTCCGTCACACGTGGGCGGCCAGTTTCTCGCCTCGCTGGCTCTCGGGGCCCGGGACGAGTGGTCGCAATCACCCATGGTGGAGCGGCGGCCGGCGCGTTTCCTGCCGCCGGAGCCGGTCCGCTATGCCGGTGGTCAGCTGGTTCGAGCCGCGGTGGGGCGCAAGGAGGCCGCTGAGGACGCCGGCCGCGAGCCCGGCCGCCTGGACACGGCTCTGGCCGGGCTCGCGCCGAGCGGGCTCGCGCCGGTGCGCAAACCCTGACGGTGGCGTCTCGGCTAGGCGCCGAGGGGAAAAATCACCACTAACAGCAGCGTGACCACGACTGCCGCGAGCAGCCAGGATCCAACCACGTCGCCATCGTTCACGCGGTGCTCGTCGATTCGGTAATCGGACATGATGTGATCTCCTCGAATGCAGTTGGGACCAGTGGTCCATGGGCACCGATGTTCGAGCTTTGCGCGGCCGCGCTCGGTGAGAAAAACCACGCTCGCCGTGGCGCAGGCCCACCCGGCGTGCCGGATGTGACCCAGTCGCCATTCCTGCGCCCGGCCGTGCCCTTCCGGCGGCTCTGCGCAGGCTTCCGCGGACCCCCGCCAGGGGCGCCCTAAGCATTTGATCGATGGCGAGATTGTGGCCCCGGCCGCAAGTCCGGCCGGTGGTGGCGAGGACTGCCAACGAGGACACAGTGCGGGGCTAAATGACGCCGCAGAATAGGCCGTTAATTCAGTAGGCCCGTTGGGCCACTGGAGTCGAATCGTTTATTTCTGCGGGGAAACCCTATGTCCAGCAAAAAGGACCGACGCCAGCACACCCGCCACCTTCGGGATGAGCGGGTTGTGGTGCAGATCGTCTCCTCGACCCGCGACACCATCCCGCCGGGGACGGTGGTGCGCTGCTCGACCAAGGACGTGTCGGAGCGGGGACTCAGAATTCAGCTGGATCAGCACATTCCCAAAGGCTTCAATCTGGAGCTCTGGGTCGAGATCTCGAGTCACCCCAGCAAGTTCTATCTCGCCGGCGAGGTCAAATGGTGCGAGGAGGTCGAGCAGGGCAAGCGCTACATGGTGGGCGTGGAGCTCGACGAGGACAAGACCGAGGACATGGCGATCTGGCGCAAGGTGCTCGACGCCGGTGAGGCAGGCGAGCTCGAAGACGTCCGCGAGGCCTGATCACTCCCAGCGCCGAGCCACAGGCGCCCTGCGAAGCGCCTTTCCGGTGACTGAACCCGCCGCTACCGGCGGCGGTCTACAGGGTGTTGCCTTACAATCGCCGGCGTATTCACCCGCCCGCCATGACCATGCACGCACGATTGGTACGCGCCCTGTCGTCCATCGAGCCTTTTACGGGCCTGGACCGCTCGTCCCTGGAAGAGGTCTCCCAGTCCTGCCGCTTCGAGCGCTTCGAGGCAAGGCGCCAGGTCATCGCCTACCAGGACGATTCCGCCGAAGTCTCCTTCATCATCTCCGGCAAGGTGCGGGTGGTCATCCACTCCTGCGAAGGCAAGTTGAGGCGGTGCTCCAGGAGTGCGTCTCAGCCTGAGAATGGCCCTTCGCCGCATGCACCCCGCTGGAACCGATTGCGCCGGCATGGGGCCAGTTTTTGCTCTATATACATTAGAACTTTAGATACTCGATGTTTCCGGTTGAAATTCATCGTTTAATCAGTAGTCTTGCAGTGGCAGAGAACAACAAGGGGGAGGCTCGCGTGGGTAACCCGATAGCTCGGGTGCTCGAGACGCGCACGTGAAGCCGACAGACACGTTGCAGCCTGACTATTTCCACCGCGTGGTGGACTGTCAGTGGGCCTGCCCGGCACATACGGACGTGCCGGAATACATCCGATTGATTGCCCAGGGCCGCTTCACCGACGCCTATCTCCTCAATCGCGCGTCGAACGTTTTTCCCGGCATCCTCGGCCGCGTGTGCGATCGGCCCTGCGAGCCGGCGTGCCGGCGTGGCCGGGTGGACGCGAAGCCCGTGGCCATCTGCCGGCTCAAGCGTGTCGCCGCGGACCACCGCGACGCCATCGACGACCGCCTGCCGGAGATTCCGCGCCGGAAAAACGGCAAGCGCGTGGCGCTCATCGGCGCCGGATGCGCATCGCTCACCGTCGCCAACGACCTGATGCCGCTCGGTTACGAGTGCGTGATCTTTGAATCACTGGCCACCACCGGTGGTCTCATGCGAAGCAACATCCCGAGCTTTCGCCTGCCGGGCCGGGTCATCGACGACGAGATCAGCACGATCATCGATTTCGGCGTAGACCTGCGCCTCAACACCCCGGTCCACAGCCTCAAGGCACTGCTCGACGAAGGCTACGACGCGGTGTTCATCGGAACCGGCGCACCCTCGGGACGCGAGCTCGAGCTGCCGGGGCGACACGATACCGAGAACATCCACATCGGCATCACCTGGCTTACATCGGTGGCGTTCGGTCACGTGCACAGCATCGGTGAGCGTGTCCTCATCATCGGTGGGGGAAACACCGCCATGGATTGCTGCCGCACCTCGCTGCGCCTCGGCGGCAAGGACGTCAAGGTGGTGGCGCGCAAGCCGAGACATCTGCTCAAGGCTTCGGACTGGGAGCTCGAGGATGCGGAAGAGGAGCACGTGGAGCTCCTGCTCAATCACTCACCCGAGGCTTACGTCATCGAGAACGGGCGTCTGGCCGGCATGAGGTTCAGCCGGGTCGAGTGGCACGAGGACGAGAGCGGCAGGCTTCGCTCCAAGACGCTCGACGAGGTCGTGCTTCCCTGCGACGACGTGATTCTGGCGGTTGGACAGGAAAACGCGTTTCCGTTCATCGAGCGGGATATCGGCATCGAGTTCGACGAGTGGAACATGCCGGTCGTCGACGAGACGACCTTCCAGTCGACCCGTAGCGATGTCTTTTTCGGCGGAGATGCCGCCTTCGGTCCTAAGAACATCATATGGGCGGTGGAGCACGGTCATCAGGCGGCGATATCGATTCACAAGCACTGCCAGGGCACATCCGTGCGCGACCGTCTTCCTCGAGGTGTCAATCTCAGCAGCCGCAAGATGGGCATCCACGAGTGGAGCTACAGTAATGACTTCAGCGCGCTCGCCCGCCAGGCGATGCCACGCGTCGATCTCGAGAAACGTTTCAAGGAGCTCGAGATCGAGGTCGAGCTCGGATTCACGGTCGAGCAGACCTGCGAAGAGGTCGAGCGTTGTCTGAACTGCGACGTGCAGACCGTTTTCACCGATTCGCTGTGCATCGAATGCGATGCGTGTGTCGACGTATGCCCGGTGGACTGCCTGACCATCACGCACAATGGCGAAGAGCAGGATCTGCGCAAACGGCTCAGGGTCGCAGCGCTCGAAATCGAGCAACCCCTTTTCGTGTCCGGAGCCCTCAAGCAGACCGGTCGGGTCATGGTGAAGGACGAGAACGTATGCGTGCATTGCGGCCTGTGCGCAGAGCGTTGCCCGACGGCCGCATGGGATATGCAGAAGTCGACGATTCTCATCCCTTACGCAAGCGATGAAGACGCCGGAACCGATTCATGGAAATCGTTGAAAAAGGCGGGATAAACGATCTCGTAATCAAGCTCGCCACCGTCAACGGGACGGGCTCGGCGAGCGCGAACAGCCTTTTGATGCGGGCAATCTTCCGCATGGGCATCCCGGTCATGGGCAGGAACTTCTTCCCGTCCAATATCCAGGGCCTTCCGACCTGGTTCGAGATCCGGGTGAATCACCGCGGACATCTGTCGCGCTCCGGCCGGGTCGACCTGATGGTGGCCATGAATGCCGAGACCTACCGGCAGGATCTGGCCGACGTCACTGCTGGAGGCACGCTGGTCTACGACTCCACCTGGCCGCGCGGAACTACTCTGGTACGCGACGACGTCAAGATACTCGGCGTGCCGCTGGCAGGGATGTGCAACGAGGCATTTACCGGCGTCCGTGCACGCATACTCATGAAAAACATCGCCTATGTCGGCGTGCTCGCGGCGCTTCTCGATGTGGACATGGATGTGCTGAGGACGCTGCTCGAAGAAACCTTTGCGAGCAAGCCCAAGCTAGTGGACGCGAATCTCGAGGCCATCGATCTCGGCTATCGCTATGCGACGGATCATTTCGAGTGCCCGCTCGAGACACATCTGACCAAGCTTGACAAGACCGATGAGCACATCCTGATCGACGGCAACACCGCTGCGGCCCTCGGCTGCGTGTACGCTGGCGCGACATTCGCCGCCTGGTATCCGATTACTCCATCGACGTCTCTCATGGATGGATTTCGGAATTTCTGCCAGCATTTCCGCAAAGACGAGGACACCGGAAAAAATCGGTTCTGTATCGTTCAGGCCGAAGACGAGCTCGGCGCGATCGGAATGGTCATTGGTGCCGGTTGGAGCGGAGCGCGGGCGTTCACCGCCACGAGCGGCCCCGGTGTATCCCTGATGAACGAGTTTCTTGGCTTCGCGTATTTTGCTGAAGTGCCGATTGTGCTGTTCGACGTGCAGCGGGCCGGGCCTTCTACCGGTATGCCGACGCGTACTCAGCAGTCGGACATCCTCTCATGCGCCTTCGCCTCTCACGGCGACACCCGGCACGTGCTGTTGTTCCCGGCCAACCCAGCCGAGTGTTTCAGCTTGTCGGTCGAGGCATTCGATCTCGCCGAGCGTCTGCAGACGCCCGTGATCGTGATGAGCGATCTCGATATCGGCATGAACGACTGGATGTGCCCGAAGCTGGAATGGAACGACGAATATCGGCCGGATCGTGGCAAGGTGCTCGATGCCGAGGCGCTCGAGAAGCTCCCGCAGTTTCTGCGCTACCAGGACGTGGATGGCGACGGAATCTGTCACCGGACCTATCCGGGGGTCCACCCCAAGGGCGGGTACTTCACGCGCGGTTCCGGACACAACGAGTCGGCGCGCTACACGGAGAAGCCCGATGAATATCAGCAGGTGATGGAGCGACTCCAGCGCAAGTTCAAGACCGCGACCGCACTGGTGCCAAAGCCGATACTCGCCAACGCGGCGCAGGCGACGCCCTGGGGTGTGATTACCATCGGCGGCTGTGACGGCGCCGTTCGCGAGGCTGTCGAGAATCTCGGCGCTAAAGGCGTTCATATCGATTACCTCAGGATCCGCGCATTTCCCTTCGGGGCCGAAGTGCAGGCATTTCTCGATGGGCACGAGCGCGTCTTTGTCGTCGAGCAGAACCGGGACGCCCAGCTGAAGTCGCTGCTGAGCCTCGAGTTGGATGTGGAGAAAGACCGGCTCGTCTCGATTCTCCACTACAGCGGTGCGCCGCTCGACTGGCCGACGGTGTTTACGGGAATTTTCGAGCAGGTAAAGAAGAGCGCTGCGGCATGACATTCATTGCAAAGCCCAAGATCAGCTACGCGGGTCAGCCCAAGAATGCCCTTGGGCTCAGCATGCACGATTACGAGGGTACGATCTCGACGCTCTGCGCGGGATGCGGTCACGACTCCATCAGCGCCGCGTTGATTCAGGCCTTCTACGAGCTCGAGGTGGCGCCTCACAAGGTCACTAAATTTTCCGGAATCGGTTGCTCATCGAAGACTCCCGCTTATTTCATGAGTTCCGCCCACGGAATCAATGCCGTGCACGGGCGCATGCCGGCGGTCGCCACCGGCTCCAATGCGGTCAACAAGAGTCTGTATTGTATCGGTGTATCCGGTGACGGAGATTCACTCTCCATCGGCCTGGGTCAGTTCGCGCACGCCCTGAGGCGAAACCTCAACATGCTCTACATCATCGAGAACAACGGGGTTTACGGCCTCACCAAGGGCCAGTTCTCGGCGTCGGCGGACGTGGGCACCAAGGCCAAGAAAGGCGAGGTCAACGAGCAACAGCCCATCGATCCGGTGATTACCGCGCTCGGGCTGGGTGGAACGTTCATTGCGCGCGGTTTCTCCGGCGACAAGGAGCAGCTCGTGCCCTTGATCAAGGCGGGGCTCAAGCACGAAGGGTTCGCCGTGCTCGACGTTCTCTCTCCTTGCGTCACTTTCAATGATCACGAGGACTCTACCAAGAGCTACGCGCACACGCGCCAGAATTTTCACAGGGCGACGCGTCTAGACTTCATCCCGCCGGCAGAGCCGATCAGCGCACAGTACGAAGAAGGCGAGAGCATATGCGTCAATCTGCACGGCGGAAGCAACGTCATGTTGCGCAAGGCCGGACAGGAATACGACCCCACCGACCGTGCCCGCGCCTTCGCTTACATCGAGCAACACCAGAAGCGGGGCGAGATTGTCACGGGTCTTCTCTACGTCGATGCTGAGCGTGAAGACATGCACACGCTCGCGAATACGATCGACGAGGATCTTATCGACGTGGCGTTCGAGGATCTGTGCCCTGGCTCAGCGGCCCTGGCCGATCTCCAGGAGCGGTTTCGCTAGTACTGGTGCTTCGGCAGAAGCTCCGGCTTGCCGAGCTCGAATCCCTGGGCGTAGTCGACGCCGATCTCATTGAGCGCCCTCAGTATCGCCTCGCTTTCCACGAACTCGGCAATGGTGCGCTTGCCCATGACATGCCCGATCTCGTTGATGGAGCGGACCAGCTCCCTGTGAATCGGGTCCTCGACGATATCCTTGACGAACACGCCGTCGATCTTGAGAAAATCCACCGGCAGGCTCTTCAGGTAAGCAAACGATGACAGGCCGCTGCCGAAGTCGTCGAGCGCGAATCGGCAGCCGATACGGCGCAGCACCTCAATAAATCGCATGGCACCCGGTAGATTGGCTATGGCAGCCGTCTCGGTGATCTCGAAGCACACTTTACCGGGCGGAAGACCCGTAGACGCGAGCTCGGTGGTTACGAATATCAGGAAGTCCTCGTCCGCCAGTGAGACCCCGGAGAGATTGATGGAGCAAAGAAAAAGCCGCTCCAGGTGATCTGGGTCGAGAGTCAGCAGTCGAAACGCTTCTTTGACCACCCAGCGGTCTAGCTTGACCGACAGGTTGTAGCGCTCTGCAGCCGGCAGGAAGGATTCCGGGAGAACCAGATTGCCGTCTTCGTCGCGCATTCGCAGCAGGAGCTCGTAGTGAGTGTCCGTACCGGCGGCGGCGGGCAGCGAAACGATGCGCTGGCGCGCGAGCTCGAATCGATTCTCCTCGAGCGCAGTCTGAATGCGAGTCACCCAGCGCATCTCGCCATGTCGGCGCGCGAGCTCCACATCTCCCTCGTGGTAGATGTGAATTCGATTGCGGCCACGGTCCTTTGCCGCGTAGCAGGCCGCGTCCGCTGCGCTGAGTATGCTCGAGACGGTCTGTCCGCGGCCTTCGATGGCAACCACGCCGATGCTCGCGCCGATACCGAACACCTGATTCTCCCAGGCAAAGCGGAAATCTTCGATGCAGCGGCGCAACGCGTTGGCAACTCGTTCTGCCACGTGCATGGAGCAATTTTCCAGCAGCACGCCGAACTCGTCGCCACCGAGGCGCGCGAGCGTATCCTGTCTTCGCACCTGGTGCGCGAGCACGCGGCCGAGCCGGCCGAGCAGCTCATCGCCCGCCACATGACCGCAGGTGTCGTTGACCACTTTGAACTGATCGAGATCCAGATAGCACACGGCGTGCTGGCTGCGTCCATCCCCGGCCGACTTCAATGCGCGTTCGAGACGGTTCTCGAACTCGCGCCGGTTCACCAGTCCGGTGAGCGCGTCGTGCGCCGCCTGAAAACGAAGCTGCTGGGAGAGCGCGCGCGCTTCGGTGATATCCTCAACGGCGGCGAACACACGCTCCCAAGTCTGAGCGTGTGCCTGCGGAACTTCCATGGTCGTGCGCACATGAAAGGGTACGCCGTCGAGCCGCATATCCTCGCTCTCGGTCGTTACCCGTCGCGCACCGCTCGTGAGGTAGTGCAACCCTTGGAGAAGGCTTGGCCACGTTGAGCTGCGAAGGCGGCGGTGATATTCGTCGATAAGCTGCTGCTTGGTGTCTGCGTTATAGATCTTGAGAGTCGCATCGTTGACATCGAGGATTTTTATGCCGGCGCTGGCGCGCTGGAGGAGCTCGGGGCGATCACGCAACGCGGCGCCGAGATCCTCGACGCCTTCGCTACGCAGCGAATCGACGAGCTTGCGTACCTCGGACCAGTCGTGCTCCCACAGTGAAATGGGAGCGGCTTCGAACAGGCTGCGATATCGCTGCTCGCTCTGCTCGAGCGCTGTTTGCACCTCACGGCGCTCGGTCACGTCGATCCGAATGCCAACCAGGTGCCCGTCTCTGGTCGGCTGATCGCGGGTCTCAATCCAGCGTCCATTCTCGCCGGCTTCGATCATTGAGACACCGTTACGCCATGCCGCGATGCGCGCCTTGACGAAGCTATCCCGGTCGTCGCGCTCGGGGTACAGTCCGGTGCGTTCGACACAGGCGGTCACCAGCTCTTCGAGCGGCGTTCCGGCATCGAGCAGATCCGTGATGTGCGGGTACATCTCCCGGTAGCGCTGGTTGTAGAGCACCGGGTGGCCCTGGTTGTCGAGGAGAATGAATCCGTCGTTCATGCTCTCGATGGCGTCGCTGAGCAGACTCATCGTTTTCTGGGCCTTGGCCTCGCTGTCGCGAAGCGCGTGCTCGGCGTCCTTGCGCTGGCTGATGTCCAGCGAAACCGTGACGATGCCGATCGGCCCTCCGGAGCGGCCTTGCAGAGGCACCTTGGTGGTCAGCATCGTGTGCGGGACGTTGTCGATGTCGCGGAACTGCTCCTCGAAGAACGGCATCGGCTCGCCCGTCGTGAGCACCTTTCGATCCAGGTTCTCGGTGTAGGCGCCGTGCTCGGCACCCAGCAGCTCGGTGGCCGTCCTGCCCACGGCTCCGTCGGAATCGACCCCGTAGAGCTCGGCCTGGAAGGCGTTCATGATGATGTAGCGCAGATCCGAGCCCTTGACGTTGATCATCGCCGGCACGGCATCGATGACGGCCTGCAGGGTCTCGCGGCTTTTGCTGAGCGCGGCCGGATCGCTGAGCATCCTCATACGGCCCAAGGGGATCGGGGCCCGGTGGTGCGTGCCATCCGCCTGATCCATTTTTATTTCGGCGCGCTTTCTCATCGGCTTTGCGGATAGACTACTGGAGCGTCGAGGCCAAGACCGCGACCTGTGTCAACAACTGCGGCTCGGGCCCGCGTCGATTCGGTGGACCCCGGGACCTGATTCGGCAAAGGGGATGCGCACCGAAAATCTTAGCACAGGCCGCGCTCGCCTCCGGGGCCCCGGCGCCGTGTCGGCGCAATGTAACCGTCGCATAAACCACAGGTAACCGTTATCACGGCCGGCAACGCTCGAGGGAGCCAGGGGATGGATGTTCGGTTCAGAAAGGCCGTCGGCCATGATCTGGCGGCACTACAGGCCCTGGCCCGCGACACGATCGACGAGAGTTACCGCCAGTTCATCGCCGACGAAGGCGTGGACTGGTACCTTTCCGGGCCATTGGACGAGTATCTGCGGCGCAACCTCGGTCACAGCATCGTTGCCATGGTCGGCGACAGGTTCGTCGGGTTAGCGGTGTGCAAAGACGGTCTTATCGATTTTCTCGTCATCGACTACTGTCTGCAGCGGCGCGGGCTCGGTACCGCTCTGCTCGGGCACTGTGAATCGGTGCTGTTCGAGCGACACGATTTGATACGACTCGAGAGCTTCGAGGCAAACGCAAAAGCGAACAGGTTCTACATGAAGAACGGCTGGACGCGGGTGCGAGCGGTATCCGATGCGATGTCGGGCGGTAGAAAGTGGATTTTCGAGCGCAGTGCGCGCTCGGCCTAGCGGCGCCGGGTCAGGCTGTTTCCGGTCCCTGCGGCTGTTTTTCCAGGTAGCGCTCGAGATCCCGGACCTGATCCAGGGTGTCGATCTCGATGTAGGGATCGTCGGAAATGCCCACCGCTATTCGATAACCGTGCTCCGTCGCCCGCAGCATCTCGAGCTTCTCGGCCGTTTCGAGGCCTCCCGGTGCAAGTGACGAGAACGTCTCTAGGAATTGCGCCGTGTAAGCGTAGAGCCCGAGATGAACGAGCACCGGACACGCTGCGGCGCTGGCCGCGTCGTAGCCGCCGTTGAAGTCGCGAAAGTAGGGTATCGGCGCCCTGGAAAAGTAGATGGCGTTACCTTGGCTGTCACAAACGAGCTTTACGTCGCCCGGATCGTTGTAGACATCCTCGGCGCTTCGCTGATTGAATTTGGCGTAAACCTCGAGCGGCGTGCCCAGGGTCGCCATCTCGGCATCGCCCTCGATGAGGGCCGCGAGGCTGCGAATCTGCGCCCCGGTGACCAGAGCCTGGTCCCCCTGGACGTTGATGACGTTGTCTGCCCCTACGGCGCGGTTGGCCTCGGCAATGCGATCGGTTCCGCAGCTGTGCGCCGCGTCAGTCATGATGGCTTCGAAGCCCGCTTGTGCAAGCAGCTCGCGAAGACGTTCGTCGTCGACGGCGAAGTACAGAGGAAGCTCTGGCGCCTGGTTACGAATCCGCTCGGCAACCAGCTGCAGCACGGGCTTGCCCTTCACCTCGTGGAGCATCTTCTCGCGCAGGCGCGTCGACGCGAGTCGGGCGGGCACGAGAATGGCGGTCTTCATGCGGCCGCCACGCCGGTCACCCTGGGGCGTTCATCGGATAACGCTCATGCGAGCACCGAACGCATCTTCTCGAGTCGATCGGCCAACGCCGCCTCATCCCAGGAGAGCTTGATCAGCATGGAGATGGTGCGGCCCATGATCGCGTCCGAGGCGGAAAGGTCCCGCTCGGCCCAGTTCTCGCCGTAACCGAGCCTGTCGGGCGCGAGCGCAGCCGGGCTTTTCATTTGCTTGAGATGATCCCAGGCGCGATGGTAGTGCCAGTTGTTGTCGTACCAGTAAAAGCAACCGTCGACACCGGCCGTTGCCAGATCCTTCACCGTCTGGCGTGCCTCGTCCTCGGTGGGCATGAAAAAGCTCAAAAACGTGGCCGAGTCGCCGTCCCTGTCTGGAAGATCGCGGAATGACACGCGATTGAGACCACTCAGACCGTCCTTGATGAATGTCTTGTTGGCGCGCTGTATCGCCAGCACCCGGTCGAGCTTTCTGAGCTGGGCGACGCCCACAGCGGCGTTCAGCTCGCTGATTCGATAATTGGTTCCCACGTGCGGGTGTCCTTCGGCGCCGCGATCGGACCCGACGTGGTCGTGACCGTGGTCGGTGTAGGCCTGGATCACCTCGTAGATGTCTTCGTCATCGGTGACGATGGCGCCGCCTTCGCCGCAGGTGATCGTTTTGACGTAGTCGAACGAGAAGCAGCCGGCCTTGCCGAAGGTTCCGAGTGGTTTGCCTTGGTAGTGTGCGCCGAGGGCCTGCGCGGCGTCCTCGATCAGCGTGATGCCGCGTTCCTCGCAAAGCGCCGCCAGGCGTTCGATGCGCGCCATGGATCCGCACATGTGCACCACCAGCACGGCTTTGGTCCTGTCCGTGATGGCACCCGCCACCGCCTCTGGATTCAGGCACAGGGTCTCGTCGATGTCGGCGAAGACCGGCACGGCGCCGGCCAGCAGGATCATTTCGATGTCGGCGACGAAGGTGAACGGCGCGACGATGACCTCGTC
>JAABYT010000003.1:110799-111251 GCA_011775625.1 Gammaproteobacteria bacterium | reverse complement strand
ACGTGTGCATGCCGAGCACCGAGGCGCTCGGCGAGCTCTTTCTCGAGCGTCATCGCTTTCCAATGGCCGTTGCGTGCACCGTCGAAGCCGTAGCGCATGAGCACTCCGGAGTCGAGGACATCCTGCACCTCGCGGCGCTCTTCGTCTCCGAATATCTCGAACCCTGGCATGTTTGTCCCCGTGTGGTGATACTGGATTGCGCGCCGTCGCGGCGCGCAGGCGGCTATTTTAGTCTCGGCCCGGGTCCGTTACTACGGCAATTCGAAGAACGGCGCCGGCACCATCAGCTTGTTCTCCTGAGACACCAGATGACCGGCCTCGGCGCTCATCGCCAGGTACTCGATCCACTCGGGATCGGCCTGCATGGCGGCGCGTTTGCGCGCGCGGTCGGCGGCGTCCTCGTAGACCCAGATGTGCACGAAGCTGTTGACCGGTCCGGTTTCGGTGACGGC
>JAABYT010000003.1:108542-110740 GCA_011775625.1 Gammaproteobacteria bacterium | reverse complement strand
GCGGTCTCCCTTTTTGTCATTTTATTCGCAGGCGATCGACGCTGTCGGGATCGAAGGTGAATCCGAGGCCGTTGCCTTCCGGCATCGCCATGCGGCCGTCGACGAGGTGCATGCGCTCCCGGTAAAGACTCTCGAACCACGGCATGTGTTCGAGATAGATGCAGTTCGGCGCGGAGCCGGCGATCGAGAGGCTCTGCTCTGTGAAGACGTGCGTGGAGACGGGCACGTCGAATGCCGATGCCAGGCTCGCGACACGCCGGAACTCGGTCAGACCACCGATACGCTGCAGGTCGGGCATCAGCACGTCCACCGCCTTCGCCTCGAGCATATCGCGCATGCCGTAGCGGGTGTACTCGGTCTCGCCCGAAGCGATGGGTGTGTCCAGCGCCGCCGCCACCGCCGCGTGGCCTTCGAGATCCCAGGCCGGCACCGGTTCCTCGAACCACACGAGCCCGAGCTCTTCCAGGCGCCGGCCGAGACGTATTGCGTGGCTTACCGTGAAGCCCTGGTTGGCGTCAGCCATGAGGGCCACATCCGCTCCGATGGCGTCGCGCACCGCCGTCACCCGCTCCACGTCCTCTTCGATGCGCGGTTTTCCGACGCGAACCTTCATGGCGCGGAACCCCTGCGCGACAAAAGAACGCGCCTCGCTGATCAGCTCATCGATCGAATACGACAACCACAAGCCACCGCTCGCGTACACGTCCACGCAGTCCCTGCAGGCGCCAAACAGCTTGTAGAGCGGTTGCTGCGCGGCTTTGCCGACGAGGTCCCAGCACGCCGTATCGAGTGTCGAGATGGCGAATAGGGTGATGCCTTTGTGGCCGAAAAAGTTGATCTCCCGCCACATGCTGTCCCACAGGCTCTCGACGTCGCGCGGATCCCTGCCGATCACGAGCGGCGCAAGGCTCTCGATCATTGCCTGTAGAATATCGAGACGCACGGCGTTCATGGTGAAGTTGTAGGCTTCGCCCTTGATGCCCTCATCACTGTCGAGACTGACAAGCACGCAGCCCACCGAGCGAATGTCGTGAATGGCGGTGCGGATCGGTTTCTCCAGGGGAATCTGCACCTGCACGCAGTCGAGGCCGGTGATCTTCATGAAAGCGGTCGTCTAGGTATCGAGGTGCGCCGGCTTTCCGGCAACCCCGTCGTAGAGAATATCCTGTCGAAGCCTCATGATGCGGCGATGCTCCGCGAGCGCGTCCGCATCCATGTCGCTTCTGGGCGGTTGCTCGTGCACGAAGTTTCCGTAGCGATCCTCGCCGCGCACCAGCATGGCGCTGTCGCGCTCGCCGTTGCCTTGGCGGACATGGGGCGCGATGTAGCGAAGCGCGACGCCGATACGCCGACCGTCAGTCTGATTGGGCTCCGATGCGTGAACCGTGCGCACGTTGTGCAGAGAGATCTCACCGGGGGCCAGCTCGAGGTAAACGGCTCTCGATTCGTCTATCTCCATGGTCACCTCCTGGCCACGGGTGAGCAGATTGAGCTCGGCGAGCGTGTCCCGGTGGGCCATCTGATCGAGCAGGTGAGTACCCGGCATCATTTTCATGCAGCCGCTCGCGCGCGTCGCAGGAGACAGTGCCACCCAGGCGGTCACGACGTCGGCTCCGTCGAGGCCCCAGTAGGTCGAGTCCTGATGCCACGACACGTAGTGAGGGTCGCGTGCGTCCTTCACGAACAGACTCGTGCCCCAGCACATGATGTCGGGACCGAGAACGTCTTCGACGGCATCGAGAATGCTCTCGTTGCGCACGAGCTCGCACACCCAGGTCTGCAGCAGGTGGATCTTCTGGCCTTTCGACAGCGTGTACCAGCCGTCGTGGGCGCGCTCGTAGCTCTCGAAGCGGCGCCGGTACGTCGCGGCCTGCTCTTGCGACAGGACACGCACCGGCGAGACGAACCCGTCTCGCTCGAAGGCGGTAACCTGCTGGGAGTCGAGCAGTTTTGGCATGATCTCGCGCGCCGGCGCCGATGCGGCGAAGTTGTTGCAACGACAGGTGGGCATTCTAACAGGCGCTCGAGGCTGGACGTATAATGCGGAGAAACGCGCCCGATCGCGCGGCGCAGGCGCCGAATACGGGGGACACCGGCATGTCGACGAAGGATCCGAACGCGCGTACGCGCCACGCGGACGATGTCAGCCTGCCCACCCTCACCGGCCGCTCCGCCTTCCTCGAGCTGCTCGAGGACGA
>JAABYT010000003.1:96993-108475 GCA_011775625.1 Gammaproteobacteria bacterium | reverse complement strand
GACGGCTACTCGCGGGCATCGGGAAAACTGTCCGCCTGTAACGTGCACGTGGCGCCCGGGCTCGGCAACGCGCTGGGGTCGCTCTACAACGCCGCCTGGTACGGATCCCCCGTGATCGTCACGGCGGGTCAGCAGCAGCTCGGCTTCGGTCTCACCGAGCCGTTGCTGGCCGGGCCACTGGTGGAGATGGCCGCACCTCTGGTGAAGTGGGCCATCGAGGTCACGCGACTTGCCGACCTGCCGCTGGTCGTTCGCCGCGCCGCCAAGATCGCGCTCACGCCGCCGACGGGGCCGGTGTTCATCTCGCTTCCCGGCGACATTCTCAACGACGAGGCGCCCCTCGCGCTCGGCGAGGCGACGCGCGTGCAAGCGATCACGGTGCCGGCGCAGGCGGACCTCGAGCGGCTCGCCGAGCGCATGCTGGAGGCGTCCAACCCGGTCATCGTCAGCGGCCACGAGGTCGCCACCGGCGACGCCCTCGACGCGGCCGAGAGGCTCGCCGAGCTTCTCGGCGCGCCGGTCTATCAGCAAACGGTGCCCTACGCGACCCATTTCCGCTCCGAGCACCCGGCATTCATGGGCAGCCTCGGCCGCGATCAGCCGCGCGTGCGCGCGATCCTCGAACCCCACGATCTCATGATCTGCCTCGGTGCCGACGTGCTGCGGATGTCGGTGTGGCATGCCGTCGAGCCCATGCCAGCCGCCATGAAGGTCATCCAGATCGGTCAGCGCGACTGGGAGTTCGGTAAGAACTATCCGGCGCAGATGGCGTTGCGCGCCGACGTCGGGGAGACGTTGCGGGCGCTGGCACCGGTGCTCGAGGCGCGCCGCAGTGCCAGGCGCGCCGAGCAGGCGGCGGCCCGCATGGCGGCGATCGGCGACGACAACTGGGGCGCGCGACGCCGGCGGCTGCGCCAGCAGGCGCTCGCGCTGCCCGACTCGGGCCCCATACGTCCGGAGCGTCTCATGCTGCAGATCGCCGAGACCCTGCCCGAGGATGCGGTGGTGGTGGAGGAGGGCCTGGTGTCGTCGCGTCCGCTGCTCGGCTTCCTGCCGCTTCGCGATGCACGCGGCTTCTTCGGACTCGCCAGCGGCGGCATCGGCTTCGCCATCGCCGGCGCCATCGGCATCGGGCTTGCCCAGCCCCACCGCCCGCTGGTTGCCGTCATCGGCGACGGCAGCGCCATGTACAGCATTCAGGCGCTTTGGACCGCGGCGCACCTGCGTTTGCCGGTCACCTACATCATCTGCAACAACCGCGGCTACCGGATACTCAAGGAGCGGCTGCTGGCCTTCAAAGGCATGGCGGCGACCAATCAATCGTTCACGGGCATGGATTTTCGCGATCCGCCCATCGACTTCGTGGCCCTGGCCGAGTCCATGGGCGTGGCGGCGCGGCGTATCACCGAGCTGGACGCCTTCGTGCCGGCGCTCGAGGCCGCTCTTGCCAACGATGGCCCCGACCTGCTCGACGTGGTGGTGCACGACGGCTTCGAGGCCTGAGCCGCCGCGCGCCGGGACGCCGTTCGGCAGCATCGAAGCGCGCGACGCTGTGATATTCTGCGCGCCTTTGCGATCGACCAGGAGCAACCATCCATGTATGAAGAGCTCGCCATGTACATCGACGGCGAATGGTGCCAGGGCAGCGACGGCGCTGGCGAGGACGTCATCAATCCCGCCACCGAAGAGGCGCTGGCGCGCCTGCCGCACGCCGCGGCCGCGGATCTGGACCGCGCGCTGGCGGCGGCCAGCCGGGGGTTTGCCGAGTGGCGTGTCACATCGGCTTACGATCGCTGCGCGATTATCTACAAGGCGGGCGAGCTGATTCGTGAGCGCGCGGACGCCATCGCCAGAACCCTGACCCTCGAGCAGGGCAAGGTGTTCGGCGAGGCGCGCATGGAAGTGATGGTCTCGGCGGACATCTTCCAGTGGTATGCCGAGGAAGGCCGCCGGGCCTACGGCCGCATCATCCCGAGCCGCATACCGGGCGCGCGGCAGATGGTGGTGCGCGAGCCCGTCGGCCCGGTGGCGGCGTTCACACCGTGGAACTTTCCCGCGGTGACGCCGGCGCGCAAGATCGCCGGCGCCCTCGGCGCGGGGTGCTCCTGCATCATCAAGCCTTCGGAGGAGACGCCGGGCACCGCCATCGCCATGGTGCGGGCGCTCGAGGATGCCGGACTGCCGGCGGGCGTCGTGAACGTGGTCTTCGGCGTGCCCCCGGTGGTGTCCGAGCACCTCATCAAATCGCCGATCATCCGCAAGGTGACCTTCACCGGGTCGATACCGGTCGGCAAGATGCTGACCCGCATGGCCGCCGAGGGCATGAAGCGCACGACCATGGAGCTCGGCGGGCACGCGCCGGTGATCGTCTTCGACGACGTGGACGTCGACAAGGTGACCAGCATCGCCGTGGCCGGCAAGTACCGCAACGCCGGCCAGGTATGCGTCTCGCCGACGCGCTTCTTCGTCCAGGACAAGGTCTACAAGAGCTTCGTCACCCAGTTCAGCGAGAAGGCCGCGGCGCTCAAGGTGGGCGACGGTCTCGAGGCGGGCATGGAGATGGGGCCGCTCGCCAACAAGCGCCGCGTCGAGGCCGTGGAAGGTTTCGTCAGCGACGCGGTGGCGTGCGGGGCGGGTCTTTCCACCGGCGGTGAGCGCATCGGCAATCAGGGTTACTTCTTCGCCCCGACGGTCCTCGACGACGTGCCCGACGAGGCGCGCATCATGAACGAGGAGCCGTTCGGACCGCTTGCGCCCATGCAGCCGTTCAGCAACTTCGAAGACGTCATGGAGAAGGCCAACGGGCTGCCTTTCGGCCTCGCGGCCTATGCCTTCACGACATCGACCAAGCGCGCCAATGCCGTGTCCGAAGCGCTGGAGAGCGGTCTCGTCGGGGTCAACCACTGCGCCATCTCCTTCGCCGAGACGCCCTTCGGCGGCGTCAAGGAGAGCGGCCACGGTGCAGAGGGCGGCATCGAGGGACTGGAGGCGTACCTGAGCACCAAGTTCATCACTCAGCTGAACAGCTGAGGCCGGCTCGCGGGGGATGGGTCCGGGCCCGTCCCCCGGAGGCCCCGGGGCAATAATTCTATATTTCTAGAAATACCGTTGATTTATCCCCTGGGGGCCGCTAGCATGGACGGCGTGGACATGAATCTGGACGACGCCGCACGGCTGATGGACCAGCTGGGCAACCCGACGCGACTGCGCATCGTGCGACTGCTGGTGCGCGCGGGCGAGCAGGGGCGCGCGGTGGGCGACATCCAGCGGAGCCTCGACGTGCCGGCGTCGACCCTGTCCCATCACCTGAGCCATCTGCGCGGTGCCGGCCTGGTTCGCCAGGAGCGCGAGGGCACGGTGCTGCGCTGCTTCGTCGACTTCGCGCTGATCGCCGGGCTGGTGGCGTTCCTGACCGCCGAGTGCTGCACCGACGTGGGCGACGCGGCCGTCACGCGGCGCGCCGCCGGCTGAGGGGTTTGCATCGCCATGAGCGTGCCCACCGAGCAACTGAAGCGATCCCCGTGGCCGGTGCGCCTCGGCGAGCGGCTCGGCGACCGCGTGGTCGTGACCCTGGGGCTCGGCGTCCTGGCCCTGGCAGCCGTCGACGCGCAGCAGGTGGCGGCGTCGCTGCGCTTCACCGGCGCCTCGCTGCTGTTCATGGCACCGTTTCTTCTCCTCGCCGTGGCCATCGCCGCCTTCGCCAAGGCGAGCGGCGCCGACAAGCTCATCGCGCGAGCCTTCGCAGGCCACCCGGCGACGGCGGTGGTGGCCGCCTCCCTGGTGGGTGCGCTGTCGCCGTTCTGCTCCTGCGGCGTGATTCCCCTCATCGCCGCCATGCTCGGGGCGGGCGTGCCGCTGGCGCCGGTCATGGCCTTCTGGATCGCGTCGCCCATCATGGACCCGGAGATGTTCGTTCTGACCGCCGCCGGCATCGGTCTCGGCTTCACCGTCGCCAAGACCATCGCCACCGTGGCCATGGGATTGATGGCGGGCTTCGTGGTGCTCGCCATCGAGCGGCGCGGTTGGCTGGCGGCGCCGCTCAAGAGCGCACCGGCCTGCGGCAGCTGCAGGCCGACCTTCGACGCTTCGGCGCCGGTCGCGGTGGCGTGGACGTTCTGGCGCGATCCCCGGCGCCGCGAGGAGTTCTTCGCCGAGGTACGCGACGTCGGCTGGTTTCTCGGCAAGTGGCTGACGTTGGCTTTTTTTCTCGAGAGCCTCATGGTCGCCTACGTGCCGACGGAGCTGATCGCCCGCGTCGTCGGTGACGGCAACGCCCTGGCCGTGCCGCTGGCGGCGCTGGTGGGGATTCCGACCTACCTGAACGGTTACGCGGCCATCCCGCTGGTCGCGGGCCTGCTCGATCTGGGCATGTCGCCGGGCGCGGCCATGACCTTCATCACCTCCGGCGCGGTGTCGTCGATCCCGGCGGCCATCGCCGTGTACGCACTGGTGAAGAAGTCCGTGTTCGCGCTCTACGCACTGCTCGGATTGAGCGGCTCGATGCTCGCCGGCTTCGCCTATCAGCTGAGCCTGTCTGTAATCCAGTAGCTGTGCAGAAATCCGGTACACGCGCGAAGGCTTCGATTTAACGCTCCTCGTCTACACCCCCTCCCTGTCCCTCCCCTCTTCCAGGGGGAGGGCACTCCTCCGACCGGCAGGTGCCGGGAACTTCGCAACATCTATCTACTCCCGTCAGGCCCTTTCGAGCGCTTTCCTGTGGGCCTCGACGAAGGCCGCCATGCTGGGGAAATGAAAGTCGATGCGCACGTCGCGCTGCGGCGCCACGGTGGCGCCGTAGCCCTCGACGTCGTGGCGCCGGTCTATCCAGTTGGTGGCGAGCCCGAAGGCGGTCGCCTGCACGTGGTCGTGATGCAGGCTCTGGGCCGTGTGCAGGATGTCGCTCTTGGCGATGCCGCGCGCAGCGAGGTGCTCGAGCATGTATTCGAAGTTTCGCGGGTCCGGCTTGTAGGAGCCGATGTCCTCAGCGGTGTAGATGGCGTCGAACTCGACGCCGAGCTTCTCGTTGCTGGCGGCGAAGCTGTTGCGATCGACGTTGGAAAGAATCACCAGCATGTAGTGCTTCTTCAGATGGGCGAGCGCCTCGGCCGAATCCGGAAATGCCGGCCAGTCCTTGACCGACTCGCCGAACTGTCCATCGAGCTCGGCGCCGGCTTCGACGCCCCAGTGCGCGCGCAGGCGCGCGTGCACCCGGGCGAGCAGCGCCGGATAGGGCATGTCCGGGGTGGCGGCCTCCTGCTCGGTTTCGTAACGGGCAAAGGCCTCGAGCGCCGCGTCGCGGCCGGGGGGCTGCGTCAGGCGGGCGAGCAGCGGCTGCAAGGCGGTAAAGATGCCGCTCTCCCAGTCGATGAGCGTGCCGTAGCAATCGAAGGTGAGCGCCTTGTAGTCCGTCAGCTCCACGGTGAGTCCTCGCCGCTCACCGTTGCGGCCCGCGCTGCGGGAGCACATCGAAGGCGATGCTGATACGCCGGCCACTGGCCTCGAAGGGAATGGTGCGGTGGTAAAAATAAGAGGGAAACAGCACCAGCATTCCTGCCTGCGGCTTGACGAGCCTGAGCTCCGGTGCGACGCGTGTGTGAAAGTGATCCGGTGGCTGACCGAACTCGATCCAGCCTGCCGTGTCCTGCGTCGATGCCGACACCGCTTCGGGGATCTGCACGTAGTAGACGCCGCTCATCCAGGCCGATGGATGAATGTGCGGCATCTGGTGTCCCTGACTTTCGAGCACCACGCTCCACGCGGTCAAGCGGTAGCGCGCCGGCATGCTGACGACGAACGGATGCGCCGCGCTTGCGTCCAATGCCGAGCGGTAAGTCTCGATGGCCCGGCGCAGAGAGGACTCCCAACCGGCCATGGGGCCCCTCGGCTCGACCAGCAGCTCACCGGAATGCTTGCCCTTGCGCGTGGCGTGACTGGCGGGCGCATCCACGAGCGAGGGGTGCGCGCAGATGTGCTCGGCGAGCGCCGCGTTGAAGGCGTCGCGATCGGCGAACGCCTTCGGAATCTCGAGCTCCGCCGTGTGCAGGTAAGTGTCCAGATCGGCGAGCGCGCGCGCGCCGGCGGCATCACCGCTCTCGCGAAGCGCGATGGTCTTGAATGCCAGCATGGCGGTGTCGCCGGGATGCCTTCCGAGGAAGCTGTCGGACAGGGCCAGCGCCGCCGTCGGCTCGCCGCGCGAGAGCTGCAGGTCCCCGAGGTTGGCATGCGCCTGGGCATGGTGGGGATCGAGCTCGATGGCATGCTGATAGGCGCGCTCGGCGTCGTCCAGGCGGCCGAGCTTGTGCATGGTGTAGCCGAGGTTCACGAAGCACTCGGTATAGTGAGGTCTGACTGCTATCGCGCGCTCGAACGCATCGACGGCCTCGTCGTAACGTTCCAGGTCGTGCAGCAGCACGCCCAGGTTGTACAGGGTATCGGCGTGTCCGGGTTCGATCTCGAGCGCCTTGCGGTAGGTGGACTCGGCGTCGTCGTGGCGCGTGAGCTCATAGAACACGGCGCCCATGTTGTTCAGCGCATCCACGTGGTGCGGCGCTACCTCCAGGACCCAGCGGTAGTACGCCAGCGCCTCGTCGAACTCTCCGAGCGCCTTGCATGCATTTCCCGCGTTGAGGTACGCGGGTAGAAAATCCGGCTGGATATCCAGGGCTTTCCTGTAGCTTTCCCGTGCCTCGCCCGGCCGGCCCATGGCCTCGAGCACGATGCCGAGATTGAAATGGGCGTCGAAGTACGTCGGCGCAATCTCGATCGCCCGTCGGTAAGCCGACTCGGCCCGCAGCAGGTCACCTTCGGCCTTGAGCACGTTGCCGAGATTGTTGTGAGCATCCACGAAGTCGGGGCGATGCTCGATGGCGGTTTCGAGAAGCGTGAGTGCAGTGGCCGCATCGCCGGTCTCGAAGCACGCGATAGCAGCAAGGTTGAGCAGGCGATGCTCCCGGGGCTGCTCGGCGAGCAGGGATTGGCAGAGCGCGCGCGCCTCGCCGGCGCGGCCGCCCTGGAGCAGCGCCGTGACCTGACCGAGGGCTGCCTCGATGTCGGGGAGCCGAGGCGCGTCTCCGCGCTCACGCCGGACTTTGCGCAGTCGCCGCTGGTCTTTTCGGTTCATGTGCCATCGCCGCCTCGGGAGCGGAGATGATACCGAGTTTTCAGTCGCGGTAGATCGGGCTGTGGTGGAAATCCGCGCCGCGACTCAGCCGATCACCGAAAAGCTGCTATTGGGATTGATCTCGCGCCGGCGCGAATAGAATCCGACGTCGATGCTGCCCCCCACGTAGCGGAGGGGAAACGCGAGCGGGCTTTGGTCGTGATCGCCGCCGCCTTCGCAGTATTCGATGAGCGAGGCCATCATGGCGCCCGCCACCGGTGCGTTCTTGAACTGGTTGCCGCTGGTGCCGATGGCCATGTAGAAGCCGCCCACGCAGGATTTGTCGTAGATCGGAATCCAGTCGTCGCTGACGTCGTACAGGTCGACACAGCCCCTCATGCGGCTGGGAATGCCGAGGCTCGGGATGCGTTGGGCCATGCGGTAGGCCTGGGTCGTCCACTGCTCGGTGAACTCGCGATCATAGCTGTCGGGATCGACCCACTCGCGTTCGTCGCATTCCGGGTCCTCGCTGCCTATGAGGATGTGGTTGCCGGTCTCGGGGCGGCAGTACACGCCGATGTCGCTGTCGGAGACGACGAAGCCCGAGGTTTCGAAATTGAAGCCCTCCGGCGAGGGCACGTGCGTGACCTCCTGACGCAACGCGCGGGTACGGATGTTCATGTCGCCGTCGGCGCCCGCCATCCGGTTGACGGGACCCGAATAGGGTCCGGCGACGTTGACGACTACCGGCGCATCGATACGCGTGCCGTCGTCGAGCACGACACCGGTGACGCGTCCGTTCGCCCGCGGGATCTCGACCACCCTCTTGTTGAAAAGAAATTGCGCGCCCCTCGCCTCTGCCGCGCGCTGCAGATTATGGGTGGCAAGCTGCGGATCGCTGATGTACCCGGCGGTGGGGAAGAAAACAGCGCCCTCGACGCCGCCGCCGGTGGGTTCACAGAATCCTGCGTCCCCCGGCCGCTTGGGAGGGCCGAAGCGCTGCATGTCGTAGATGGGCAGTCGCTCGATAATTTCCTCCGGCCTCCATTCCTCGTAAGGAATGTGGAACCGATCGGCGACCTCGCGAATTCTTTCGAGATAGCCGTTGACTTCGGTCTTCATGACCATGCAGCCGGTCTCGTGGAAAACGGCCATGCCGCTCTCGTCCTCGATGCCCAGGTACTCTCTCCAGTTCTTCCAGTAGAAGTAGCCCTCGTATGCGAACACCGCGCCTTCGAGCGTCGAGTAATGCACGCGAATGATGGCGCAGGAATTGCTGGTGGGCCCGTAGCCTGCCGCGGGCAGCTTGTCGATGCTGAGCGTGCGGCAACCCTTCTTGCTGAGCTCGTAGGCAATAGCCGCGCCTATGACACCCGCGCCGATGATGATCGCGTCGTAGTTCTCGTGCATGGTCCCGTATTCCGCGTGGTGGGAGCGCGACCTTCAACCGGTGGCGCGCTCCTCGAGTATGGCAACGGCGGGCAGCTTCTTGCCCTCGAGAAACTCGAGAAAGGCGCCGCCGCCGGTCGATATATAGGAGATGCGCTCGCCGACGCCGTACTTGGCGATGGCCGCCAGGGTGTCACCGCCGCCGGCGATGGAGAACGCCGGGGATGCCGCGATCGCCTCGGCGATACGCCGGGTGCCCTCGCCGAACTGATCGAGCTCGAACACGCCCACCGGTCCGTTCCAGACGATGGTGCCGGCGGCGTCGAGCAGGGCGGCGAGGGTGTCGGCCGATTTCGGGCCGATGTCGAGGATCATGTCGTCCGCGCCGACCTCGTCGACGCCGACGAGGCGCGCTTGGGCATCAGCGCTCACGGCTCGAGCGACCACCACGTCCTGCGGCAGCGGAATCTGAGCCCCCGAGGCCTCACTGGCGTCGATGAGGGCACGGGCCGTGTCGACGAGCGCCTCCTCGACGAGCGAGCGGCCGACCTCGTGGCCGGCGGCCTTCAGGAACGTGTTGGCGATGCCACCGCCGACGATCAGCTGATCCACGCGCTCGAGCAGCGATTCGAGAACCGTCAGCTTGCTCGAGACCTTGGCGCCGCCGACGATGGCCACCAGCGGCCGTGCAGGATTTTCCAGGGCTGCGGCGAGGGCCTCGAGCTCGGCCATCAGAAGCGGGCCGGCGCAGGCGATCGGAGCGTAGCGGGCAACGCCATGGGTCGAGGCCTGGGCGCGGTGAGCGGTGCCGAAGGCATCCATGACGAACACGTCGCACAGCGCCGCCATCTGCCTCGCCAGCGCCTCGTCGTCATCCTTCTCGCCCTTGTTGAAGCGCACGTTCTCGAAAAGCACCAGGTCGTCGTCGCCGTTGTAATCCCAATCCACCAGGGGCACGTCGCGGCCGAGCAGCCGGCCGAGCGCGGCCGCCACCGGTGCGAGCGAGTACGCGGGGTCGGGCACGCCTTCGGTCGGGCGTCCCAGATGCGACATCAGCATGACCCGGGCGCCGCCGTCCATGGCACGGCGGATGCCGGGCAGGCTTGCCCGGATGCGGGTGTCGTCGCTCACCTCGCCGCCGGCCAGTGGCACGTTGAGATCCAGGCGCATGAGCACGCGGCGGCCGCGCAGGTCCAGATCGGTCATGGCGAGAACGGGCATCGCGCTTCCTGCGTGGAGCAAGATTGCAGGAAGCTAGCATCTTGGGTCGGCAAAGAGAATCGACGGCAGCGCCCGCGTGCGACCGATGGGCGCGATTTCGGCGCGCCCTTGCGTTCAGATTTCCTCGCCGTCGTCCAGGAGCGCGTCGATGGCGTCGAGCTGCGCCTGCCACAGGCCCGAGTAATAGCTCAGCCAGTCGCGCGCCGCCGTCAGGGACTGCGGCTCGAAACGCAGCCGATGCTCGCGGCCATGCACCTCCCGCGTTACCAGCCCGGCGCGCTCCAGAACCTTCAGGTGCTTCGACACCGCCGGCAGACTGATATCGAACGGCCGCGCGAGGGCGCCGACGGTCATGGGTCCCGTATTCAGCGCAGCGACGATGCCGCGCCGGGTCGGATCGGCGAGGGCCCGGAAGACGGCGTCCAGGTCGGGCACACTATTATTAACCATCAGGTTTAATTTAGCCCGCGACCGCCGACGGCTCAACGCCGGGGATGGCATGGGGGCACCGTCAGCGCGCGATGCGGGTCACGGCCGCTTGCGTGAGACGCACCAGGTCCAGCGGATGCAGGGCGATCTCGAGTCCGCGTTTGCCCGCGCTCACGTAGATCTCCTCGTAAGTGAGCGCTGACTCGTCGAGGAACGTGCGCAGCCGGCGGCGCTGCCCGAGGGGGCTGATGCCGCCGACCACGTAGCCGGTCGCACGCTCCGCCGCCGGCGGATCCGCCAGTGCCGCCTTCTTGGCAGCGACGGCGCTCGCCAGCCCTTTGAGGTCGAGCCGGGCGGCAGCGGGAATCACCGCCACCAGCAGCTCACCGCCGGACTCCGCGACCACCAGCGTCTTGAACACCTGGGCGGCATCGACGCCCAGCGCGTTGGCGGCCTCGAGGCCGAAGGCGCGGCTGGCGGTATCGTGGGGATACGCGAGCACACGGCAGGCGACGCCCGCCCGCCGTGCGGCCACCACCGCCGGCGTCATCGCCGGCGGCCGGCCGGGCGTTCGCCTACCACTCGCCGGTGTTGGGCATCGATGCCCAGGGCTCCTTCAGCGGCAGGGACTCGCCGTTGGCCTGCAGCAGCTCGATGGAGATGTTGTCCGGGGTGCGTATGAAGGCCATGCGCCCGTCCCGGGGTGGGCGGTTGATGGTGACCCCCTGGTCCATGAGCCGCTGGCAGATCGCGTAGATATCCTCGACCGCGAAGGCCAGGTGGCCGAAATTCCGCCCGCCTTTGTAATCCTCCGGGTCCCAGTTGTAGGTCAGCTCGACGACCGGCGCCTTCATCGATCGCGCGCTCTGCTCGTCGCCCGGCGCGGCCAGGAACACGTTGGTGTATCGGCCTTTTTCGCTGTCGTAGCGGCTGACCTCGAAGAGGCCGAGCTTGTTGCAGAAAAAGTCCAGGGACTGTTCGAGGTCGCTGACGCGCACCATCGAATGGAGATATTTCATGCCTTTGCTCCCGAGAGATGACGGATAAACTCGTTGGCTCGATGAATGGCTGCGGATGGCAACAGCCCGCCGGCTGTTTAGTCTAACCGCAGCCCGTGCGGCCCGGAAGCGGCTCCCGGCAGGTGGCGGTACCATGGCGCGTGCCGAATGATTCTCGTCGCCATTAAAAATCACATTCCGCTGTCCTCCCGAGCTCACCGACGTGCTGCCGCAGCCGTGCGCGGCGAAGCGCGGGCTTCCCGACCGGCTCAAGCCCATGGCGGCGAGCGCCCCCTGTGACGACGTGTTCGGCGAGATCCGCACCGTCAAGCAGTGTCCGCCCTTC
>JAABYT010000003.1:83099-96951 GCA_011775625.1 Gammaproteobacteria bacterium | reverse complement strand
GTTGCCGGGCCCGATTGCGCGCGTCTTCGGACATGCTGCGAGGCATGATACGCGAAATTCGAGCAGGCAAGGTTGAGCGTCCCGGTGAGCGCCGGGTCGCGTGTGCGCCGCTTCTTGCGCCTGACACGAACTGATGCCCATACTTCGCGCTCGCCGCGATGGCGCCTGGAGGGCGAATGACCGAACGACTGATGGAAAAGCGGGCCCTGGTAACCGCGGCTGCCCAGGGCATCGGTCGGGCCACGGCCGAGGCCTTCGCTGCCGAGGGCGCGCGGGTCATCGCCACGGATGTCAACGAGGAGCGGCTGCGCGAGCTCGACGGGGTTCCCGGCGTCACCACCCGCCTCCTCGACGTCACCGACGCCGACGCGGTTCGCGCGGCTGCCGCCGACCTGGGCGCTCTCGACGTCCTGTTCAATTGCGCCGGGTATGTTCATCACGGCAGCATTCTGGAGTGCGAGGAGTCCGATTGGGATTTCTCGTTCGATCTGAACGTGCGCAGCATGTACCTCATGATTCGCGCGTTTCTGCCGGCGATGCTCGAATCCGGTGGTGGCTCCATCATCAACGTCTCATCGGTGGCCTCCTCCATCAAAGGCATCGCCCAGCGCTGCGTTTACGGTGCGAGCAAGGCCGCGGTGATAGGACTGACCAAATCCGTGGCCGCGGATTTCATCGGCCGGGGCATCCGCTGCAATGCGATCTGTCCGGGCACCGTCGACAGTCCGTCTCTGCAGCAGCGAATTGCAGCGTTCGAAGACCCCGAGCAAGCGCGCCGTGCGTTCGTCGCCCGGCAACCCCTGGGCCGCCTCGGCACGGCCGAGGAGATCGCTGCGATGGCGGTGTATCTGGCAAGCGACGAGTCGGTTTTCACCACCGGCACGAGCATGGTGGTGGACGGCGGGGTTACCCTTTGAAGGATTTTTCTGAAAGCGTAACAGACCAAGCGGGTAGACGAGTGTGACGACGCCAAAATACGTTTTCATGAACGATGAAATCGTGCCCTGGGAAGATGCCAGAGTGCATGTGTCCACGGCCGCCTTCAAATTCGGCACGGCGGTGTTCGAGGGATTACGGGGCTACTGGAACGAGCAGCATCAGCAGATGTATCTGTTTCGCATGGACGCCCACATGAAGCGGCTCGAGTTCTCCCAGAAGTTCATGCGCTTCGAGAAAATTTACGATGCCGGGTACGTGACTGAGAAGACCATAGAGCTGTTGCGTGCCAACGAGTTCAAGGCGACCGTGCATTCCATGACGACGGTGTTCGTTGACGGTTTCGGTGGGCCGACGGTGAGCGGACCCGTCGGGCTCGCCATCACCGCAGCCGCTCGCGGAGGACCCGGTCTGCTCGACAAGGGTTGCACCGCCCAGGTGAGCTCCTGGCAGCGGGTGCCGGACAACGCGATGCCCATGCGCGTGAAGTGCAACGCCAACTACCAGAACGGCCGGCTCGCAGGACTGCAGGCGCAGGCCGATGGGTACAACACCGCCATCATGCTCAACGCGCGCGGGAAAATCTCCGAGGGTCCCGGCATGTGTTTTTTCATGCTGCGCGACGGTATCGCGTGCACACCGCACATTTCGAGTGACATCCTGGAGAGCATCACGCGCGCCACCGTGCTCGAGCTTCTTCACGAGGCCGGCATCGAGACCCAGGAACGCGACATCGATCGCAGCGAGCTTGCGGCCGCGGACGAAGCGTTTTTCTGCGGCACCGCTTGGGAGATCACACCGATCGTCGCCATCGACCGACTCCCGGTTGGCGACGGCGAGGTCGGGGCGACGGTGCGCAGGCTACAGGAGCGCTTCTTCAGCGTCGTCCGCGGAGAGTCGTCGGACTATCCCGAGTGGCGCACGCCGGTGTACTCGGGCAAGTAGAGGAGGCTAGCCGGGCCAGCCAGCGGATTCGGCCATTCTCAGGAGCTGGAGCTCGTAGGCGACCAGCACGCAGTAAATCGTGAACAGCGCGTAGATGACCCGGTCGACGCGCACGCGCTCGAACACACAGTGGTTGGAGTAGAGAGCCAGGCATACGAGGCCGATGCCCGTGAGCAGCGACTTCACGCCGGCGAACAGGTGCACGTTCTCGGCCAGAAGCAGGTGCATGAACGGATTCGCTTCCGTGGCTACGCCCATCTCGAGCAGGGTGAGGGTCAGGACGGCGTCGATCCCGCTCAAGACGTAGGTGGTGACGATGAAAAACAGCAGGCTAGGGTGATACCAGTCGAGCATCACGCGGGATGCGTCGATGGTGCGCCTCACGCTCTTGCGTCGTCCCCGATAAGCCCAGCGCCAGTCTGCGAAAAGCAGATGGCGGCTGCGTCGATCGGTGCATGTGCGCGTGCAATCGGCGCGCGGCGTGCCTTCGGCCGGAAAGTCCTGGAGGTCGGCGGGTGAACCGAGAATCTTCGAAGCAATCGACACGCTGCGCATAGCAGCATGTTTACCTAGAATCGACCCGAACGGTCAAAAAAATTTCCTTCCTCGTTTGATGCTGTCCTGGGAACCTATCGTGTGCGTCAGCGGCGTTGCAGGTATTCTCTCTCCTGCTGGAGCTCCTGGATTCGGGCGTCGACGCGAGAGCGCTTGTAAAAATCCCCCCCTGGCTCGTTGGCCGCGAGCGTGAGCTGGTGTATCGCGGCGTCCAGCTCGCCGATGTGGTAAAAGTGCTCTGCCAAAGCCATGCGGCTGTCCATCGCCTTGCCCACTTGTCCGTAGGCTTCCGCTTGAAGCCGGTAAAGCGTAGCGTCATTGTGTTGGACACGCGCATAGTCGTCGAGAATCGCCAGTGCCGTGCGTGCTTCTCCGTTTCTTATCAGTGCATCCGCATAGCCACGCACGAGCTGCTTGCTGTCGGGGAAAAGACTGTACGCCTCCCGGTAAGTCATGAGTCCTCGCCTGGGATCGTTCGAGAGGAGCTCCTGGTCTGCGAGCGCAACGCGAAACCGCACCTGCTCCGGGCGGGCTGCGACGAGCTGGCGCAGATCATCGATGGCACGATCGCTTTTTCCGAGCCGCGCGAGCACGAGCGCGCGCGCGTAGAGGACCGCATGACGACCGAACTTCCTGTTCTCTTCGAGCTCCGAGTCGAGCTCTCTCAGCAGGCGCTCCGGTGCATTCGAGGTCATCACACGCAGCTTCGCGCGAGTCAATTGATAGCTTTCGCTGTCCGCGTACTGCTTGTAGGGATACTGTTCAGCACGGCCGCGGCTGTCGGCGATTCGCGATGTCGTTACCGGGTGAGTCGAGAGGAATTCCGGTGGTTTGCTGTAGTAGCGTGAAGCGAGGTCCAGCTTCTCGAAAAATGTCGGCATGGAGCGCGGGTCGTAGCCCGCTGCCGCCAGCATCTGCATGCCCACTCGGTCGGCCTCTTGCTCGTTGGCGCGCGTGAAGTTGATCTGTGACTGCACACCCGCGGCGCTCGCTCCTGCGATGGCCGCCTGGCCGGCCTCGCTGTTGGCCATGCCGATGAGCAGGCCGGCGATGACGGCTGCGATGGTTGCGTACTGAGTCTTTTCCGATGCCGCGATCCGGCGCGCAATGTGCCGTTGCGTGACGTGGGCAATTTCGTGTGCGACCACCGAGGCGAGCTCGCTCTCGGATTCAGTGCCGATAATCAATCCCGAGTTGATGCCGATGTAGCCTCCGGGAATCGCGAACGCGTTGATCGCCGAATCGGCAATGACGAAAAAGTAAAAGTCAGTGCTGCCCCACGCGCCGCTCGAAATGAGCCTGTAACCAAGGTTCTGAATGTAATCCTCGATCTCCGGATCGTTCATGACGGGCAGATATGCGCGTATCTCGCGCATGAGCAGCGCGCCGATTTCGCGCTCCTGGGCCGGCGACAGCGTGGCACTCGACGCGTCGCCGAAGTCCGGCAGCTGATTCTGGCCACCGGCTGCCAGCGGCAGAAACGCGCACACGGCGAGGATGGCGAGCGCATCTCGCAGGCGCTTCGGGCATTTCGATGGCATGGGCATTTGCACTGAAAGGAGGGCGGTCGTTAGGATCCGTATGCCGAGCCGACGATCATACAGGATCTGAACGGCCGGCGATTGCTTGCGGGAGAGTTGTCATGAGCACGGCGAAGAACGCCTTCTATGCGCAGTCGGGCGGGGTCACGGCGGTTATCAATGCCACTGCGGCCGGGGTCATCGAGACGGCGCGCCGTCACCCCGACGCCATCGGCAAGCTTTACGCGGGCCGCAACGGCATCATCGGCGCCCTCACCGAGGACCTCATCGACACCAGCCTCGAGAGCGACGCCGACATTGCCGCGCTTCGCCACACGCCGGCGGGGGCGTTCGGCTCGTGCCGCTACAAGCTCAAAGGCATCGACGAGAGTCGTGCCGAGTACGAGCGCCTGATCGAGGTCTTCAAGGCTCACGACATCGGCTACTTCTTCTACAACGGCGGCGGCGATTCCGCCGACACCGCCCACAAGGTGTCCCAGATCGGCGAGACGCACGGCTATCCCATCGTCTGCGTCGGCATCCCCAAGACCGTCGACAACGATCTGGCCGTCACCGACAACTGCCCCGGTTTCGGATCCGTCGCCAAGTACGTGGCGGTTTCGATCCGGGAAGCGGCTTTCGACGTCGCTTCCATGGCGCTCACCTCCACCAAGGTCTTCGTGCTCGAGGTGATGGGTCGGCATGCCGGGTGGATTGCCGCCGCCGGAGGACTCGCCGCGGAGCACGAGGGCGATGCTCCCCAGATCATTCTGTTTCCCGAGGTCGTTTTCGACGAGGAGAAGTTCCTCGCCAAGGTCGAGCAGTCGGTGGACGCGAACGGCTACTGTGCCATCGTCGTCTCTGAGGGCGTGCGCAACGCCGAAGGCAAGTTTCTCTCCGAGGCTGGAACCCGCGATGCGTTCGGTCACGCGCAGCTCGGCGGGGTCGCGCCCGTCATCGCGAATCTGGTCAAGGATCGGCTGGGCTACAAGTACCACTGGGCGGTGGCCGACTACCTGCAGCGATCGGCGCGGCACATCGCCTCGGCGACCGACGTCGAGCAGGCCTATGCGCTCGGCCGTGCGGCGGTGGAGCTCGCGTTGCAGGGCAGGAACGCGGTGATGCCCGTCATCGTGCGCACATCGGATGATCCCTACGAGTGGGAGGTGGGCACTGCCAGTCTCGGCGACGTGGCCAACGTGGAGAAGAAAATGCCGAGCGAATACATCAGCGACGACGGTTTCGGTATCACCGAAGCCTGCCGTCGCTATCTGCAGCCGCTCATTCAGGGAGAGAGCTACCCGCCCTACAAGCACGGCATGCCGGACTACGTCACGCTGCGCAACGAGCCCGTTGCGAAAAAGCTGAATACGGAATTCGCGCTGTAAACGACGGCTTATGGCACGCCGGGCCGCGCCAGGCGAAGCCGCGGCCCGGCCCCTGTTCAGCCGAGCAGCGGCGCGATCACCAGGCTGACGATGGCCATCACGTTGATGAGAATGTTCATCGACGGTCCGGAGGTGTCCTTGAAGGGATCGCCCACGGTGTCGCCCACCACGGCGGCCTTGTGGGTGTCGGAGCCCTTGCCGCCGTGATGGCCCTTCTCGACGAATTTCTTGGCGTTATCCCAGGCGCCTCCGGCGTTCGCCATGGTGAGCGCCAGCAGCACGCAGCCGAGCAGGGCGCCGCCCAGCAGGCCTCCGAGCGCCTCGGGCCCGAGGCCGATGCCCACGACCCAGGGCGCGGCCACGGCGAGCACGCCCGGCGGCACCATCTTTTTCAGCGCCGCGGTAGTGGCGATGTCGACGCAGCGGGCGGTGTCCGGCTTCGCCTTGCCCTCCAGAAGGCCGGTAATCTCGCGAAACTGCCGGCGGATCTCGTTGATCATTTCGAAGGCCGCGTCGCCCACGGCCTCCATGGTGAGCGCGCCGATCAAAAACGGCAGGATGCCGCCCATGAAGAGCCCGATGAGCACCATCGGATCGCTGAGCTCGAGCGCGAAACCGGGAATGCGCGCGGACACCGTCTCGACGAATGCCGTGATGATGGCGAGGGCCGCCAGCGCCGCGGCGCCGATGGCGAAGCCCTTGCCGATGGCGGCGGTCGTGTTGCCGAGCTCGTCCAGGGAGTCGGTGATGGCGCGGGTCTCGGGTCCGAGCCCGCCCATCTCGGCGATGCCGCCGGCGTTGTCGGCCACCGGGCCGTAGGCGTCGATGGCCATGGTGATGCCGACGGTGGCGAGCATGCCGACCGCGGCGATGCCGACGCCGTACAGACCCACCAGCTGGCTCGAAACCGCAATGATGGTGCAGATGGTGAGCAGCGGAATGGCCACCGATTTCATGCCGATGGCGATACCCGCGATGACCACCGTCGCCGGCCCGGTCTCGCCCTGCTTGGCGATGTGGCGCACCGGGCTCGAGGAGGTGTAGAACTCCGTCACCAGGCCGATGATGATGCCGCCGAAGGCGCCGAAGATCACCGCGCCCCAGACCCTGGCCGTGACCCCGACGATGACGATCACCAGGAACGACAGCACGATGAAGGCGACGGTGGCGCCGATGGTGCCGATGCGCAGCGCCACCTCGGGACTCTTGTCGGAGAATTGGCGCACCATGAAGATGCCGGCGATGGAGCACACCAGTCCCAGCGAGGCCAGCGCCAGCGGCAGGAACATGAGCGCCTGGCGCTCGCCCAGGGGGTCGAGGACGTCCACCGCCAGCGTTGACGCCATGGCGATGGTGGCGATGATGGCGCCGCAGTAGGACTCGAAGATGTCCGAGCCCATGCCCGCCACGTCGCCGACGTTATCACCCACGTTGTCGGCGATGACGCCGGGGTTACGCGGATCGTCCTCGGGGATCCCGGCCTCGACCTTGCCCACCAGATCCGCGCCCACGTCGGCGCTCTTGGTGTAGATGCCGCCGCCGACGCGGGAGAACAGCGCCACGCTGGAGGCGCCCATGCCGAAACCGTGGATGGCGTGGGCGTGCTCCGGATCGCCGCCGAAGAACAGATACAGGGTGCCGAGCCCCAGCAGCCCCAGTGAAGCCACCGCCAGACCCATGATCGAGCCGCCGAAAAAGGCCACGGTGAGCGCCTCCGCCGCGCCCTTGGTGTGCGCCGCGGTGGTGGTGCGCACGTTGGCGCGGGTGGCGGTGCTCATACCGATATAGCCGGCGCCCGCGGAGCACAGGGCGCCGACCACGAAGGCGACAGCGGTTCCCGGGCCGAGTAAGAACAGCAGGATCAGGACCAGCACCAGCGCGAACCAGAACAGCATCTTGTACTCGCGGCGCATGAACACCATGGCCCCGAGATGGATCTCCTCGCCGATTTCCGCGACCTTGGCTTCGCCTTCGGGATACTCCCGAATCTTCTGGTAGATGTAGTAGGCGACGACCAGGCCGATGATGCCGAAGAACGCCGGCACGAGTGCGTTAAAGCTCATTGCGGTCTCCCCGAAGGCCCCTGCGAAACCGCCGAACTATAGTGGAAGTCACCATCTTCCTCAATCTTGGCCGCTGGTATACTGCCGGCCTCACCGAGCCCGAGCCCAGGATCCGGCATGCCTCTGAATCTCGTCACTTCCGGCCACGACGTGCCCAACGACGTCAACGTCATCATCGAGATACCGTTCGGCAGCGATCCCGTGAAGTACGAGGTCGACAAGGATACCGGCGCCGTCTTCGTCGACCGGTTCATGGGCACCGCCATGCACTATCCCTGCAACTATGGCTACGTGCCCAACACCCTCAGCGAGGACGGCGACCCCGCCGACGTGCTCGTGGTGACGCCGTATCCGCTCATCAGCGGCTCGGTCATCCGTTGCCGTCCGGTCGGCATGCTGGCGATGACCGACGACGCCGGCCCGGACGCCAAGGTCCTCGCCGTGCCCATCGATTCGCTCACCGATCTTTACCGCAGCGTCGACTCTTTCCGCGATCTGCCCGCCTCCCTGATGGCGCAGATCGCCCACTTCTTCGATCACTACAAGGACCTCGAGGCCGGCAAGTGGGTCAAGATCGAGGGCTGGCTGGGCCCGGAGGAGGCCAAGGCCGAGATCGTCGCCAGCGTCGAGCGCTACCAGGCGGCGCCGGACAAGCCGCAGTTCTGAGGCGCGTGCGTTCCCGCACGGTGAACGTCTTCGGCTTCTGCGCGGATTATCCGCACTCCTACTACGCGGCCAGCGCCAACCCGCACCCGCGCCATGCGCCGCTCGAGGGCGCAACGAGCGCCGACGTGTGCGTCGTCGGCGGCGGCTTCACCGGTGTCTCGGCGGCGCTGCATCTGGCCGAGCGCGGCTACGACGTGGTCCTTCTCGAGGCGGCGCGCATCGGCTGGGGCGCGTCCGGACGCAACGGCGGCCAGCTCAGCACCGGGCTGCGCAAGGACGTGATCGCGCTCGAGCCACGACTCGGGCGGTCGCGCACCCGCGCGCTCTGGGACATGGCGTCGGAGGCCATGGACATCATCCACGATCGCATCGCGCGCCACGGCATCCGCTGCGATTACAAGCACGGTAATCTTCTCGCCGCGACGCGCCGGCGCTTTCTGCCCGAGCTGGCGGCCGAGGCGGAGCTGGTGGCGCGGCACTACGGCTACGACGGCTACCGAATGCTCGACCAGCACGCGATGCGCGAGGCGGTCGCCAGCGAGCAGTACTGCGGTGGGCGCATGGACTGCGGTGGCGGCCACCTGCATCCGCTGAACTTCGTCCTCGGCATGGCCGGGGCGGGGGTCGAAGCCGGCGCGCGCATGCACGAGGAGTCCCTCGTCGAGCGCGTCGAGTGGGGCGCGACGCCACTGGTGAAGACCGCCCGCGGCCAGGTTCGCAGCCGTTACGTCCTGCTTTGCGGAAATGCCTACCTGGGCGACGTGGAACCGCGCATCGCGGCCACCGTCATGCCCATCGCCAATCACGTGCTGGCCACCGAGCCCCTCGGCGAGGCACGCGCGCGCGCCCTCATCCGCGACGACTGCTGCGTGTGCGCCACCAAGTTCGTGGTCGATTACTACCGCATGTCGGCGGATCACCGCCTGCTGTTCGGTGGCGGCGAGACCTACTCGTACCAGGAGCCGCGCAATCTCAAGCAATTCGTGCGTCGCTACATGCTCGCTGTCTTTCCCCAGCTCGACGACGTGCGCATCGACTACGCCTGGAGCGGGCAGCTCGCCATCACCATGAGTCGGCTGCCGCACTTCGGGCGCATCGGTCAGTCCGGCTTCTTCGTTCAGGGCTTCTCGGGGTCGGGCGTGGTGCTGTCACAGCTGGCCGGACGCCTGATGGCGGAGGCGGTCGCCGGAAGCGCCGAGCGCTTCGACGTGTTCGCCGGGATCCAGCACCGCCGCTTTCCCGGCGGGAGCTGGTTGCGAAAGCCGCTGCTGGTCGCCGGAATGCTCTACTACGCGTTGAAAGATCGCCTGTGACGAAACATCCGGCCCGGCGCCTCGAGCTCAGCGCGTTTCCTCGCCGGGGTATTTGTAACGCACGACGGTGATGGCGATGACCGCCAGCACGAGCAGCACGATGGCGCCCGTGATCACCAGTATGTGCTGATCCGGCATGGTCTTGGCGTCGACGGCAAGCAGGCGCGTGAGCGCGGTGATGGCGATGTAGAGCAGAAACCGCACCGGCAAATGGTTGGTCTTGAAGTAGATGCCGACCATCGCGCCGAGCTCGAGATAGATGAAAAGCAGCAGAATGCCGTCCAGTGCGGCGCGGCCCTGCTGAATCATTTGCAGGTACTCGTGCACCGCGGCCCACACCACGGTGCCGCCGATGACAAACAGCCCCAGCAGGTGAAAGCCGTCCACCAGCCAGTTTCCGACCTTTTTCAACTCGGTGTCGATGCGCTTCATGGGCATTCCCTCCTGACCCTCGCGACCTACAGCGAGACCCCCGCTTCGCGCAGAAGCTCCGCCGTCTCGTAGAGCGGCAGCCCGACGACGCCCGAGTAGCTGCCGTGAAGCTCGCGCACGAAGGCGGCGGCGCGGCCCTGGATGGCGTAGGCGCCGGCCTTGTCCAGGGGCTCGCCGCTCGCCGCGTAGGCTTCGCACTCGGGGCGCGCGAGCTCCCGAAAGCATACCCGGCTGCGGCTCAGACGAACACGCGTGCCGTCGGCTGATGCGAGCGCCACGGCGCTCAGCACCTGATGACAGCGCCCCGACAGGCGCATGAGCAGGCGGGCGGCGTCGTCTCCATCGCGCGGCTTGCCGAGCGGCTCGCCGTCGAGCACGACCACGGTGTCGGCGCCGAGCACCAGGTGCGCGTCGGCGTCGTCGAGACAGGCTCTGCCGGCGAGCACCTTGCCGGCCGCCAGGCGCCGGGCGAGCGCATCGGGCGTCTCGCCGGCCTGCGGTGTCTCGTCGATGGCGACATCGAGGGTCTCGAAGCCGACGCCGAGCTGCGCGAGCAGCGTGCGCCGTCTCGGTGATTGCGAGGCCAGATAGATCATTCGCCGCGGTGGTAGGGATGTCCGCGCAGAATCGACCAGGCGCGGTAGAGCTGCTCGGCGACCAGCACCCTGGCGAGCCCGTGGGGCAGGGTCAGGTCGGACAGCGACCAGCGCAGGTCCGCGCGCGTCAGGCAGGCATGGGAGAGCCCGTCTGCGCCGCCGATGAGCATGGCGACGTCGCGGCCCTGGCCGAGCCAGGTATCCAGACGGGCGGCGAGATCCTCGGTGGCGTATTGAACGCCGGTGCGATCCAGGGCGACGACGTAGTCGTTCTTGGCCAACGCCGCGAGCAGGCGATGGCTCTCCTTGTCGAGCGCCTGCGCTGCGCTCGTGCGCTTGCCGCGCCGGGCGGCGGCAATCTCGACGAGCTCGACGGCGCACGCTTTCGGCAGCCGCCGCGCGTATTCGCGGAATCCCTGCTGCTGCCAGGCCGGCAGCCGCGTGCCGACGGCGAGGACGCGGATGCGCATTCAGCTGGCCGCACCGCGCGGCGACTCGCGTCCGCTGACCTCCCGGCCGCCCCACAGCTTCTCCAGCTGATAGAACTCGCGCACCTCCGGCTGCATGATGTGGACCACCACGTCGCAGAGATCCACGAGAACCCACTCGCCCTCGCGCACACCCTCGACGCCCAGCGGCGCCTCGCCGGCCTCCTTGGCTTTCATGACCAGATGCTCGGCGAGGGCGACCACCTGACGCGCCGAGCGTCCGCTGGCGATGATCATGTAGTCGGTGAAGCTGCTCAGCTTGCGCACGTCGAGACGCACGATGTCGACGGCCTTGAGATCCTCCAGTGCCTCGACGGCGAGCCGGCTCAAGCGTTCACTCTTCATCTGCATAGCACCTGGTGCGGTTTATCAATTCAATCACCTTGTCGGGAACGAGAAAGCGGATGCTGCGGCCTTCGGCAACCAGTGCGCGAATACGGGTCGCGGAGATGTCCAGCAGCGGCGGCGAGCAGATCATGATGTGGCCTGCGGGCTTCGCCATCAACGTCGCCGGATCGTCGCAGCGATGCGCGGCGAGAAGATCCGCCACCGGGCCGGTGCCGGGAAGCGATCCACCGGGCCGGTCAGCGACCGCCAGATGGGCGAGGGAGGTGAACTCCTGCCAGCGATGCCAGCGATCCAGTCGCCGCAGGCTGTCCATGCCGACGATGAAGACGATCGGCGCGTCGGGGAATTCCCGCCGAAAAGACTGCAGAGAGTCCACCGTATAGGTCGGTCCCTCGCGTTCGAGCTCGCGCGCGTCGACCTCGAGCCCCGGCTCCCCTTCGACCGCGGCCTCGAGCATCTGCAGGCGCAGCGAAACGTCGGCGCGGGGCGCGTCGCGCAGGCGGGGATTCGGCGCGGGCAGCAGGCGCACGCTCGCGAGCGAGAGCAGATCGCGCACCTCCAGTGCGAGCCGCAGATGACCGCAGTGAACCGGGTCGAAGGTGCCGCCGAGAATGCCGATGCCCGCCACTCAGGCTTCAGGAGCGCACACTCGCGGTGCTCTCATTGGCGCACGTGGCCGTCGCCGATGACAATGAACTTCTGGGTGGTGAGACCTTCGAGGCCCACCGGTCCACGCGCGTGCAGCTTGTCGGTGCTGATGCCGATCTCCGCGCCAAGCCCGTATTCGAAACCGTCGGCGAAGCGGGTGGACGCATTCACCATCACCGAGCTCGAGTCCACCTCGCGCAGGAACCGGCGAGCGCGTGTGAGATCCTCGGTGACGATGCTGTCGGTGTGCTGCGATCCGTGCACGCGGATGTGATCCATGGCCTCGTCGATGTCCGCGACCACGCGTATGGAGAGTATCGGCGCGAGGTATTCCGTGTCCCAATCCTCGTCGCTGGCGGCGTTGCATTCGGGGACCAGCGCGCGGGTCTCGGCACAGCCGCGCAGCTCCACGCCCGCCGCGCGGTACTGCTCGGCGAGCGGCGGCAGGACGCGGGCGGCGACGCCGCGCGCCACCAGCAGCGTCTCCATGGTGCAGCAGGTGCCGTAGCGCTGGGTCTTGGCGTTGTAGGCAATGGCGATGGCCTTGTCGCAGTCGGCGCGGTCGTCCACGTAGACGTGACAGATTCCGTCCAGATGCTTGATGACGGGCACCGTCGCCTCGCGGCTGATGCGCTCGATGAGGCTCTTGCCGCCGCGCGGAACGATGACGTCGACGTGGGCATCCATGGTGATCAGCGCGCCGACCGCTGCCCGGTCCACGGTCTCCACCACCTGAACGCACTGCGCCGGCAGACCCGCTCGGTTCAATCCCTCGTGGATGCAGGCGGCGATGGCGGTGTTGGAGTGAATGGCCTCGGAGCCGCCCCTCAGGATGGTGGCGTTTCCCGCCTTCAGGCACAGGCCGGCGGCATCCGCCGTCACGTTGGGGCGCGACTCGTAGATGATGCCGATCACGCCGAGCGGCACGCGCATGCGCCCGACCTGGATGCCCGAGGGCCGCATGACCAGGTTGCTGACCTCGCCGACCGGATCCGGGAGCGCCGCGATCTGGCGAAGCCCCTCGGCCATGGCGGTGATGCGCGCTTCGGTGAGCTCGAGACGGTCGAGCAGCGCCGCGGCGAGCTGCGCCGCGCCGGCGGCCTCCAGGTCCCGGGCGTTGGCCTCGGCGAGCATCCCGGCGCGCGCTTCGATGCTCTCGGCGATGGCGCCGAGCGCGGCGTTCTTGTCGGCGGTGGTGGCGCGCGCCAGCACCTCGGAGGCGCTGCGTGCGGCCTCGCCGACGGCCTGCATGTAGGCGGCGACGTCGTCGACCGGTCGGATGATGTCTGCGGGTCTTGCCATGCGTTCACTCGGCTCCAGGCCGATTATAGGGCTTTCACTGCTCCAGATTCACACCGCCCATGGCCAGCGCGAGCCCCTCCAGGGCGTCCCAGGGCCTGCCCGGTGCGCCGCCCTTGGTGACCCGGTCGGTGCGCGCCGCCCGGGCGAGGATGCCCAGCCATGCCGGAGCGGGCTGCCGGCGCAGCGCCGCCGAGACCAGCGCGCGGCGCTTGTCCCACACCCGGTGCTGGCGCATGACCTGATCGGGGCTGGCGCCGCCCGCGAGCGCGCTCGCCATGCGGCACAGGCCGCGGATCTCGCGCGTCAGCGCCCATGCCACCAGGGGCGGTGCCACGCCCTCCTCGCGCAGCCCCGACAGGATCCGCACGCTGCGCGCGCTGTCGCCGGCGAGCGCCGCGTCCACCAGATCGAACACGTCGAAGCGGGCGCTGTCGGCCACCGAGCGCAGCACGTCCTCGACGTCGAGCTCGGCCTCGCCGTGCAGCATGTGCAGCTTCTCGATCTCCTGGACGCAGGCGAGCAGATTGCCTTCCACGCGTTCGCCGAGGGCGGCAGCCGCGCCCGGCGAGAGCCTCAGGCCGCGCGCGGCCGCGCGCCGGCGGATCCATGCCCCCAGCTCGCGCGCCGTCACCGGCCAGGTGCGCATGGCGAC
>JAABYT010000003.1:59110-83029 GCA_011775625.1 Gammaproteobacteria bacterium | reverse complement strand
CCCGCATCGCCCGGCTTGCCGCTCGCCAGGCGCAGGTCGATGAGGCGCCGATCGCCGAACAGCGACAGGCTGTCGGCGTGCTGTCTGAGCGTGCCCCAGTCGAAGCCGGTCTCCACGTTGAGCACCACGCGCTCGATGAAGCCGGCCCTGGCGGCGGCGGCCCGGATCGCGTCCCTGGCCTCCTGAACCTGCAGCGGCTCGTCCCCGCCGAGCACGTAAACGGGCGCCAGCGTGCCCTCGAGATGCCCGGGCAGCTGGTCGACGCGCAGACGCATGCCGCTGCCCGGCGCGCTAGGCCCCGAGGGCCGCCTGGGTCATTCGCACGATGGTCTCGGCCGCGTCCCGGCGCATGTCCGCCTGCAGTGCCTCGACGTTCTGGTTCGCGCCGATGACGGCGGTCTCATCGAACACGTATCGGCGGCGAACGACCACGTGCTCCGGCGGAATCAGCAGGGTGCCGTCCTTCATGCGCACGGAGAAATCCAGCGTGTACAGGAGCTCGAACTCGCGTCCCTTGCCGGTGCTCGCATCCACGGAGAGAACCCGCTCCTCGTAGGCCTGGGAGCGCACCTTGATGACCGCATCCGCGTCGCTGCTGGCATCGGCAAGCGATGCACCGCCGCTTTGCAGGAAGATGCCGACGGCGTCGACGACCTCCAGCGGCGCGTCGACGTAGACCTGGCGGAAATCCTCGGGCAGGGAGACGCTGCCGCGCGGGCGAAAGCCGCAGGCGGAGAGCAGCGCCGCAGCGAGCACGGCGATCACGGCGTATCGCCAGGTGGCCGCGGTGCCCGGTAGCGACGTCATACGACGATGTTCACGAGCTTGCCGGGCACGACGATGACTTTTTTCACGCCGTCGCCGACGAAGCGCGCGACATTGGCATTGGCGAGCGCCTGCTCCTCGATGGTGCTCTTGTCGGCATTCTGATCGACGCAGATCTCGGCGCGCTTTCTGCCGTTGACTTGAACCACCAGCTCGATGGTTTCGCGCGTGAGCGCCTGCGGATCGTGCTCCGGCCAGGGCGCGTCCATCAGCGCCTCCGGGTGGCCGAGCGCCTCCCACAGCGCGTGACAGGCGTGCGGCACGATGGGTGCCAGCACCTGCACGATGACCTCCAGGCACTCCTGCACGACACCGCGGCCCTCGGCAGAGTCGTCGTCGAAATCGCCGAGCGCGTTGACGAGCTCCATGGTGGCCGCGATGGCGGTGTTGAACTTGTAACGACGCCCGATGTCGTCGCTGGCCTTGGCGATGGTGGCGTGGGTGCGCCGCCGCAGCTCCCGCTGGGCGGGGTTGAGATTCGATGCATCGGCGATCGCCGCCGGGCCGCCGCGGGTGTGCGCGTAGACGAGCTTCCACAGCTTTTTCAGGAAGCGGAACGCGCCCTCCACGGCGGAATCGGACCATTCCAGCGTCTGCTCCGGCGGTGAGCTGAACATCATGTACAGGCGCACGGTGTCGGCGCCGTACTTCTCGATGAGCGCTTCCGGATCGACGGTGTTGCCTTTTGACTTGGACATCTTGGCACCGTCTTTGAGCACCATGCCCTGGGTGAGCAGATTGCTGAAAGGCTCGTCGCCGGGCAGCAGGCCCTCGTCGCGCATCAATCGCTGGAAAAAGCGCGAGTAGAGAAGATGCAGGATGGCGTGCTCGATGCCGCCCACGTACTGGTCCACCGGCATCCAGTAGGCGGCGCGCTCGTCGAGCATGGCCGTGTCGCAGTCGGGACTGGCGAAGCGCGCGAAGTACCAGGACGATTCGACGAACGTGTCCAGGGTATCCGTCTCGCGTCTGGCCGGTCCGCCGCACGCCGGGCAGGTGGTCTGGTAGAACTCCGGGAGCTGGCTGAGCGGCGGCACCACCCCTTCGACCTGCACCTCGGGAAGACGCACGGGCAGATCCGCGTCGGGCACCGCCAGCGCGCCGCAGGCGTCGCAGTTGACGACGGGAACCGGGCAGCCCCAGTAGCGCTGCCGCGACACGCCCCAGTCGCGCAGGCGGTAGTTGACGGTGCGCTTGCCCAGCCCGCGCTGCTCGAGCCAGTCGGCGATGGCGTCGAAGGCGCTGGCGAAATCGCGGCCGTCGAACTCACCCGAGTTGACCAGCACGCCTTTCTCCACCCAGGCCTCGGCCTCGATGTCGACCCCGGTGCCGTCCTCCGGCGCCACCACCTGAACGATGGGCAGTCCGTAGTTCCTCGCGAACTCGTGATCGCGCACGTCGTGGCCGGGCACCGACATGATGGCCCCCGTGCCGTAGCTCATGAGCACGAAGTTGGCGACCCACACCGGCAGGCGATCGCCGGTGATCGGGTGAAGCGCATCGCAGCCGAGCGGCATGCCGCGCTTCTCCATGGTCTCGATGGCCGCTTCCGAGGTCTCGATGCGCAGGCTCTCCTCGATGAATGCGGCCACCGCGGGGTCCTTGTCCGCCGCGGCGCGGGCCAGGGGGTGGCCCGGGGCGACCGCCATGTAGGTCGCGCCCAACAGGGTATCGGGACGCGTCGTGTAGACCCTCAGGGGCTCGCCGCCGTCGGCCAGGGGAAAGTCGATCTCCACGCCCTCGGATCGCCCGATCCAGTTGCGCTGCATGGTGCGCACCGCGTCCGGCCAGCCGTCGAGATCGTCGATGGCCGCGAGCAGATCCTCGGCGAAGGCGGTGATCTTGAGAAACCACTGGGGGATCGCGCGGCGCTCGACGACGGCGCCGGAGCGCCAGCCGCGCCCGTTGATGACCTGCTCGTTGGCGAGCACCGTCTGGTCCACCGGATCCCAGTTGACCTCCGCGAGCTTCTTGTAGAGCAGCCCCTTTTTGAACAGGCGCGTGAACAGCCACTGCTCCCATCGGTAATAGTCCGGATCGCAGGTGGCGAGCTCGCGGTCCCAGTCGTAGGCGAAGCCGAGGCGCTTGAGCTGGCCGCGCATGTAGTCGATGTTCTCGTAGGTCCAGCGCGCCGGCGGGACGTTGTTCTGCATGGCGGCGTTCTCCGCCGGCAGGCCGAACGCGTCCCAGCCCATGGGCTGCAGGACGTTCCTGCCACGCATGCGCTGGTAGCGGCTGATGACGTCGCCGATGGTGTAGTTGCGCACGTGGCCCATGTGCAGGCGCCCGCTCGGGTAGGGAAACATCGACAGGCAGTAGAACTTCTCCTTGGCCGGATCCTCCACGACCCGAAAGGCACCCGTCGCCTCCCAGTGGCGCTGCACGCGGGTCTCGACCTGCTCGGGAAAATAGCGCTCCTGCATCGGTTCTCTGTCACCGCCGTCGAATCGCCGAAGAATACAGGCTCGTGCGGGGCAGGGACAGTTCAGGCGTCGTCGTGACCGGTGGCGTAGGCGTAATCGAAGGAGTCGGCGTGAAAACGGGCCGGGTCGAGGCCGCGCGCGGCGAACTGCTCGCGCCCCGCCTCGACCATCACCGGAGGGCCGCTCGCGTACACGCTGAAAGGCGAGAGATCCGCGAAGTCCTCGAGCACCGCCTGGTGGACGAAACCGGTGCGACCGGGCCAGGCGTCGTCGGCGAGCGGCTCGGAGAGCACCGGCACGTACTCGATGCGTTCGTGCTGCGCCGCCCAGGCGCTGGCCGTGTCGTGCATGTACAGGTCGCGCCGCGCACGCACGCCCCAGTAGAGATGGATATTGTCCGCGAAGCCTGTCGCCAGCGCGCCCTCGACGATGGCCTTGATGGGCGCGAATCCGGTGCCCCCTGCCATGAGGATGATCGGGCCGCGGATCTTGCGGCGCAGGTAGAAGCTGCCGAGCGGTCCGCGCAGCCGCAGCAGCGCCCGCTCCTCGAGGTGGTGGGCGACGTACTCCGAGAACGCCCCGCCCGGCACGTGACGGATCTGCAGCTCCAGGCGGTCGTCCTCGCGCGGCGCGCTGGCGATGGAGAAGGCGCGCCGCCGGCCGTCGCGCAGCAGCACGTCCACGTACTGGCCGGGAAGGTAGCGCAGGCGCTCGGAGGCCGGCAGCATCAGCTCGAGACCGATGACGTCGTGGGCGAGCGCGCGCTTGCGCGCTACGCGACACGGCAGGTTGCGCACGACGATGTTCTCGGAGGGGTCGAATTCCTCGACCTCGATGCGCAGATCGCCGACGGCACGCGCCATGCACAGCAGCGCGAAGCCCTGGGCCACGTCAAGGGCTGACAGGGCCTTCGGCACCCCGTCCGGGTAACGCACCTCGCCCTCGAGCACGCGGCCCTTGCACGATCGGCAGGCGCCGTTGCGGCAGCCGTAGGGAAGCGCGAAGCCGTGGCGGAGCGCCGCGTCGAGCACGCTCTCGTCGGGGCTCGCGTGCAGCTCGTGGCCGCTCGGCTCGATGTGGATGTGGTGAGTCAGAGAGACGTCTACGCCGCGGGCCGGCTGCTTCTGCTGCCGAGCCAGTCGATCAGCGGCTGCCACATCTCGACGTCATGGGTGGTCTTCGAGGGCGCGATCTCCCAGATGCCGAGACCGCGGTCGGCGGCGTGCGAGTAATTGATGCTGTTGCGCAGGCAGGCTATGAATGGCAGCGCGCGTCCGCCCGGCAGCTTGACCGATTCGAGAAACTCCTCGATCTCGAAATGTCCGGGGGAGTTCTCGCGGATGCGGTTGGCAACCGTGGCAACGCGCACCTTTCGGTTGAGCACGCGGCCGAGATCGGTGATTTCGTCGATGAACCGCCAGGCCGCGTTCAAATCGATGGCCGATGGAATGACCGGGATGATGCAGGTCTGGGCGCGGCTCAGCAGCTCCGTCACGGGGCGGCCATGGGTCGCCGCCGGGGCGTCGAGAATCACGACCTCGGTGCCGCGCGGCACCCGGGCGCCTTTCTGCAGACCTTCGACGCCGGTGATCTTCGGGCGGTCTTCCGGCCGGCTCTCCAGCCAGTCGAGGGCGCAGTACTGGGGGTCGTAGTCAACGAGCGCCACCTCGCGGCCCTGTAGCGCGTAGTAAGAGGCGAGATTGATGGAGATGGTGGTCTTTCCCGACCCGCCTTTGGCATTCATCACCAGGATCGAACGCATGACTCGTCCTCGGGCATCATCAGCGAAAAAGTATAGCAGGCCGTGCAACCCCCCTTCCGAGGGCTGCGTGCTCAGCGTGGGCGAAACGCGCGCACCGCGCGCCTGAACTCGCTCACGCGCGCGTCGCTGTCGGCATAACGCAGCGCCACGTACATGCCGGTGATGCGCTCGACCGCGGATCGGAGCTGCGGCCGATGGGCCGTGACCCTGGCGGCGAAAGCCAGTGGACCCTCGCTGGCGCGGCGGGCGACGCCCGCCCGTGCGAGCTTTCGGCAGAAGCGGCGATAGATGCGCAGAGCCGGGTCCACCGGCGCCGGACGCCGACGCGCCAGCCCCAGGGCGAGCAGCGCCAGCAGCCCGCCGATGCCGGCGAGCATGCCCGTCACCAGGCCCCGCACGTCGGCGGAATCGACGCCGAACATGCCCAGCAGCTGCCGTTGGCGGCGTGGACCGTAGCCGAGCACCCACTCGTTCCAGCCGGTCTTGACGGCATCGATGCCCAGGCGCAGGCGCCGCCAGGTCTGCCACAGGCGTCCGCGGGAGGGCAGCTCCAGGCCCGCCGGTCCGAGGGTCGGCGGGATCGCGGCGTCCATGCCGAGCTCGATGCGGTTGGGCGACACGGCGCCGGTGGGATCGACGCGCACCCAGCCGCGCTCGCCGAGCCACACCTCGACCCAGGCGTGGGCGTCGCGCTGGCGCACGATCAGATAGTCACCGAGGGGGTTCAGCTCACCGCCCTGGTAGCCGGTAACGATGCGCGCCGGGATACCGGCGGCGCGCATGAGCACCGCGAAGCCGGAGGCGTAGTGCTCGCAGAATCCGCTGCGTGTCTCGAACAGGAACTCGTCGACGGTGTCGTTCTCGAGCAGCGGCGGCGTCAGCGTGTAGACGAACGGCTGCTCGCGGAAATACGCGAGGGCGCGCGAAACCAGGGCGCCGGCGTCCACGCCGTGCGCCTCGCGCCAGCTGTCGGCGAGCGCGCGCGCCCTCGGATGCACCCCGGCGGGCAGCGCGAGCGCCGCGCTCTGCTCGTCGATGGAGACTCGCGTCAGCCGCGCCTCGGGAAAGGAGCGCACCTCGTAGCGTTGCCGCGTGCGCACCGGCTTGGGCGTGCGCAGCTGAAAATCCTGGGTCATCTGCGCGCCGCGCGGGATGGTGGTGGGCACCTCCAGGGCGAACAGTCGCGACTGCTGATGCGGCTCCAGGGTGATGGTGTAGTCAACGGGTTCGCCGTGCAGCTCCACGTACTGGGCGCGCCAGCTGCGCGTCGGATTGCCGCTCGTCCACTCGCGCCCGTCGGTGTGCCACATGACCGGGCCGCGCCAGTAGAGCTGGCTCGGCGGCGGCGCCTCGCCCCGGAACGTGACCCGGAACGCGACCGCGTCCGAGAGCGACAGTCGGCTGATGAGGCCGGGGCTCATGCGCTCGCTGAGACCGCTCATGGCGCCGTGGGCATCGCGCGGCAGACTCCACAGCGGACCGGGCAGGCGCGGGAACAGGAAGAACAGCACCAGCATGATCGGCGCCGCCTGCATCAGCATGGCGGCCGCCATGCGCAGGCGCGCGCGCGTGTCGAGCTCGCCGCTGCCGACGTTGAAACCGATGAGCGTCGCGGTCATGAGCAGCACCACCGCGAGCATGTAGATGCCGGTGAGGATGCTCTGGGAGTAGAGAAAGTTGGTGATGACGAGAAAATAGCCGAGCGCGCTCAGCACGTAGGCATCGCGAAGGCTGCGGCTCTCCATCAGCTTCATGCCCGTGAGCACGACCAGCAGGACGACGCCGGTGTCGCGGCCGAAGAACGTGCCGTGGGCGGCGTAGATGGCGGCGAGCATGACGGCGCTCAGGGCAATCACCAGCCACTTCGGCGGCAACGGCACGCCGCGGGTGGCGTTGGCCACCCGCCAGCCGGCGAGAAAAGCGAAGCAGGCCAGCTCCCAGAATGGGATGCGGCCCGCGTGGGGGATCACCACCAGCGCCAGGCAGATGCTCAGCCACAGGCTGCGCTCGCGGCCGAGCGTCCAATCGCGGGTCTCAGGATGCGCGCGCATGGCCGGTGGTCTCGCTGTCGAACAGAGCCAGCGCTTCGAGGCAGCGGTGACGGTGCGCCTCGCCCTGGTCCGGGGGGATCTCGATGCCCGGCAGCACCAGGCCGTAACGCAGGTTCTGCGCTGCGCCTGCGCCTCGTTCACCCAGCGGCTCATCTGTGAAAGGCGCGCCTCGGTGTCGCCGGCGACGACATCCTGCCAGCGCAGCCACGTGCTGCCCGAGGCGGCGCCGCTGAACACCTTCACCGGAACGCCCTGGCCCCTGGCCACGGCCTTCCAGTGCACGCGGCGCGCCGAGTCGCCGGGGTGGTAGTCGCGCAGTCCCGAGAACTCGTCATCACCCTTTCCGCGGCTGCCGTGCTCGCCGCACGCCTCGGGCTGATGCAAGGGCATCGCCTGCTCGCCGGCGGGGCGCGGGTACACGAGGCAGCGGAGCCCTGCATCGACCCGCGACCAGGCGCGGAAGAAACCGAAGGGAAAGCGCGTGGCCACGACGATGGCGCCGGGAGAGAACCAGCCGCGCTCGGGGGCGACGGCCGCCAGCTCGATGCGCTCGAGGCCGCCGGCATCGAGATGAAAGCGCCGGGGGGGATTGGCCTCGCCGCTTCGTCCACGCCTGCCGGCGAGGCGCGCCAGCAGGCCGAAGCGCGGACGCTGACCGCGGTTGTCGACCTTGAGTGGAAAACGCGCGGTATCGCCGGCGAATACCGGCTCGCATTCGCCCCATCGCAGATCGATCCCGGCGAGATTGCGCACCGCGTGCAGCATGGAGATCAGCGCGGCAGCGATGAGCAGGAAACTGAGAACGTAACCGAGGGCGTTGTCGTAGTTGATCGAGCCGAGCAGCATGACCGACAGCGCGACGGCGAAGCCGATGCCCTGACGCGTGGGAAGGATGTAGATGCGCCGAAAGCGCAGCGTTGCCCGCTCGATCGGGCTCAGCCCAGCGGGCGAAGTGTCCATGTCACGGAATCGGCACCTGGCGCAGCAGCGCGTCGGTCGAAGCGGTTGCCTGGCGCAGACGGTGGTTCACCACCGAGGGCAGCACGGCTTGAACGTCCTCGGGCAGCACGTGCCGGCGGTCCTCCATGAATGCCCAGGCCTGCGAGCAGCGCAGCAGGGCAAGGCCCGCACGCGGTGACAGCCCCGGACCCAGGTCGGGCTCGCTGCGGGTGGCGGCGATCAGATCCTGCAGGTAGTCGAGGAGCGCGTCGGAGACGTGCACTTTCTGCACCTGTTTCTGGATGTCCAGCAGCTCGGCGACCTCGAGCGCCGGCTCCAGCGCCTCGACCAGCTCCCGGCGGTCGCATCCGGTGAGCAGCGCGCGCTCGGACTTGGCGTCCGGATAGCCGAGGGTGATGCGCATGAGAAAGCGGTCGAGCTGCGACTCGGGCAGCGGGAACGTGCCGACGTTGTGGTCGGGGTTCTGGGTGGCGATGACGAAGAACGGGTCGGGCAGATCCCGGGTCACGCGGTCCTGGCTCACCTGACGCTCTTCCATCGCCTCGAGCAGCGCGCTCTGGGTCTTGGGCGTTGCCCGGTTGACCTCGTCGGCGAGCACCAGGTTGGTGAAGATGGGGCCCGGGTGGAACTCGAAGCTGCCGGCGCGGCGATCGTAGACGGAAATGCCCAGAATGTCCGCCGGCAGCAGGTCGCTGGTGAACTGCACGCGCTGGAACGAAAGGCCCAGAATGCGTGCCAGCACATGGGCCAGGGTGGTCTTGCCGACGCCCGGGATGTCCTCGATCAGCAGATGACCGCGGGCCATGAGGCAGGTGACGGCGAGCCGGATCTCGCGGTCCTTGCCGAGGATCACGTCGCCGGCCCGGGCGACGATGCCCGACAGCTTCGCGCCGAGAGGCGATGCGGCGGGTCGCGTCGTCGGCAGACGGAATGCGCTCACGGACAACCCCCTGAGGTGATGGAGAAAAGAGTACGGTATGCCCCCGCGTCTGGCGAGGGGGTGGCTGTCTACTGGGTCACAATTCCGCCGAAGCCGGGCGTCTGCACGGCCACCCCCACCGCCGTGACGATCGGCGACGCGCGCAGCAGCCTGGTGACCATGGGCGGCAATTGAATCGGCCGCTTGCTTGCGTCTAAAGTGCCGCCATGACGCTGCCGCTCGAAAACGTTCGCGTGCTGGATCTTTCGCGCGCGCTGTCAGGACCCTTTTGCACCATGATTCTCGGCGACCTGGGCGCCGAGGTGATCAAGGTGGAGCCTCTGCCCGACGGCGAGATGATGCGCGCATGGGGTCCTTTTCACGAAGGCATCGGTGTCTTCTACCTCAGCATCAACCGCAACAAGCGCAGCCTGGCGATCGATTTTCGAAGCGAGCAGGGTGTGCATCTGCTGCGCACCCTGGCGACCCGGGTCGACGTGCTGGTGGACAACTTCAAGCCGGGCACCATGCGTGCCATGGGTCTCGACTACGCCAGCCTGCGCGAGGCGAACCCGCGCCTGGTACACGCATCGATAACCGGCTTCGGCGACGAGGGGCCCTACGGCACCTGGCCGGGCTTCGATCAGATTGCCCAGGGCATGTCGGGTCTCATGAGCATCAGCGGCTTCGCCGACGGCGAGCCGACGCGGGTGGGCGTGCCCATCGGCGACCTGGTGGCGGGCATGTGGACGGCCACCGGTATCACCGCCGCCATTGCCCAGCGCCACGTGACCGGCGAAGGGCAGAAGGTGGACACGTCGCTGCTGGCGTCACTGGTCGGCATGCTGTGCGTGCAGGGACAGCGCTACCTGAGTCTCGGGGAGGTGCCCGGGCGCGCCGGCAACGATCATCCGGTGATCTTTCCCTACGGCACATTCACCGCCAGCGACGGCCTGCTGAACCTGGCCGCGGCGACCGAGGGCATGTGGGCCACGCTTTGTCGCGTGCTGGATCTCGAGGCGCTGCGGGATCATCCGGATTTCGCCGACAACTCGGCGCGCTCGAGCAACCGTGAGCGGCTGCGCGAGAAGCTCAATGCGCGCCTTCGCACGCGCCCGGCGCTCGAATGGACGCGGGAGCTCATCGACGCGGGCATCCCGGCGGGCCCCATCTACACCCTCGATCAGGTTTTCAACGATCCGCACGTGCTGCACAACGGCTTCGCCGAGAGCATCGAGCATCCGGTCATCGGCCAGCTTCGCCAGCTTTCCAATCCACTGCGCATGGGCAGCATCGGCAAGCGCACGGTGCGCAGTCATCCGCCGATGCTGGGCGAACACAGCGAGGCGGTGCTGGGGGACTTCGGCCTCGCGGCCGACGAGATCGCTCGGCTGCTTGCCGACGGCGTCGTCGCCGGATCCGCACGGGGGCGATCGTGAACGTCTCCGGCCTCGCCTACGTGGCGCTGGCGGTGAGCGATCCGGATGCCGCGGCAAAGGTGCTCGAGCAAAGCTTCGCCCTGGGCCGGCGCGAGGCACGCACACCGGACGGTCGCACGGTGCCGCTCTTCGGCGTCGGCGCGACCGCGCTGGCTGTTTTCGCCAGCGACGATCCCTTCCTCGGCGACGAGGGGCACACCGGCGTGCACCACATCGCCATCGCCGCGGCGCAGCCCGCTGAGCTTCTGCCGCGTCTCGGCATTGCGCAGGCGGACACCATCGCCGGCGCGGGACTCGATGGNNCAGCGCATCGATCACCTGGGTGTCGCCAGCGCCGACAATCGCGCCGCCACCGACTTTTTCGCGGGCAGGCTCGGTCTCGAGGTGGAAAGCACCCAGACCGATGTCGAGGTGCACACCGCCACCGAGAGCTTCACATCGGATCGCTACGGCGTCGTCTACCACACGCGTGCGCCGCGAGTCGTCGGCGGGCTGCGCGTCGCTTTCATCACCGTCGGCGACTGCGAGCTGGAGTTTCTCGAGCCCTTCGCGCCCCAGGGCGCGGAGGACGACGACCTCGCCCTCGGTGCGGCGCCCGGCAACACCCGCGGCGACAAGGGCGCCATCGGCCGATACATCGAGCGCCACGGCCCGGGGCTGCACCATCTGGCGCTCAAGACCGCCGACATCGACGCGGCGCTGGCGGCGCTGGACGAGGCGGGGCTTTCGATGATCGATCGGCGCGGACGGCCGGGCTCCCGGCGCGCACGCATCGGATTCGTGCATCCCCGCTCGCTCTCCGGCTTGCTCGTGCACCTGGTGGAGCGCGATGAGCGCTGAGGTGCTGCGCGTGGAGCGGCGTGGCGCGACCGCGCTGCTGACTATCGACCGCGAGCACGCCGGCAATGCCATCAGCGCCGAGGTCACCGCGGCGCTGGATACGGCGCTCACCGCTCTCGGACGGGAAAGCGGTCTCGCCGCCATTGTCGTCACCGGCGCCGGCGACAAGTTCTTCAGCGCCGGCGGCGACATCAAGCAGTATCGTCAGCTCACCACGCGCGCGCAGCTCAGCACCGCCTTCGAGCGCCCGCGTCGCCTGCTGGATCGACTGGAAGCGTTGCCGCTGCCGGTGATCGCGGCGGTCAACGGCATCGCCATGGGCGGCGGCGCGGAGCTCATGCTCGCCTGCGACGTGCGCTTCGCCGCGCCGGTTGCGCGCATCGGCTTTCCTTACGTGCGTCTCGGCCTGATTCCGGGATGGCACGGCGCCGAGCGCCTGGTGCGCGCCTGCGGCTACGCCGGCGCCATGCACCTGCTCGCCACCGGCGACGAGGTCGGTGCCGATGAAGCGCTGCGACTCGGGCTCGTGAACCGCGTCTGCAACGAGCGGCCGGTGGTCGATGCCGCGCTTGCGCTCGCGGAGCAGTTTGCCGAGCTCGCGCCGCTCTCGCTCGCCGCCACCAAGCGCGTGCTTCAGGCCACCTGGCACATGGCGCGCGAGCCGGCGCGCCAGCTGGCCGAGGAGGCGTTCGCCGATCTCTGGATGAGCGAAGACCACCGCGAGGCCGAGGCGGCCTTCGCGGACAAGCGCCGGCCCGTGTTCAAGGGGAAGTAGGCGGGGGCCTGCGGCCAAGCACGCGAAACACGAGCGGCGCGGCGATGACGATCATGGCGATGCGCGCCACGTGGTGGGTGGCGACAAAGGCGGTCTCGATTCCCAGAAACAGCGCGATCAGGCTCATCTCCGCGAGCCCGCCGGGGGAGAAGGCCAGCACCACGGCGGGAAAGGCAATACCGGAGAGCGGCGCCAGCGCGAGCGCAAAGCCCACCGTGGCCCCCAGCATCAGGCTGGTCGAGCCGAGCGACGCCGCGATGATCTTCGCCACCCACTTGAGCGGCGCGTCGACGAAGCGCGCGCCGACGGACGAGCCGACGACCACCTGGGCAATGGCTACCAGCTCCATGGGCGGCGCCGAGGCGGTGAGGCCGGTGATGTGCACCGCGGCGCTGGCAACCATCGGCCCGACGAGCCGGTAAGCGGGCAGTCGCAGAAGCTTGCCCAGCAGCGGCCCGACGATGGCGCAGGCCACCAGCACGCCGCCGTCGAGCCAGCCGATGTCGGCCAGGCTGGCGCTGCCCACCCCGCCCCCCGTGCTGCCGACACCGTAGGCGTAGCGGAACCAGAACGGCAGGGTCAGCACCACGAGCAGAACGCGCGCGCCGTGCACCAGAGCGATGGCGCGGTCGTCGCCGCCCATGGCGCGGCCGACGATGACCATCTCGTTGAGGCCACCCGGAGTGGCGGAGAAGTAGGCGGTTGCCGGATGAAAGCCCAGGACGCGCCGGAAATAGACATACAGCAGGCCGGTCACCAGGACGAGATACAGCATCAGGCCCACCAGCGTCAGCGGCCACTCGCCGACCTTGGCGAGCGCCTCGGGTGTGAAGGTGCTGCCGAGCAGAACGCCGAGGATCGCCACCATCACCGAGCGCAGGCGCCCGGGCACGTGCAGCGACACGCCCGCGAGTGCCGCCATGGTCGTCAGCACCATGGCGCCCATCATCCAGGCCAGAGGCATGTTCAAGACGAAGAACAGCGCACCGCCGACGGCGCCGATGGCGAGCGCCTTGGTGAGACGCACGAAGTCCGCCCGGCTCATCTATTCGCCGGTGAGCTGCGCATTTGCGTGGGGGGCGACAAGGCGAGCGCATTGTACCCCAACTGTCGCCTTTGATAGCTTTCCCGTCATGGAACAAACGAGAGCCCCCCTCGACGGCGTGCGCGTGCTCGATATCGCGACCTTCGTCGCCGCCCCCTTCGCCGCCGCGTGCCTCGCGGAGTTCGGCGCCGACGTCATCAAGATCGAGAAACCGGGCATCGGAGACTCGCTGCGCCAGCTCGGCACCGAGAGCGACACCGGCGACACCTACTGGTGGCTGAACGACGCGCGCAACAAGCGCTGCATCACCCTCGATCTCAAGCTGCCGAAGGGGGCGGACATCTTCCGCCGGCTGGTGGCGCAGAGCGACGTGGTGATGGAGAACTTCCGCCCCGGCACCCTGGAGCGCTGGGGGCTCGGTTTCGAGTCCCTGCGAGAGGTCAACCCGGGGCTCATCATGCTGCGGGTCTCGGCCTACGGGCAGGAGGGACCGAAACGCAACCTGCCGGGCTTCGCGCGTATCGCCCAGGCCTATGCGGGGCTCTCCTATCTCACCGGAAGGCCTGACACGCCGCCCCTCATTGCGGGCTCCACGACGCTTGCCGACTACCTGAGCGGATTGTACGGAGCGTACGGAGTGTTATTGGCATTGCGCGCGCGCGACAACAGCGGTCGCGGCCAGTACATCGACATTGCTCTGCACGACGGCATTTTTCGATTCCTCGACGAGTTCGCTGCCGTCTACGACAAGACCGGCTACGTGCGCGAACGCAACGGCACCGAGACCGACAGCTCCGTGCCCCACAGTCACTACCCGACCGGCGACGGAAAGTGGGTCGCCATCGCCTGCACCAACGACAAGATGTTCGAGCGCTTCGTGAAAGTCATCGGCAATCCCGATCTCGATAACCCGGAGCGGTTCGGCACGCGCAAGAAGCGTGTCACCGAGCGCGAGGCGATCAATCGAATGGTCAGCGCGTGGACCACCTCGCTGACGCGAGACGAGGTTATCGCACGCTGCTGTGACGGCGACGTTCCCTGCGGTCCCATCAACAGCATCGCCGACATCTTCGAAGACGAGCAGTTCACGCTCCGGGACACGCTGGTGCGTGTGAAAGACAATCGCATCGGCGATCTGGCCGTGCAGGGCGTGGTGCCGAAGCTCTCCGAGACGCCCGGGCAAATAAAGCATCTGGGCGCCGACATGGGCGCGCACAACCACGAGGTCTATTTCGGCGAGCTGGGGATCGGCGAAGACGAGCTCTCGGCGTTGCGGGAAGAGGGAGTTATATAATGAGTGTTACGCGATGAGGTTTCGACTGATCGGCGCGATAGCCTGCTTGATCGCCCCTGGGCTCGCGTCGTCACAGGGCACCGAAGCCGGTAAGGATGTGTTTCACGCAAAGTGCCTTGCATGCCACGCGATCTCTTGTAACAGGGTCGGACCGAAACTGGGGGGCATCATCGGCCGTAAGGTCGGAAGTCTGCCGGACTTCGAAGGCTACAGCGCCGAAATGAAATCCGCCGAATTCGTCTGGTCCGACGAGAAGCTGGACGAGTTCCTGGCAGATCCCACCGGTACGATCCCCGGTACATTGATGGCCTTCGCCGGTAAGCTGGAGAATCCGAGTGATCGCCGGAATCTGATCGAATTCTTGAAGACTGGCGATACATCTCTCGATCTCTGCTTCTGAACCGAAATGTACCTTTCGGCACTCGTCGATCTCGTTGCCAGCACGGGATTTCTGGTCGCGGTCTGCGTCGCCATGGTGGCTGGCTTCATGCGCGGCTTCGTCGGCGTGGGCTCGGGAATGCTGATGGCGCCCGTGTTCGCCATTCTGTTCGGGCCGCTGGAGACGGTCGTCATGATTGTCCTCATGGAGGTGGTGGTGACGGCCCAGCTGCTGCCATCGGTGCACAGGCTCATCGAGTGGCGCGTGATCGTGCCCATGGGCGCCGCGGCGGCGGTGTTCATGCCCGTCGGAACCTGGCTGCTCGTCACCGTGGACGCGGATCTGATGGCGCGCGGGATCGCGGCGGTGGTGCTGGTGTTCGTGCTGCTGCTCATGACCGGCTGGCGTTACCAGGGCCAGAAGCGCCTGGGATTCACGCTCGGTGTCGGCGGTCTGTCGGGAACGTTGATGGCGGCCACCAGCCTCGGCAACCCGCCGGTCATGCTCTACCTGCTCTCCAGCCGCGACAGCGCGGCCACCAATCGCGCCAACTTCACCGGCTATTTCGGCATTACTCTGATCACGCTCATCACCATGATGGCCGTGAAAGGTTTGATCGTCGCGCCCGCCGCGATCCGCGCAGCGGTCATGCTGCCGGCGTTCGCGGCGGCGGCGTGGCTGGGCGCGCGATACTTCCGCAAGGCCACCGAGCAACTCTATCGGCGGGTCGCGCTGGGTCTATTACTATGTGTCGCGGTGTTCGGATTGGTCCGTTGAAGGCGGAAAGTGCGCGGGGTAATGCCCGGTTTCGTGATCCAAGTGCAGAGCGCCGCCACGAGTGAGTAACGCGTCCACCGCCGTGGCCAGATCCATGGCGGTGCCGTCCCAGAGCGAAACACAGGTTCGCGCATCGATGTCCAGTCCGTGCGCGCGGTTCACGCTCTCGATGTCGGTGTCGCGGGACGATTCCGCGGAATCGTTTTCAGGCACCGGTTCGATGATGCGGCCGTCGGGGCGAGTGAATTGAAACCGCCGCGTGCCGGTGACACGCACACCGTAGCCGCCCTCGTGCACCAGCCGGTGGTGAAAATGGCAGAGCTGAACGAGATTGGCGAGGCTGGTCTCGCCGCCCCGGGCCCAATGTTTGACGTGGTGACCTTCGACGAAATGGCGCGCGGTACAGCCGGGGAAGCGGCAGCCGCGGTCGCGGGCACGCAGCGCACGTTGAATGGACGGCGGGATGCTGCGCGTCTTGCGGCCGACGTCGAGGGGTAGGCCATCGCCGTCTGCCACCAGTCGCACGACGCCCGCATCGCAGGCGAGCCGCCGGGCGCTCTCGGCGGCGAGCGATGGACCGTCTTCGAGCTCCGAGCGGCCGGCGGCGCCGGGGTCGGCGAGCACCTCGGCGTCGACGTGAACGACAATCTGATTGCGCTCGCCGGCCGTGCGCGAGGCGGCGCCGTTGGTGAGCAGGCTTTCGGCCATCAGCACCAGCGCATCGGCGCGGCGCGCGGCGTAGCTCTGCGTCTCGTGCGTGGCGCGCTGCCACCAGGGTGTTTCCGCATCCTCGGCGATGCCTTCCGCCGGCCCCGGCGGCCCGTACAGACCCTCCTGCAAGGACGGTTCCGCGGAATCGTTCTCGCTTTTCCGGCGGCGCTGGTACAGCGCTTCACCGGCCGCGGCCAGCGCCTTCAGCACGATCTCGCCGGTCTCAGTCGCGAGCCGCGCCTCGATGATCAGCGCGCCGTCGCTGTCGTGATAAAAGTTCACGCGGCGCTGCTCGTGCACGCTGTTGGCCCGCTGGCGCTCGGCGATGGCCTGTACCTTGCGGTAGTTGCACACCAGCCGCTCGACGTGCGCGGCGGTGCCGTGACGGGCTATCTGCAGCAGATAGTCCTCGTTCTCCGGCGTCGCCACCCGCGTCATTGCGCGTACCTTGGAATAGCTTACCTGGCCCAGGCGAAAGGCCTCGCTGATCTGGGGGAGATGTTCCAGGCTGCGGGCGACCCGGACCTTATTGCGGGCGGCCACCAGGCCGATGCCGCACTTCCAATTGAGCCAATGCGCACAGGAGCGAATGCCCCATTGAGACCAGCCCTTGCGGCGGTCGAATTCGGCGATGAGACAGAGCAGTCTATAGGTCGCGGCGTGGATGTGGGCGGAGAGCTCGGTGATCTGGTGCTCCAGGGCATCGAGGGAGGGCGAAGGCATGGGTAAGGTCGTCGCGTCGCGAGTATCCACCGGCAGGTCCCTTTGCGGTTGAATGGATGAACGAAGTATACTGAATATATATCCAGTAATCAATTATCAGCGGATGCAGCTGTGATGATCGCAAGTTGAACTGACTTGCGCAGTCAGAAAAGCTCGAATCCATCGGCGGCTATTCGCCCGTAATCTCACATCCCCGGCTGCAGCACCTTGTTAGGCGGCACTCCCGCCTCTGGTTTGCCAAGTATCCCAGAGCGCCGCCTTGGGATGATAAGAAACTCCTTCCAGAACAATCGTAATTAGCCTGAAGTGTTCCTCACCTTCTTCAATCTGACCGCCAATTACGACGGCTGCAGTGGGCAGAATGGCGAATTCGTCGCGTCCCCTGTTCGGACGAAAGGGCTGTATTACTGCCAACGTCTCTTCTAAACCGGTACATCCCGCACTGACAACCAGCGCATCGACATCTTTCTCGTCAGCTGCCTTTATTGTTCCCTCACGCGCTAATGTCCATAGATCGCTTTTCCTTTTCATACTGGCCATGTATCGCTTTCCGGACGCTATTGCGTCAGCCTGAGAATCCGATTCGAAACGCGCAATATTCTGCTCCCCACCGACTTCCGTCATGGCAAAGGGAATTAGCAGCTCTCCCTCCTCTACGTCGCTGATACTGTACGCCGCATGTGCGAGGGTGTAGCCCGCAAAAAGCAATACATCATCCGGTATATTGTGCCGCTTCATATTGCTGCCTAACGACCAAGCTCAGCGGCGCGGACGGAACGCCAAGGAAAGCAGCTCGCGTCTAATCCGCGTCCGCTGCAGCGCCTTGTTATGCGGCACGACCATGTGATCCTGTATCTCTTGTCTGATCTCGACCCTGAGCGGTCGATGGCAGAACGACTGATTTATCGTCCGCTGTCGAGAAACAAGTCGCCACGAAAAACTGCCGCGAACGCTCACCGCACCCGCTTCACAATCTCCGCAAAAGTTTCGATGGACTCGGTGCTGAAAGGACGGAGCGATACACTCAGGTGATCAACGTCTTCGTTAAGGAAGCGGCCAAGCTCGTCGGCGATCTCACCGAGCGACCCCTGAATGCGCAGCTCGGCCGGCGACTCGGGTTTGAATCCGGGTAATCCGACACCAATCGTTGCATGCTTTCTCAGTGTGGAAGGGTCTCGTGCGTGTTTTTCGCAAGCCTGCATCACGGCGGCGCGCGCCTCACGATAGACTTCGACCTTGGTATTTTCAGCTATCCAGCAGTTCCACTCGTTGGCGTATTGTGAAACCAGACGATTCATCCTGGGTCCACCGAGGAGGACGCCGATGAGAATGGGTGGGCCGTCGGGGCTCGGGCCCTTGGGACGCAGTTCCGCGCCGTCTGTTCGATAGAACTCACCTTCGAATCTGGACGTTTCACCATGGAGCAACGGGCTGATAATCTGCAGAGCCTCTTCGAATCGTCCGACCCGCCGCTCGAAAGGATAGCCGAACCTTTTGTGTTCAGTGGGAAAGTCGCCTGCCCCCAGACCCGCAATCAGTCTGCCCTCGCTCAAGTCGTCAATGGTGTTCATCATCTGAGCAAGCAGAGCTGGATTGCGGTATCCGGTGTTCGACACGAGGGTGCCGATCTGAATGCGCTCGGTCGCCGTCGCGATGGCGCTCGCCAGCGTCCAGCACTCCCAGAATCCGATGGTCAGACCTTTCCAGCTCTCCGGAACATCCCAGTGGGCGGCTTCGTCAAGATAGGGCTCCGACAGGAAGTGGTCCACCAGCCAGACTGAGTCCAAGCCACAGCGCTCGACAACACCGGCACTTTCAACGACATCCACGCTACGAGGCGTTCCTCTCTGATATCCGTCTTCCCAGTGTGGAAGCAGAAGGCCGATCCTCTTTGCATGGCTGCTCATGTGCACCGCCAGATCCCGCAGCGGAAGATCGTGCTCCATCGCTTGACTGCGAAATTCAGGTTCTGAAGTGAATCCGAATGTTCAAAAGTAATCTTACCGCGAATGGCGAATGACGGGTCACGGCTGAGAGCAGCCTTTTGTTCGTCATTCACCGAGCCACACATCGCTAATGCTGCTTTGCCGCATAACAGGCAATTAGGTGGACATATGCCGTCTTATAACACGGACAATTGCCATCTATCATACTTGAGTGTCTGCTTGGCGTGGCGCAAGTCGCTTCCGGGAATGACCAAAAGTGGCCGATTCGAGACCACTGCCGCGGTTCGTTTCGGTTCCATCGAATGTCGGATCCTGACGAAAGCAGACTTTCGGTCCCTATCGGTCTGACAGTGTCTGTACGGTCGCTTCTGAGCCATTACAGCTCAGTCTGTCGACTCATGTATCGAGCGCTACGCGTGTCTCAGCAATCCATCCGGGCGCGTTGATGTCATCGAAAATTTCGAGCGCCTTCGTCAGCAGTTGTCTGCCTTGGTCCTTGTCATCTTCATCCTTGAATCGGCCGTAGGCGAGCAGAGTCTGGCCTAGCTCCGGTTTCGATTGAATTTTTCCGAGTCTGTCGAGACTACGACGAAACTCGATTTCCGCTTCGTCGCGTCTTCCCATTGCTTCGAGCGCCTGTCCCAGCACTCGGGGTACCACGCCGTGTTCGACTCCCATCGTTTTCAGATCGGTAAGCTCGGCGGCGTGTTCCGCAGCCGCGAGCGCCGCATCGAGCTGGCTTTGCGCGAGGCGCAGCTGACTGAGGGCGAACCTCAAGTAAACTCTCGTGTAGTTGTCTCCTATTCTCGGGTCGGCGCCCTTGAGTGCTCGCTCCATCAAGTTCTCGGCTTCTTGCAGTTGTTGGAGCTTGGTGTACGCAATCGTTGCCCAGGCCGAAGAAAACATGATCACACGCCAATGGCCGATCTCCCAGGCTATCGGAAGACCCGCCTCGGCAGCCTCGATAGCCTGCTCCCAGAGTCCTTGATACATGTACGGCTCTGATTCCATTGCCGTCCAGGCCTTCAATTCCAGATTACCGGTCGATTCAGCAATCGCACGGGCACGTCTCGCGAACTCGAGAGACTCTTCGAGTTTTCCGGCGCGGGAATGATGACATCGTCCGGCGCCTGCCATTGAAAAGCCCGTTTCCAGCACATCGCCGATTTCGTCCCAGAGTTCAATGGCGCGCACGGCATGCACATTTGAATCGTCGAACTGTCCTCTCTGACCGAAGTAGCCTGAAAACCGATCTTCGATTTCAGCCTGTAGCCGTTTGTCCCCCAGAGATTTCGCATCTTCGGCCGCTTGTATCAGATCGCCTTCGCCCGTCCAGTGACGGCCTCTGTACGCAAGTAAACTCGTTCTGGAAGCGTCATCGTCCAGATCGCTGGCTATATCCAGGGCACTTTCGAGGTGTCGGAGCGCCTGCTGGTATTCCTCGTCAGTGCGCCAGAACGTGTCCCGATACATTGTCTGAATCATTTTGACATAGGCCATTCTTCGCTCGGGTGTCTCTGGTAAGCGTTCCAAAATATCCAGCACGTGCCAGTTTTGAGCGTCACGTTCCGCTACTGCATCGAGTTCTGTAGCACGATCCGCGGCTTGCAGTCTGAATTCGAGGGCCTTTTCGAGATCTCCCGCGCGTTCCCAGTGATGTGCGAGGAGTGCCGGCTGATCGAAGTTCGAACCGTCGAGCATCTCTGCAATGCGGCGATGGATCTTTACTCGGTCGGCAAGAAGAAGGCTGTTGTATGCAGCGTCCTGAACCAGGGCGTGCTTGAATACACACGTTCTGCCGAGTTCACCGCCGCGAAGAAATACGAGCCCTGTGTCGACGAGCTCATTGACTGCGCGGTCGACATCTGATGGCGTCATCTCGCATACGGAGTCGAGTATCTCGCGTGTAAATTCACGGCCGATTGCAGCTCCGATTTGGGCCACTGGCTTCGCAGTTTGCAAGCGATCCAGCCGTGCCATCAGCGAGTCCTGTAACGTGGCGGGCACCTCGAGTGAGGTTACCTCGCTCCCATTCGGTACCCGGATTTCTGTTTCTAAAACCGCACGTGTCATCTCTTCGATGAACAAGGGTACGCCGTCGGCCTTTTCAACGAGTTCGCCAATGATTCCTTCGGACAGCTGATAAGGTCCTGAAAGTTCACGCAACATTGTTCGGGTTTCCCGGTTACTGATGCGGTTCAGAGTCAGAAGCGTCCTGTGCGCGTGAGCCATCCACGGAGCTTCTATCTCGGGACGAAACGTGATTAACATGAGAAGACGATCGTCTTCCGCCTTCTCGACCAATCTGGCGAGAAATTCCATGGTCGAGGGATCTACCCAATGTAAATCCTCGAACACGATTAGTACCGGACGAACATCTGAAAGACGATCGATTAATCCTATCAGTGAGCGAATAGTGCGTTCCTTCTTATGCTGAGCATCGAATGGCGGCGGCGAGTACCGCGCACTCAGCGAGACGGAAAGCAAATCGGCCAATAGGGGAAGCTCGACCTCGATGTCGTTGCTTGTCTTTAGAAGTTCCTCGAGCTTGTCGAGTCTTTCTGTTTCTGTGTCTTTCGCACTGAAGCCCGCGGCGTGCTGAAGGTGCCTGATCACGGGATAGTAGGCAGTGTTCGTATGGTGAGGAGAACATTGATAGCGAAGGGTATGCTGTGGTTCCTCAGATATCTGTGCAGCGATTGTTTCGCACAGCCTCGATTTTCCGATGCCGGGCTCTCCGCTTATGAGAACCACTTGACCTTCACTCTCCTTCGTGTGCTCCCAGCGATTGGCCAGAATGGCCAGCTCCTCTGCACGTCCAACCAGCGGTGTGATCTTCTGACCATAAAGCGCATCGAAGCGGCTTTCCGCGCCGCCCTCGCCGAGTACCTGCCAGGCTCGAACAGGCTCGCCGATCCCCTTGAGGTCCCGCTCTCCCAGGTCACGATAGTCGAATTGCCCCTCTGTCAGTCGATGCGTACCCGGCGATACAACAATCGTATTCGCGACTGCGACGGCTTGGAGGCGGGCGGCGAGATTCGGTGTCTCGCCGAACGCCGCACTCTCCTTGGCAGTGCCCTTGCCGAGATCACCGACCACCACGGGACCGGTGGCAATTCCCACACGTACAGCGAGCTCGATACCGTGTTTTTGTCGGCGGTTATCGCCCGGCGCCGCCATCGCGGTGATAATTTCCAACCCCGCCCGCACGGCCCGCTCGGCAGCGTCTTCGTGGGCTTTTGGATAGCCGAAGTAGGCGAGTGCCCCGTCTCCCATGTAACGGGCGACGAATCCGTCATACCGCTCGATAGCCATCTGCCAAATTTCCTGACAGCCTGCAATGACGTCGCGGAGTTCTTCCGGATCGAGCTGCTCGGCAAGGGATGTGGAGCCGACGAGATCGCAGAACATCACCGTGAGCTGGCGACGTTCGGCTTTGCTCGTCGGCAAAGAAGATGTGCGGGAACGTTCGGATTTGGGTGATCCGAAATCGCTGCCTGGAGTTTCAGCGTCAAGACGTGCTACGGCTTTCAGAATCCGCTTACGATCTCCCATGGACATGCCGAGCTCTTTGAGATCGACTTCGGTCAGCTCGCTCAGAACATCAGGCGTAAGATCATTCTCGGCAAAAATCTCGGCATACTTGCCGAGGCCCAGTTGCTCGAGCCATTCTCCGACGTCTCGCACGGCGAAATTCTCGTACTCATCTCTGGCACGGCCCAGTCTACTCTCAGGGACGCGCACTGGCGAATTCGAACAACCCGATTGTGTGGTCTCTACTGCGACGGGGTACACTGAGCCAGCCATGGAGCGAGGGTTCATTTTCTGGAAACAGGATCTGCGGGTCAGCGGATCCCGTGACGTCGGGTCCGTCGCCGGGCGGATTCGGTCGCTGATTACCGTCAGCGGAATCACCATCAATGAGCGGCTCATCGGCGCCATCGAAGGCGACAGCATTCGGGTGTGGAGGACGGCACCGCTCGCGCAGGCTGGCGACATCGTGGAGTTTCGAGGTGTGCTGCGCACCCAGGGCGACGAGTCGGTGATCGAGGGCAGCGTCGCATACAATCTGCGCACGAAGTTTCAGTTTGTCGGCTGTCTCGTGCTCGGGCTGTTTCTGACGCTGATCGGCTTGGTCAACTGGATGCGCGATCTGACGCCGGGCATGAAGCTCGCCGCCGTCGGCGCCATCGTCACCGTGGCGACGCTGCTGTGGATCTATTCGAGCAGAAGGCTCGTCTGGAAGCAGATCGCGTTCATCGAGGAGCAGCTCGCGAAAGCCGTCGCGGCCTGATCAGCGCGCGCTGTTTCTTCTCAGGATCCGTCCCGGCCGGCTGCCGGTCCAGGCGCTGCCGCGCCACACGGGACGGCCGTTGACGATGACCTCTCGAATTCCGGCGGACTGTTTCTTCGGTGACGCGAAGCTCGCGGCGTCGATCACCGTGCTCGCATCGAAGACCACCAGGTCGGCAAATGCGCCCTCGCGCACCACACCGCGGTCCTGGAGCCCGAATACCCGCGCCGCCACCGCAGTCATGCGCCGCACCGCCTGCTCGAGCGGAAACAGCCCCAGGTCGCGGCTGTAGTGCCCGAGCACGCGGGGAAAGGTGCCCCACAGGCGCGGGTGGGGAAATTCGTCGTGGGGCAGACCGTCGGAGCCGATCATGGCGTCCTCGAAGGCCAGCACGCGGCGCAGATCGTCCTCGTCCATCTGGTAGTAGATGGCGCCGGCCGGCTGCAGACGCGCGATCGCCTCTTCGACGCTCACTTCCCACTCCCGGCGGATGTCTTCGAAATCGCGACCGGCGCATTCGGGATGGGATCTCGACCAGGTGATCAGGACGCGTTCCGACATCGCCACCGATTTCGCGATCAATACCGTGGAGCTGGCGATGTAGGGATAGACATCGAGATCCACGCACTGATGGGCGCGCGCTTGTTCGATGGCAGCCAGGGTTTTCTTCACCAATCCGTAGTTTTTTCGACCGCAGCACTTGTGATGGGAGATGACCACCGGAACGCCGGCGCGTCGACCGATCTCCAGGGTCTC
>JAABYT010000003.1:56150-59091 GCA_011775625.1 Gammaproteobacteria bacterium | reverse complement strand
CGCCGTGGGGCTTCAATCGCTCCGCCAGTGCGACGACCTCGTCGGTGGGCGCCGCGATGGCCGGCGCGTAGGCGAGGCCGGTGCTCATGCCGATGCACCCGGCTTCCAGGGCCTCGTCGAGCAACGCGCGCATGCGATGGATCTCGCCGTCGCCGGCCGGGCGATCCAGCGAGTCCATGGTGGCGACGCGCAGGGTCGTGTGTCCCACCAGCGGTACCACGTTGACCGCCGGCGGCGAGGCTTCCACGTCCGCCATGTAGGCGCCCATGCTCGGGTAGCGGTACGCGTCGGCACCGCCGAGGAGATTCAGCGGCGGCACCGGCTCGCGGTTCGCGAGCGGGGCGAGGCTCACGCCGCAGTTCCCGGTGACCACGGTGGTCACGCCCTGGCTCACCTTCGGCGTCATGTCCGGCGTCGACATCACCGCGCGGTCGTCGTGGGTGTGGGCATCGATGAAGCCCGGAGCGACGACGAGGCCGTCGGCATCGATTCGCGCGCGCGCCTCCATGCCGTCGAGATCGCCGACGGCCGCTATCCGCTCGCCGCATATGGCGACGTCGGCGCGCACGCGCTCGGCGCCGCTGCCGTCGATGAGCTCTGCGCCCTCGATGAGCAGATCGCAGGTGGTGGGGTCGGTGCCGGTGCTGGCCATGACCGTGCAAGTATCCCCCAGTTTCTCGACGATCGTCGAGTTCCTGCTAATCTTGGCGCGAATAAGGGGGGCTCGTCTTCAATGCTGGCCAGACACTGGGGCGCGCGCATTGCCATACTGACCATGGCGCACGTCATGGGCACGGTTCCCATCGTCTCGGTGATGGCGATGGCGCCGGTCATTCAGCAGGATCTGGCGCTGAGCGTCACCCAGGTCGGCCTGCTGGTGAGCGGCTACTACGCGGCGCAGACGATCGGCGCACTGCCGGGTGGCGGTCTCGTGGATCGCATCGGCGTCGGCAGGGCGTTGCTCGTGTCCCACGGGCTGCTCATCGTCGGCGCGCTCATGTTCGGCCGCGCCGGAAGTTTCGTCGGTGCCGTCGCCGCCACCGTGGTCATGGGATTCGGCTACTCCATCGTCAACCCGTCCACCGCCAAGGGTATTCTCACCTGGTTCTCCGAACGGCGGCGCGCCACCGCCATGGGCTTCAAGCAGACCGGCGTGCCCCTCGGCGGTGTGCTCGCGGCATCGAACGGTGCCCTGGTCACGGTGTTCAGCTGGCAGAGCATTTTCCTGGGCGTGGCCGGCCTGGTGCTCGTCAACGGCGTGCTCTGCCTCATGCTGGTGGAAGCGCGTCAGCGCGGGGCCTACCAGGGCATCACGGCGACCCTGCGCGCCATGCTGCAGGTCTGGCGCGTCACCAACGTGCGCGTTCTATTCCTCGCCAACATTCCCTGGAACATGGGTCAGACGACCTTCTTTTCGTATTTGACCATCTTCATGCGCGAGGCTGCCGGCGCCAGCCAGCCGGTGGCCGGCATGGTGCTGGGTCTCGCGCAGGTGTCGAGCGCGCTCGGGCGCGTCGGCTGGGGTGTGGTGAGCGATACGCTGTTCCGAGGCGGTCGCAAGTGGGTGACCGTGGGTCTCTGCGGCACCTCCGCGGTGCTGATGCTGGCCATGACGGCGGTCCAGCCCGGTGCGGGCCTGTGGCTGGGCGTCGCCTTGGCGCTCGGCCTCGGCATCACCATCGCGTCGTATCCGACGCTGGCGCAGACGCTCGCCGTCGAGTCGGTGGAGCCGGCGCAATCCGGGGCCGCCATGGGTTACAGCCTGGTGGGCACCTCCATCGGCGGCGTCGTCGGCCCGCCCGTGTTCGGCGCCGTGGTCGACTACACGGGCGATCTGGCCGACGGCTGGATTACCACGGCCATTCTGGTCGCGCTGGGCGCGGTGATGGTGGCGCTGACGGTCCGCGAGCGGCGGCGTGAGTCCCGCTGAGCGGGACGCCGAGGACGCCGGCGGGCGCGGCGACGTGCTGCGCGGCGCGCTGCTGATGGCGGCGGCGGCGGCCTGCTATGCGATTCTGCACGGCAGCGTTCGCTACATCTCCTCTGACATCCATCCCTTCGAGGTGACCTTCTTCCGCAATCTGTTCGGTTTTCTCGTGCTGCTGCCGTGGTTCGTCATGCACGGCCTGCAACCGCTGCGCACGCGGCGTTTCGGGCTGCACCTGCTGCGCGCCGGCAGCAACGTGGTCGCCATGCTGATGTTCTTCATGGCGCTCAGCATGACGCCGCTGGCGCTGGTGCAGGCGCTCGGCTTCACCGCGCCGCTGTTCACCACGGTGCTGGCGATCTTCATCCTCGGTGAGCGCGTGCGCCTGCGTCGCTGGACGGCGCTCATCGCGGGATTCGTCGGCGCGCTGGCGATCATCCGCCCGGGGCTTCAGCCCGTGGACACGGGATCGTTGCTGACGCTCGGCTCGGCCGCCGTGTGGGGCTTCACGCTGGTGATCATCAAAGTGCTCTCGCGTACCGACAGCGCCGTCACCATCACCGCGTACATGGTGCTGCTGATGTCGCCGCTGTCACTGATTCCGGCCTTGTTCTTCTGGACGTGGCCGGACCCCGCCGGCTGGTTCTGGCTGGTGGTCTGCGGTGTCTCCGGAACCGCCGCGCAGCTGCTCATGGCGCAGTCGTTCCGCGTCGCCGAGGCCACCGTGGTGCTGCCCTTCGATTTCACCAAGATCGTCTGGGGGGCGCTCATCGGCTATGTGGTTTTCGGTGAGGTGGTGGACATCTGGACCTGGATCGGCGCCGCGGTGATCTTCGCCGGCGTCACCTACATCACCTACCGTGAGCGCAAGCTCGCGGCTTCACCGGAGCGCGCCTAGCCGCGGATGCCATCACGGCGCCGTCACTGCGCCCTCTCCATGAGCACGTGCGTGAGCACGGTGCAGCCGTCGGCCAGGTCCTCGGGTCTGGCGTTCTCGCGCTCGTTGTGGCTGAT
>JAABYT010000003.1:53984-56134 GCA_011775625.1 Gammaproteobacteria bacterium | reverse complement strand
CAGGCATCGTGGCCGGCGCCGGAGTAAATGTCCCGGTGCGGGATCGAAAGTCGCTCTGCAGCGGTGCGCACGCTGCGCACGCAGTCTGCGTCGAAGCTGACGCTGGCCCGCATGCTGACCGGCTCGACGGCGACCGCCACAGCGCTTTGCTCGGCGACGGATTGGCACGCATCGCGCATCTGCTGCTCCACCGTTGCCAGCACGGCATCGTCCGGGTGGCGGCTGTCGATGCTGAACCTGGTCTGGCCCGGAATGGTATTGGGTGAATTCGGTCGCACCTCCAGCGCGCCGACGGTGATCACCGGGTGCGGCTCGTGCCGGAATGCCACCGCGTTGACGGCGTCCACCATGCGCGCGGCGCCGAGCAGNNGTCACCGTAACGTGGAAGCAGCGCTGCCCCTGGGCGCCCAAGACCACGCCGATGGTCTTGTCCTCGGCCTCCAGAATCGGACCCTGCTCGATATGGACCTCGAAAAACGCCTGCGGCTGCTCCGCGCCCACCGGCTCGGCCCCCGCGTAGCCGATGGCCGCGAGCGCCGCCGCCATGGTCACGCCGTCGGCGTCGCTGCGCGCGAGCGCGTCTTCCAGGCTGTAGACGCCGGAGAAGACACCCGACGCCAGCATGCCCGGGAAGCGTACGCCTTCCTCGTCGGTCCAGACCACCACGTCGATGGGTGCGCGGGTCTCGACGCCGGCGTCGTTCATGGCGCGGATGGCCTCGAGGCCGGCAAGCACGCCGTAGATGCCGTCGAACTTGCCACCCAGGGGCTGCGTGTCCAGGTGACTGCCGGTCATCACCGCCGCGAGGCTCGCATCGGTGCCTGCGCGGCGCGCGAAAATGTTGCCCATGCGGTCGATGCGCACGCGGCACCCGGACGCCTCGCACCAGCCGACGAACAGGTCACGCGCCTGCCGATCGAGATCGGTGAGCGCGATGCGCCCGACACCGCCGCCCGGGGTCGCACCGATGCGGCCCATCTCCATGAGGCTCTCCCAGAGCCTGCTCGCGTTGACCCGAATCGGTTCTTTGTCCTTCATGGTCTGTCTCCCGGTTTCATTTGCGAGGTGCGGCGACCACGTTGACGGGATTGCCGCGGGCGTAGCGCACGATGTTCTCGATGCTGATGTCGAGAAGCGAGTGCGTCGCCTCCGGTGTGTTGTATGCGACGTGCGGGGTGAGCAGCACGTTTTCGAGCGCGACGAGAGGATGCCCTGCGGGCAACGGCTCCTGGTGGAACACGTCGAGCGCGGCACCCGCCACGTGTCCCGAGTCGAGCGCCGCGAGCAGCGCTTCCTCGTCGATGATCTCGCCGCGGGCGGTGTTGACGATGAGCACGCCCGGCTTCATGAGTTCGAATGATGCCGCGTCGAGCAGACCGCTCGTCTCAGGCGTCAGTGCCGCGTGCACGGAAATGACGTCGCTGTCGCCAAGGAGCGTTTCGAGCTCGGCGAACTCGATGCCGTGCCGTCGGGCCCGCTCGGCGCTCGGATGACGCGTCCACGCGCGCACCTGCATGCCGATGCCGCGGGCGAGCTCCGCCATGCGTGCACCGATGCCGCCGAAGCCCACCAGTCCGAGCCGCTTGCCGCGCAGCTCGATGCCCGCCAGGCCCTGATTCCATCGACCGGCGCGCAGGTCGCGGTCGAGGCGCGCCACGTGTCTCGCCAGGGCGAGCATCATGGCGAGTGCGTGCTCGGCCACCGTGTCGTCCGCGTAGCCCGGAGTGTTGCACACGGTGATGCCCTGTGCCGCCGCCGCGTCCAGATCGACGAAATTGCCCGCGCCGATTCCGACGAAGGCGATGAGCTCGAGATTCGTTGCCGCACGCATGACGTCGCTGGGCAGCCCCCAGCCGAGCATCAGGGCATGAGCATCGGCGATGCGTTCGATGAACTGCGCGTTGCTCTCGGGCCGCTCCATGTGGATGGCGAAGTCGCCGGCCTCGCGAATGCGCGCCAGGCGCGCCCCGCTCATGAGCTCGGCAATCGGCGCGTTGGCATCCGGGTAGACGATGCGCATGGAATGCTGCTCACGAGACACATTGCCCGCGTTCGTCACGACCCTGCCTCGTCTGCCTTCGTTGTCGTCGCGCGCGCGGCGAGCCGGGCGGCGATTTCCAGCAAGCGGGCGTCCCCGTGTCGAGCGCCGA
>JAABYT010000003.1:35983-53974 GCA_011775625.1 Gammaproteobacteria bacterium | reverse complement strand
GTCCACATGGCGGAGAAAACCGCATTGCCGGTGGAGCCGAGTCCGAGCGGTGCCTCGCCCGGGGCTGCCAGGGTTGCGAGAGCGTCGTAGTCCCGGAACACCTCGCGCAGGCGCGCCCTCTGTTGCTCGACGCGCGCCGTGGTGCGGATGTAGCTGCTTGCGGAAAGGGTGAGGCCGCTGCGCACGCGCTCGCGGGTGACGGGCTTCAAGTCCAGGGGGCGGCTGCCATAGGCCGCGCCGAGATTGGCGGCCAGGTTGGCATCCAGAATCAGGCGCTGGCAGTCGACGGCGTCGTCGAAGGCGGCGCCGAGATCGGCATCCGCGCTGCCTTCCAGATGCCTCGCCCAGGCGTCGAAGCGGCTTCGCGCATCAGCGCTCGCCTGTTCCCACACGGGCGCCCGCACCAGCCCGATGCGGATCGGATCCTGCGCGCCGAGGACCTCGGGCTCACCGGTGCGCGCGCGCGCCAGCACTCCGGTGACCAGGGCGATGTCGCTCACGTCGCGCGCAAACACGCCCACGTGATCCAGCGCCTGCGCGAGGATGTGCATGCCGGCGGTGGGGATGGCAGCGAAGGTCGGCTTGAATCCGAAGATGCCGCAGTAGGAGGCCGGCCGGATAACCGAGCCGGTTGTCTGGGAGCCGATGGCGAGCGGCACCATGCGATCGGCGACGGCGGCCGCAGAGCCGCTCGACGAGCCCCCCGGCGTGCGTTTCAGATCCAGGGGGTTGGCGGTCGCTCCGGGCGCCGAGAGGGCCAGCTCGGCGGTGACCGTCTTGCCGAGAATGACCGCGCCCGCCTCGCGCAGCATGGCCACCGCCGCCGCGTCCTGGCGCGGCCGCCGACCCCGGTAGAGCGCGCTGCCGCACTCGGTGGGCATGTCGGCGGTGTCGAAGATGTCCTTGATGCCGACGGGCACGCCGTGCAGAGGCCCGAGCCGGGTGCCCGCATCGCGCGCGGCGTCGGCATCGCGGGCGGCGGCGAGCGCAAGCTCCGCATCCACGAAGGCCCACGCGCTCACCAGGGCGTCTCTACCCTCGATGCGTTCGAGGCACGATTCCACCAGCGCCAGCGAAGTGATTTCNNNTCGGTCGGAATTGACAAATCAACGCGTGAGCGCCGATTGTATACGCTATCCGGGTGGAGGTACCGACCCCATGCGCTATGTAACTGCGAGCATCGTCGTGGTGCTCATGCTTGCTCTCACCGCCTGTTCACAAATGGAGACCAAGGCGTTCGCCGTCGATGTGAGTCCCTACAGCATCGAGCAGACACCCGGCATGATTCACAGCTATCTCAGGTCCCGCGGCTTTCAGCGTGTGAAATTCCAGGACTACGAGAGCGGACTGGTCATTTACGAGAAACGTAACTCCGAGATCGACGAGCAGCGGTTCGTTTTGAAATCCCGGCCGCAGATAAGGGTGATCGTCCGCCTGGAGAAAAACAGACATACGTTTGAAAAGTCCAATCCCAGAGTCATCGTCTGGTTCAGCGAGAAAGGCACAAACAAGCTCTCGTCTTTTGCAGAGGGAGAATACAATCGCTTGCTCGCCGAGGTGACCGAGCGGGTCGGCGACGATCGCGTCAAGGTATGGCCGAATCAGCCCCGCGGCTCAGGTGAGTGGTAACATCACGTACTTTTGAAAGCCCGGCCGCTGCTTGAGCCGCTCGTGCCAGGCCTCGACGTTGGCGAGGCTCGGTCGCTCGGTCTGCATGTTGTACCAGCGCCAGGCGGCCGTCCCCAGGGGAATGTCGGCCATGGTGAGCCGATCACCGCACAAGAACGCGCGATCGGCCAGATGCGCATCCACGACTGCCCAGCTCTCGCCCAGCCGCGACGCGGCCGCGGCGAGCTTTTCCGGGTCCTGATTCGCCTTGAGATCGCGCACCACGGCCCAGAAGATGAACGTGATGTCGGCGTGGACCGTCGTCTGCTGCCAGTCCATCCACTGGTCGGCGAGGGCGCGCTCGCCGGGATCCTCCGGACTCATGGTCCCGGCGCCGTACTTGGCGCACAGGTAGCGCACGATGACGTTCGACTCCCACAGAATCAGACCGTCGTCCTCGATGGTGGGCACTCGCCGATTCGGATTGAGCTTCGCGTAGAAGTCTTCACCGACGACGCCGTACTGCATGCCCGCATCGACGCGCTCGTGCGCGATGCCGAGCTCGTCGACGCACCACATGACCTTCATGACATTGATGGAATTCAGCCGACCCCAGATCTTGAGCATTGTCGTATCCGCTGTTAGGCGCGCAGGCGCACTTTCTCTCTATATATCACACAACCCTCAGCCTGCCCGCGGCGCATCCTGATGCGGCAGCAGGTAGACGAGCAGGTTCGCCACCAGCATGGTGGCGGCCAGCATGTAGAACACCGTGCTCAGACCGTAGGCGTCGGCGATCAGCCCGCCGATGGGCGGAACCGCCGCCGAGAGCAGCGCCTGGGTGCCGAACATCAGACTCGTCGCGCTGCCTGCGAGGTTCGACGGCGCCAGATCCATCATCCAGCTGTGGATCACCGGGCGCACCGCGAAAAGCGCGAAGCCCAGCACCGAGACCGCCGCCACCACCACGGCGTCGTTCTGAATCAGGGTGAGGGCGACGATGACGACGGTGGTCACGCTCAAGCCCGAGAGCACCACGGGGCGACGGCCGATGCGGTCGGACCAGGTGCCGGCGATGGGGGCCGCCACCAGGCCGCCCATCTGCATGGCCATGATGGCAATGCCCATCCACAGCGGACCGGTCTGCAGCTCGTCGACCAGGAACAGCGGCAGGAACACCAGCAACCCGTTCTGAGCCATGCTGCGGAATCCGGCCATCAGGCACAGGCCGAGCACCAGCCGGTTGGCGACGATGCGCTTGAGGCCCGCGACATATTCCGACAGGCTCATGCCGCCGGCGCGCGCGGCGTGGGCGCTCTTCTCACCGCGCAGCAGCAGCGCAGTGATGGCGATGGCCACCAGCACCACGGGCGCCGAGCCGCTCGCCGCGGCGCCCTGCCAGGTGAGCACGGCCAGCAAGGTGCCGGCCGCGAGCGGCGCCAGGGTGTCGCCGAGATTGGCGCCGAGGGCGTGAATCGACAGGGCGTAGCCCCGATTGCCCGGGTAGATGTCGGACAGGTAGGCGATGGCCGGGGGATGCCAGAGGTTGTTGGACGCCCCGATGAGGGTCACGAGCAGCGCCAGCATTGCGAGCTCGCGCGTGACGCCGAAGGCCAGCAGGGCGCCGGCGCCGACCAGCAGCGATACCACCTGGAACAGCACGCGGCGCCCGGTGACATCCACCAACAGGCCGCTGCCGAAGTTCGCGAGTAACGAGCTCACGTGAAAGACCGCCACGAGCAGCCCCGCTTGCGCGTAGCTGAGGTCCAGATCGCGGGTGATGTAGGGAAGCAGCAGGTAGAAGAATGCGGCGATCCAGTGGGTGCTGGCATGGCCGAGGCCGACCAGGAAGGCCGGCCCCTGACGGTTCCAGTGCACCCCGCTCACACGGCTGATAAGCTGCAGCAAAGACGTCTCCCGGGGTTACCTGAAAGCTCTGCAAAATAGTCCAATGCACCGTGGAATGAAACTCCGCGCGGTGGCGGCCAACCTGCCGCTGCAGGCCGCGTTCGAGTCCCCCCGCGAGGCAAAGCTGGACCTTTGCGCGACATTCGATAATCTTCGCCGCTGGGGCGGAGCGCGCCGTATCCGGCCGCAGCCGCCAGAGTGAATCTGCAGACCGATGAAGGGTGATCGCCCATGAATGAAAGCTCCGAAGCCCTGCCGCTGGCGCGCTTCACGGTTCTCGACCTCACCCGGGTGCGTTCCGGGCCGACGGCGGTGCGCCAGCTGGCGGACTGGGGCGCGAACGTCATCAAGATCGAGGCGCCGGCGAGCATCGACAGCGCAAAGGGCATGGGCGGTGCGCGAAACGGTCCGGACTTCCAGAACATTCATCGCAACAAGCGCGGCATCACGCTGAATCTGAAAATGCCCGAAGGGCTCGCACTTTTCATGCACATGGTCGAGCAAGCCGACGTGGTGGTGGAGAACTTTCGACCCGACGTCAAGGCGCGGCTCGGCATCGATTACGATGCGCTGGCAGCGGTCAACCCGGGCATCGTGCTGGCCAGCATCTCGGGCTTCGGCCAGGACGGGCCCTACGCCATGCGTCCGGGGTTCGACCAGATCGCCCAGGGCATGGGCGGGCTCATGTCCATCACCGGGCTGCCCGGCCAGGGGCCGGTGCGTGTCGGTGTGCCCATCGCCGATCTGTCGGCGGGACTCTACGCGGCCATCGGCATTCTCATCGCCCTGTTGCAGCGCGAGGAGACCGGCAGGGGGCAGTGGGTGCGGACCTCGCTGCTTCAGGCGCAGATTGCCATGCTCGATTTCCAGGCGGCGCGCTGGCTCATCGGCAAAGAGGTCCCGCCCCAGGCCGGCAACAACCACCCCACCAGCATCCCCACCGGCGTGTTCCGCACCCGCGACGGCTATATCAACATCGCTGCCAGCGGCGACATCATGTGGAAGCGCCTGTGCGAGGTGCTGGGTGCCGACGAGCTCTTCGAGCATCCGGATTACGCTGACGGCGCGACGCGACTGACGAACCGCGATGCACTCAACGCGGCGATCGAGGCCTTCACGCTCGAGCGCTCGAGCGACGATCTGGTGGAATCGATGAATGCCGCCGGAGTACCGTGCGGGCCGATCTATTCCATCGACGAGGTCTTCGCCGATCCGCAGGTGCAGCATCTGGGAATGTCAAAACCCGTCCGGCACGGCGAGCTCGGCAAGCTCGACGTGGTCAACAATGCGCTCACTCTGGGAGGCGCCGGTGAGATGACCTATCGCGCCACGCCGGAGCGCGGGCAGCACACCCGCGAGGTGCTGGGCGAGTTCGGATTGAGCGAAAGCGAAATCGACGCGCTCGTCGAGCGCGGCATCGTCTGAGCCGAACGCATCGATTCAGACGAGGCCGAGCGGCGCCGTCGTTCAACCCTTCGGCAGATACGGGATCGTGCCGGCCAGATCCGTGTCATCGATGGCGTGGAAATTGCTCACGCTGCCCTTCTGACGCGCCTCGGCATGGGGTGCGTATTCCGGGTCGTCGACGAAGGCCTGCAGGGCCTCCATGGACGGGAACTGGATCAACGCGACCAGGGTGTTGTCCAGGCCTTTGCCCTCGAGGGTCTTGATATTTCCGCTGCGGGAAAGGTACTTGCCGCCGTGTTTCGCGGCGATATCGTGAACGACCGCGGCGTAGTCGGGGACCCAGCTGTCGTCGGTAATCTTCACGTCGGCAATCAGATAAGCGCTCATTGCAGATTCTCCTCCGGCGGTTATCGTGTCTCTCAGCGACCCTTGAACTCGGGTGGGCGCTTCTCCATGAAGGCCTTGCGGCCCTCGGCGTAATCGTCGCTTGCAAAGCACGCATCGACCATTTCCCTGACCGTGTCGAGATCGCGCGCACCGGGATCTTTCATCGCCTCGGCGACGGTTCGCTTGGCGGCGCGGATGGTGAGCGGCGCGTTCGCGGCGATGCGTTCGGCATACTCCTCGACTTTCGAAGCGAGCGCCGAGCGCGGCACGACCTGGTTGATCAGTCCCATGCGCAGCGCCTCCTCGGCACTGAACTGGCGACCGGTGAAAAGAATCTCCTTGGCGGCGCTCGGCCCGACCAGCTGAACCAGCGGATGGACCTCCTGCCACCGGTAGGCGAGGCCGAGCCGCGCCGCCGGTATGCCGAAGCGCGCATCCTGCGACGCGATGCGAAGGTCGCAGCTGAGCGCCAGCTCCGTGCCGCCGCCGATGCAGTAGCCCTGGATCATCGCGATGGTCGGCTTGTCCAGGTGAACGATGCTCTCGACCGCTTCGTGGGCCATGCGATCGTACGATTCGACGGCCTCGCTGGAGGCGCGCATGGCCTCGAACTCGGAGATGTCGGCGCCGGCGGAGAAGGCTTTTTCTCCCGCGCCGCTCAGGACGGCGACGCGCAGCGCGCCGTCGGCGGCGAATGCGCGCATGGCGTCGGCGATTCCCTGCCACATCTGCGCGCTGATGGCGTTGTGTTTTTCCGGCTGATTGAGAACCAGGCGGCCGACGCCATTGGATACGTCGACGATGAGCTTGTCGGTCGATACCGTCATTGGGTGTCTCCCACGGAACTTCCCCGGACATGTTCGGCAACGGCGGCCGCGAAGGACTCGGTGGTGCCGTCACCGCCGAGGTCCGGAGTATGGTTGACCGTCTCGGCGAGCGCGGCGTCGACGGCGCCCTCGAGCAGGTCCGCGGCCACCGCGAGTCTCGGTCTGTCGTGGCGGCTCGCGAGCCAGTCGAGCAGCATGGCGGTAGAGAGCATCAGCGCCGCCGGATTGGCGATGCCGCGCCCCGCGATGTCCGGCGCCGAGCCGTGCACGGCCTGCGCGACGCCGTGCTCGTCGCCGGCGTTGAGCGCCGCGGCGAGGCCCAGCCCGCCGGTGAGCGCGGCCGCCTCGTCGGAGAGGATGTCGCCGTACATGTTGGTGGTGACGATGACGTCGAAGGCCTCTGGCTCGCGGATGAGGCGCGCTGCCATGGCGTCGACCAGCATCTCGTCGAGGCGCACCTCGGGGAACGCGTCCGCCACCTCGAGCACCTGGCGCACGAAAAGTCCATCGGTGACCTTCAATACGTTGGCCTTGTGCACCATGGTGACGTGCTTGTCGCGGCGCATGGCGAGCTCGAACGCGGTTCTCGCGATGCGCCGACAGGCGGCGGCGGTCACCTTGCGCACCGCCAGCGCCATGTCCTCGGAGGGCTGAAACTCGCCGCTGCCGATGAACATGTTGCGGTCGGCGTAGAAGCCCTCGGTGTTCTCCCTCACCACCACCAGATTCATGTCGGCGGCCACGTTCCGCACCCCGGCGCGCACCCGGCTCGGGCGTATGTTGGCGTACAGATCGAGCGCGATGCGAACCTGCGCCGATGGGTTGATGCCGCCCTGGTCCGCCGGCGGATAGTCGTAAGTCGAAACGGGAGCGAGAATCACGCCTTCGGCGGCGCGCGCCGCCTCGAGCACCTCGGTCGGCAGGGTGCTGGCGTGGCTTTCGAGGGTCGCGAGACCCATGGGGTGCTCATCGAGATTCAGGCCCAGCTCGAGCTTCTCGTCGAGCGCTTCCAGCGCCTGGCGGGTGGCCGCGGTGATTTCAGGGCCGATGTCGTCTCCGGGCAGAATGGCGATGCGCATCATCGGCCTCCGGCGAGCTTCTTTTTCAAATGCGGAATGAGGCCGCCGTCGGCGACCATCTCCACCAGGTGAGGGGGCAGCGACTCGCACGCAAGCGTCTCGCCGCTGGTGAGATTCTCGACCACGCCCGCGGTGGCATCCACGCGCAGACGGTCGCCGCTGCGAATGCGATCGGTATCGGCGCACACGAGCGCCGGCATGCCCAGGTTGAGGGCGTTGCGATAGAAGATGCGGCCGAAGGATTTCGCCAGCACCGTGCGGATGCCGAGCATTTGCAGCGCCTGGGGTGCCTGCTCCCGCGAGGAGCCGATGCCGAGGTTGTCGCCGGCTACGAACACGTCGCCTTCTTTGACCGATCGGGCAAAGTCCGGGTCCAGGTCCTGCAGGCAGTGCGCGGCCAGCTCCTCCATGGAACCCTTGAGATACGCAGCCGGCGCGAGCAGATCCGTATTGATGCCGTCGCCGTAGACCCAGGCGCGTCCGCTCTCGCTCACAGATAGTCCCGCGGATCGGCGATGTGCCCCGCCAGTGCCGTGGCGGCCACCGTGTAGGGCGAGGACAGATAGGTCTGCGAGGACGCGTCGCCCATGCGTCCCTGAAAGTTTCGCGAAGAGCTCGATATGCCGACCTCACCGGCTCCGAGTCGCGCCGGGCCGAGCCCGATGCAGGCGCCGCAGGCGCTCGGCAGGATCGCCGCGCCCGCGGCGCGCAAGGTGTCGAGAACGCCTTCGCGTTCGGCTTCCTCGTTGATGCGCACCGATGCCGGCGCGACGAAGAATCGCACGCCCTCGGCGATACGTCGGCCATCGACTATCCGTGCCGCCATGCGCAGATCGTCGAGCTTGGCGCCGGTGCAGGCGCCGATGTAGGCCTGATCGATTGGCGTGCCGGCGTGCGCGTTCACCGGTGCGCTGTTCTCGGGGCTGTGGGGGGCGGCTACCTGCGGCGCGAGTTCGGCGGCATCGACGACGATCTCGCGCGCCACCGGGGCGTCGTCGTCGCTCTGCCAGGTTTGCGCGTCCGCCACGTCGACGCCGACGCCGGCGAGCCACGCGCAGGTGACATCGTCAGGGGCGACGATGCCGCACTTGGCACCGAGCTCGACGGCCATGTTGGCGAGCACCATGCGCTCGTCCATGACCATGGCGGCGACCCCGCTGCCGGTGTACTCGGCGGTCATGTAGTTGGCGCCGTTGATGCCGATGCGGTGGCAAATGGCGAGAATCACGTCCTTGGCCGCGACGCCGTCGCCGAGAACGCCGTCGACGCGCACCCGCAGCGTCTGCGGCACGCGCACCCAGATGCTGCCGGTGGCGAGCACGCCGGCCATGTCGGTGGCGCCGATGCCGGTCATGAAGCAGCCGAATGCGCCGCCGGTGGTCGAGTGGGAATCACCGCCGACCACGAACATGCCCGGCGCGAGATGGCCGCGCTCGGGCAGCACGACGTGGCAGATCCCCTGAGCCTCGTGGTAGCCGCCGAGATTGCGCTTTGCCGCCCAGTCGCGGGTGAGCGACTGTATCTCGATGCTCAGCTCGTCGCGCTCGCCGACGAAGTGATCGGTGATGAGCACGACCTTCGCCGCATCCCAGACGTCGACGCCGAGCTCGGCGAGCTTTGGAATCTGGCGCCTGGGGCCGCTGGAGTCGTGCATCATGGCCAGATCGACCTCACAGGTGACGATTTCCCCGGGCCGCACGCGCTCGCGACCGGACGCCCGGGCGATGATTTTCTCGGCGAGGGTCATGGACATGGGTGTCTGGCGAGCGGCGTCGTTATCGTTGTGTTTGCCGGGCATTATACCGGCATTGCGCTCACACTCTCGGCATTCGCGCGAGCACGACCGTTCCGACGACGGCGAGCACGGCCACGCTGATGAAGGCGGCGGTGAAGCTGTCGGTGCTCATGACCAGCAAGCCGAACAGCGGCGGCACCACGGTGATGCCGCCGAACATCACCACCTGCATGCCGGCGGTGGCGTCCACCGCGAGGCCTTCGGGCGCATGCGTCGCCACCTCCGAGAGCAGCACCCCATTCCAGCCGAGGCTGCTGGCGCCGAGCACCGTCGCCACGGCGATGACGGCGAGCAGCGGCCAGCCGCTGTGCATGAACGGCGTGACCACCAGGCACGTCGCGGTGACGAGACCGATAGCCACCAGCACCGCCCGGGGCGCACCCAGCCTCGAGGCCACGCCGCCCCAGACGAGGCGCCCGGCGAAGCCGCCGGCCTGCAGGCACGCGAACACGCTGCCGGCGAGCACCAGGCTCATGTCCACGGCACGGGTCAGGAACACCACCATGAAGGACATGACGCTCAGCTGGCAGCCGGCGTAGGCGAAGGCGGTGAGGGTATAGCCGCGCAGGCGCGGCTCCATGAGCGCCAGGCGCACCGGCTCCAGCAGACGGCCCGCATCGAGCTGGATCGGCGCGCCGCGGTCCGCGTCGATGCCGGCGCGCAGCCCCTGCAGCAGGACCATCATCACCAGCGCGACGGCGCCGACGGTGAGCGCGCCGCTCTGCCAGTCCGACCACACGACGATGGCCGGGATCAGCGCGCCGGTGAGCGCCCCGCCGAGCGGCACCCCGGTCTGCTTGATGGAGAACACCAGCGGTCGCCAGCGCGGCGTCGACAGCCGCCAGAGCACGTGGGCGCTGGCCGGGTTGAACGGCCCATAGGCGCAGCCGAGCACCACCGCGCTCGCCAGGGCCCAGGCGATGGATGCCTGGGCGAAGCACAGCATCGCCAGCGCCGCCAGTGCCATGGTCGTCTGACATACCCGGATGGCGCCGAAGCGATCCACGAGCGGCCCGGTCACGGCGCCGGAGAGCGTCGCGAACACGTAGACGATGGCGGTGTAGGTGCCGATGCGGGTGGCGTCGACGCCGATCGCCGGCGCCGCCTCCGGGGCGAGCACGGCCACCACCGTCACCGCCATGCTGGAGGTGGTCAGCACCGTCAGCATGGCCGATAGGGGAAACAGGATCGGCGTTGTCCCGGGCCGGTGAATTGGCCTACTCTCTACGCTTTGCGAGCGCGCCAAGCTACCACAACCGGCACGCCGCGCGTCGCCTTTATAACGCCCGTCTGGACCGATAACGATACCGAGGCCCGTGATGTTGCCCGACCTGAGTATTACGCCTGCGACCCACAGCCGGCTCGCCGACGTCGACTTCGACGATCTGGGATTCGGGAACGTGTTTTCCGATCACATGTTCAGCATGCAGTATCGCGACGGACGCTGGCAGCAGCCGGCGGTCCTGCCCTACGGGCCGGTGGCGGTGGATCCCGCCAACGCGACGCTGCACTACGGACAGGCCGTGTTCGAGGGCCTCAAGGCGTTCATGGGCGGGGACGGCACGGTGCGCATCTTTCGTCCGGATATGAACTACAAGCGGCTGTGCGACTCGTGCGAGCGGCTTTGTATTCCGGAGCCCGACGCGGAGCACTTCTACGGCGCCATGGAAGCGCTGATCCAGCTCGATCACGCCTGGATACCGCGCCGGCGCGGCCAGGCCCTGTACATCCGCCCGCTCATCTTCAGCGACGAGTCGCATCTGGAAGTGCGTCCCTCGCAGGCATTCCGCTTCCTGGTCATGACCGCACCGGTGCGCGCCTACTTCGACGAGTCGGCGGCGGCCATCGAGCTCAAGGTCGAGGAGCAATACACCCGCTCGGCGCCGGGCGGCACGGGCGCCGCCAAGACCTCCGGCAACTACGCCGCGAGCCTCTACCCCGGTGAGCTGGGTCGCAGGGAGGGATTCGCCCAGGTGCTGTGGCTCGACGGGCGCGAGCACCGCTACGTGGAGGAGGTGGGCGCCATGAACATCTTCTTCCGCATCGACGGCAGGGTGGTAACGCCGTCGCTGGTGGGCACGATTCTGCCCGGCGTGACCCGCGCCAGCGTCATCCAGCTGATGGCCGACGCCGGCGATCCGGTGGAGGAACGCCGCATCGAGATCGAGGAGGTCGTCACCGCCATCCGCGAGGGCCGCATGCAGGAGTGCTTCGGCGCCGGCACCGCCGCCATCATCGCCCCGGTGGGCGGCATCGCCTACCGCGGCGAGCACCTGTCCATTAACGACGGCCAGGCGGGGGACGTGACCCGCAGGCTCTACGACGAGCTCACCGGCATCCAGCTCGGCGAGATCGCCGATCGCCACCGCTGGAATCGTCTCGTGAAGATCGACGCCGGCGAGAGCGCCAGGCGCGCCGCTCGCTAGACACCGAAGCAGCAACGCGCTCGTCCCTGGGAAGGGAAAGCCGGCGCCTCTTTTTGACTTTGCTCAGTCCGGCCAGACGACGGTCTTGGCCAGATCCGGCCAGCCGATGGGCGCGCCGGCCGCCTTCGCTGCCCGCGCGTCGTCGAGGCCGGCATCCCACAGGGCGGCAACGAACCGTTGTCCAGTGACCCCGTCCGACGCCGTCGACGCCAGCCAGCGCATGGGCGGGCCCATGATGGCGGGCCTGAGCATCTTGTCCCGGGGGATCCCCGAGTCGTCGCCGACGAAGGGCGTATCCGTGGGACCGCCCGGAACCAGCACATTCACGCTGATGCCGGTGCCTTCCAGCTCCTTTGCCCAGATGGCCGACATGGATTCGAGCGCCGACTTGGAAGCGCCGTAGGGCAGCACGCGCAGCATGGTGAAGAAGCTGGTGGTGTTGTTGACGATACGCCCCCAGCCCCTCGCGCGCATGGGCGCGAGCGCCGCCCGCACCATGAGCAGGGGCCCGGTGACGTTCACCGCGAAGAAGCGATCCCAGAGCGCGCGATCGATCTCCTCGATGCTCGGGTGGTTGCGCTCCGCGTCGGGTCTGATGGAGCTGACGCCGATACCCGCATTGTTGACCAGCACGTCGACGCTGCCGAAGCGATCGACGCATGCGGCGACGGCGTCGTTGCAGCAACCCTCGTCGGCGACGTCGCCGGCGATTGCGATGACGCGCTCGGCGCCGCAGCGCGCGTTGATCTGCGCGGCGACGCCTGCCGCGGCCTGCTCGTCGATGTCGAGGATGGCTACCGCGAGGCCGTCATCGATGAGAGCTTCGGCCATGGCGCTGCCGATGCCGCCGGCGCCGCCGGTGACGAGGGCTGTCCTGGAAGGTTCGCTCATGATCAAATGACTCCTGAAGCGCGCAGGCGCTCGCGACGCCGCTCATCGTAGCCGAGCGCGGCGAGCAGCGCATCGGTGTGCTCGCCGAGCGCCGGCGCCGGGCGCGCAGGGGGCGGTTCCCCCGTGCGCACCGGGGGCGCCACCAGTCGGTACTCGCCCGCGCTCGGATGCACCAGCGTCTGCAGGCGATCGTGATCGGTGACGAAGGGGTTCTCGAGCGCTTCGGCAATGTCGTTGACCGGCGCCGCGGGAACGCTGCCGGCGAAGCGCGAAAGCCACTCGGCGGTGTCGCGCCGGGCGAGCGCCTCGTCGAGCAGGCCGGTCAGCGCGTCGCGGTTGGCGAGCCGGTCGGCGAAGGTTTTGAAACGTGCGTCCGTTGCCCACTCCGGGCGTTCGACCCGCTCACACAGGGCCGGCCAGAATTTTTCCTTGTTGCACATGATGAAGATCCAGCCGTCGCGGGTGGGATAGAGCTGGCACGGCGTGAGCGACGGGTGCGCCGAGCGTGGCAGGCGCTCCTGTCGATGACCCTCGTTGAGATACCAGCCGGCGAGGTAGTTGGTGTTGGCGAGGGCCATGTCGAAGAGGCTGACGTCCATGTCGCGGCCAACGCCCGTCGCGCGCGCCGCGGTGAGCCCCGCCAGCACCGCGTAGGCGAGACCGAGCCCGGTCATGAAGTCCACCACCGATAGCCCGAAGCGCGCCGGCGGGGCCTGCGGCTCTCCGGTCAGGGAGAGAAAACCGGCCTCGGCCTGCATGAGGTAGTCGAAGCCGGGCCAGCTCGCCCGCGGGCCGGTTCGGCCGTAGGCGCTCAGGTGCGCGCAGACGAACTTCGCGTTGAACTTCTCGAGGTGCGCATAGGTGAGCCCGAGCTTCTCCGGAACGTCGCCGCGCAGATTCGAAGTGAGCGCATCGGCGCTCGCCACCAGATCGTGCAGCACCTCCTGGCCCTCGGCTTTGCCGAGATCCAGCGCCATGCTTTTCTTGTTGCGATTGAAGCTGTGATAGAAAACGCTGTCGTGCTCGGCGAAAAAAAACGGACCGACGTCGCGCGCGATGTCGCCGCCGTCGTGGGGATTCTCGATCTTGATGACCTCGGCGCCCTGGTCGGCGAGAAACATGGTGCCGAAGGGGCCGGCGCCGTACTGCTCGACGGTGAGCACGCGAACGCCCTCGAGCGGCAGGGTCACGCCGGGTTCCGCTCAACCAGCTGTCTGGCGATGATGATGCGCTGCATCTCGTTGGTGCCCTCACCGATGGCGAGCAGTGGCGCATCCCGGTAGTAGCGCTCGATGTTGAACTCCTTGGAGTAGCCGTAGGCGCCGTGAATGCGCATGGCCTCGATGCTGTTGTGGATCGCGGTCTCGGTGGCGAACAGCTTTGCCATGCCGGCCTCCATGTCGCAGCGCCTGCCCTCGTCGTAGGCGCGCGCGGCCGCCTCGGTCAGCAGTCGCGACGCCTCCAGGCGCGTCGCCATCTCGGCGAGCTTGATCTGGATCGACTGGTGCTCGCAGATGGGCTTGCCGAAGGTCTTTCTCACCTGCGCGTAGGCAACCGACTCGTCCAGGCACGCGCGCGCGATGCCGACGCCGCGCGCGGCGACGTTGATGCGCCCGAGCTCGAGCCCCGCGAGGATCTGATTGAGGCCGCGGCCTTCCTCTTCACCGATCAGATTGTCCACCGGCACGCGGCAGTCGTCGAAGGTGAGCTCCCCCGAGTCGATGCCCTTGTAGCCGATCTTCTCGAGCTTTCGGCTGACTTCGAATCCGGGGCCTTTCTCGATCAACAGCAGGCTCATGCCCCGACGCGGCGGCTGCGCCTGCGGGTCCGTCTTCACCAGCACCGCGAGAATCTGCCCCTCGATGCTGTTGCTGATCCAGGTCTTCGATCCGTTCACGACGTACGCATCGCCGTCGCGGACCGCGCGCGTGCGGATGGCCTGCAGATCGGTGCCGCAGTCGGGCTCGGTGAGCGCGATGCCGCCGCGAAGCTCACCGCGGGCAAAGCGGGGCAGGTAGTGGCGCTTCTGCGCCTCGCTGCCGAAGCGCTGCACGGCGGCCGCCATGATCAGGTGCGAGTTGAAGATCCCGGACACCGACATCCATACGGCGGAGACCCGCTCGACGATCTTCGCGTAGGTGACTGCCGAGAGTCCGAGCCCCCCGTACTCGGGATCGATGGTGGCACCGAACAGCCCCAGCTCCTTCATCTGCTCGACGATGTCCCGCGGGTAGGTATCGCTGGCTTCGAGCGCGTGGGCGTGCGGGGCGACGTCGCGCTCGAGGAATCGATCGATGCTCGCGAGGATGAGGGCCTCGTCGTCGTTGCTGACCGTCATCTTCCGAGAATGCTCGATGCGCGATTGCCGCCTGTCACGCCTTTTCGCGCTTGGGCACCAGGAACGAGCGCTCGAAGCGCATGAACTCCGTGCCGTCGGCTTTGCGGCCGATGGTGCGCGCCGTGACGATTCCCTCCCGGGGGCGGCTCTTCGAGGCGCGTTTCTCGAGCACCTCCGATTCGGCGTAGATGGTGTCGCCGACGAAAACCGGCGCCGTCAGCTTGATCTTGTCCCAGCCGAGATTGGCGACCGCCTTCTGGCTCAGGTCGCTGACGCTCATGCCCACCACCATGGAGAGCGTCAGACACGAGTTGACCAGCGGCCTGCCGAATTCCGTCTGCGCCGCGTAGGCGGCGTCGAAGTGCAGCGGGTGCGTGTTCATGGTGAGCAGCGTGAACCACGTGTTGTCGGTCTCGCTGATGGTGCGCCCGGGGCGATGATGATAGACGTCGCCCACCGTGAAATCCTCGAACAGGCGGCCGGGAGCGTCGCGATAGCGCGGTGTCGCGACCGTATCGCGTTTCGCCGCCACGGGAATCCCCGTCAGTCGTCCGAGCCGGCCACCCGCAGGCGGGTGTCCGGGCGCGAGCGCGTGCGTGCCAGCAGGGCGCGCAGATCCGTGCACCGATCGAGCTCGAGCAGGGCGCCGGCAAGGCCGTCGCGATCGCCCTCGCTGAGATAGGGCGCGGTGAGATCGTCGAACTTGGCACGCATCTCCGCGGCGCTCAGGAAATTCTCGGGCTCGCCGCGGGCGATGATCACCATCTTCTCGAATTTACCGCGCCCCGTGTGCACGCGCACGACGCCGCCCATGTGCGCGGGGAACTGCGCCTCGATCTCGCTGTCGACGACGCTGCGGATTTTCTTGCAAAGTGCCAGGGTGTTCTGGTCTTTCAGGTGCGGCTCGTAGGAATCCCAGCCCATCTTGCCGTCGCGCAACGCCACCGCGGCAACGAAGGGCATGGAGAACTGGCCGTCCACGTAGTTTTCCGGGCTCTGCTTGTCGCTCTCCGGATCGCCGATGAGGTTCCAGCCGGTGCGAGGCAGACCCACCTCGACGGATTCGATCTCCGAGTAGTCGATGTCGTTGGCGGCGCGCAGCGCGATGAGCGCGTCCATGGCCGCATGCCCGTAGCGGCACGACGGATACGGCTTTACCGCGATGTCCATGGTCTCCCATTTCTCGCCGAGCCCGGCAACCGCGGCCTGCGGGTCCGCGTCCGGCGCATAGGCGTTGAGGAATCCGGCCTTGCCTTCGAGGGCCTCGCCGGCGCCGCGAAAGCCCTCCGCCGCGAAGCTCGCCGCGATCAGGCCGCCCATGGCGGCATAGCCCGTGTGATAAGGCTTGTTCCACGCGCCGTCGAGGAGAAACTGCATGGAGCCGGCCGCCTGGCTGCCGCAAAGGCCGAAGGCGTCGGCGATCTGCCTGGCGGAAAGACCCAAGACCCTTGCCGCGGCCGCGGCAGCGCCGAACACGCCGCAGGTCGCCGTCGGGTGGAAGCCGCGCGCGTAGTGCTCGCTCGGCTTGAGGGCGATGCTGAGGCGTATCTGAACCTCGTATCCGGCGACGATGCCGGCGACGATGTCCCTGCCATGGGCGCCGGTCATCTCGGCCGCCGCGAAAGCCGCGGGCACGATGGGTGCGCTCGGATGGATCGAGCCGCGTGCATGGGTGTCGTCGAAATCCAGTGAGTGCGCCAGGTTGCCGTTGTAGAACGCCGCCGCCGCCGGCGCGTAGCCTTTGTCGTCGCCGATGACGCTGCCGCTGCCCTCGCCGAGCCCGAGCTTGGCGAGCGCCGTCGACATGGCATCGTTCAGTGCGGCCGCGTGGCGGGCGCGCAGCGCGATGCCGACGTGATCCAGGACCAGCAGTCGGGTACGTTCCACCACCTCGTCGGGCAGATCGTCGAAACGCAATCCGGCGGTGAATTCGGACAGCTTGCGGGTCACGGCGGTCATCTCGGGCACTCCTGGTCCGCGCGTAGCGGTACCTGTTGATTTCGCAAATTGGCGGGCGGTCATCATAGAATGACGGGCCGGGGGCATCAACCGCGGGGCGAGGAACCCAGAGGGCCTTCAAGTTACTGAAAAATATGGAGCAATCGGATGGTCAAGCATAGCGGAGGATGCCACTGCGGCAGGGTGCGCTTCGAGATCAGCGCCCCGCAGGATATTGTCGCATCCGAGTGCAATTGCTCGATGTGCAGCAAATCGGCATACCTCGGGCTGATCGTGTCGCGTTCCCGCTTCACGCTGCTCGCGGGCGAAGAAAATCTCACGACTTACACCTTCAATACCGGCGTTGCGAAGCATCTTTTCTGCAGCTGCTGCGGCATCAAGTCGTTCTACGTGCCGCGATCCCATCCTCATGGGTACAACGTCAATGTGAGGTGTCTCGATCCCGCAACGATCAGGAATCTGTCGGTCAAGCCGTTCAATGGGCAGGAATGGGAGAAGCACGCTTGCGAGTTCCAGCCTCTGTCTGACGACTGACATCCGCCACCGAGCTTCATGTTTTCTTCGACGTGAGGGTAGTTTGAATGCCGACGAATGCACCTCTTCCCCGAAAGTTGACGGCGGTCCTGTATGCCGACGTTGCCGGATACAGCCGCCTCACAGCCGAGGATGAAGAGGGTACGCACCGCCGACTCTCGAGCGCGCTCGACACCATCGCCGCGATGGTGAGCGCATTGCGGGGTCGAGTCGTTCACTACGCAGGCGACGCGGTGCTCGCGGATTTTGCCACCGTCACCGATGCACTGGCTTGCGCCGTATTGATCCAGAGAAGCCTGCAGGAGAGAAACTCCGAGGTCGCCGAGAATCAACGCTTGAGTTTTCGAATCGGCGTCAATCTGGGCGAGGTGATCGACGATCGCGGTGACATCTATGGTGACGGAGTCAATATCGCAGCGCGTCTCGAGGCTCTGGCGGAGCCGGGTGGAATCTGTATCTCTGAGACAGTGCGTGCGGCTGTTGGCAAACGCGTGCCCGTCGAGTTCGAGGATCTCGGGGACTGTGAGGTCAAGAACATTCCCGAGCCGATCCACGCGTGGCGGGTTCGTGACCGTGGGCCGGTGGCAACGGACGAAGGCGATCGGGCAGCTCTCGTGCTGCTCGCCCATGCGCGTGCCTACGAGCTCCTCATGGGAGAGGGAAACGAAGCGGATACCCGTGCCGCATTGGACCGGTGCCGGGCGGTGGTCGTATCCACGATGGAAGATCATCGCGGGCGTATCGTCGAGACACCCGGCGATACGCTCGCCGCGGTGTTCGATGATCCCGCCGGTTGCTTCGACTGCGCGCTGAAGGCGCGCGCGGCCGTTGC
>JAABYT010000003.1:32024-35958 GCA_011775625.1 Gammaproteobacteria bacterium | reverse complement strand
CCGGGACGGTTTGAGCGGCGACGCCGTCGATCGCGCCTCCGGACTCATCGTCGCAGCCCGTGGCGGCGAGATACATCTCGACGACGAGGTGCTGGCGCGGCTTCCGGCGCGGGCGGCGCGGACTCTGGTCGAGACGAAGCCGGGTGATCATGCGCTGGTCTCGGACGATTCACCCGCAGCGGGACCGGGCCTGCCTGCGCAGCTGGACAGGCTCGACATTCCGTTGCCCGACAGGCCGTCCATCATCCTGCTTCCGTTCAGGTGTATGGGAGAAGATCCGGAATCTGCCGCTCTCGCCGACGGCTTGCGCCTCGACATCCAGAATGCATTGGTCAAGCTATCGGGACTTCTCCTGATTGCTGCCGGCACGGCGAACGTGTTTCGCAATGCGTCGTCCGAGCAGGCGGTACCGCATCTCGGCGCCCGTCACGTGCTGGAGGGCACGGTGCAACGTGCCGGCGACCGGGTGCGGGTCAGTGTGGAGCTGACCGACACGCAAGCCTCGACGCTCGTCTGGTCGGAGCGCTACGACCGCACCCTCGATGACACGTTTGTACTTCAGGACGAGATAGCGGAACGCGTCGTGACTGCCCTCGACGTGAAGCTCTCGAGCGGCGAGCAGGGGCGTGTCTGGCGCAAGTGTCTCACCGATACCAGGGCGCGCGATCATTTCTACGCCGGCATGCACGGCTTCTTCGAGATGAGTGCCGAGTCGAACGCGGGCGCGCGGGCGCGCTTCGAACGCGTAGCCGAGATCGTGCCGGACTCGCCTCTGGGACCGACCTGGGTGGCGCTGTGCTATTGGTTCGAAGCGACGCGGGGCTGGAGCGACGATCCCCAGGCATCGCGGAGCCACGCCGGCGAGTGGGCGGAGCGAGCGGTTCAGTCGGAGGACGCGGACGGACAGGCGCACACGGTGCTCGGTAACGTGCGTCTGCTGCAGGGTCGCCACGACGAGGCGCTCGCAATCGCGAGGAAGGCGGTGAGCATCCGGCCGGGATGCACCAACTCCAACGGCTTTCTCGCCAATGTCCTGCTCCATTGCGGCGAGTACCACGACGCCATCGCGCACGCGAAGCGCGCCATTCGACTCTCGCCCGTCTACCCTCCGTGGTTCCTGGAAATCCTTGCCGCGGCCTACAGGGAGGCCGGGCAGGTCGGGTTCGCAATCTCCGTCGCCCGGGAGCTGTTGCGCATCGTTCCCGGGTCGCTGCATGGGCGCATGCTGCTGGTCAGCGCGCTGGTGCGCGGCGGCGGCCTCGCCGAGGCGCGCCGCGTCGCCGGCGACGCGCGCGAGCCGGGCTTCTCGGCGGGCGGCTACAGCGCGGGGCTTCCCTACCGGGACGCCGCGGTCATCGAGCGCATCGCCGATGACCTGCGCAGGGCCGGACTTCCGGACTGAGCGCCGCGGGTCGTGGCGCTCGCGGTCGCCGAGATGCTGGAGCAGGCGATGGCGCACCATGGCCGCGGTGAGCTCGCGCGCGCCGCCGCCCTCGACGCACAAGCTCCCCAGGCGCACTACAGTCTCGGCTGCGCGCGCTCGCCGAAGGCGCCGACGGAGCGCACGCCGAGCTCATGGGCTCCACCGACTTCTTCAGCACCAGCGAGTGCCGGGATCTGCTCTTCCACGCCCACGAGGTCCAGCTCACCCTGCCCGAGCTCGGTGTGCTGCTGGAGCGTCGGGGGCTCGAGTTCCTCGGCTTCGAGCTCGCTGTCGGTCAGGTGGAGGAGGGCTTGCGCCGTGAGCATGCCGATGCGGCGATGACCGAGCTCGGCGCCTGGGACGCCTACGAGCGGCTCCACCCGCACAGTTTCCGCGCCATGTATCAGTTCTGGTGTGAGAAGCGCGGCGCCTGAGCGCCATCAATTGCGATACGCGACCCCCGGCAGCACGCACAGCATTTCGAAGAGCAGATTTGCCGCCGTCAACGCCGTGTTGCCGCTCGGGTCGTAGGGTGGCGCGACCTCCACCAGATCGCCGCCGACGATGTCGAGTCCGCGGCAGCCGCGGATGATCTCCAGCCCCTGCATGACCGTGAGGCCGCCGATCTCCGGCGTGCCGGTGCCGGGCGCGAACGCCGGATCGAGGCCGTCGATGTCGAAGCTGATGTACACGGGGCCCGCGCCGATCTCGCTGCGCAGCTCCGCCATCAGGGGGTCCAGCGATTTGTGCCAGCATGACTCCGCCTGCACCACCCGGAATCCCTGTGAGCGCGGCCAGTCGAAATCCTCCGCGGTGTAGCCCGAGGCGCGCAGGCCGATCTGCGCGACCCGTCGCCCGTCCACCAGCCCTTCCTCGGCGATGCGCCGGAACGGTGTGCCGTGAGCAATCTTCTCGCCGAACATGACGTCGTTGACGTCGGCGTGGGCATCCACGTGGATGACGCCGAGCGGGCCGTACTTGCGATGCAGCGCACGCAGGATGGGCAGCACGATGGTGTGGTCGCCGCCCAGGGTGAGGGGACGGCAACCGTCGGCGACGATGATGTCGTAGGCTTGTTCGATGATGGCGATGCTCGCCGCGAGGTTGAAGGTGTTGATAGCGACGTCGCCGATGTCGGCAACCTGCAGGCTGTCGAAGGGCGCCGCCCGGGTCGCCATGTTGTAGGGCCGGATGAGGCAGGACTCGGCGCGTATCGCGCGCGGCCCGAAACGCGCGCCGCTGCGGTTCGAGGTACCGATGTCGAACGGCACGCCGACGAAGCAGGCGTCGAGATCCTTGGCATCCGCCTGGGTCGGCAGCCGCATCATGGTCGCGGGCCCGCCGAAGCGGGGCATCTCGTTGCCGCCGAGCGGCTGGTTACGCGGCGCCTGCCTAGTCGGCGGCATAGCGTTTTTCTGCTTCGTAATAAGCGGGAAAACCGACGATGTCGCGCAGGTGCGCGAACTCGGCCGTGTCTCGCGGTGTCTCGCCCGCAGCAAGCGCCGCCAGCGCCTGCTCCATGGCGTGAATGCCGGCAAGCATGAGAGTGATGGGGTATATGGCGATCTTGTAGCCGATGTCCTGCAGGGCCTTGGGGCTCAGCACCGGTGTGTCGCCCTGCTCGACCATGTTGGCCATCTTTGGTCCCGGTACACCCTCGCAGTAGGCGCGCATCTGCGCCTCGTCGAGGGGCGCTTCGAGAAAAGTGATATCGACGCCGATCTCGGTGAATATGCGGGCGCGCTCGAGCGCTTCGTCGAAACCTTCGGTGGCGTTGGCATCGGTGCGCGCCATGATGAGTATGTCGGTGCCGGCATCGCGCTCATCGACGGCCGCCCGGAGCCGCGCGAACGCTTCGTCACGGTCCACGGTCCGCTTGCCGCGCGTGTGGCCGCAGCGCTTCGGCGCCACCTGATCCTCGATCATCACGCAGGCGAAGCCCGCGCGAGCGTAGCCGCGCACCGTGCGCTGAACGTTGAGCGCGTTACCATAGCCGGTATCTCCGTCGCCGATGACGGGGATGGAAACCGCCGAGCAGATATTGGCTCCCTGGTCCAGCATCTCCGCGTAGGAGATGAGTCCCGTATCGGGCATGCCGATGCGCGCTGCCGACACCGCGAAACCACCCATGAAGGTGGCTTTGAAACCGGCATGTTCGATGAGCCGTGCGGACATGGCATCGTAGCAGCCGGGCATGACGAGAATTTCTGGCGAGGCAAGCAGCTCGCGCAATCTTGTGGCTGGACTCATTGTGTGTCGATCCTGGGCTCGGGCGGTTTGAGACTCGTGCGGCCCGAAGCGTCGCCATGAGCGAGTACGCCGCCGCCGGACGGGCGCATTGGCCCTGCTCCGGACGGCGACGAACACTCTTGGCCTGGCGTCAACGGCGACGCTTCTTCTTGGCAGCCTTCTTTTTCGCGGTTTTCTTTTTGCCGGCCTTCTTCTTGGCAGTCTTTTTCTTGGCGGTTTTCTTCCTGGTGGCCTTCTTTTTGGCGGTCTTTTTCTTGCCGG
>JAABYT010000003.1:15269-32016 GCA_011775625.1 Gammaproteobacteria bacterium | reverse complement strand
GTTTTCTTCTTGGTCTTCTTCTTGACCTGCTTCCTGGCCGCGGCGGCGGCGCTGGCCGCCCTCTGGCGCATCACCTCTAACGCCTCGGTGATGGCCTGCGAGGAAGCCTCACCGGCTTCCCTGACGTGCTCCATGGCGCTGGCGACCAGCGTCGAGACCTCGTGGCCGAGCTGACTCTCCGTCATCGTCGTCGCCGTGTCGGCTGCGGAGCCCGCAGCCGCGGAAATCCTGTGTCTCAGCGTTTCGAACTGATCCTGCACCTCCCGCAGTAACGTATCGCCTCTTTTTTCCGCCTCGTCGAGCAAAGCCTTGATGGATTTCTGGGCGCTGGCCGCGCCGGCCGAAGCACTCTTTGCTCCCCCAGATCGCTTGGCGCGCTTCTTTTTCGCAGTGGCCATGTTTCATCGATCTCCCAGCTGAGTGGCTGAATTGCCATCCGCGATTCTAGACCAAGCGTCGAGTGCAATGGTAGCGATTAGTTTGTGGCGTGCAGCGTTTTGTCGGCGTTCACAACGGCGCACGCTTGAAAGCGGCTTGAGTGTGTGCTCGCGGGTGCTCAGCAGCCGAGCTGCTCGGCGAGATCCACGAACGATGCGGCCACCAGATCGAATTCGTGCTCGGCTTCGAGATCGGTTTTCTGATCGGGTCCGTACTCCGACGGCCGCGGCACGAATGCAGTGCGAAATCCGAGCGTGCCGGCGGCCACCAGGTCGTCGTTGTGTGCGGCGACCAGCATGCATTCGTGGGGGGCGAGACCGAGAAGCTCGGCGGTGACGAGATAGGCCTGCGGTTGCGGCTTGTAATGGCGCGCCACCTCGGCCCCGAGCACGGCGTCCCAGGGAAGCCCGGCGTTCTTGGCCATATTGACGAGCAGGGCGACATTGCCGTTGGAGAGCGTGGCGATGACGTAGCGGCGCTTGAGACGGGTCAGGCCCTCGACGCTGTCCGGCCAGGGTGGCAGCCGATGCCAGGCGCGGTTCAGATGATCTTTTTCTCGCTCGTCGAGGCCGGTAACCGCGAACTCCTCGAGCAGCGCGTCGAGGCTCGCGCGGTGCAGGCTGTCGAGGTTGGTCCACGGGATCTCACCCTCTCGCACACGGGACATCGACGGTTGATACCTCCCGCGCCAGGCGTCGGCGAACGCTTCCCAGTCGACGTCGATACCCTTCTCACGACCGAAGGCGCGACCCTCTTCGGTGATGCCGGTGCGCCAGTTCACCACTGTCCCGAAGACGTCGAACGCGAGTGCCTTGACCTCGGCGATGGCACTCATCGCCGTCACGTCCTCTCACCCACGTCATTGAGTACCCGCACGGGATCGCCGGCGAGCCATGCCCGGATGTCCTCGACGGCCTGCGAATAGCTGAGCTCGTAGTTCTCGAGCATGACGTAGCCGGTGTGGCCGGTGAGCACGGTGTTGGCGAGATCGCGCAGGGGATGGTCGGCCGGCAGGGGCTCGGTGTCGTAGACGTCGAGGCCGGCGCCGGCGATGCGGCCCGCGCGCAGCGCCTCGATGAGTGCCGCTTCGTCGACGATGGGCCCTCGCGAGGTGTTGACCAGCATCGCGTTCGGCTTCATGAGCGAGAGCTCGCGCGCCCCAACGAGCCCGCGCGTCCGCTCGCTGAGAATCAAGTGGATCGTGACGATGTCGGCCTCGCGGAACAGATCGTCCTTCTCGACGCGGGTGGCGCCGTGCTCGGCCGCCTGCGCGTCGGTCATGTTCTGGCTCCAGGCGATGACGCGCATGTCGAAGGCGTGGGCGACCCGCGCCACCTTGGCGCCGAGCTTGCCGAGCCCGAGCACGCCGAGCGTCTTGCCGTGCAGACCTTCGGAGACGCCCGCCTGCCAGCCGCCTTCGCGCATCAGGCGATCTTCGCGCGCAATGCGTTTGACCAGGGCGAGAATGAGCGCCCAGGCGTGCTCGAACGCCGCGTAGGGCAGCAGCGCGGTGCCGCACACGGGCACGCCGCGCGCCGCTGCGGCCCCCATGTCGATGGCCAGGTTGCGCATGCCCGTGGTGATGAGCAGCCGCAGCTTGGGCAAGCGCTCGATGAGGCTCGCGGGAAACGGCGTGCGCTCGCGCATCGCGACGACCACGTCGAAGTCGGCGAGCGCCTCGGCGACGGCATCCTCGTCGGCCAGGTGCTCGCGAAACACCACGATCTCGGGGCTGCCGGGGATCGCTTCCCAGTCGGCGCAGTCGAGGGCCACGTTCTGATAGTCGTCGAGGATGGCGATGCGCGTCACGGCAGTGAGCCTCGGATCCCGGGCTTGTGAGAGGGTCGGCAGCATAGCCTGTCCGCGCAGCGCACACGAGCCTTGCGCGACCGCGCCGAGCCGGCCCGGCGGGTCCCCGCCGTCTTGATTTTGCCCCCGGGAAGTGCCATGTTGCATCGCAACATAGGATTTCCGTCTCAACCCTTTTGGAGGTTTTCCATGAACGACCCGGAGAAAAGCGCTTCGGCGCACTTACCAGCGGCAAGGACCTGGCTGCGGCGCGGGGAGATGCTGGGGGCGGCGCTCGAGGCTCTGGCACGCGGCACGAGCAGCGCGCTCGGCCGTCTGCTGGCCCGTGTGCACGGTGCCCGTGCGCGCCGCGCGGCGCGCCGGGATCTCTACCGTCTCGACGATCGGTTGCTGAGAGATATCGGCTTGCGCCGGGATCAGGTGGCAGAGCTCGTCGACAGCATGTATCGCGGCACGGCCGTCGACGCGCTCGGATCTTCCCTGCGCTCGGGGGTTGTCGCCGGCGTGGAGGGCATCGCCAAGGCCGCTGTCGGCAACGATGCCGAGTACCGCTCCGCTGCCTGACGGATGAATGCAATCCCCGCGGTGATCGCGATCACCGCGGGTGGCGGCCTCAGGCCGACAGACTGACCACGGCGTCCGAGCCGGGCGACTGGTCGCCGCGCCTGGGCGTCGACTCGGCGCTCTGGTTGCCGGCCCAGTGGTCCATCCATGCCAGGAACTCCGGCGAGGGCAGGGCGACGGAGAAGAAATTGCCCTGGCCGATGTCGCACTGCAGCTGCGCGAGCCACTCGGCGGTGAGCTTGTCCTCGACGCCCTCGGCCACGACCTTGAGCCCCAGCCGATGCCCGAGCTCGATGGTGGCATGGATGATGGTCGCCGCCTCCTGGCTGTCGAGCGCGTCGATGACGAAGGAGCGCTCGATCTTGAGCTCGCCGAAGGGCAGGCGATAGAGCTGCAGCAGGGACGAGTGCCCGGCGCCGAAATCATCGATGGACAGCTGCACCCCCTTCAGGCGCAGACGCGCGAGAATTTCCATCGTCTGGTCCGGCCTCTGCATGGCGCCGCTTTCGGTGACTTCCAGTATCAACCGTCCCGGATCCATATCGTAGGAGCGCACAATGCTGGCGATGCGATCCGGCAGCTCCAGGTTCGACAGCATCGAAGGCGAGAGGTTGACCGCGAGGTTGAGCTCCGGCCACTTGTCGCTCCAGGTACGGGCGTCGGCAAGCGCCGTCTCCAGAACACGCTGGGTGAGCGCATCGATGAGACCGGTCTTCTCCGCGAGCGGAATGAAGCGATCGGGCGGGATGAGATCTTCGCTGGACTGCCGCCAGCGCACCAGCGCCTCGACGCCGGTCACGCGTCCGGACTTGAGCGCGATCTTTGGCTGGTAGTGGACCGTAATCTGATTCTCCAGGATGGCCCGCTCGAGATCCCTCTCGTGCAGCGGCCCGCCCGGACCGAGCGTCACGGTGCCCTCGGCGAGAGGGCCGAGCTCCGTGCGCAGAACGTTGATGTCGATGGGTTTGTTCAGAACGTTGACGATGTTGAGCCCCAGGGACTTGCCGAGTCTGGCGGCCGTATCGATGATTCTCTGGTCGACACCGCTCATCAGGACGATGGCTTCCTCGGCGCCCTGGTCGGCGAGATAGCGCAGCAGCTCGACGCCGTCCGAGTGCCCCATCTGCAGATCGAGCACGATGACATCGGGTCGAAAGCCCTGATAGGCGATGGGGAAATCCACCGGGTTGTCGGTGGCGTACGTGTGAAAGCCGATGCCCTCGGAGACGCGTTTTACCAGTCGGCAGACGCGCGCGTCGTCATCGACGATGAGCAGACGCTTGGAACGCTTGCCCATCATCTGGGCCGAAATCTGGCTGTAGAGCGAGCTCCGTTCAGCATTGCTCGAAAGCGTTGCCGTCGTCGGCGCCGTCGCCGTGTTCGACTGATCGACCTCGGGATTGATTTCCGTGGCCGCGTGGCGGTCGATGATGCGGCTGCGCGCGTAAGCAGGCGTCACCTGACGGGTGGTGGACGGAGAAACCGCCCGGGTCGTGTTACCGGTTTCGGTAACGGTGCCGACCGTCGAACCCCCGCCCGGCAGAAGCTCGAGCAGCTCGGAGACGCTGCGCGGGCGTTCGTGCTCCATGAGCTTCATGGAAATGTCGATGGCCTTCAGCAGCTCTTCGGAGTACGCGCCCCGGGCCAGCACGCTGGCCGGCGTCAACGGATCGCTGCCATCGTGAAGGCTCGCAGTTCGCTCCATCGCGGTGGCCGGCATGCGGCCGGTCAAAAGGTGGTAGAAGGTGGCGCCGAGCGCGTAGATGTCCGTCCATGGCCCCTGATGAGCGCCCTTGTCCGAGTACTGTTCGACCGGTGCGTAGCCGGGTGAAACCAGGCTCGTGAGCGAGAGCCGCTCACCGGAGACGGTCTGCCGTGCGGATCCGAAATCCAGCAGCACCGGCGTGCCGTCGCGGCGGATGAGAATATTGGCAGGCTTGATGTCGCGGTGAATGAAGCCTTCGTTGTGGAAGCGCGCCAGCGATCGCAGCAGCGGCAGCAGGATCTCGAGAACATCGCCCTCGGAAAGCCGGCGACCCTCGCGGATGATGGACTTCAACGACTCGCCGCTCTCGTACTCCATCACCATGTAGCTGGTGTTGTGGAGCTCGAAGAAATCGAGCACAGAGACAATATATGGATTGCTGAACCGGGCGAGAATCTGCCCTTCTTTGAGAAATCGTTCGCGGCCCCAGACGAAGGCGCTCGATTCCTTTTCCGAGGTCGCGTGAATATTGCCTTCGTCGTCGCGGCTCGCGAGCTGCTCGGGGAAATACTCTTTGATCGCGACGGCGCGATTCAGGTTGGTGTCGGTTGCGAGATAGGTGATCCCGAATCCACCAGCGCCGAGGACGCTCTCGATCCTGTATGAAAGTAGCTGGTGACCAGTGGGAAGAGACTTACGGCTTCTTAACGAGCTCTCCTGATGCATCGGTCGTTTGCCCCTACGCAAATCATTATTTTGACGTGCCGTGTCGTATTCTTGGCGTGCCGGACGGGTGAGGAAGGGCACACGAGTCACACGTGGTGGCCGGGAGAAATTCAGCCACTCTTCAACACTTTAGCTGAATTAGCCCGTGAGGCAATCGCCTCGGCGCCGCCGGCGCGAGTTTTTTGTAACCGCTTTGCAAGCAAGGCGAGTCGCCGGTGCGCAGGGCGCCCATCGCTGACGAGACCCGCCCCTGGCGGGACGGATTCCGCTAGCGGTTCCGCAGCTTCGGATCGAGCAGGTCCCGCAGGGCGTCGCCGAACAGGTTGAAGCCGAACACCGCCAGAGAGATGGCGATGCCCGGGAAGATGGGCACCCAGGGCGCGCTCTCGGCGTACTCCTCGGCGCCGCCCTGCAGCATCAGGCCCCAGGCCGGCGTGGGCTCCTGCACCCCCAGCCCCAGGTACGAGAGCGAGGCTTCCAGGAGGATCGCCTGGCCCACGAAGGTGGTCAGCATGATCAGGTACGGTGCCATCACATTCGGCGCCATGTGCCTGAGGATGATGCGCAGGTCGGAGAAGCCGCAGGCGCGTGCCGCGTCCACGTAGGGTATCTCGCGGATGGACAGTGCGCTCGAGCGCACCACCCGGGCGCACTGCGGGATGAACGGTATGGTGATGGCGATGATGACGTTCTGGATGCCGGTGCCGAGGGTCGCGACCACCGCCAGCGCCAGGATGATCAGCGGGAAGGCCATGAACACGTCCATGATGCGCTGCAGGATCAGGTCGAAGCGGCCGCCGAAATAGGCGCTCGCGACACCCAGCACCAGCCCGCCGGTGGCGCCGATGAAGGCGCAGGTAAAGCCCACGAAGAGCGCCGTTCTGGCGCCGTAGATGAGGCGCGTGAGAATGTCGCGGCCGAACTGGTCGGTGCCGAACCAGTAGTCGGCGTTGGGCGCCTGAAGCATGTTCTCGAAGGCCGCGAGCTCGGGATCGTAGGGCGAGATCAAGTTTGCGAAAACGGCCATCACGATCATCGCGATGACCACCAGCGCGCCGGCGGCGCCGAGCGGTTGGCGCCGGCAAAGGCCTGCGAGCTTGCCGAGCAGCGAGCGCTGGTCCTCTGCCAGCCCTTCGCTGTCGATGTAGACCTCAGGTGTTGCCATGGCGGATCACCGTTGACTCCTGGCCATCAGCTGTAGCGAATGCGGGGATCGAGCCAGGCGTAGAAGACGTCGACCACCAGGTTGGTGAAGACGAACACCAGCACCACCAGCATCACCAGCTGCTGGGTAAGGGCGAAGTCCTGATTGCCCACGGACTCGACGAACAGCTTGCCGAGGCCGTTCAAATTGAACACCTGCTCGGTGACCACCAGGCCGCCGATCAGGAAGGCGAACTCGATTGCGATGATGGTGACCACCGGCAGCAGCGCGTTCTTGAGCGCGTGGTGGTTGATGATGACCTTTTCCATCAACCCTTTGGCGCGCGCGGTGCGCACGTAGTCCTCGCGCAGCACCTCGAGCATGGCCGAGCGGGTCATGCGCGTCGCCACCGCCGAGTAGCGGTAGCCCGTGGCCACCGCCGGCCAGATGAGCTGCGACAGATTACGCCACGGATCTTCCAGCGGCGAGACATAGTCTATGGGCGGCATCCAGGGCTCGCCGAGCCAGGCCTGGGTGAAAATCAGCAGACCCAGAATGATCATGATGCCGAGCCAGAAAGAGGGTATCGCGATGCCGGCGATGCTGAACGCGCGCACCGCGTAGTCGATCCAGGTGTCCTGCTTGACCGCCGAGATGATGCCGAGCGGAATCGCGATGGCGACCGCCACGACGGTAGCCATGATGGCCATCTGCAGCGACAGCTTGAAGCGAAGACCGATCTCGTAGGTGATGGGCTTGCCGGTCCACATGGATTCGCCGAGATCGAAGGTGAAGTAGCCACCGACGAAATCGGTGAACTGGGTGTCGAGGCCGAGGATCAGCGGCTTGTCGAGGCCCAGGCTTTTTTGGCAGAGCTCGATCTCGGCCGGATCGGCATAGAGTCCAGTGCCTGCCAGGCGCACCTCGCAAACGTCCCCGGGGATCGCCCGCAGGAGCAGGAATACGAGCACCGCCGCCCCGATCAGCGTCGGGATCATCATCAGCAGGCGTTTTACGACGTACTTGTACATGGCAGTCCGATGTCGGCCGAAACGTTGCCGGCGCCCCGAAGGGCGCCGGCAAAACGCGTGACTACATCAACGACTTGTCCAGCCAGATGTTGTCCAGCTGCTGGTTCAAGTAGTGGCTCGGAGCAATCTTCCACCCCTTCACGTAGGAGCGGTGCGGATTGATCTTGTACCACCACAGGGTGACGCCGATGTGCGCCTGGTCGCTGATGGCGCGGGTCTCGTACTGGCGCATGAGCGCACGCTGCTCGGCTTCGTCACCGGAGCGGAGCAGCTTGTCGTAGATTTTCTCGAGCTCCGCATCCTCGTACTGGCCGTAGTTGTTGCCGGCGCTGCCCAGGAACTTCGTGACGTCGGCTATCGGGTTGATCACCGACTGGCAGTTGAAGTCGATGGAGACGTCGAAGTCCTTCTTCTTGCGAAGCGTCGCGTAGAAGGGCGGGGTCGGCTGCACGCGCTGCTTGACCTTCATGCCGGCCTTGGCCCACTGGTCGATGAGCCAGGTGCCCACCACCTTGTACGGCTGGTCTACGCCGCGGTTGTGCAGCTCGAAGGACAGGCCCGACTGCCCGGCCTCGGCCAGCAGCTTTTTCGCTTCGGCGCGGGAGGCCTCCAGGTCGGTGCCGTACCCTTTGAGCTTCGTCAGCTCGTCCTTGGTCGCCGCCAGCGGGTGGTTGGGATACACGACTCCGCCGACCGTCTTGACGATGGCGATCTGGGACAGGTACTTGGAGCCGCCCCAGCGGTCGACCCCGAGCGTCAGCGCCTGGCGCACGCGCGCATCGTCGAAGGGCTTGCGCTGCTGGTTCGGCGTTGACAGCAGCACGCAGTTCCAGTCGCTCTCCTGGACCGTGATCTTGTCGCCGAGGGCGTTCACCAGATCGTCACGGGCCTTGGGCGGGAAGCCGCGGAACTCGATGGCCGCGCGGTCACCGCGGATGGCCTGCAGGCGTACCGCCATCTTGGGCGCGGCAATGGCCTTGTAGCCGTCCAGATAGGGCTGGCCCTTGTGGTGATAGTTATCGTAGCGCTTGCCGGATACGAACGATCCCGGCTGGTGCTCGACGAACACGAAGGGGCCCGAGCCCATGACGTTCTTCGCGTACCAGCCTATATCCTGGTCGAGCTTCGCCTTCGACATGATGATGTTGAAAGGCGTCGCGAGGGCCGGGATGAAGGCGCCCGACGGAAAGTCCAGGTTGAACACTACCGTGGAGTCATCCGGCGCTTCCACCGACTTGACCATCTTGAAGAACGCCTTGCGGGCGCTCGGAACGCCTTCGGGCGGGAAGATGATCTTGTCGAAGGTGGCCTTGACATCGGCGGAGCTCAACGGCGTGCCGTCGTGGAACTTGATGTCCTTGCGGATCTTGAAGGTGTAGGTCTTGCCGCCGTTGGTTGGCGCGGGGACGCTGCCTTCGCACACATCGCAGACAAAGTCCGTGGCCGACTGCGGATTGTCGGGATTGACCCGTATCAGCAGGCTGTAGAAAGGCGAGATCGGGTGGATGACGCCGAACGTGGTCTCCTTGTGGAGATCGTAGGAGGGGATTTTGCTCCCCACTACGAAGTTCAAGATACCGCCCCGCTGCGGCATGTCTGCCGATGCCTGCCCGGCGATGCCGAGGGCAAGAGCGCAGCCGACAAGGACGGCGGTAGCGAGCTTGGGACCGAAACGTCTCATTGTGCTCTCCTCCTTCATGGTTGTCGTATGGTTGTTGCTCGATTACCGGGCGCCGCGGCACCCGTCCATTGGCACAACATGCAAGGCTATCACACCTGCGTGCATGCCACCCAATGGCCCGGCCGCTTCTCCTCGAGGGGCGGCACGACCTGGCGGCAACTGTCCACCGCCAGCGGGCAGCGCGGGTGGAAGACGCAGCCGCTGGGCGGGTTCATGGGGCTCGGCACCTCCCCCTGGAGGACCTGATGCCGGCGCTGTTTCTCGGTCGTCGGGTCCGGCACGGGCACTGCGGAAAGCAGTGCCTCGGTATAGGGGTGCATGGGGTTGTCGAAGAGCTCGTCCGACTCCGCGAGCTCCACCATCTTGCCCAGGTACATCACGGCGACCCGGTTGCTCAGGTGGTGCACGACGCTGAGATCGTGGGCGATGAACAGATAGGTGAGGTCGAACTCTTCGCGAAGGTCTTCCAGCAGGTTGATGACCTGAGCCTGGATCGACACGTCGAGGGCCGATACGGCCTCGTCGCAGATAATGAATTCCGGATTCAGCGACAGCGCTCTGGCAATGCCGACGCGCTGGCGCTGCCCGCCGCTCATCTCGTGGGGGTAGCGTTCGGCGAATGCGGGATTGAGTCCGCAGATGGACAGCAGCTCGGCAACCCGCTGGCGGCGTTTGCCCGGGTCCGGCTGGATGCCGTGGACTTTCATGGGCTCGCCGATGATCTCGCCTATTTTCATGCGCGGATTGAGCGAGCTGTAGGGGTCCTGGAAAATGACCTGAATCTTCTGCCGTACCGGGATCAGGCCCTTCTGGTCGAGCTCGTTCAGGTTGACGCCCTCGAAGATGATGTCGCCGGCCGTCGGGTGCTCGAGCTGCAGGATGCAGCGCCCCGTGGTGGTCTTGCCGCAGCCCGATTCACCCACCAGCCCGAGGGTCTCACCTTTCTTGATCTCGAAGCTGACGTCGTCGACGGCCTTCACGTGGGCGATGGCCTTCTGGAACACGATGCCCTCGAGGACCGGGAAGTACATCTTGAGGTTCCTGATCTCGATGAGCGTCTCGCCCTTCTGGACCTTTTTGAAGCTCGATGGCTCCGATGCGGGGAGGGGCTGCACGCTGCTCATGACGCCTCCCTGCGCAGAGCCTGCATCTCGCCTGAGCGCCAGCAGGCCGCGAACTGCTTGTCAGCCAGCTCTTCGAGCGGGGGAATCTCGGCTGTGCAGCGATCGACGGCCCAACGGCAGCGCGCCCGGTAGGCGCAGCCGGCGTCGAGCCGGGTCAGATCCGGCGGCTGGCCCTCGATGGGCACGAGTCGCTTGCCGCGATGCTGATCCATGCGCGGCACCGATGCCAGCAGACCCACCGTGTAGGGATGCTGGGGATTGTGGTAAACCTGCTCCGCGGAGCCCATCTCGACGATCTTGCCTGCGTACATGACGTTCACGCGATCGGCGTAACGCGCCACCACGCCGAGATTGTGCGTGATGATAATGAGCGCGACGCCGAGGCGTCGCGACAAATCTTTCATGAGCTCCAGGATCTGCGCCTGGATAGTGACGTCGAGAGCCGTGGTGGGCTCATCGGCAATGATCAGCTTGGGCTCGCAGCTCAGAGCGAGCGCGATCATGACGCGCTGGCGCATGCCGCCGCTCAGGTGATGCGGATACTGCTTGAGCCGCCGGGCGGCATCGGAGATGCCCACCATGCCGAGCAGGTCACGGGATCGCTTGTTGGCCTCCTGTTCGCTGACGCCGAGATGCAGGCAGATAGTCTCGGTCAGCTGCTGCCCGATGCTCAGGACCGGGTTGAGCGAGGTCATGGGCTCCTGGAAGACCATGGAGATCTGGGCGCCGCGAATCTTGCGGATTTCCTCGGCGCTCAGCTGCAGCAGATCGCGTCCCTGGAACTCGATGGAGCCCTCGACAATGCGGCCGGGCGGATCGGGAATGAGCCGCAGGACGGACATGGCGCTCACGGATTTGCCGCAGCCCGACTCGCCGACGATGGCGACGGTCTCGCCCTCCTCGACGTCGTAGCTGATGCCGTCGACGGCCTTGACGACACCGCCAGAGGTCCGGAACTGGGTGCGCAGATTCTTTATATCGAGCAGCTTGGCCACAACGGCGCCTTGTTATCGTGTCGCGACACGGCTCCGGCCCGCACGAGGCGGTACCCCCTCGCGGCCGTGTCGAGGAAGCCAACGGTAGGGTGGTGCCGTGAAAAAGTCAATTGAATCAGGGGGCGACGGGGCGCAAGCTCCCGGGGGGGCCGCCTTTTTCCGCGAGCGGGCGATGTGGTACGGTCAAACGCTGTAAGCACATCCCGGGGGACTATCCATGAGCCGTCGAGCGCCCAGTATGCGGCCCGCCGATGCGGCCGACGAGAGCGAGCGGGTCGCGGCCCTGGTGGCACGGGCGCGCGCCGCCATGGATCGGTTCAGCGACGCCGACCAGGCGCGCGTCGACGAGGCGGTCACAGCGCTTGCCTGGTCCATCTACAAGCCCGAGCATGCCCGCGAGCTCGCCGAGATGGCGGTCATGGACACCGGCCTCGGCAACGTCGACGACAAGATCACCAAGAACCAGCGCAAGACCTTCGGCACGCTGCGCGACCTCATGCGCGCGAGGACCGTCGGGGTCATCGAGGAGCATCCCGATCTCGGCATCGTCAAGTACGCGAAACCCGTGGGCGTGGTGGCCGCGGTGACGCCGTCGACGAATCCCGCGGCGACGCCCGTGAACAAGGCGATGATGGCCGTGAAGGGGCGCAACGCGGTCATCATCGCGCCCTCGCCCGCGGGGCTCGCCACCACCACCCGCACCGTGGCGCTGATGCGCGCCGAGCTTGCCAGGATCGATGCGCCCGAGGATCTCGTCCAGGTGTTGCCCGCGCCCGTGAACAAGGCGCTCACCCATGCGCTGATGCAGGCCTGCGACCTCACGGTGGTGACGGGCTCGCAGAGCAACGTGCGCGCGGCGTACTCGAGCGGCAAGCCCGCCATCGGCGTGGGCGCCGGCAACGTGCCGGTGATTATCGACGCGAGCGCCGATCTGGACGATGCGGCTGCGAAAATCTGCGCTTCGAAAACGTTCGACAACGCGACGTCGTGCTCGTCGGAGAACTCGGTGGTGATCCTCGACGCCGTCTACGATGCCGCGCTCGAGGCGCTCGCCAGGGCCGGGGGTTATCTCGCCGACGACGACGAGAAGCGTGCCATCGCCGCTACGCTGTGGGTGGATGGCCACCTCAATCGCAAGGTCATCGCCAAGGACGCGGACGTGTTCGCGCGTGAGGCGGGTCTCGACGAGAGGGCGCAGAAGGCCCGCTTCCTCATGGTCGAGGAGAGCGCCATCGGCCCGGAGCACCCGTTCTGCGACGAGAAGCTCGCGCTCGTCCTGAGCGTCTACCGTGCCGCCAACCTCGACGACGCGATCGCCAAGGTACGGCGTATCCTCGACGTCAAGGGACGCGGGCACTCCTGCGGCATTCACACCCGGGATCTGTCCCATGCACGCCGCGTCGCTGAAGAGGTGGATGTGGTGCGCGTGCTGGTCAATCAGGCGCACACCTTCGGAAACGGTGGTGGCTTCGACAGCGGTCTCAATTTCACGCTGAGCATGGGCTGCGGCACCTGGGGCGGTAACAGCATCAGCGAAAATCTGAACTATCGGCACTTCATCAACATCACGCACCTCGCGACGACAATCCCCGAGGACAAGCCGAGCGAGGAGGCGCTTTTCGGCTCCTACTGGAAGCGCTACGGGCGTTGAACTTCGAGGAGCACGCATCGAAGCCGCTACTGGCCGCCTCGGGCATCGACGTGCCGAGCGGGCGCGTGGCTCTGTCACCCGAGCAGGCCGCCGACATCGCCGCCGAGCTGGGTCCGGTCGTGATCAAGGCCCAGGTGCCGACGGGCAAGCGCGGCAAGGCGGGCGGCATCGTCGCCGCGGCGAGTGCCGGCGAGGCGCGCGAGGCGGCGAGCCGGATTCTCGGCATGGATATCGGCGGGCACCGCGTCGAACGCCTGCTGGTCGAAGAGCAGGCGCAGATTACGCGCGAGCTCTATGCCGCGGTTCTCAACGACCCGTCGAGCAAGGGGCCACTGGTCATGTTCTCCGCGACCGGCGGCATGGATATCGAGGAGATCGCCCGTTCCGATCCGCAGGCCATGCGCGAAGCCCGNNCTCGCGCTCGGCGAGGCACGGGACGCCGCCGCCGAATTGCTGGTCAAGCTCTACGATTGCTATTGCCGGCATGACGCGGAGCTGCTCGAGGTCAATCCGCTCGCGCTGCTCGCCGACGGGCGGCTCGTCGCCCTCGACTGCAAGTTCGTCCTGGATGATTCCGGGGCCAAGAGGCAGCCCGAGCTGGCCGGGCATGCCGCCCCGGAGCGCCTGAGCGAGCTCGAGGCGCGCGGCCGCGACCTGGGTCTGCGATACATCGAGCTCGACGGCTGCATCGGCGTGCTCGCCAACGGCGCCGGGCTCACCATGACGACCATGGATGTCATCAGCCACCACGGCGGTACGCCGGCGAATTTTCTCGAGATTGGCGGGGAAGCCTACACCAAGGCCGAGCCGGCGCTCGCGCTGGTGCTCGACAATGCCAACGTACGCAGCCTGGTGGTGAATTTCTGCGGCGCGTTTGCACGCACGGACGTGATGACAGAAGGTGTCATCGACGCCTGGCAGGCGCTTACCCCCGACGTGCCGGTGTTCTTCAGCGTGCACGGCACCGGCGCCGAGGAGGCGGTTGCCATGCTCGAGCGTCGACTCGGCATCACGCCCTACGCGACGATGGACGAGGCCATCATCGCGGCCATCGCCGCCGCCGGAGAAGCGTCGTGATCGTTCGTGGCGACGAGCGCATGCTGGTGCAGGGCATCACCGGTCGACAGGGCACGTTCTGGACCGAGCGCATGCAGGCGTACGGCAGCTGCATCGTCGCCGGTGTCAATCCGAAAAGGGCCGGCGAGACCCACTGCGGCGTGCCCGTTTACGCGAGCGCCCGCGACGCCGCCGCCCAGGGCGACATCGACGTGTCGGTGCTTTTCATACCGCCGCTGGCGGTGCGCGACGCGGCGCTGGACGCCATCGAGGCCGGCGTCAAAAAGCTGGTCATTCTCACCGAGCACATTCCGGTGCAGGACGTCATGTACTTTCTGTCCGCCGCGCGCGCCAGCGGCACGCGCGTGCTCGGACCGAACACCGCCGGCCTGGTGACGCCCGGTGAGTGCTTCGCGGGATTCATGCCCGCGTTCAGCGAGAGCATCTTCCGTCCCGGCGACATCGGAGTGATTTCCCGCAGCGGCAGTCTCGGCACCCTCATCTGTTTGAATCTGGTGCAGGCGGGGCACGGGGAGTCGGCTTTCATCGGCATCGGCGGCGATCCCATCATCGGCACGACCACCCGCGACGCCCTCGAGGCGCTCGACGCGGACGAGCGCACGCGCGCCGTCGTCATGGTCGGCGAGATCGGCGGCGCCATGGAGGAGGACGCGGCGGAATACGCCGCCGGCATGAGCAAGCCGGTGGTGGCATTCATTGCCGGGCGCGCCTCGCCGCCCGGCAAGAAGATGGGGCACGCCGGCGCTATCGTCATGGGCGATCAGGGCACCTATGCATCCAAGCGCGATGCTCTGGAGCGCGCCGGGGTGCGCGTGCTCGACACGCCGTCGGACGTGGGCGGCGCGATCTCGGAACTCGTGTAGTCGTTCCGCGTCACATGGGGCGAGCGGCGCAGCGAATCATGAGAGCCATTCAGGTCAGGCGTTACGGCGGTCCCGAGGAGCTGGTGCAATGGGAGCTCGGTGTTCCCGAGCCCGGCCCCGGCGAGGCGCTGGTGCGCATTACCCACGCGGGCGTCAACTTCACCGACATCTACACGCGCCAGGGTGTTTATCGTCATTCGCAGACCTACCGCAACCAACCGCCCTTCGTGCCCGGCATGGAGGCCACCGGCATCGTCGACAGCGTCGGCGAGGGTGTCGAGCACGTGTCTTGCGGGGATCGGGTCGCCTATTGCCTGAGTCTCGGCGCGTACGCCGAGTACGCCGTGGTGCCGGCGTGGCGTCTGGTGCTCGTTCCCCCCGAGCTCGACTCGACCATCGCGGTCAGTCTCATGCTGCAGGGATGCACCGCGCACTATCTCACGCATTCACTGTTCGCGTTGGAGAGCGGCCAGGTGTGTCTCGTGCATGCCGCCGCCGGCGGCGTCGGTCAGCTGCTGCTCCAGCTCGCACGCCTGCGCGGTGCGCGCGCCATCGCCACGGTAGGTAACGAGGAGAAGGCGGCCATCGCCACCGAGCTCGGCGCCGATCCCGTGATTCGCTACCACGAGGTGAAATTCGACGACGCCGTGCTCGAGGCGACCGACGGGCGCGGCGTCGACGTGGTGTACGACGGCGTAGGCCGCTCGACCTTCTCCGGCAGNNGCGGTCGAGTCGGTGACGCCGCTCGATCTCGCCGAAGCCGGCTCGGTGTTCTTCACCCGCCCGCACATGGCGGACTACATGGCGAGCTCCGAAGAGATCGCGTGGCGCGCGGGCGACATGTTCCGTTTCGCCATTCACGGTGACATCAAGGTGCGCATCGATCGTCGGTTTGCTCTCGCCGAGGCGAGCGAGGCCCACCGCGTCATGGAGCAGGGCGGCACCCGGGGCAAGCTGCTGCTCGATACGGACACCGGCGAGTGATCGCATACCGCGCCTGACTCATGACGGACCTGGTATTCGGCGTGCTTCTCTGGTGCACGTTCGCATTCTTCATGGCGGGAACCGTCAAGGGCATCCTCGGAATCGGTGTCCCCGTTGTCTCGGTCTCCCTGCTGTCGCTGGTCATCGGCGTTCCCGCAGCGGTCGTGCTGCTGCCGGTGCCGATTCTGCTGTCGAATCTCTACCAATCGCTGTTCGGCGATCAGTTCGGCAATACCTTGAGGCGTTTCGGGCCGCTCATCGTCGCGCTGGTGATCGGCACCTTCGTGGGTGCGCGATTGCTGGTGGACATCGACCAGCGCACGCTGGTCGGAATTGTCGGCTTTGCGGTGCTGACGTTTGCCGTGAGCGCGCATTTTCCAGCCCGGATGCGTCTCGGCAAGCGTGGCGAGCGCTGGCTCGGGGTACCCGTGGGATTTCTCGCCGGCGTGCTCGGCGGCATGACGACCTTCTTCGGCCCGCCTCTCATCATGTTTCTGTTCGCGCTGGATCTGGAGAAGGACGTGTTCGTCGGCACCATCTCGACTTTGTACCTGTGCGCTGCCGTGCCGCTCGCGTTTGCCCTCGGCATGTTCGGCGTCATGGGAGCACAGGAATATCTCTGGTCGACGATCGCGGCGGCGCCGTTGTTCCTGGGTGTGCTGATCGGGCAGTGGCTGCGCGCGCGGATCAGCCAGTCACTTTTTCGGCGCGGGCTGCTGGTGATGCTGCTGGTGGTGGGCGTTCGCCTCGTCTACCGGGCGATCGCCTGATGGGATCAATTGCACCGCTGCGCGGGAAGCGCTTCTAGCTCGGCGAGCTCGACGTCGATGGCGAAGTCGCCGTAGTCGTAAATCATGTCACCCGCGACGCCGTTCTCGTAGAGAATCGCGCTCAGCTCGAACTCCGGCGACGGTTGCACCGCCTCGGGCTTGAAGTAGGCGAAGCGGAAGGGCCA
>JAABYT010000003.1:2447-15262 GCA_011775625.1 Gammaproteobacteria bacterium | reverse complement strand
AACGCGGTGATCTCGTAGGGGGACTCGAGCGTGCTGCCGTCGAATACCGTGCGCGTCAGGTGACGCGCGCCGCTTCGCGCGGCGGATATCAGCTCCATCAGGTGCCGCGCAGGAAATATCGTGCCGGGTGGCAGCGGCCGGGTCTCCTTGACGGGCTTGGCGAAGCGTGTCTCTGCACCGCGGCCGTCCTGCTCGACTCGGGCGACGCCGCCGATCTCCTCGAGCAGCTCTCTGTCCTGATAGCTGCGCGAGCTGAACCAGTAGTCGGCGCCGTCGATCGACTCCCAGCCCGAGAGCTGCGCCACGTGCTCGAGATCGGGGCCCTCCAGGTGGTAGAGGCGAAAACCGATGTACTGCTCGATACGCCAACCGTCACAGGCGACCTCGAAGACGATCTCGAGCCGCCCCCTGATCCCGGCGATATCGCTGCCCGCGGCGCCGACGTGCTGTGACAGGGTGTAGACGGCGCGGTGGGAGAGCAGCGCCGGAGCCGAGCTCTGCAGCGCCTTCGCTGCGGGCGCCAGACAGATGCTCAGCGCCACCGACGCGGCGACGATCGCGCAGCGCACGCGCGACATCGTGGGGTCCATCGACATGAGGAGATTGTAGCGCGTTGCGCGACTGCTACGCGGCGGCCTCTCCGGGACTCCGATCGTAGCCGAGCACGGGTGACAGCCAGCGCTCGGTTTCCTCGATGCTCATGTTCTTGCGGGCCGCGTAGTCGCGCACCTGATCCTTCTCGACCTTGCTGACNNGCCGGCACCATGGCGAAGCTCTCTGTGAGTCGAATTCCCGCACACGCCTCCGCGTCGAGCAGCTCGAAGAGCGTGCGCTTCTCCGTGTGGTCGGGGCAGGCCGGGTAGCCCGGTGCCGGGCGAATGCCCCGGTAGCGCTCTTCGATGAGCGCGTCGTTGTCGAGATCCTCGCCCTCGGCGTATCCCCAGAACTCGGTGCGCACGCGCTGGTGCATGCGCTCTGCGAAGGCTTCGGCCAGTCGATCGGCGAGCGCCTTCGCCATGATGGCGCCGTAGTCGTCGTGCGCCGACTCGAAACGCGCGACGACCTCGTCGAGGCCGAAGCCGGTGGTGACTGCGAACGCGCCCAGATAATCGGGCCGCGCCGAATCCGCCGGTGCGATGAAGTCAGACAGGGCCATGTTGGCGCGCCCCTTGCCGCGATCCATCTGCTGCCTCAGCGTGTGCAACGTTGCCAGCGGCCGGTCACGCTCCTCGTCGGCATACACCAGGATGTCATCGAGCACGCTCGCCGCGGGCCAGAAGCCGATCACGGCCCGCGCCCGCAGCCAGCGCTCGTCGACGATCCGGCGCAGCATGGCGTTGGCGTCGGCGTAGAGCTCCCGGGCGGCGGCCCCGACGGTCTCGTCATCCAGGATACGCGGGAAGCTTCCTGCGAGATCCCAGGTCTGGAAGAACGGACCCCAGTCGATATAACCCACCAGCTCGTCGAGGGGATAGTCGTCGAGCTGCCTGCGTCCAATGAACGACGGCCGCGGCGGGGAATACGCCGCCCAGTCGACGGGCAGCCTGTTGGCGCGCGCCTCCTCGAGGCTCGCACGCCGGGCGCCGCGTCTCTGCGCGGCACGCTGCTCCCTTATCGCCGCATACTCGGTGCTTACCTGCGCTGCATACTGCTCGCGCTCGCTGCCGATCAGCTTGCTGACGACGGCGACGGCGCGCGATGCATCGGGCACGTACACCGTGGAGCCCCGGTAGTTGGGCGAGATCTTGACCGCCGTGTGCACACGGCTCGTAGTCGCGCCGCCGATGAGAAGCGGCAGCTCGAATCCTTGCCTCTCCATCTCCGCGGCCACGTGACACATCTCGTCGAGACTCGGTGTAATGAGCCCGGAGACACCGATGAGGTCGGCTCCCTCGGAGCGCGCCGTTTCGAGGATTCGGCTGGCGGGCACCATCACGCCGAGATCGATGACCTCGTAGTTGTTGCAGGCGAGGACCACGCCGACGATGTTCTTGCCGATGTCGTGCACGTCGCCTTTCGCCGTGGCGAGCACGACTTTTCCGGCTGCGCGCGCCTGCTCCGCGCCGGACTGCTCCGACTCCATGAACGGTTCCAGGTGGGCAACGGCCTTCTTCATGACCCGCGCGCTCTTGACCACCTGGGGCAGAAACATTTTTCCGGAGCCGAACAGGTCGCCAACCACGTTCATGCCGTCCATGAGCGGCCCTTCGATGACCTCGAGAGTGCGATCGGCGCGCTGTCGCGCCTCCTCCGTGTCCTCGATGATGAAATCGTCGATCCCGTGCACCAGCGCATGCACGAGGCGTTCGCCCACGCCGCACTCGCGCCAGCTGAGGTCCTCGCGTTTCTGCCTGGTCTGGCCCTTGACCGACGACGCCGCTTCGAGCAGGCGCTCGGTGGCATCGGCGCGGCGGTTGAAGAGCACGTCCTCGATCAGTTCCAGCAGCTCTTTGGGGATGTCCTCGTACACCGGCAGCTTGCCGGCGTTGACGATGGCCATGTCGAGACCCGCCTCGATGGCGTGATACAGAAAGGCCGCATGCATGGCTTCGCGCAGCGCATCGTTGCCCCTGAACGAGAAGGAAAGATTCGAGACCCCGCCCGATACCTTGGCGTGGGGCAGGCGCTCTTTGATCAGGCGCGTCGCCTCGATGAAGGCCCGCGCATAGTCGTTGTGCTCCTCGATACCGGTGGCCACCGCGAAGATGTTTGGATCGAACACGATGTCCTCGGGAGCAAAATCGACCTCGTCGACGAGTATGCGGTGAGCGCGTTCGCACACCGCGACCTTCTGCTCGACGGTCTCAGCCTGACCCTTCTCGTCGAATGCCATGACCACGACGCCCGCACCGTAGCGCTTCACCAGCCGCGCCTGCTCGATGAACGGCTGTTCACCTTCCTTGAGGCTGATGGAATTTACGAAACCTTTGCCCTGCACGCACTCTAGCCCCGCCTCGATCACCGACCACTTGGACGAGTCGATCATCACCGGCACGCGGCTGATATCGGGCTCGGCCGCCATGAGGCGAAGAAACTTGCGCATGGCAGCTTCGGAATCCAGCATGCCTTCGTCCATGTTCACGTCTATGATCTGGGCGCCGTTCTCCACCTGCTCGCGGGCGATGCCGATGGCGGTGTCGTAGTCGCCCTCGACGATGAGCCGCGCGAACTTTCGCGAGCCGGTGACGTTGGTGCGCTCACCGATATTCACGAACAGGCTGTCGGGACCAATCTCGACCGGCTCCAGGCCGGACAGTCGGCAAACCCTGGCGGGCTCCGGAATCCGCCGCGGCTTGGCGCGGCCGACGGTTTCGGCAATAGCGCGGATGTGATCGGGCGTCGTTCCACAGCAGCCGCCGACCAGGTTGAGGAATCCCGCCGAAGCGAACTCGCCGAGCACCTCCGCCATGTGCTCGGGCGTGTCGTCGTAGCCGCCGAACTCGTTGGGCAGTCCCGCATTGGGGTGGCAGCTGACGTGGGTCTCGGCGACGCGCGCCAGATCGTCGACATAGGGCCTCAGCTCGGGAGCGCCGAGCGCACAGTTCAAGCCCACAGCCATCGGCCGCGCATGACGCACCGAGTTCCAGAACGCTTCGACCGTCTGCCCGGAAAGCGTTCGCCCGCTCAGGTCGGTGATGGTTCCCGAGATCATGACGGGCAGGCGTGCGCCGATATTTTCGAACAACGCGTCGATGGCGAAAAGCGCGGCCTTGGCGTTCAGGGTGTCGAAGACCGTCTCGACGAGGATCACGTCGGCGCCGCCCTCGACGAGTCCGCGAAGCGCTTCGGTGTAGGCGGCGCGAAGCCCGGCGAAGTCGACGTTGCGAAAGCCCGGGTCGTTCACGTCGGGCGAGATGGACGCGGTCCGATTGGTCGGTCCCAGCACGCCCGCCACCCAGCGCGGGTGGTCAGGCTCGGTGGCCATGGCCGCGTCGGCCGCTTCGCGGGCGACTCGCGTCGCGGCCAGGTTGAGCTCGAAGATTCGCTCCTCGAGTCCATAGTCGGCCTGGGCAATCGCGGTGCCGTTGAAAGTGTTCGTCTCGATGATGTCCGCGCCGGCGGCGAGGAACGCGGCGTGGATTTCGCGCACGAGGTCCGGCTGGGTGATGCTCAGCAGATCGTTATTGCCGCGCACGTCGCAGCAATGATCGGCGAATTGACGACCCCGGAAATCCGCCTCGGTGAGCGCATGCGCCTGAATCATGGTGCCCATGGCGCCGTCGAGCACCACGATGCGCTCGCGCAGGCGCTTCACAAGAGCAGACGCCGATGGCCGCAACCAGGTACTCACGTCAGCTTCCCGTCGCCACGGTGCGCGGTCCGGAACCGGGGTTGTCGCCACGAAGACCGAGCCGGCGACAGATGGCGACGGTCAGCTCGGCCCGGTTCAGCGTGTAGAAGTGGAACTCCGTCACTCCCTGTTGCTTCAGTCGCAGACACTGCTCGGCGGCAACCGTGGCCGCAACCAGCTGGCGAGTGTCCGGCGCGTCGTCCAGATCGTCGAACAGCTCGGCCATCCAGGCGGGAACCGTGGCTCCGCAGGTCGCAGCGAAGCGCTGCACAGCGGCGAAATTCGTCACCGGCAGAATGCCCGGGATGATTGGTGCGCTGATGCCGGCGGCGCGAGCCCGATCGACAAAGCGGAAGTACACGTCGGTGTCGAAAAAGAACTGTGTGATAGCCCGCGACGCGCCGGCGTCGAGCTTGCGCTTGAGATTGTCCATATCGTGCTGCGCCGATCGCGCATCCGGATGCACTTCCGGGTAAGCACCGACGGTGAGCTCGAAGTCGGCGACGCGCTTGAGTCCCGCCACCAGATCCGCAGCATTCTCGTAGCCGTGCTGGTGCGGCGTGAATCGCGACTTGCCGTCGGGCGGATCGCCACGCAGCGCGACGATGTGGCGCACGCCGGCCTCGTGATAGCGCCTCGCCACGGCATCCACCTCGTCGCGTGTCGCGTCCACGCAGGTGAGGTGGGCGGCGGGCGTCAGGCGCGTCTCTTCGAGCACGCGCTTGACCGTTGCGTGGGTGCGCTCGCGGGTGCCGCCGCCGGCACCGTAGGTCACCGACACGAAGCGTGGTCCGATGGGGGCCAGCCGCTCGATGGATTGCCACAGCGTCTTTTCCATCGCCGGCGTCTTTGGCGGAAAGAATTCAAACGACACTGCGGGCTCGGATTTGATCGGCGTGAAGCGTGACGATTGCTGTTTCGGTTCAGTCATGGTTTCAGGCTACTTCGAGTGCGTAGTGGGAAGGTGCGTCGGCTCTCTGCACAGCGCTCCAGAGTGACACAGTGAGTGTTTCAGCGTCGCTTGCACCGGTAACCGTGAGGTGCTCGACGCGCACGTCTTCGAGCCCTGCCGCGCGGCACCAGGCGGTGACCTCGGCGTCTTCGAAGCCGAGACGACGATGCGCGTACTCGGTGCGCAGGATCTCGAGCGAGTGCGGCGCGAAGTCGACGATCAGCAGCTTGCCGCGCGGGCGCAGCGCTTGCGCGGCCCGCGCGATGGCGGCGGATGGATTGTCGAGAAAGTGCAGAACGTGATGAATCGTCACCACGTCCATGCTCCCCGACGGAACCGCCAGGTTATAGATGTCGCCCTGGCGCACCTGGCAATGACCGAGGTTCTGCTTGGTCAGGTTGGCGCGGGCCACGGCGAGCATCTCCCGGCTCGCATCGATGCCGAGGCCGCGCTCGATGCGATCGGCGAACACCTGCAGCACGCGCCCGGTGCCGGTGCCGAGATCGAGCAGCGAGCCGATGGGCTTGTCCCCGGCCGCCGCCAGCATGGCCTGCTCCACCTCGGCCTCCGCCACGTACAGTCCGCGGATGCGGTCCCAGCTCTTGGCGATGCCGCGAAAGTAGGCGGATGCCGCCGCGGAGCGGTCGCGCTGCACCGTCTCGAGGCGCTGGCGGTCGCGCTCCAGCTCCGCGTTGTCGACGGGCAGCAGCGACACGAGGGCGGCCAGGATCGCCGTCGCCGGCCCGCGATCCGCCAGACGGTAGAAGGCCCAGGCGCCCTCCTGGATGCGTTCCACCAGGCGGGCATCGGAGAGCAGCTTCAGATGCCGGCTGACGCGCGGCTGGCTCTGGCCCAGGATCCACGTGAGCTCGGAGACCGTCAGCTCGTTTCCGGCGAGCAGCGCCAGCAGCCGCAGGCGGGTGGGCTCGCCGGCGGCGCGCAGAGCGGTGAGCAGTGTGTCCATGCCAGGCCCCTGGAATAAGGATAAACGGATATAAACATATCTTTATGTCCTCGGCAAGAGCCCGGCCCGAAGCGGATACCCGTGCTTTACCGCTGCCAGTATCATGCGCGGGCGACCATGAACGATTCCGCTATCTCCAGCGACACCCTCGAGCGACTCCGGGCCATCGTCGGGCCCGCCGGCCTGGTCGACGAGCCCGCGGCCAGAGCCGCCTACCTCAACGACTGGCGCGATCTGTTCCACGGCGCCTCGCCGCTGGTGCTGCGTCCGGCGAGCACCGCGGAGGTGGCGGCCATCGTCGCGGTGTGCAACGAGGCGCGCATCGGCATCGTGCCCCAGGGCGGCAACACGAGTCTGGTCGGCGGCAGCGTGCCCGGAGCAGCCGGTGACGAGATCCTGCTGTCGCTCTCGCGCATGAACCGGGTGCGTCACGTGGATCCCATCAACTACACGATGACGGTGGAGGCGGGCTGTATCCTCGCCGAGGTCCAGCGCGCGGCTCGCGATGCGGGCCGAATGTTCCCCCTCAGCCTGGCCGCCGAGGGCAGCTGCCAGATCGGCGGCAACCTCTCCACCAACGCCGGCGGCACGGCGGTGCTGCGCTACGGCAACGCGCGCGAGCTGGTGCTCGGACTGGAGGTCGTGCTGGCCGACGGCAGCGTGTGGAACGGCCTGCGCGGCCTGCGCAAGGACAACACCGGCTACGATCTGAAGCAGCTCTTTCTGGGCGCCGAGGGCAGCCTCGGCGTCGTCACCGCGGCCGTTCTCAAGCTCTTTCCCGCGCCCACGGACACCGCCACCGCGATGGTTGCCATGCCGAGCGTCGAGGCGGCGCCGATGCTGCTGGCGGCGCTGCGCGAAGCGAGCGGCGACGCTGTGTCCACCTTCGAGTACATGCACCGCGCCTGCCTGGACATTCTCGAGGCGCACACCGATCTGGGCGATCCGTTCGATGCGCGCTACGAGCACTACGCGCTGGTCGAGCTCACCTCGAGCCGACCCGACGCCGGCCTCGGCGCGCTCATGGAAACCGCGCTCGCGCATGCCTTCGAGCAGGGCATCGCCGTCGACGCGGTCATCGCATCGAGCGGTGCCCAGGCCGAGCGCCTGTGGCGCATGCGCGAGACGCTACCCGAGGCGCAGAAAAATCTCGGCGCCGGCATCAAGCACGATGTCTCGGTGCCCCTCTCGAAGGTCCCCGAGTTCATCGTGCGGGCGACCGAGTACTGCGAGCGCACCGTCGAGGGCGTACGGGTAGTGGCCTTCGGGCACATCGGCGACGGCAACGTCCACTTCAACGTGATGCAGCCGGTCGGCGCGGACGTTACGACGTTTATCAGCCGGGGCGGCGAGATAACCTCGCGCGTTCACGACATTGCCGCGGAGCTCGACGGCAGCTTCAGCGCCGAGCACGGCATCGGCGTGCTCAAGATTCACGAGCTCGAGCGTTACAAATCGCCCGTCGAGCTCGACCTCATGCGCGCACTGAAACGCACTCTCGATCCCAACAACATCATGAATCCCGGCAAGGTCATCAATCAGTCGTAGATCGCCTCGTGGGGATCGCGGAACTCGTAGCCCAGATCGCGCGCCACCTCTTTCTGCGTCACGTGCCCCTTGTGCACGTTCAATCCGTTGCGCAGGTGCGGGTCGTCCTCCAAGGCTTTCTTGTACCCCTTCTCCGCCAGCGTCAGCACGAAGGGTAACGTCACGTTGTTCAGCGCGTAGGTCGACGTGCGAGGGACCGCGCCCGGCATGTTCGCGACGCAGTAGTGCACCACGTCATCGACCACGTAGGTGGGGTCGGCATGGGTCGTCGGGTGAGAGGTCTCGAAGCAACCGCCCTGATCGATGGCGACGTCGACCACGACCGAGCCCGGCTTCATCGCCTTGATCATCTCCGCGGTGACCAGCTTCGGTGCCGCCGCTCCCGGAATGAGGACGCCCCCGATCACCAGGTCGGCTTCGAGCACGTGCTCCTCGATGGCAAAGCGGGTGGAGTAGACCGTGTCCAGCGGCCGGCCGAACTGGCGCCACAGTGACTTGAGCGCGTCGGTGGAGCGATCGATCACCCAGGTGTTGGCGCCCATGCCGATGGCGATATGGGCGGCATGGGTTCCGACCACGCCGCCGCCGATGATGACGACCTTGGCCGGGTCCACGCCGGGCACGCCGCCGAGCAGCACGCCCTTGCCGCCCTGGACCTTCTCCAGACAATGCGCGCCGGCCTGCACCGCGAGCCGTCCGGCCACCTCGGACATGGGTGCCAGCAACGGCAGCCCGCCGAGCGGCGAAGTGACTGTCTCGTAGGCGATGCACACGGCGCCGCTCGCGACCAGATCGCGGGTCTGATCGGGGTCCGGCGCCAGGTGCAGGTAGGTGAAAAGGACCTGGCCGGGGTTGAGCATGGCGCGCTCCTCGGCCTGGGGCTCCTTCACCTTGACGATCATGTCGGCCTTCTCGAACACTTCGGCCGCGTTCGCCGCGATGCTTGCCCCTGCGCGCTGGTAGTCCTCGTCGCTCGCGCCGACGCCGGCGCCGGCGTTGGTTTCCACCAGGGCCTGGTGGCCGTGGTGGGTCACCTCCTGAATACTCTGCGGCGTCATGCCGACCCGGTACTCGTGGTTTTTGATCTCTCTCGGTACACCAATCAACATGACGAACGCTCCTGGTCGGTCCCTGCTGAGAGCCGGGTCCGTGATGTAAACGTCTTAAGCTACGGCCAAGCCGGGGGCCGGCATAGAGCCAGTCACGTGACTTAGTCTAGGCCAGGTCGTGAACGATGCCGGCGAGGATTTCGATACCGGGCTCGATGCGATCGACGGGAATAGAGGAAAAGCCCATGCGGAAGAAATTCCGGGGTGGGTCGTCAGAGAAGAAAAACACGTCTCCCGGCTCGATGAGGATGCCGCGATCGGCCGCACGCTCGCTGAGCACTCGCGCGTCGAGGTCCGCGGGGCCCTTGACCCAGTAGGAGGTGCCGCCGAACGCGGGCATGCGTGCCGACTCGGGCAGATGGCGGGCGAGCGCCTCGCCCATGACCTGCCAGCGTTCCTTGTAGGCGTGGCTCAAGCGTCTCACCAGTGAGTCGTGGTGACCGAGGGACAGGAACAGCGCCACCGCGCGCTCGTTGTTCGCAGGAGGGTGGCGCAGCATGAGCCGTCTCAGGGCGCGCGCCTCGTCGATGAGCTCCTTCGGACCCACCATGTAGCCGAGGCGCAGTCCGGGCGCCAGGGTCTTCGACAGGCTGCCGACGTAGACGACCCGGTTGCTGTGATCGAGGCTCTTCAGCGCCGGTGTCGGCTGGCCCATGAAATTGAACTCGCTCTCGTAATCGTCCTCGATGATGACGAAATCCGAATCCACCGATCGTGCAAGCAGCTGGTGGCGACGCTCGAGCGGCATGGTGACGGTGGTCGGCGACTGATGGCTGGGCGTGACGTAGACGTAATCGCACGCATCGAGCTTTTCGTCGGCTGCGAGTCCCGACTCGTCGACGGGCAGGCCGATCACGCGCGCGGCCGTCATTCGGAAGATGGTGCGGGCATCCACGTATCCAGGGTCCTCGATGCCCACCGCCGTGTCGTCGCCGAAAAGCAGGCTTGCCAGCAGGTAGAGCGCGTGCTGAGCGCCGACGGTGATGAGAATCTCGTCGGGAGACGCCCACACGCCGCGACGCGGCAGCAGCCGGGTGTGAATCTGCTCGAGAAGCTCTGGGTCGTCGCTGTCGACGCTGTCTCTCGCCCAGCCGCGGATGGCGCCGACGCTGAGCGCGCGGCGCGAGCACTCGCGCCAGTCCGCCACCGGAAACAGAGCCAGGTCGCACTGACCGTAGATGAACGGGTACGGATACTCGAGCCAGTCTTTCGGCTTGACGATCTGTCGCCAGTGACTGGGTGTGGTGCGCAGTCGCTCGCTCCACTCGGGAGCGAACATGTCGCCGCTGCGGGGCTCGGCGGCGTCCGCGCTGACACGGCCCGCGAGGATGTCCTGGTTGACGTAATAGCCGCTGCGCTCGCGCGCGACCAGATAACCCTCGTCGACCAGATGCTGGTAGGCGAGCACCACCGTGTTACGCGCCACGCCGAGCTGCTTGGCGAGCTGTCGGCACGAGGGAACAGCGCTACCCGGAAGAATGTGGCCGCCGAGGATGGCGCGCACCATCATCTCCCGGAGCTGGCTCTGCAGGCTGGTGCCGCTTTCAGGGGAAAGGTGGAAGAGCTGTTCGCGCACGGGCTGGTCTCATCCGGTCCGCCCATCTGGCACTAACAGATGGGGGCAACGGCAGTCTATTGTCTGCCATCAACCTGCACAAGCTGACGGGGCGGCCATGAAATACGCGACCAACACCCTCGACTACTACTGGATGCCCTTCACCTCGAACCGCGATTTCAAGGAGCATCCGCGAATATTCGTGCGCGGCGAGGGGGTGCACTACTGGAGCCACCAGGGACAGCAAATCCTCGACGGCTCGTCGGGCCTTTTCTGCTGCGCCGCCGGTCATGGCCGACGGGAAATTGCCGATGCCGTCGCCGAGCAGCTGATGACGCTCGACTATGGTCCGCCGTTCCAGGGCGGTCATCCCGGGCAGTTCGAGCTGGCGCGGAAGGTCTCGGCGCTCACGCCGGAAGGCATCGACAAGGTGTTCTTCACCAACTCCGGCTCGGAGTCGGTGGACACCGCCATCAAGGTGAGCCTCGCCTATCACCGGGCCCGTGGCGAGGGTCAGCGCATGCGCATGGTCTCGCGCGAGCGCGCCTATCACGGCGTCAACATCGGCGGCACCAGCCTCTCGGGCTTGGTCAAGAACCGGGAGGCCTTCGGCGTCGGTATGGCGGGGGTTGCCCATATGCGGCACACGTGGCTGGCGGAGAACCGCTTCTCCAAGGGCCAGCCCGAGCACGGCGCCGAGCTCGCCGACGATCTGGAGCGCATCGCCGCCATGTACGGCCCGGACACGGTCGCCGCGGTGTTCATCGAGCCCATTGCCGGCTCGACCGGTACCCTGGTGCCGCCGGTCGGCTACCTGGAGCGGATCCGCGAGATCTGCGACAAGCACGGGATCCTGCTGATTTTCGACGAGGTCATCACCGGTTTCGGACGAACCGGCAGCGCTTTCGCGGCGCAGAGCTTCAACGTGAAGCCCGACATCATGACCATGGCCAAGGCGCTCACCAACGGCAATCAGCCGATGGGTGCCGTCGCCGTCGACGATCGCATCTACGACACCATTTGCAACGCCACCCAGGGCGACGGCATCGAGTTCTTCCATGGCTACACGTACTCGGGCCACCCGGCGGCCTGCGCGGCGGGTCTCGCGACCATGGAGATCTACGAGCGGGAAGGATTGTTCGAGCGCGCCGCGCAGCTCTCGCCCTACTTTCTCGACGCGATTTTCTCGCTGAGCGACGTCGCCGTGATCACCGATCTGCGCGGCTACGGCATGATGGCCGGGTTCGACGTGGTCCCCGGTGAGCGGCCCGGCGCGCGGGGCCTCGAGGTGCAGAAGAAGCTGTTCGAGGCGGGGCTGCACATCAAGATGACCGGAGATTCCGGAATCGTAGCGCCCCCGCTGGTCTCCGAGCGCGCGCACGTGGACCAGGTCTGCGACATTCTGCGCCGGGTTCTGAGCACGTTCTGAGGCCCGCGGGCGTCGCCGCCGCCCCTGCCGCCTTTGCCTCTCTGCCGCGCGGGCAGAGAGGCGGCTCCTGAATACCGCCCGGGCGCCTCATCGCCCCGGCGCCCGCCCCCTGCGGGCGTCGAATCGTGACACCGTGGGCAGAAGCGCCTCGATGCGCTGGCTACCATTGCCCGCCCTGCTGTGTGCGATTTCGAGCCATGAGAACGCGTCCCGAGCTGCTGGATCGAGAGCTTTTCCGCGCTGCCCGGCGCGAGGCGTTGTCCTTCAGCTTCTGGACCGATGGGGTCGTCTACCCGCTGCTGGCCGGCGCCATCGGCGTGTCCTGGGCGCTGGTTGCGGGGCCCGACCCGATCTCCGTGTCGATGGCGACGACCGGGGCGCTCGCGGGACTCGCCGTGTGGGCCTGGGGTTACCTGCAGCGGCGCGATCAGCACGCCGCCCTCATCATGAAGGAACGCGCTTCTTATCTGGTGCACAAGCGCGACCAGGAGCTCGCTCGCCTGGATGCCAGGCTTCAGGCCGACGGCATGACGAAAGCTTCCGAGCAGGTCCGCGAGCTGCGGGTCGGTTTCGACGCGCTGCGCAGCGTGCTCGATCAAAAGCTCGGTAGCGGTGAGCTCGGCTATCAGAGATTTCGCGTCGCGCTGGAGCAGCTGTTTCTGTCGGCGCTGGACAATCTCGAGCGCGCGGTGGAGCGCCTGGAAGCGGCGCTCGCTCTGGATATCGATCGTGTCGACGAGCGGATCGGGCAGATCGAAGCGCTCGGAGACGACCCGGACAGCATGGAGTCCATCGAGCTCGCGCGTGCCCGCACCCGTTACGAGGCGCTCACGGGCTCCGCAACGGAGCTCTTCGAGCAGAACAAGCGCATTCTCGACAGTCTGCACGCTTCCTGCGAGAGAATGACCGCCGTGAAGGCGCAGCGCGCGCGAGTTCGCCGCGAGCTCGAGGCGCTGCTGAACGAGGT
>JAABYT010000003.1:2134-2439 GCA_011775625.1 Gammaproteobacteria bacterium | reverse complement strand
GGCATCCGCTCCCGTTCAAGCGACGACGCGCAGCCGCGACCACGCCTTTCTGACGCGGTCTGCCGTGGTCGCGAGCGCATCGGACAGGCGCCGAAGACCGGGCACGTCCTCGAACTCCTCGAGCATCACGTACGACCAGGCATGCTCACTGGAGATGAATTTCCTCAACAACGTCTGATTGATCGCGTGCCCCGGCTTGTAGCCGTAAAAATGGCCGATGACGGGCACGCCGGCGAGTGACAAGTCGCCGACGATGTCGAGAATCTTGTGACGCACGAACTCGTCCTGGAACCGCAGACCCTCTT
>JAABYT010000003.1:310-1950 GCA_011775625.1 Gammaproteobacteria bacterium | reverse complement strand
CTGCCATCGAGAATCGGCACCTCCGGTCCGTCGAGCTCGACCACGGCGTTGTCGATGCCGCAACCATGCAGAGCAGCCATGAGATGCTCGATGGTGGCCACGCTCACGCCGAACTCGTTTGCGACGGTCGTGCCGAGCTCCGTGCCGACCACGTGGTGCCACAGTCCCGGAATCACTCCGCGGCCTGTCGGCACGTCCTTGCGCAGGAATCGCACGCCGGTGTTGACCTCGGCGGGCCGCACCAGCATGCCGATGCGGCAGCCGCTGTGCAGACCGGTGCCCACATAGGGGATGCAGGTTCTGAGAGTGCGCTGAACAGTCGAAACCATGTGCCTTTCCTCCGTTGGTCTCGCTACCTCCTGGCGCGAGTGCCGCGGCCCCCGGCGTGTCTCAGCCAGGGCTGCGAAGCGCTGGCAGGACGCGCGTGCCGAGCGCCGATCGTCTTCCCCCGCCCGCGAAACGGTCCACTCGACGGGCATCGCCCGGGATGCCGTGCCGCTGCCCGGATCGGGGTGCACGGCCGCTACCATAGGGCGCGCCGGCGGCGGCGCCGTAATCACGGCGCGCCAAAGTCTTATCCCTGGAAATGACAGGTGTGCGCGCGGCGCCAGGCGCGCGCGACGGTGGAGGTCGGCGCGGTGGTCGAAGCCGCCCGGCTACTTCTTCGGCGTGTGCTTGGTGACGCTCTTCACGAGCTCGGCCGCACCCGCATTGCTCGTCGACCGTCGCACGAGAATATCGAGCGGGCTCACCGCCTTTCCGTAATAGGCGGCATTGCGGGAGTCGTCGGGCGATATGATGGAGCCTTCCACGGTCAACCCGGCGAAGGCGCCTTTCGAGCGGGCGAAGGAGAGCACGTCCGCGGTGGCCGCCTTGGTGCCGGTGCCGACGGGGCCCGCTGCAATGCTCATGTCGGCTCCAAGCTGCGCTTTGGTGCTCAGCATGGCATCGAGCCCGCGGTTGCTCATGATGACGAGTATGACCTCGGAGACCTCGCCGCCGATCTGCAGGCCGATACTGGCCGATCCGATGGTGTAGAAGGCGGGCTGACTCCATCGACCGGTTTCGTGGTCCCTTCCGACCACCAGGCCGCGGCCACCCGAGCCGCCGACGATGAATCCGCCCCGACCGAGCGTCGGCACGATCATCAGGCCGCGCGCCTTGTCCAGATTGTCGCGAAACCAAACCATGTTCGGATCGTTGATGAAGTTGATGAAGGTCCGGTTTGCGTTGTCGATCACGACCTGGGCCTCCCGGGCTTCATCCGCGCGGGCGTCGGGGGCAAGGGGAGCCGTAGCAAAGAGCACCAGAGCAAGGGCCGTCGTGAGTCGTTTCGATACGGACACGAGATTTCTCCTTGAGTCAGGGAGCATGCATGTGGGAAAGCGGTCGTGTTGCGAGCATTCGATGGTTTGCCGGTGACCCGAGAACGTGCGCATCGCCGGCGCCGTCTGACGTTACGCAGGCTTCCGTGAGCAAGGCGACGGGCATGCACAGATGCCGCCGGTGTGCTCTCGAAGGTCTCGTCATCGCAACTTTCCGCGCGTGCTTTACATCTTACTGCGTTTGCAATCTCAAGGCATCCGCCTTGTTTTCGTCGAGATTCTTCAGAAGCGTGTAGGCAAGGTAGTACTTGTAGA
>JAABYT010000003.1:0-124 GCA_011775625.1 Gammaproteobacteria bacterium | reverse complement strand
CCGGCATGAACGTTGTTTTCGAGCTTGTGCACGTCCCCTATGCCGACGTTCTTGTCCTTGGCGGTCGATGGCTTGACCTGCATGATTCCGACGGCTCCGCGATGGCTCTTCTTTTTCGGGTTCA
>JAABYT010000025.1:129509-154645 GCA_011775625.1 Gammaproteobacteria bacterium | reverse complement strand
GACGCCTTCGACCGCTACGAGCGCGAGGTCTCGCCGGGGAAGTCCGACGGCACCCGCTACCGGGAACGTTGGCGGATCGCACCCCTCAAGGAGAAGCTCGGCGACTACTCGCTCGCCGCGATCACCCCCGACCTGGTCGCCGCCTATCGCGACGAGCGCTTGGAGGCCGGCAAGTCCAAGAGCACCGTCCGCCTCGAGCTCGTCCTGCTTGGCCACCTCTTCAACGTCGCCATCCGCGAGTGGGGCCTCGGCCTCGCCTACAACCCCGTCACGAACGTCCGCAAGCCCTCGCCCGGCAAGGGCCGAGACCGTCGCCTCGACGCTGACGAGGAGAAGAAGCTCCTCGAGGTCGTCGACGCTCACACCAATCCGATGCTCGGCTGGGCGGTGCGCCTCGCGCTTTTGACCGGGATGCGCCAGGGCGAGATCCTGTCGCTTCGGAAGAAGCAGGTCGACCTCGAGCGCCGCGTAGTGCGGCTCGACGACACCAAGAACGGGGACTCGCGAGTGGTGCCGCTTTCCCGCGAGGCGGTCGCGGTGTTCCAGACCGCGCTCGATCACCCGATGCGGAAGTCGGTGCGGACTCAACTCGTCTTCTTCGGTGAGCCCGGGAAGGACAAGCGCCGGCGGCCGTACCGGATCAACAAGGTGTGGGCGGAGGCGGTCAAGCGGGCGGGGCTTGAGGATCTACGGTTCCACGATCTGCGGCACGAGGCGGTATCGCGGTTCGTCGAAGCGGGGCTCGCCGACCAGCAGGTCGCGGCGATCTCGGGGCACAAGTCGATGCAGATGTTGAAGCGGTACACGCATCTGAGAGGTGAGGATTTAGTGGGGGCACTCGACAGAGTTCTAGAAGGAGCAAGGCATCGCTCAGCTTCCCTTCCAGACAGATCCGATACCGTAGACGCCCTCGACCCAATGATTTCCAACTAAGCGCACCGTCCCCAGAACCAGCCGCCCGATGCGTAACTCCACATCGAATAAGAACAATAAGCCCGCTCTAGCAGGACCAGAGAAATTGCGGCCTTTCTTTGGCTACTACGGCGGGCAATCAACGCTCTGTTGTACTCGGGCCAGTTTGGGACCCGGTACCGAAAGATGAAATCGGAGCTGCGCATAGTGGGAAGTTAACTCGTGCGCAGGTGGTCGCGGCCGATTTATGCAACGCCCCGTATGGTTGGATAGAAACCCGAGACACCCGGGATCGGATCACCACGTCTCCCTCAGTGCGCGGAGGATGTCGTAGCGGCTGATCTGCCCGACCAGGACGCCCGACTCGAGGACCGGATACCGGCGGTAGTGGCCCTTGACGAAAAGCTCGGCCGCCGCCACCACGTCGAGGTCCGCGTCGACCGTCTCCACCGGGCTGGTCATGTACTCGCTCACGGTGCCCGGCCAGTCCTGATGGTAGCTGGCCCCGAACGCTATCCTGAGGCAGTCCTTGTTCGACAGCATTCCGACCAGGTTGCCAGCGCTATCTATCACCGCGGCACCCGAGTACTCGTGCTCGAGCAGGTACTCGATCGCATCGTGTATTTTCATGTCCGGGGCCAATGTGACGAGAGACCGGGACATGTAGTCGCGCACACACGCCGTGCTAGTCATCGGCTCGCTCCTCTGCGTACGGGCAGCCCTTCGAGGTCCGACCGGGACAGCTTCCTAGCCGCCCGCACGCGATGCCGCAGCCAGCGCGAAGCTGTCGGCCACGTGCGATGAGGCCGATGCCGAGCAACAGAACCGCGAGAAGAAAGATGAACACACCGAGCATGATCGTGATCACGGCGTCACCTTGCCTTTCCAGGCGCTGTTCCGAAGTCATCGAACACGATCTGCTCGGGATCGACGCCGAGTCCGTCGAGCATGCTTCGCACCGCCCTCACCATCAACGGCGGGCCACACAGGTAGTACTCGCAGGCCTCGGGCTCGGGGTGCTCCGCCAGGTAGCGCTCGTAGAGCACCTCGTGGACGAACCCCGTAGGTCCTTGCCAATCGTCCCCGGGCCGCGGCTCCGAGAGGACGGCCTGCCAGGTGAAGTTGGGATACTCACGAGCGAGGCCATCGAACTCTTCGTCGTTGAACAGCTCGGCGCGGCTGCGTGCCCCGTACCAGAAGCTGATAGGGCGTCGGTCGCCCCGCTGCTTCAGTAGATGGAAGATGTGAGACCGAATCGGCGCCATGCCCACACCGCCGCCGATGTAAATCAGCTCGCGGTCCGAGTCGCTCGGGAAGAAGTGGCCGTAGGGTCCCGACACGTCGACGGCGGCTCCCGCCGCCAGGGCGAACAACCACGAGGAGACGATGCCGGGCGGCGTCTCCTCCGACGCGCCGGGGGGCGGCAGCGCAAGCCGAACGAAGAGCACCAGCGTGCCGACTTCCTCCGGGGCGTTGGCGAGGGAGTAGGCGCGGGTGGTGGGCTCATCGCACCGGCTCTCCAGATCCCAGAGGCCGAGCGCGTCCCACCTCTCCCGCACCCAGTCAGCCACGCCCATCTCGCGAAACGCGAGAGCGTGCGGTGGTGCGGTGACCTGCACGAAGGCGCCCGGCTCGAGCTCTGGCGCCTCGCCGGGTGGGATGGTCAGAACCACCTCCTTGACGAGCGGGGCCAAGCTCCGGGTGGAGGCCACTCGGCAGGCGTAGTGCCGCACCCCGAATACCTCGTCTGGCACCTCTACCCCGAGGTCGTCCCGGACCCGAACCTGGCACGCGAGTCGCATCCCCGCCGCTACCGCCCGGCGGCCGAGCCGCGAGTCCTCGACCGGGTTGGCGACACCGCCGCCGCGGGTGACCTTGATGCGACACAGCCCGCAGCTACCGCGGCCCGCGCACGCCGACGGCAGCAATACCCCGGCATCGTTCAGGATCTCCAGCAACGTGCGGCCCGCAACGCCGTCGACCGCGCCGGCCTCGCCCATCTCGATGTGCACCGGCGTGCTCGGCAGGAGACGGGCGCGGACCAGCTCGACGATGAGCGCCAGCACCGTCACCACCGCGGTGAACAGTCCGATGCCGAATCCGATCTCGAGCATACTCGTCGCCTCAACCGAGCCGGATATCCGCGAGCGCAAGGAACCCGAGCGACATGAGCCCCACCACGATGAAGCTGAGACCGAGACCGTGCAGCCCTTCCGGGACGTCCGCATAACGCAGCTTCTCGCGGATACCCGCGAGCAGCACCACCGCCAGCGCCCATCCAACTCCGGACCCGACGCCGTAGAACATGCTCTCGGCGAACCCGTAGTCGCGCTCCACCATGAACAGTGAGCCGCCGAGAATGGCGCAATTCACGGCCAGCAACGGGAGGAACAGACCCATGGTGCGATGCAGGGTCGGGAAGTAGCGCTCCAGCACCATCTCCAGCACCTGGACGACGGCGGCGATGACGCCGATGTACAGCATCAGGCCGAGGTAGGTCAGATCCACCTCCGGCAGCCCGGCCCAGCTCCACGCACCTTCGGCCAGGAGGTGCCTGTGCACCAGATTGTTCACCGGCACGGTGATGCCCTGGACGAGGATGACCGCGGCCCCCAGGCCGAGTGCGGTCGCGACGGTGCGTGACACCGCGAGAAACGTGCAGATCCCGAGAAAGAACGAGAGGGCCAGGTTGTCGACGAAAATCGCGTCAACGAACAGAGCGAGCAAGTCCATCTCCCACCGCCTCCGTCTCGGAAAGTACGAGCGCGCTCTCCGGCAGCTCCGAGGGCTCGATCTGGGCCCGCTTCCAGGTCCGGAGCGCCCAGATCAGCAAACCGATTAGCAGGAACGCGCTCGGGGGCATCAGCATCAGGGCCAGCGGCTGAAACCAGCCGCCGTCGGCTGCCAGCGGGAACACGCTCACCCCGAGCAGGGTCCCGGAGCCCAGCAGCTCCCGCACGATGCCCACCAGGATCAGCACCAGGCTGTAACCCAGCCCGTTGCCCAGACCGTCCAGCATGCTGCGCTTGACATCGTGCTGCATGGCGAAGCCCTCGGTTCGCCCGAGCACGATGCAGTTCGTGACGATGAGGCTCACGAAGACCGAGAGTCGCTTGCTCATCTCGACCGCGTAGGCCTGCAGGATCTCGTCGACCATGACCACCAGGGAGGAGATGACCGTGATCTGGACGATGAGCCGCACGCTGCGCGGTATGTGACGCCTGAGCGCGCTGATGATGCCCGACGAGAACGTCAAGACCGTGGTCAGCGCCAGGCTCATCGTCAGCGCCGTGGCGAGCGTCGTGGTGACCGCGAGCGCGGAGCACAGGCCCAGGATCTGCAGTGTGATCGGGTTGTTGTCGATCAAGGGATCGAGCAGAGCGTGACGGTTGGAGCGGTCCATCGGTCAGCGGCCTCTTTCTTCGCGGAGCCGTTGGAGGAAGGGCCCGAAGCCGTGATCTCCGAGCCAGTACTCGAGCAGGCGGGACACGCCCTGGCTGGTGCGGGTCGCACCGCTGATTCCGTCGACCGCGTGTGCGGCGGCAGCGTCCGCGGCGCCTCGGGTCACCGCGAGCCGGTACCGTCCCTCCTCGTCGCGCAAGCGCTTGCCGCGCCACTTCGCAAGCCAGGCCGGATCCTGCAACCGCGCCCCGAGCCCCGGCGTCTCACCGTGCGCGTAGAAAGCAAGCGCGGTGATGGTGTTCATGTCGCCCTCCAAGGCCAGGAACCCCCGCAGGGTGGATACGTAACCCGACCCGAATACGGGCAGGATCACAAGCTCCACGCTGCGGCCCCTGCGCACCAGGTGGACCGTGGCGAACGGCGCACGTGCACCGATGCGGGCGACGTCGAGCGCCGGGGGGATCTCGACGCGGCTCTCGGAGTCTTGTGCGGCCTCGAGCGCATCATAGGCCGCTGGGTCGGTCGCGTCCGAGACGTAGCGCCCGGTGGCGAGATCCACGAGCCGCGTCTCGATCCGGTCACCGCTCTCGGGGTCGAGCAGGCGCTCCACCCCCGGCAGCTGCGAGACGATCGCATCGATGACGGCGCGGCGCTCTGCAAGGCGGTTCGCCTCTTGACGCGGCTCGAGCAGGACCGCGGTGACGGAGACCAGGCTTCCGCCGACCAGCGCCACCGCGAACGCCATACCGAGGGCACGGGCGAGGCTGCTGCGCTCTCCGTCGCCCGAGAAGGGGCCCATCTCATGCACCGCTGCCGCTCCTGCGGTAAGCATGCTTTCGCGCGTGAAGCCGGATCGTGAAGTGGTCGATCAGCGGCGCGCAGAGATTGCCCAGCAGTACGGCGAGCAGAACGCCGTCGGGATGGGCCGGGTTGACGAGCCGGATGACCACCACCGCGACGCCAATCAGGACGCCGTAGATCCAGCGCCCCGGATCGGTCATGGGGGCGCTGACCGGATCGGTGGCCACGAACACCGCCCCGAACGCCACGCCACCGAGCACGAGGTGCCAGTGCCACGGTACGGTGAACGCCGAGTGGGCCCCGAGCTGGGCCGAATTGAAGACGAGCCCCATCGCTGTTGCTCCCACGAGCACCCCTGCCATGATGCGCCACGACGCAATGCGCCTCGAGATCAGGACCGCCGCGCCGATCAGCGCCGCGAGGACGGACGTCTGCCCGAGCAGCCCGGGCACCCGTCCCAGGAAAGCGTCCCACCACGTGAAGCCGGCCGCCGCGAGCGCGGACATACCCCCTTCGGCTGCGATGGCGTAGGCCGTCGTACCCGCATAGCCCGCGATCAGGGGCCACATCGGATCGCCCACCATGTGGGTGGGAAAGCTGAAGTAGAGGAACGCCAGGCCGGTGAGCGCCGGGTTGAGGAAGTTTCTGCCCGTGCCGCCGAAGATGAGCTTGCCGAACACCATGGCGAACGAGATCCCCAATCCGCACTGCCAGAGCGGCGTGGCCGGCGGCAGCAGGAGGGTGAAGATCAGCACGGTGACCAGGGTACCGGGGCCCATCAGACGGTGGCGGGCGCGGGCAAACAGATACTCCCAGGCATAGGCGAGCACCGCCGCCACGAAGAGCAGAGGCGCCACGTAGAGCGCACCGTGGACGATCTCCGAGAGGACACCCCCCTCGGCCAGCCCCAAGCCGAGCCCCTCCAGCATCGCGAGGCGCCAATCGGGCGGAGCCTGGGCGCCGAGTCGGGCGATCGCGACCCTCGCCTGGTGCCCGGTGTTCCACAGCCCCATGGCAACGCTCGGGACCAGGGCGATGACGACCCAGCTCATCACGCCGGGGAGCTCGAGCCGCCGGCGCAGCTGCAGGGTCAGCGGCGGCCGGTGCGCGAAGGCCTCGGGTGCGCGCGTGCTCATGTTCGTGCCTGCACCCGGGATAGGGCGGCCCGCAGCAGCCGGCCGTAGTCCTGCCGAGACGGGCACACGTAGCCGAGCAAGGCGAGATCTTCCTCGTCCAGCTCGAGCGCGCCGAGCGCCACCGCGGTGTCGTCGTCCTCGATGAGGAGCGCGCGCAGGAGGGGGGCGGGGAGCAGGTCGAGGGGCATTACCCTCTCGTAGTCCGGGGTCGGGACGAACGGGTGCCGGGGGCCGTCGCCGGCCGGGACCCAGTCGCCGGTCGGGCTCGCGGGAAGGACACAGACCTGCTGGTGCATTCTTCCGAGGTATCCCTCGCCTGGGTTGACGGCGCGTCCCGCGAGCGGCGAGCCCGAGACGATGCGGAAATCGCGCGCGCTGGCGGCCTCGATCAGCTCGCCCGCAACGAGCTCTTCGAGGGCCGCGCCGATGCGGGTCCTTATCAGCCGAGGACGGTGGACTCCGGGCCCGCCCAGCGCCACAACGCGCTCGACGGGAAGTCTTCGCGTCAGGAGCAGCGCACCGATCGCGATGACGTCCTGGTAGCCGATGTGCCAGACCGTCCGGTCCAGGGAGACCGGTCCGAGCAGGTGGATGTGCGTGCCGGGGAGGCCGGCCGGATGCGGACCCGAGAAACGGGCCACGACAACCCGTTCGTGCTCCGGTCGTGGCAGCGTGGGGCCGGGCGCCTGGCACAGGTAGAGCCGGCCCTCGGTGAGCCGCACGAGCGCCGCGAGGCCGAGCGTGAACTCCTTCTCCCGCGGGGCGATGACAGTGGGCGGAGGGGCAGCGAGAGGGTGCGTGTCCATCGCGGTGACGAAGATATCGGCCGGCCGGGTGCCGGGATCGGGAATGTGGCCGAACGGTCGGGTGCGAAGGGCCGTCCACAGTCCCGAGGCGAGCAGCGCGTGCTCGAGGTCCTCGGGCGCCGCGCTCGCGACCGTACTGGGATCGGGCACGGCATGGCGCTCCGCGTCCTCGTTCTCCACGGACACCACGATAGCGTTCAGCCGCGTCTGACCGCCGGCATCGATCGCGACCTTGCCCGAGGCCGGGGAAGTGATGCGGATCTCGGGACGACGGCGGTCGACGACCAGCGTCTGTCCGATGCGGACCGGCTGCGCCTCGCGCACCACCACCCGCGGCCGCACGCCGGGATAGTCCGAGCCGAGCACCGCCACACGGCTCACTCGGGCGCCGTCGTCGATGCTCGAGTGCGGCACACCGGGCAGCGCCAGATCCAACCCCTTTCGGAGCTCACAGCTCAGCTCACTCATGAGTGCCCAGCCCGTCTCGGAACACCATGCGCGCATCATCGGACGCGAGTGGTCGTTGAGTCGTCCGGTCAGGTGTGGGAGTCTGACCACCGAACCGCAAAAGGGATGCGACATTGCGATGTTGGTGCACTATCGATCCTCCCTGGCTTGCGTGGCGCTGCTCGGGCTCGTCGCATGCGGGTTTGCCCGGGCGCAGAGCCCGGATTCGGGCGGCGTGTCCCCGATCCCGTCCGAACGGGTCTCGGCCGAAGCACATGCGCGCGGCTACGCGGGCCCGGCCACGTGTGCGCGATGCCATGTGGCTCAATATGACGCCTACCGCGGGTCCGGTCACCCGAAGAAGCTGCGCCCACCCGAGGAGGCGCGGGCCGCCGGACTTCCCTTGCCGGAAGGATACCGCTGGGACGACATCAGCTACGTAATCGGCGGCCATCGATGGAAGGCTCGTTACCTCGACGCGAAGGGGTTCATCATCACGTCCACCGGTCCCAGCCACGCGCGGCCGGGCGCAAATCAGTACAACCTGCAGACCGGACAATGGGTCGACTACCATCCGGGCGAGACCAAGCCCTACGATTGTGGTCGGTGTCATACGACGGGGTACTCTCCGGACGGGCACCAGGGGGATCTGCCCGGCATCATCGGGACCTGGGCCTTCCCGGGCATCACCTGCGAGGCGTGCCATGGCCCCGGCGCGGCCCACGCCAAGGCGCCGAGCCGCAGCAACATCCTGACCGACCGTTCGCCCGAGGCTTGCGGTCAGTGTCACGTGCGCGGCGACGCCGACTCCATACCGGCGAGCGGCGGGTTCATCCGGCACCACGAGCAATACAACGAGCTGCTGGCCGGGGCGCACGCCGGCAAGGTCGGGTGCACGACCTGCCACGATCCCCACAAGCGCGCCGATCTTTCCATTCGAACCGGGTGCGCCAGCTGCCACGGCCAACAGGCGCGTGACTATGAGGGAAGCGCCAAGCACGCGGCGGGCGTGACCTGCGTCGACTGCCACATGCCGCCGGCCGGAAAGAGCGCGGTAAGCTCCGGGAAGTACGTGGGCGATGTGAAGACCCATATCTTCCGCGTCTCCACCGGGCCGGGTGACGTCATGTTCAGCGAGGACGGACGGCTCGCCACCGGGAAGCTCACGGTGGACTTCGCCTGCCTGCGTTGTCACGCGGATCGCGACATGGACTGGGCACGTTCGAGGGCCCGGGGTATCCACACGCTCGGAAAGTAACCCGCCGATGGCCGTCGGGCTCGCCAGCCGCGGGATCGAGCGCTCGCGGACCCTCACCGGGCGACGCCTCCGACGTTCGGCGCTCGGTCGAGAATGAGTCGTAACCCCACCGGCATGACGATGGTGGTCACGACCGCGGTGATCACGAGGGCCGAGAAGAGGTTTGCGACCACGGGGTCCGGATGGTCGAAGAGTCCCGCCTCGAGTGCGATGCTGGCTATGATCAGCTCAACCGCGCCCCGGCCGCTCAGCCCCACCCCCACTGCTGTCGACTGCCGGGTGGTGAGTCCCGACAGCCTTGCCGGGACGCCAGCGCCGAGCAGCTTGCCGAGAAACGCAGCGGCAAGGAGGGCGCCCAGGAAGACCGGTACGGTCGAGACGGCACTCAGGTCCACCCGGGCGCCGATGGATGCGAAGAACAGTGGACCCAGTAGTCCGTCGGTTGTGGTCTGGATTGTTCCTTTGACGCTTTCGTAGGCGTCGCGCCCCAGCGTCTTCGGGTCGAAGAAGAGCCCCGCCATGAACGGCCCCAGGATGAAGTCCATGCCGAGCAGCTCGGCGAGAAATGCGAAGCCGAGCGCGATCACCAAAAGAGCGCTGAACACGGGCGAGGGCACGCGGAACGCGGCCGCCGCCTTCATGACGCGTGGCATGCCGTACCAGCCGAGCACAACCGTCAACACGAAGAAGAGGGCGATTTTTCCCAGCAGGGCGAACGCCTGAATCGCATCGAGGCTCGCTCCGGTCTCGATCAGACTGAGCACGACGGCCAGAAGGAACAGGCCGATGACGTCGTCGAACACCGCGGCGGATACGATCGTGTTGCCAACGGGGGTGTGAAGGAGATCGAGCTCGCGCAGAACCTTCACCGAGACCGGCAGCGCGGAGATGGACAAGCCGACCCCGACCAGCAGGGCCTGCGGAAGCTTGAGTGGCGTCTCGGGAAGGAACAGCCACGCCAGGGCGAAACCCGAGCCCAATGGAACGAGCACGCCGCCCGTCGCGACCCAGAAGGTACGTTGTGAATGATCGATCATCTCCCGCGGCCGTATCTCCAGGCCGGCGAACAACACGAGGAAGAAGATCCCGAACTCCGCTGCCACCTCGAGAAACGGGCTGTGAGGTAGCTCGCCGATCACGGGCGCCGTGATAGGCGCCGTGGCGAGAAGGGCGAGCAGCACGCCGGCGCCGATTTCGCCGATCGAGGCCGGTTGCCGCAGGCGCTCGAAAAGCTCACCGAGCAGTCGGGTAGCCAGGAGGAGAATCAACAGGTGCAGGGCATGTTCCATACGCTCACCCGGCACGTCTCCCGAGCATCTCGTCCGACAGCGCCTCTGGGAAGAATCCGGACACGACCCCGCCCACGCAGGTGAGGGTCATCTTCCCACCTCCGCTGAAGGGCCGCTTGGCCCTGCCGAGCACCCCTGCGGAGTCATTCAGGTGACCCACATTCATCGGAATGAGAATGTTCGGGTACACGATGGAGCTTCCGTGAGTCGAGGCGGCCGGTCAAGACACCGGCCCGTGTGGCGCGGCAGGCGCTTTCGCGGCCCAGTCGTGAGATCGGTGTGTCGATTGGCACCGGCACCACGTGCAGTGACAGCCGGGCTCCGTGCACGGCGTCGCGGCAGCTCGCACCACGGCGCGCGCGCTTCGGCAGCGAGCTTCGCGCCGGCCTGGTCAATCGGTACCTGTACGGGCGGCTCCGCGCTTTTCTTGAGCAAGCGTTGTGCGACGACATACGCGACGTCTTCTCTTGCAATACGAACCTGCTCGAAGCGGTCCTTCACACGACGAAGCGACTCCGCGACGAACTGAAAGCTCGGGCTGTCGAACAGGCTTTCCTGGACACCGGACATGAAGCGGAAACGGGTGGTCTTGCAGACCTCTCCAATCTCCCGCAGGAAGCCCAGGTCGAGAACAAGCTCCTGATTCCTCCGACTGCGGAGATAGTCAAGAAGCTCGTCGAGCACGAAGAGGAGTCCCTGGTTGGGATGCGCCTTTTCGAACTCGGCCATCATTTCGTGGAACGCGTCCTTGTTGTTGGACACTTGGTCTGCGCTGGGGAAGGCGTAGGTCACGCCGAGCTCAGCCAGCTGCTCCTCCAGCTCGCCGCAGACGATGTCGCGGAGCATCATCGTGGTGGAGCCGATCTCGTAGCGCAGCACCTTAAAGCGTCCGGCGATCACGTCAGCTGCGCTCGCCACAGTGCTATTCGAAAGAAGAGGCGCAAGGTCGCCGTGCTCGGCTACCGCCGAGATAATCGCCATGAGGTGGGATTTGCCGGTGCCGTAGTTGCCCACAACCATCAAGCCTTTGTTATCGGCCGGCATGTCGAATTGAAGCTGTGGGAATACCAAGTCGGTCAGTTGCTCCGCCATGCGGTCGGAGATGACGAATGTCTCGACGAGGTGCTTGGCCTCGGGCTCGGCATCCGCTTCGCGAAGCTGGATGACCGACTCGATGGGCTCGAATTGGATGATCTCGCCGTAGCGCATGGGGACTCCCTTTCTAAGCCCTAGTTTCGTCAAGCGAGTCTGACGAGGATTCGAAACCCGCTTTTGGACTGATGTCGAGGATGGTCGCAGCCGACTGTGTCGACCGGCGATACTCGGGATGACTCGGTTCCGCGTACACCAAATATCCGTTCTCGAGGGCACCGGGCCACGCAGCGACGATGGTCTGATTTCGTGAGAGGTGTTGGAGGAGGCGGACCGGATCCAGCTGCAACTCGACGCCAAACAACACCTCTAGGTTATCGAGAAGGACAACGGGAGCGCCTACCGCTCTCATCATGTCCTCAAGCACCCGTGAAGCCCGTCGCGCCCTTTGCGATTGGGATAGCTCAAGAAGTTGTTCGCTGAGCGCTAGGTTCACATTCAGCCGCGGCCAACCCTGGGATTTCGCTAGCTCGAGAAGCAGGCCAGTCTTGCCTGATCGCGCGGGGCCAATGAGGAGCACGAGGCGGTGGTACGAGGACTCCGCCTCCTGCGCGGCGCGCGCGATCTCAGCCCCTAGGTCGGGAGTCATCGCTGCTTCCTCTTCTGCTTGTCCTCGTCTTCCATTCGCGGCTTGCTCGGCGTCGCGGGTGCCCGGCTCTTCTGTCCTTCGACCCAGCGGCGAATGTCCTCCGGCCGAAACCTCCAAGCGCCAGCTACCTTGAAGCCGGGCAGCTCGTTGCGTTGTGCGAGCCGGTAAACCGTCTTCTCGTTCACATTCAAATAGAGCGCGACTTCCCGGACGGTCATTGCTGGTGTCGAATCGGTCACCCGTTCTCCTGGGAAACGAGTCCAAATAAGACCAACTTACTCCCGATTCGCTTGCTTCTTCAAGCAAAGCCGAAGGGATTTCAGCTACTTGGGCGGGCAGCTGGGTCTCGAGGCAAGCCAGGCTGGTGGTAACGGGAAGTCAGTGGAATTGACTCACTACAAGATCAAGCCGAGCTCGGCATTCCCAGCGCGGTGGTCCCATGGCGCACATGCCGGCATGTGTCAGCAACGATGTAGCTTGCTCAACTGAGAGCTCTGTCTAGCTGAGCGACCAGATCCTCCCCCCGCAGATGCGTATACCTCTTCAACATCTGCATCGACTTGTGCCCCGAGATCGCCGCGACCTGCTGGTCGGCGAGTCCCGCCTCCACGAACCGCGACACCGCCTCGTGCCGCAGGTCGTGGAACCGTAGATCCTCGAGCCCCGCTCGCTTGACCGCCTCGGCCCACACCTTGTTGATCTGGTACGGCCGCCGTCGCTTGTCCTTCCCGGGCTCACCAAAGAAGACGAGCTGAGTGCGCACCGACTTCCGCATTGGGTGGTCGAGCGCGGTCTGAAACACCGCCACCGCCTCGCGGGAGAGCGGCACCACCCGCGAGTCCCCGTTCTTCGTGTCGTCGAGCCGCACCACGCGGCGCTCGAGGTCGACCTGCTTCTTCCGCAGCGACAGGATCTCGCCCTGGCGCATCCCGGTCAAAAGCGCGAGGCGCACCGCCCAGCCAAGCATCGGATTGGTGTGAGCGTCGACGACCTCGAGGAGCTTCTTCTCCTCGTCAGCGTCGAGCCGGCGGTCTCGGCCCTTGCCGGGCGATGGCTTGCGGACGTTCGTGACCGGGTTGTAGGCGAGGCCGAGGCCCCACTCGCGGATAGCGACGTTGAAGAGGTGGCCGAGCAGGACGAGCTCGAGACGCACCGTGCTCTTGGACTTCCCGGCCTCGAGGCGCTCGTCGCGGTAGGCGGCGACCAGGTCGGGGGTGATTGCGGCCAGCGAGTAGTCGCCCAGCTTCTCCTTGAGCGGGGCGATCCGCCAGCGCTCGCGGTAGCGGGTGCCGTCGGACTTCCCCGGCGAGACCTCGCGCTCGTAGCGGTCGAAGGCGTCGGAGAGGGTGATCCGGGACGAGGAGCCGCGCTTCAGGTACACCCCGCGGACCATCTCGTCCTCGGTGTTGCGGGCCCAGTCCTCGGCGTCGCGCTTGGTGCGGAAGGTCTTCGACGAGGTCGGCCAGCCGACCTTGCGGATGGTCGCCTTCCAGTGCCCCTTCTTGGTCTTGACCAGTGTCGCCATGCCGCGGAAACGCCCCCTCTCGCGCTCCGCAACTGTACCTCAACTGTACCTCAGGGGCTATTCTGGGATTTTTCGTCGGACCGAAAACCTCGTAACCAGTTGTTTTTATTGGTGGGCCGTGCAGGGATCGAACCTGCGACCACCTGATTAAAAGTCAGATGCTCTACCAACTGAGCTAACGGCCCACATGCGGGATCCCGCCGAGAAGGGGCGTGATGATAGCGCAACCGGGGGCTCAGGCAACCCCGTGGTCAGTCGCCCGGGGCGGTTGCGGCTTTGCCCCCGTGGCGGAGGCTCGACATGCGGCGCTCTCGAATCCGCAGCACGAGCACCGTCAGCGCGGGCAGGAACGTGAGCGTGACGATGGTTGCCCCGGCAACGCCGAAGAGGACGATGGCGCCGAGGCCCCGGTAGAGCTCGGTGCCTGCACCGGGAATGAAAACCAGCGGGGACAGGCCGCAGATGGTGGTGATGCTCGACATGGCGATGGGTCGCAGTCGAGTCTCCACCGCGCCCCGCACCGCCTGGAGGGCACTCATGCCCTGGTGGCGGACGTTGTACACGGACTGATCGACGATAAGGATGGGGTTGTTGACGACCACGCCCATCAGGATCAGAAAGCCCAGCATCGAAATCATGTCGAAGGGTTGATGGAACGCGGCGAATCCGATCGCCGGCAGCCCCGCGCCGATGAGATTGAGCAGCCACAGCCCCACCAGCCCGCTTGCGATGCCAAGCGGAATCGTGGTCATGATCACCAGTGGATAGCCCCAGTGACTGAACACGGCTACCAGCAATAGATAGATAAGGAGTATGGCGACCGCGTAGTTGCCCGTGAGCGCCTCGCGTGTAGCGTTCAGCTGATCGCTCGCGCCGGTGATGTCGATGGTGACGCCGGCCGGAATGGCACCCTGGTCGCGAAGCGCGCCGACGACATCCCTCTGCACTATCTCGACACCGGTCTCGAGCGCAACCGAACGCGGTGGAATGATGCTCAAGGTCACCGTGCGCTTGCCGTCGACGCGGCGGACGGTATCCGTATCCACGGTCTCGATAACATCGGCGATGGAGCCGAGCGGCAGCACCGCGCCCTGGGGGGTGTAGACGGGCAACCGGCCGATGTCCTCCAGGTTCCTGACACCGCCCGGCGCACCATAGAGATAGATATCGATCTTCTCGTCGTCGAGGAAGAACTCGTCCACGTAGGCGCCGTCGGTGAGCGCCGCGACCGTGAATCCGAGCTCTTCAGCGCTGAGTCCGACCTCGGCAGCACGCGCCCAGCGCGGGCGCACCTCGACCAGTGGCTGGGCGAGCGACAGGGTCCGGGGAGCTGCCCGCAGCCGCGGCCTGTCGAATACCTCCTGAGCCTCACGATAGGCCGCGAGCGTCGTTGCATAAATGTCGTCCAGCCGCGGGCCGGAGATATCCAGGTTGATGGCACGGGTGCCACCGTTGTTGCTGGTGATGATCGAGCCACGCGTCGCGAAGGCCCTCATGCCGGCGAACTCGCGGTACTTGTCGGTGATCGCGTCCATCAGCGGATCGGTATCGCGCGTGTCGACCGGCTCCGCGATGATGCGCACACGACCCGGCTCGACGCGCATATACAGATACTTGATGGCAGGCACCGTGGCATCGCCGGCGTGATATCGCTTCGGATCATCATTCACGAACGGCAGAAAGTGGGCCTCGACTTCCTCGGCGACGCTCGCCATCTCCTCGAGGTTGTACCCGGGCGGCGGCGACATGGTGGCGAAGATCTTCGGCTCCTCGCCCTCGGGCAGGTACTCGGCGGGCGGCGTCAGACCTACGATGACCAGCACGCTGACCGCGATGGTCGCCGCGATGACGACGACGCGGCGCAGAGAACCTGCCATCAGCCACTCGATGCAGGCAAGGGCCCAGCGGCGAATAGCACCGTCCGCCCTCAGAGTGCTCTTCATTTCGGGCAGCACCCGGGCGCTCGCAGTCGGCACCGCGGTGATGGCGATGAACATGGACGCGAGGATCGATGCCGAGATCGCGATGGCGATGTCGGAGTAGAGCTGGCCGGCCTCTTCTCTGATGAAAAGAACCGGCGCGAATACGAGAATGGTCGTCAGCGTCGACGCAAGAACCGCCGGCCACACACGTTTGACGCCGGCAAGCGCGGCGGCGAACCGCTCGAGCCCACGGCGACGCTCGAGCGCGATGCTCTCCAGCACCACGATGGTGTTGTCTAGCGTCATTCCGATGGCGAAGGCGACGCCGGCGAGTGAGATCACGTTGACGGTGCGGCCGGCGAGCAGCAGCCCGATGAAGGCGGCGATGGTGCAGATGGGGATACCCATCACCCCCAGGGCCGTCGGCCGGACCGATCGCATGAACAGAAACATCACCAGCGTCGCCAGAACGGCGCCGATGACGAGATTCGTCCAGACGTTCTTGATCGATTCCTGCACGTAGCCGACGTCGTCGGCATTGAGCGTCAAACGCATACCGGCAGGCTCGAGGACCTCGCGGTTGATCTCGTCCATGACCGGCAGCATCGCCTTTTTGATGGCGATAACATTCGAACCCGATTCCCGGCGCACCGAGAGACTGAGGACAGGTTTCCCGTCCACGTAGGACTTGGATTGGATCTCGTAGTGATCGAGGCGCACCTCGGCGACATCCCCGAGCCGGGTGATGGCGTCACCGCTGCGATTCAGCACCAGCTCTTTCAATGACTCGACGCCGTCAAAACGTCCGACGGTGCGCAGTAGGTAGCGGCGTTTACCGCTTTCGATGTCGCCGCCGGAAACGTCGCGATTGCGAGAACGCACCGCGTTGCGAACGTCCGCGAGCGTCAGACCGCGCTCGGCGAGGCGCGCGGCGTCGATGCGAATCTGCACCTGGCGCTCGGCGCCGCCCCAGACCCCCACCTGCGAAACGCCCGGAACCCGTTCCATGCGGGTGCGCACGTGGTCTTCGACATAGTCGCGGATCATGTCCATGTCGACACCGCCGGGATTACCCGGCAGGGGCGCGACGCGAAAATACATGAAGGAGTTGCTCGAGAAGGAAGACGCATAGATGCGCGGCTGGCGCACCGAGACGGGATAGCTCGAGACCTGACTCAGCGCATTGTTCACGCGAATCAGCGTCTCGTTGATGTCGATGCCGAAGGGAAACTCGAGCTCGATGCGCGCCGAGCCGGTGTCGGCCGTCGAGATCATGCGTTGCAGGGCCGGGACGTTGCGCAGGTGCTCTTCCTGCTCGACCAGGATCTCTTTCTCCACGTCCTGGGGTGTTGCGCCAGGCCAGTAGGTGCGCACGGTAATGGTTCGCACCTCGAGGTCCGGAATCATTTGCACCGGTATGCGCAGCACCGCCACCATGCCGAGCACGCAGATCACGAGAACCGTGATGGTCAGCAGAAGACCGCGCTTCAAGACCGCTTCGAACACCACGACGTCCTCACCTTCAACGCGTGTTCACCACGCGCACGGGCTGACCTTCACGCAGGGTCTCGTTTCCGCGCACGACGACACGCACTCCCGGCTCGAGCCCGTTGCGAAGCTCTGTATTACCCTCGAAGCTGCGCCCGACCTGAACCGTGTGCTGCGTAGCCACCGGCGCTCCGTCCACGTCCTTCAGTGACCAGACCCGACTCGCACCGTAGGCATCGCGCAGAATCGCATCGCGGGGCACCGTCAGCACGCGCTCCGATCCGGGAATGCGCAGCCGCGCCTGTGCCGACATTCCGGGCGTGACGCCGCGCTCGCTTTCGGGAAGCTGCACGCGCAGCAGGAACGTTCGCGATCCGATGTCGCTTACGGGCACCTTCGCGCTGATGCGACCATCGATGCTTCGCAACGGCGTGGCATCGAGTCGCACCGTGACCCGCGTGTTGTCATCGATGTAAGGATAGTGTTCCTGGGGCACGCGCAAATCCAGGCGCAGGTTCTCGGTTCCCACCAGCTCCAGCACCGGCGTGCCGGTGTCGACCCACTCGCCCTCCTCGGCGAGCCGCCTGGCGACGACGCCGGTGAACGGTGCGTACACGTCGTGGCGCACCACCAGCTCCTGCTTGTAGCGCTCCGCCGCCAGCAGGCGCTCGAGCTTGGTCTCGGCAATCTCCACCTGGGCCTCGGAAGCCCGGATCTCGGACTCGGCGATTCCCTTACGGGGACCGAGCCTGCGCGCCTCCTCCCGCCGGCGACGGGTCTCGGCGAGAACCGCGCGGGCCTCCGCCGAGGCGGCCTTGGCTTCCATCAGACCGAGCTTCTCCAGGGCCGGATCCAGCGACACCAGCAGCGCGCCCTTGTCCACCCAGTCACCCTCCGTCACGTGCATCGCCGAGACCAGACCGCTCACCCGGGCCGACAGCGAGGCGCGGTCCCGCGCGGTCACGGTGCCCGTGAGCGGCACCTCGACGACCACAGGTGTCAGGCGCGCGAGCGCCACTTCCACGGGCGCCACCGCGTCGGCCCGGCTCAGCAACGGCAGCAGCGCCGCGACGCAGGCGGCGATGACGGCAAAGCGATTGGGGCGCGAAGCGCACGCCATGGCAAACCCTCACAGGACCCGAAACATGGGCGACCCCCGCTGCCGCGCAGGGCTCAAACGCACGCGGCAGGGGCCGGGTCGCCCCGGGGACGATCCACTCATTTTCGTGCAAATCACCCTTTTGCGCATCCCGATCCGGCGCACCCGAAGGCCCGCTCAATGTCCGGCCCGCACCTTTGCCTCACGGTGTGCCACGTACAGGGAGCTCGCCGCGATGATGGCAGCACCGACCCAGGTATAGACGTCGGTGGGCTCACCGAACAGCATCCAGCCGAGGAATGCCACCTGGGGCAGACGCAGGTAGTCGAAGGGCATCAGGTACATGGTGTCCGCGAGCGCGAAGGCGCGGGTGAACGCCATGTGCGCGGTGCTCGCCACGATGCCGATGAGAACCACCCAGAACCACATCGCGGCGCTCGGCCAGCTCCACACGAGCAGCGCCGGCACCAGCGCCACGGGGGTGATGAGGAGCGTCTGATAGACGACCAGGCTGCCGACCTTCTCGGTGCGGGTGAGAAGCTTCATGGTCACGACCGAAAGCGCCATGGTGAGCGCGGAAACGATCACCATGAGCTCGCCGGCGCCGACCGTTTCGACGCCGGGGCGAAGAATCACCAGCATGCCGCCGAAGCCCACCGCCAGCGCGGTGATGCGCCGGGCGCGGATGACCTCGCGCAGCACGAACACCGCCGCGAGTGCCGCGAACAACGGCGCGGTGAATCCGAGCGCCACGGCGTTGCCCAGGGGGACCACGGCGAGCGCGCTGAACCAGGTCGCCATGGAGACGAAGCCGAGAAGGGTGCGCAAGCCGATCAGTCCCGGCCGGCGGGTATGCAGGGCACGTATGCCCTGGCGCGAGAGCCATGGAATCATGGCTGCGAATCCGAACAGGCTGCGGAAGAAGACGATCTGCAGCGGATGCAGCTCGCTCGAGGCATGCCGGATCATGGCGTTCATCGACGAGAACAGAAGCCCCGCGAAGACGATCAGCAGCGCGGCCTTGACGGGGTCCGGAAACGTCTCGAAGCGCGCACGCAGAGAGCTGAGCATCGTAGCTGGACGATAGCACATCGCCCACGAACGTCTGCGGCGAGGCTGATAGAATGCGCGCCGCTCACTGCGTGACCGAGGAGGCACGACATGAAAGGTTTTCTAATTCGGATCTGGGAGTCCGGCGTGGTAGGCACGTTTCTCACCGGCCTTTTCTTCATCCTCCCCGTGGTGCTGACAATTGCCATCATCGGCTGGATCATCGGCAGGCTTCAGGCCGCCCTCGGCCCCGGCACCTGGCTCGGCGACGCGCTCTCGCGCGGCGGCAGCGCCATCGTCGGGCCACAGGATTCATCCGTCGCTTTCTGGCTCGGCGTTCTGCTCGCGCTCGGCGGCATCTGGCTGCTCGGCTTCGTGGTGCGCACGCGCGCGCGACATTTGCTCCAGCGCATGCTCGACGGTTTACTCGATCGGCTGCCGCTGGTACGTGCGATATACGGTCCCGTCGCACAGGTGGTGTCGATGCTGGGGCGCACCGGCGCCAAGGACGTGGAAGGCATGTCGGTCGTGATGTGCCGCTTCGGCCGCGAGGGTGGCGCGAGCATGCTGGCGCTGCTGACGAGTCCGACGGTCTACAATCTCGGTGAGAATGCCTGCCATCTCGTCTATCTGCCCACCTCCCCGCTACCGATGTCCGGCGGGCTGACGTTCGTGCCGACCGATGCGGTATCCCCGGTACCGGACTTGACGGTCGACGGGCTCATGCGCATTTACTTCTCTCTCGGCGCGCTGAGCCATCAGGTGATGCCGCCCCGCTTCATCGCCCGGCCGCAGACCGACACCGGCGGCTAGCTCTCGGAGACCGTATCAGCGACCTGGTCGAGGTAGCGTTACATGAATACCCCGTGCCTGACCCTCTCGATGCCATGTGCTTTGGTCATGGGCGCCGGGCTGTAGAACGGAGGAGCGACGTGCCGATCATCGAACGCGACCCCTGGCGCACTCAGTACTTCGAGGACGTCGTCTGTCCGGATAGCGTCAACATCCCTACCGACGACGAGCATGCCTACGAGTTCTATCCGCAGCATCGGTGGATCTACAACAAGCTGCTCATCTGTGACACCCAGGGCATCAGCGGGGCACCGCACGGCGTGCCGCCGCCGTCTTTTCCGATTTTCAGCAAGCCCATCTATAACATGCACGGTATGGGGGTCGGAGGACGCGTGATTGACTCGGAGGCGGAGCTCGCGGCGAACACGCATGCCGGTCACATGTGGATGGCGCTCGCCGACGGTGAGCACGTGAGCAGTGACGTCGTGGTCATCGGCGGCGAGGCGCAATGGTGGCGGCACAGCGTCGGAAAACCGCTCGGAGAAGGCGTGTTCGACTACTGGACCGTGCTCGCCGAGGAACGCCCCGGCATCGAGGAATACTGCGGGAGATGGCTCCAGGAGAACCTCAAGGGCTACACCGGCGCCGTTAATCTCGAGACTATCGGCGGGAGGATCATCGAGGTGCACCTGCGCTTTGCCGATCAGTGGCCCGACCTGTACGGTGACGGCTGGCTCGACGCCATCGTAGAGCTCTACTCGCGGCGGCGCTGGCGCTACCCGGACGCGGACAGGCGCGAGGGGTACAGCGTCGTGCTGTTCGGCGCGCACGGCGTGCCCTATCGGCACCCGCCTGCCTCCCTCGTCGAAGAGATACGCGCGCGTGCAGACGTCTCGAGCGTGCAGATCACGTTTCACGAGGACGTGCCGCCGGAACAGCACGCCATGCCGCCGGGAGGGTTCCGCCTGGCGATCGTAAACTGCTGGCGACTCGAGGCCGGACTTCAGGCGCGCGAGGATCTGGCGCTCGCATTCTGGTCGACCCAGGCGCTCGGAAAACGACGCCGCTCGCGCAGCGCCCGGCTCCCACAGCGCTGAGTCGTCGTGGCGCCAAGGCTCCGCAAGCGACTCCCGCGGCACGTTCGCGAAATCGAGAACGTTTTCATTCCGCTCGCGGATGGCAGCCGGCTGGCGGCAAGACTTTGGTTGCCGGAGGACGCGCAAGCGAAGCCCGTGCCCGCGATTCTCGAGTATATCCCGTACCGAAAGCGCGACTTCATGCGGCTTCGCGACGAGCCCATGCACCGCTACTACGCGGGACACGGTTACGCTGCGGTGCGTGTCGACGTGCGCGGCTCCGGTGACTCCGACGGAATTCTCGAAGACGAGTATCTGCTGCGCGAGCAGCATGATGCGCTCGAAGTCATCGCATGGCTCGCAGAGCAGTCGTGGTGCGACGGCAATGTCGGCATGACAGGGATCTCGTGGGGCGGCTTCAATGCGTTGCAGGTGGCGGCGCACCAGCCGCCGGCCCTCAAGGCGATCATTACGCTGTGTGCAAGTGACGATCGCTACGCCGACGATGCGCACTACATGGGTGGATGTCTGCTGAACGAGAATCAAATCTGGGGCACGGTGCTGTTCGCCATCAATGCGCTGCCCCCTGATCCCGCCATCGTCGGCGAGCGCTGGCGCGAAATGTGGATGCAGCGCCTCGAGAGCGACCGGCCGTTCCCCGCCCACTGGCTGGGCCACCAGCGGCGCGACGCTTATTGGAAGCAGGGATCGATCTGCGAGGACTTCTCCCGCATCCAATGTCCGGTGTATGCCATCGGCGGCTGGGCCGATGGTTACTCGAACGCCGTGCCGCGTCTGCTCGAAGGCCTCGACGTGCCCCGCAAGGGTCTCATCGGCCCGTGGTCACACAATTTCCCTCACAACGGCGTACCGGGACCGGCCATCGGCTTTCTGCAGGAGGCCCTGCGCTGGTGGGACCGATGGCTGAAGGATTTCGACACGGGCATCATGAGCGAGCCAATGCTGCGCGTGTGGATGGAGGATTACATTCCGCCCGAGCCATTTCACGCCGAACGCAACGGACGCTGGGTCGCCGAGCGGGCCTGGCCGAGCCCGCGCATCGCTCGGCGACGCTGGCATCTGGGCGGCGCGTCCGAGCTCACCGACAGTCCCCGCGAGGCGGCCACGCTCGGCATCTCCTCGCCCCAGACCACCGGGCTTGCCGGCGGCGACTGGTGTGGGTTCGGTAACGAGGGCGAGGCGCCGCTCGATCAGCGCGGTGACGACGGGCGCTCGCTGGTCTTCGACACCGGCCCGCTGCCGGAGGACCTCGAGATTCTTGGCGCACCCCACGTGACGCTGAGGCTCAGCGCCGATCGCCCCGTGGCGATGCTGGCGCTGCGTCTGAACGACGTCGCCCCCGACGGCACGTCCGCGCGGGTCAGCTTCGGCGTCCTCAATCTCACCCATCGAACGAGCCACGAGCATCCCGAGCCGATGACGCCAGGTGAGCCCGTCACCGTCACGGTTCAGCTGAACAGCGTTGCCCATCGCTTCCCGGCCGGAAACGCGATCCGCCTCGCGATTTCTACCTGCTACTGGCCAATGGTGTGGCCACCGCCGGAGGCGGTCACGCTCGCGGTCGAGACCACCGAGAGCAGCCTGAGCCTGCCGATTCGTCCCCCCGATCCCGATGACCAGGCGCTGCCCGCGTTTTCGCCGCCCGAGGCGGCAGTGTCGACTTCGCGTCGCACGCCCCTGGCCCCGCCTCGTTTCGTGCGCTCCATCGAGCGGGACCTCACCACAAACGAAGTCAGTTACCGGCTGATCAGCGAAGGCGGCGATCTCGAGACAGCCGCCGTAGCCAGAATCGAGGAGATCGATCTCGACCTCGCACACACCGTGGAACGCCGCTTCCGCATCGACGAGCAGGACCCGCTCAAGGCGTGCACCGAGATCGTCGAACACATGACGTTGCGCCGCACGCAGTGGGAGGTCCGGGTGTGCGCGCGCACCGAGCTCACCGCGAGCAGAGAGCACTTTCGCCTGCGCGCCTGGCTCACGGCCCACGAGGGTGGCGACGAAGTGTTCTTGCGGGAATGGGATGAGCAAATCGACCGCGATCTGATCTAGCAGCGCGATCAGGATTTGCCGAAACAGCGCCGCCTCGCGGCCTCGATGATGAGGCGCAGCAGTCCGCTGTGACGCTCGCCCATGAGGCCCGCCATGTGCGCGAGCTTGCCGTCCCAGCACCACGCGGGATTCGGATTGACCTCCATCAGCTTGATCGCGCCGTTGGCATCGGCCCGAAAGTCGAAACGCGCATAGTCGCGCAGACCAAGACGCTGGAACAACAACTGGCACCACTCGCCCATGCGCGCCTTCATGGATTCGTCAATACGCGCCTCCCGGAACCGGATATCAGTCCAGTAGGGAGACGACGGATCAGTCTTGGAGGAATAATCGAGTAGACGCGGCAGAGAAGGATCGAGTGCACTGTAGTCGACCTCGAGCACCGGCAGGAGGGTAAAACCGTCGGCGGGATTTCCAACGATTCCGACGCCGTACTCGTCGCCGTCCAGCAGCTCCTGGGCGACGAGACTCTCGTTCGGTAACAATGCGTGCAGCCGCTCGAGGCAGGCCGCCGCCTCGCGCGCATCGTGAACGATGCTCTCGGCCGTGATACCGACGCTGCCATCGCCTCGATTGGGCTTGATGAACGCCGGATACTCGAGATCCGAAAGTGGCTCGTCAGGGCGCAAAAAGCGCTCCCGGGGCACGGCGATACCGAGCGAGTGCGCCACGGCACATACCAGCGCCTTGTCGTAGCAGAGCCCGAGAGCGACGGGCCCCGTGCCGCTGTAGGGAATGCCCAGCATCTCGAGATAGGACGCAACGTGCAGCTCGAGCGATGCCTGGTTCCGAAACCCTGTGTCGCAGAAATTCAGAGCGAACGCCGGTCGGCGCGTGCGCAAGTCGTCGAGAAGGCGGCTGTGATCGTCGAGATAATCGAACCGATAATCCGCGATCTCCTCGAGCGCCGATTTGAGTCGATCGATCTGCTCGAAGTCGTCCGGCGTATAACGGCCACCGGGTTTGCTCTCGTCCGGCAGCCGCGGGTCGCCCATCAGCACCGAGACAAGGGGCCGTGTCATTGCCTTCGATGGCCGAACCGGCCCGAGAATCCTCGATACCCCGGCACCGCCGCCCGTGCGTCCATGACCGTAAACACCATGCAGGATATCTTGGCTCGGATCGCGTTCAGCCACCAGTCCCCGACCCTCCGCGGGACGCCGTGGACGGCAAGCGGTGCGGTCCGGGCAGTGTCATAAAAACCCACTACAATAAACCCAGAACACCGATCGAAGAGGGCATCGAGCATTGAAGCGGCCGTGGCCGCCGCCGGGGACTCGAGATGACGACCGTTGCGAAATTCGAGATAGAATTCACGCAGATCCTGGACGAAACCGGCCGTATCGTCGGTGATGTTCCCGAATCGCTCACCGATCCGGAATCACTCCTCTCCCTCTACCGTTTGATGGCGCGCACGCGCGCATTCGACGCGAAAGCAATCGCGCTGCAGCGAACAGGGCAGCTCGGAACGTACGCGTCGTCGCTCGGCCAGGAAGCAATCGGCGCGAGCATCGGCACCGCGATGCTTGCAGACGATCTGCTGACCCCGACCTACCGGGAGCAGGCGGCACAGTTCGCCCGCGGCGTGGACATGAGCGAGCTGCTGATTTACTGGGGCGGCGACGAGCGCGGCAGCGATTTTAAGGGTCCCCGCGAAGATTTTCCCATCTGTGTCCCCATCGGCACCCAGTGCTGTCACGCCGTGGGGGCAGCCTATGCGTTCAAATATCGCAAGCAGCCGCGGTTGGTGGTGTGCATGCTCGGCGACGGCGCCACCTCCCGGGGTGATTTCTACGAATCCATGAATCTCGCGGGTGTCTGGAAGCTGCCGGTGGTGTTCGTGATCAACAACAACCAGTATGCCATCTCGGTGCCGCGGGCCTCTCAGTGCGCCGCCGAGACCCTGGCGCAGAAGTCCCTGGCTGCCGGATTCGAGGGCCTGCAGGTGGACGGCAACGACGTCTTTGCCGTGCGCTGGGCGGCCGAGCGCGCGTTCGCCAAGGCGCGCGCCGGCGATGGACCGACGCTCATCGAGGCGCTCACCTATCGCATGCACGACCACACCACCGCCGACAGCGCCGCACGCTACCGCAGCGAGGAAGAGGTGGAGACGATGCGCAAACGCGATCCCCTGGCACGCACGCGCATCTACCTCGAATCGAACGGTCTCTGGTCCGACGACGACGAGCAGCGCCTGCAGGAAGAATGCGCCCAGGCGGTGGACAAGGCGGTGCAAACCTATCAGGCGCTTGCGCCGGAAGGTCCCGAGGCGATGTTCGACTGGCTGTATGCCACCCTTCCGGTCCAGCTCGTCGCCCA
>JAABYT010000025.1:121984-129489 GCA_011775625.1 Gammaproteobacteria bacterium | reverse complement strand
CTGGCCCGCGCCATGAGCGAAGACGAGGACGTCGTCGTCTACGGCGAGGACGTGGGCCTCAACGGCGGCGTCTTCCGCGCCACGGTGGACCTGCAGGAGCGCTTCGGTGCCGAGCGCGTCGTGGATACGCCGCTCTCGGAGACGCTGATTGGCGGCATGGCCGTCGGCATGGCTGCGCAGGGACTCAAGCCCGTGGCGGAGATCCAGTTCATGGGCTTCATCTACCCCGCCATCGATCACCTGCTCAATCACGCATCGCGCATGCGAACCCGGACGCGCGGAAGACTCACCTGCCCGATGGTGCTGCGCACGCCGCATGGCGGCGGCATCCACGCGCCGGAGCATCATTCCGAGGCAACCGAGACACTGCTCATCCACATTCCCGGGCTACGGGTGGTGATTCCCTCCTCGCCGGCACGCGCCTACGGCCTGCTGCTCGCCTCGATCCGCGACCCGGACCCGGTCGTGTTCCTCGAGCCGACGCGCATCTACCGGCTCGCGCGCCAGGAGGTCGTGGACGACGGTGAGGCGCTGCCGCTCGACGTGTGCTTCACGCTGCGCGAAGGCAGCGACATCACCCTGGTCTCCTGGGGCGCCATGGTGCACGAGACTCTGGAGGCCGCGGATGCGTTGGCCGAGCAGGGCGTCAGCGCCGAGGTCATCGACGCCGCCACCCTGAAGCCCCTCGACATGAGCACCATTCTCCGCTCGGTCGAAAAGACCGGGCGCTGCGTGGTGGTGCACGAAGCGGCGCGCACCCTCGGACTCGGTGCGGAGATCGGCGCCGAGCTCGCCGAAAAAGGCCTGCTGTTTCTCATGGCGCCGGTCAAACGCGTCACCGGCTACGACACGGTGATACCGCTGCCGCGCTCCGAGATGCGCTATATGCCGAGCGTGCCGCGCATCGTCGAAGCGGCGCGCGAGTTGCTCGAGTTCGCGTAATCCGCAGGTAGATCAGGACATGGCTGAAGCGAAATCCACATCCAGGCGTTTCAATCTCCCCGATCTCGGGGAAGGCCTGCAGGAGGCCGAGATCGTCGAGTGGCACGTGGCGCCGGGCGACGAGGTAAAGGCCGATCAATCCCTCGTATCGGTGGAAACCGACAAGGCTATCGTCGAGGTGCCGTCGCCACGCGCCGGCACCATCGCGAAGCTCGTCGGCGATGCCGGTGATATCGTCGCCGTGGGCAGCATGCTCGTCGAGTTCACCGACGGCGAGGACACCGCAGCAGCGGCGAAAGCGCCGCGCACCACCGACGCCGGCACCGTCGTCGGGGCGGTCGAATCCAGCGACGAGGTGATCAGGGAGCGCGCCAGCACGGTCGGCGGTGCGGCTATCGGCATCAAGGCAACCCCCGCGGTGCGCGCGCTCGCGAAGCGCCTGGACGTGGACCTGGGGGTAGTGACGCCGAGCGGGCCGGACGGGCTGGTGACCGCCGCCGACGTCGAGCGCGTTGCCAAGATATTCGCCGAGCTCGGACCGCTCGAGCGCCTGCGCGGCCCGCGCCGCGCCATGGCACGCAACATGACCATGGCGCGCAACGAGGTCGTGCCGGTGGCCGTCTGCGAGGACGCCGACGTGCACGAGTGGAAAAAAGGCGAGGACGTGACGCTGCGATTGATTCGCGCCATCGTCGCAGGCTGCCGGGCGGAGCCCGCCTTGAACGCGTGGTACGACACCCACGCCGTTGGTCGCCGTGTGCTCGAGAAAATCGATCTGGGTATCGCCGTCGATACCGAGGAGGGACTCTTCGTGCCGGTGCTGCACGACGTGGGCAACCGCAGCGTCGACGATCTTCGCAAAGGCTTCGAGCGGCTCAAGGCGGACGTCAAGGCGCGCACTATCCCGCCCGAGGAGATGCGCGGCTACACCTTCACGTTGTCCAACTTCGGCAGCATCTTCGGACGTTACGCCAATCCCATCGTCCAGCCGCCGACGGTAGGTATCCTCGGTGCCGGCGCAACGCGCGACGAGGTGCGCGCCTATCAGGGCGCGGCCGCGATTCGACGCGTCATGCCACTCTCCCTCACCTTCGATCACCGTGCCGTAACCGGGGGCGAGGCCGCGCGTTTTCTCAAAGCAGTGGTCGAGGATATCGAAAAGGCCAAATGAGCCGTCAGCGCACCCGCGCACCGATACCGCTGACATAGATCCCGGATGCGACGATCAGAGCGCCGCCCGCGAGCGTCCACGCTTCGGGCACGTGGTCGAACACGAGCAGACCGATTCCGATCGCCCACAGCAGCCTCACGTAATGCAGCGGCGCGACCGCCGATGCGTCGGCGAGCGTGAGCGAGCGCGCGATGGAGAAGTGCGCAGCGAATCCGAGCAGTCCGCTGAGCGCGAACAGCGCCCACTGCGCTGCCGTCGGCGTGACCCACACCAGCGGCATCACGAGGCTCACGAGCGCGGTGCTGACGACGAAGGTATAGAGCACCGTCGTGAGCGCTCGGTCTACTCCACCGAGCATGCGCGTGGCGACATTGAACAGCGCAAAGAAAAACGCGCCCACAATCGTAAGAAGCGACGCCCAGTGAAATACATCCGTGCCCGGGCGAATCACCAACGTTGCTCCCGCCATACCCCCCAGCACCGCCAGCCAACGCGCGAGACCGACGCGCTCGCCGAGCAGGGGACCCGAGAGGGCGGTGATGATGAGCGGCGCGGTGAACGACACGGTTGTCGCCACCGCCAGTGGAAGGTAACGCAGACTGATGAAAAGCGCCGAGAGCGAGCACACCAGCGAGGCGCCGCGGGCCAGCTGAAGCCAAGGCCGGCGGGTGCGCGCGAGCGCGAGCGGGGATTGGCCTCTGATGATGGTGACGGCGAGCAGGCAGATCAGCGAAGAGCCAACGTAGCCCCAGACGATTTGCACGCCGCTCAGCGTCGGCGCCATGTATTTTGCGATGCCGTCGACGACACCGATGCAGGATGCGCCGGCAAGCATCCACGCCGCGCCGGCGAGCCCGGCGCGGCGCTTATCGACGGATCCGTCCGCGTACGGCTCGGGTGAGCCCGACATCGTCGCTACTTGCCCTTCCAGACGGGAGCGCGTTTCTCGGCGAAGGCGCGCGGACCCTCCTTTGCGTCCTCCGAGGCCAACATGGCCTCGAACGCCGCCAGCCTGCCGCTGCGCATGAGATCGTAGCATTGCTCGTTGGTGAGGCTCTCCGTCTCGCGAACCACTGCCTTGATTGCCGCCAGCGCCAGCGGTGGGCCGCTCGCGAGCAATGCCGCCAGCTCCCGGGCGTGCTCCATCGCCGACGGCACCACGGCGTTGACCAGTCCCCAGCGCGCCGCCTCATCGGCGTCCATGCGCCGGCCCGTCATGAGCAGCTCCATGGCGATGTTGCGCGGCATGCGTTTCGGCAACCGAAAGGTAGCGGCGTCGGCGAGCACACCGACCTTGATCTCGGGCAGACAGAACTCCGCGTGCGCAGCCGCGACGATGAGATCACAGGCGAGCGCCAGCTCGAAGCCGCCGCCGAAGGCGAGCCCGTTCACCGCCGCGATGACCGGCTTGTTCAAATCGTGAAGTTCGGTGATTCCACCGAATCCGCCGGGGCCATAGTCGGCATCGTAGGCTTCGCCCTCTGCCGCCGCCTTGAGATCCCAGCCGGCGCAGAAGAACTTTTCGCCGCCACCGGTGAGAATTGCCACGCGCAGATCCGGATCGTCGCGGAAGGCGATGAACACCTCACCCATGGCGACGCTGGTTGCGACGTCGATGGCATTGGCCTTGGGGCGATCCAGGGTCACCTCCAGGATCGCGCCGTCCCTCTGCACCTTCACCGCGTCGTTCATTCCTGCATCTCCGTTCTCATTCGAATCAAAGCATCCACCGCAACCGCGCCCTGCCCGTCGGGCAGCACCAGCAGGGGATTGACGTCGAGCTCCTCGAGATATGCGGCATGCGCCTCAGCATAAGCCGCGACCGCCATGATGGCGCCGATCACCGCGCTCCGATCGCCGGCCGCGCACCCCCTGTAGCCATCGAGCAGCCTGGCCGCCTCGAGGCCGTCGAGCGCCCTCCGGACTGCTTCTTCGCTCACCGGGAACAGCAGCGTGCGCGTGCGCCCGGCAAGCTCGACCAGCGTGCCGCCGGCACCGATGGTGAGCGACAGACCGAACTGTGCATCGCGCGTAACACCCACCAGAAGCTCGGCGACGGCGGCGGGGATCATGGACTCGACCAGGAAACGCTCGCAGCGCGGATGCATGTCCTCCGCGGCGCGACGCAACGCATCGGCATCGGCGAGATTCAGAACGACGCCGCCGACCTCGCTCTTGTGCGCGAGTCCCGGGTTCGCGGCTTTCAATACGACCGGATAGCCGATGGTGTCGGCAACCGTCAGCACGGCGTCGGCATCGGCCAGCTGGCCTTCGGGCACTCGGACGCCGAATCGCTTCAATTCGATCTTGGCGCGCCACTCGTCGATGGTCTCGACGTCACCGGCGGCAGCGTCGAACACCTTAATTGGAAGCGGCGCGGGCCGGCCGAACCACTCGCCGATGTCCATGGCCGCCTTCACGGCGCGCATTCCCTCCTGTATGCCCTGCAGTGGCACCATTGCGTGCGAGATCAGTTTTTCACGCACCGGCAGAGGAAGATTCTCCGGCAGCGTGCTGATAACCGCAGTCCGCGCACCGACTTCCTGCGCGGCATCGACGAGCGCATCGATACTGCGATCCCAGTCCTGGCTTTCGTCGAGGCTGGCATGCGGATAATCGATGACCTTCAGGGTTAGGTCCTGAGACCCTGCGACCACCGTCGCGTAGCATTGGCGCTGGGCATCCGCGTCGCCCCAGATATAGGTGTGATAGTCGAGGGGATTGGCGACTTGCACCAGCGGTCCCAGAGTCGCGCGCAAGCGCTGCTCCTGCCAGGCATCAAACGGCGGCATTTCCATGCCGAGGGTTTCCGCAGCGTCGGCGACCAGGGCGGCCTCACCGCCGGAGCAGCTGATCGATGCGATGCGACGCCCGGGCAACGGACCCATTACGGCAAGGAGCTTGAGGGTTTCGAGAAACTCGGGGAGCGATTGCACGCGCGCGATGTGCAGCCGCTCGAACATGGCGTCGTAGAGCGTGTCGACGCCTACGAGCGAGCTGGTGTGACTGAGCGCCGCGCGGGCGCCGAGGTTGGAGTGACCCACCTTGAGCGCTACCAGTGGAACGCGGCTGTCATGGGCGGCGATGGCGGCCTGCGAGAAACGCTCCACGTCGTTGACGCTCTCGATATGAATACCGATGGCCTTGACGCGCGGATCTTCGATCAACGCTTCGATGTAATCGGCGACGCTGAGCGCCGCCTGATTGCCCACCGAGATCATGTAGCCAAGCGGCAGTGAGCGCTGCTGCATGGTGAGGCTGATGCCGACGTTGCCGCTCTGCGTGATGATGGCGACACCTGCCTCGGTGGCGGTGCCGCCGTGCACGTCCGGCCAAAGCGTCACGCCATCCAGATAGTTGAGGATACCGTAACAGTTGGGGCCGACCAGGGCGAGATCCCCGGCGGCCTCAACGAGCGCCGCCTGGAGCGCGGCGCCGTCTTCGCCCACCTCCGCGAAGCCGGACGCGTAGCAAATGGCGCCGCCGGCACCGCGGGCAGCCAGCGCTCTCACGATGGAGATGCTGGGCTCGCGGGGTACGGCGACGAAGCTCGCATCGGGTGCCTGGGGCAACGACTCCACGTCCGGGAAACACGGGCGCCCGCCGAGCTCCGCGCGCCGGGGATTGACCGGCCAGATGTCGCCCGCGAAACCGCTGCGCTCGGACTGGTGAATCACCGCCGCGGCGAACCGGCCACCGAACACCGCAAGGTGACGGGGATGAAGAAGGCGCTTCAGGCCGGCGATACGAGTGTGCCCCACCATCAACTCTCGTGCGGACGCAGCAGGGCTCGCGAGATGATGTGGCGCTGGATCTCGCTGGTGCCTTCCCAGATACGCTCGACGCGCGCGTCCCGCCAAAGGCGCTCCAGCGGCAGCTCGTCCATCAGACCCATGCCGCCGAAGATCTGTACCGCATCGTCGGTGAGGCGGGCGAGCATCTCGGTCGCGTAAAGCTTGGCCATGGCGGCGTCCTCGTCGCGCATCGTGCCCCGATCGAGGCGCCACGCCGTCTCCAGCGTCATGAGCTCGGCTGCCTTGAGCTCCATGGCCATGTCGGCGAGCTTGAACGAGGTGCCCTGGAACCTGCCGATGGGCTGGCCGAACTGGCGGCGATTCGCCGCCCACTCGGTGCAGAGCTCGAGGGCCCGCTGGCCCCGGCCAACGCACATGGCCGCGATCTGCAGTCGCGTCGCCGACAGCCACTCGTTGGCCACGTCGAAGCCGCAATGCACGTCACCGAGAACCTTGGATGCGGGCACGCGGCAATCATCGAACTCGAGAATGCTGTTGTGATAGCCGCGATGGGAGACGCTGTGATACCCGTCGCGCACGCTGAAGCCCTCGATCCCCTTATCGACGAGAAACGCGGTGATCTTTTTCTTCGGCCCGCGCGCGGTCTGCTCCTCGCCGGTGGCGGCAAACAGCACCACGTAATCGGCGAGATCCGCGTGGCTGATGAAGTGCTTGGTGCCGTTGATGACGTAGTCGTCTCCGTCCGCGTCCGCGCGGGTCGACATGGAACGCAAGTCCGAGCCCGCGCCGGGCTCGGTCATGGCCAGACATTCGAGGCGCTCGCCGCGGATGGTCGGAAGCAGGTACTCGTCGATCTGCTCGCCCTCGCAGGCCTGCAGAATATTGCTCGGGCGGGCCACCAGCATCTGCAGCGCCATGCTGGCGCGGCCGAGCTCGCGTTCCATCAGCGCCATGCTGACCGCGTCGAGCCCGCCGCCGCCGAGCGCCTCGGGCATGTTTGCCGCATAAAGGCCGGCTTCCAAAGCCTTGCGTTTGATGTTCTTGGCGAGCTCCGGCGTGACTCGATCGGTGCGCTCCACCTCGAGCTCGTGCGGATAGAGCTCGCGCTCGACGAAGGAACGAACCGTCTCGACGATCAGCTGCTGCTCGTGACTGAGAGTGAAATCCATCGATCAAGCCTTCGGTTTTCTCTGCATGGTCATCTGTCGGCCTACCTGATCGGGCCGCGGAAGATCCCGGTGAGCGGCCATGATCGCTTCGAGTGCCGTGAGCACATCGGAAGCAATCGGCGAGGCGCGCGACGCGTCCATGTCCACGTGCAGGAGCATCTGCTCGGTAGTGGCAAGCAGCGCGTCGCTGTCAGCGTGATACATGGCGTGAAAGAAGTGCAGGCGCTTCCCGTCCAGACCGAGCAGCTGGGTGGTGAAACGCAGCGGCTCGCCGAGGCTCGCCTCTCTGTAATAATTAATGTGTGACTCCACCGTATAAAAGGAGTAGCCCGCAGCCCGGTACGCCTCGTCGATACCCACGTAGCGGAACAACGCGTCAGACGCCCAGCCGAATGCGTAGAGGTAGAAGCTCTCACCCATGTGACCGTTGTAGTCCACCCACTCGGACTCCACCCGGCAGCGGTAGAG
>JAABYT010000025.1:75898-121968 GCA_011775625.1 Gammaproteobacteria bacterium | reverse complement strand
CGGCGATCACGTTGCCTGCGCCGATGCCGAAAGGTCTGAGTGTGCGCATGATGCCGATGAGGCACTCGTCGCGAACGCGCTCCAGATCGGCGATGCTGCGGTCGCCGGCCTGACCCCTGGTGCCCTCCACCATGCGCTCGATGAGCGAGTCGGTGAGCTCCGGCGCCTCGAGCTTCGTCCAGGGAAGCTTCAACGCCGGACCGAACTGCGCGAGCATGTGCCGCATCCCGGCCTCGCCGCCGGCCAGATGAAACGTCAGACATGTTCCCATGAACGCCCAGCGCAGTCCCGGCCCGTAGATGACCGCGTCGTCGATCTCGCCGGTGGTGGCGACGCCGTCCGCCACCATGTGCAGCGCTTCGCGCCACAGCGCCTCCTGCAGACGGTCGGAGATGTAGCCTTCGATCTCGTTCCTGACGTGCAGCGGGTACATGCCGAGACCGCGATAGAAGGCCATGGCGTTTTGCACATGCTCGGCATCGGTGCGCTCGCCGCCCAAGACCTCCACCAGCGGCAGGATGTAGACGGGATTGAACGGGTGGCCGATGAGCACGCGCTCCGGGTGCCGGCTGTCGCGCTGAATGCGCGTCGGCAACAGGCCCGAAGAGCTGGATGCGACGAGAACGTCGCTCGGAACGGCGGCGGTGATCCGCGACAGCAGCTCGCGCTTGAGATCCTCGTTCTCGGGCGCGCTCTCCTGAATGAAGTCGGCGTGCTCACAGAGCGCTTCGAGATCATCGGTGAACGCGAGACGTGCGCCATCGGCCCCGGCTGCGAGCCCGAGCTTGGTGAGCACCGGCCATGCGCTGTCGATTCTCGCGCGCAGCCGGCTTTCGGCACCGCTCGCAGGATCCCAGGCGACGACGTCGAGGCCACGGGCCAGCGCGCGGGCCGCCCATCCGGCTCCGATGACGCCGGCGCCGACGACACCGAAGCAGCCTACCTCACGCATGTGCTCTCGACCCGCCTTTCGCGCACACGCCTACGACGCGCGCTTCTCGAGACCGAGCCTCGCGCGCGCCTCGTCAGGGCCGAGCACCCTCGCACCCATGAGGGTGACGATGGTGGCAGCGCGCTCCACGAGCTGAGCGTTGCTCGCGAAGACTCCTTTCTCGAGATACAGGTTGTCCTCCAGTCCGACACGCACGTGACCGCCGAGCAGCACCGTCTGCGCGACCATGGGCATTTGCATGCGGCCGATGCCGAAACCCGCCCATACGGCATCGTCGGGGAGGTTGTCCACCATCGCCTTCATGGTGGTGGTGTCCGCGGGCGCGCCCCAGGGTATACCGTGACAGAGCTGAAACAGCGGCGGCGAGTCGACGAGACCTTCCGCGATCAGCTGCTTTGCAAACCACAGGTGGCCGGTGTCGAAGCATTCGAGCTCGGGCTTCACCCCCAGCGACTGAATCCGCTTCGCGCCGACACGCAGCATGTCCGGTGTCGAGATGTAGGTCATGTTGCCGTCACCGAAGTTGAGCGTGCCGCAGTCGAGGGAGCAGATGTCGGGAAGAAGCTCCTCGACGTGCACGAGACGGGTCATGGGGCCGACCAGATCGGTGTCGTTGCCGAACTCCATGGGCGACTCGCCGTGGCCGATGGCGAGATCGCCGCCCATGCCGGAGGTGAGGTTGATGATAACGTCGGTATCCGAGTCCCGAATGCGCTCGACCACCTCCCGGTAAAGGGCAGGATCCCGGGAACCGGCCCCGCTCTCCGGATCGCGCACGTGACAGTGGGCGATGGCGGCGCCGGCCCGGGCCGCCTCCAGGGCGGCATCAGCGATCTGCTTCGGCGTCACCGGAATCGCCGGATGCTTGCCCACGGTGTCACCGGCGCCGGTGACTGCACAGCTGATGAAAACCTCGAAGTTCATCGTTCGGCTCCTGCTCGCGTCGAGGTCGACTTTGCGCCGAATGGAGCAATGCTGGCAAGCCTCACCGGGATGCCGGAAGGCCGGCAGCGCTGGCGGCACGCCGTTGGCGCGCTTAACATCGCCTACCACGGGCCCCCGGGAGAGACGCGCGCGGGCCGGCACTGGAGACATTCGACATGCACCTATCGGTGGAGGGCCTGCGGGTCATGATCACGGCGGGCGCGGCGGGAATCGGTCGCGCCATCGCAGAGGCATTCCTGGAAGAGGGCGCCCGCGTGCACGTCTGCGACGTGGACGAATCCGCCCTGGACGCATTTGCGCAGGCTTTCCCCGACGCTCGCGTCACCCGTGCCGACGTGTCCTCGGTCGAGGACGTCGACGCATGCTTCGAGCAGGCGATGGCCTGGCTCGGCGGACTCGACGTGCTCATCAACAATGCCGGCATTGCCGGACCCACGGGCCGGATCGAGGACATCAGTCCGCAGGACTGGGAGCGCACCCTCGCCATCAACATCAACGGCCAGTTCTACTGCGCCCGGCGCGCCGTGCCGCTTCTCAAAGACGCGGGCGGCGGCTCTATCATCAACATCTCCTCCACGGCAGGCATCATGGGATTTCCGCTGCGCACACCCTACGCCGCCTCGAAGTGGGCCGTGGTGGGCTTCACCAAATCGCTCTCCATGGAGCTCGGCGAGTTCGGCATCCGCGTCAACGCCATCTGCCCCGGCGCGGTCGCCGGACCGCGCATCGACCGGGTCATCGCCGCGGACGCCGCGGCAAGGGGCCTGCCCGTCGAGACTGTCCGTCAGAGCGCGCTCAACCAGAATGCCTTGAAAGAGTTCATCCAGCCCGAGTCGGTGGCCCGCGAAGCGCTGTTCCTGTGCAGCCCCATGGGGCGGCAAATCACCGGACAGGCCATTGCCGTCGACGGCGACACCGACAGCCTGCGCACGCGTCACTAGCGGCGCCGATTCGCAGAATGCCGCGCAGGCCCGGCCGGGGACACTTGAAATTTGCGGGAGCCGCCCCCAGGATCCCGCCGTTCCGTGGCCAACCGGTGCGCGATTGACCATGCCCATCTACGAGTACGAATGCGGAGCCTGCGGGGACAGGCACGAGTTCATCCAGAAGTTCAGCGACTCGCCGAAGCGCAAGTGCCCGGGGTGCGGCGCGCTCAAGCTGAAGCGGCTTGTCTCTGCAGCCGCCTTCCATCTCAAGGGCGACGGCTGGTACGTCACGGATTTCCGCGACAAGGGCAAGAAGAAGCCGGGTGCCAAGGACGAGCAACCGGCCGCTGCCTCCAAGGGCGACGGCGCCAAGGCCGACTCTGATAAGAGCGCTGACAAGAGCGCTGACAAGAGCTCGGACAAGAGCAGCAAGAGCGGCGAGACGCCGAGCAAGAAATCCAGCGGCGGCGACACCAAGGCCACCGGCTAGGGCCCGAGGGCCGCGTGCACCGGCGGCAGCCTTGTTGCCAGCCCGGTGGTGAAACCTTACCATCCCGGCTCTTTCCCAGCGGACACTTCCGATGCGAAGCCACTATTGCGGTCAGGTGACCGAGGACTTGCTGGGCAGCTCGGTCCGCCTGTGCGGCTGGGTGCATCGGCGCCGCGATCACGGCGGGGTGATCTTCATCGATCTGCGCGACCGCGAAGGCCTTGTGCAGGTGGTATTCGACCCCGACACCCGAGAGGCGTTCGAGATCGCCGAGCAGGTGCGCAACGAGTTCGTGCTCCTGGTCGAGGGCCGCGTGCGCGAGCGCCCGGAGGGCACCGTGAACCCGGACATGGTGACCGGCCGGGTGGAGGTTCTCGGACAGGCGCTCACCGTGCTCAATCATGCCGAGACCCCGCCGTTTCAGCTCGACGAGGACGATGTCAACGAGGAGACGCGGCTGCGTTACCGCTACATGGACCTCCGGCGCCCGGTCATGCAGCGACGCCTGCTGATGCGCGGCCGCATCACCCGCGCAATCCGCGACTACATGGACGAGCACGGCTTCCTCGATATCGAGACGCCGATGCTTACCAAGGCAACACCGGAGGGTGCGCGAGACTATCTGGTTCCGAGTCGCGTGCACAAAGGCTCGTTCTTCGCGCTGCCACAATCACCGCAGATCTTCAAACAGCTGCTCATGATGTCCGGCATGGACCGCTACTACCAGATCGTGCGCTGCTTCCGTGACGAGGATCTGCGCGCCGACCGGCAGCCCGAGTTCACGCAGCTCGACGTCGAGATGTCGTTCTGCGACGAAAATGGCGTCATGGATCTCATGGAGGGCCTGGTGCGAAAGGTCTTTGCCCAGGTTCTCGAGATCGCGCTTCCGGATCCTTTCCCGCGCATGGCCTATCACGAGGCCATGGAGCGCTTTGGCACCGACCGGCCCGATCTGCGCAACCCGCTGGAGCTGACGGAAATCAGCGACCTCATGAAGTCCGTGAGCTTCAAGGTTTTCTCCGAGCCTGCCAACGACGACCTCGGTCGGGTCGCTGCGCTGCGCATGCCCGGCGGCGGCGCGCTGCCGCGCTCGGTGGTGGACGACTACGGAAAGTTCGTCGCCATCTACGGGGCCAAAGGACTTGCTTACATCAAGGTCAACGATCGCGACGCCGGCAAAGACGGTCTGCAGTCACCCATCGTGAAGTTCCTTTCCGACGAGTCGCTCGCCGGGGTGTTAGAACGCACCGGCGCTCAGAACGGCGACCTCATCTTCTTCGGTGCAGGCAAGCAGCAGATTGTCAACGATGCCCTGGGCGCGCTGCGCGTCAAGCTCGGCGAGGATCACGACCTGGTCGAAGGGGGCTGGAAGCCGCTTTGGGTCACCGATTTCCCCATGTTCGAGTGGGTCGAGAACGAGCAGCGCTGGAACGCTCTGCATCATCCGTTCACGGCACCGAGAACCGATGACCCCAAGCTGCTCGAAGACGCGCCCGGCCTCATGCCCTCGCGCGCCTACGACATGGTGCTCAACGGAACCGAGCTCGGCGGCGGCTCCATTCGAATTCACCGTCCGGAAATGCAGGCTGCGGTGTTCCGCGTGCTCGGCATCGGCGAGCAGGAGGCACAGCAAAAGTTCGGCTTCCTGCTGCGTGCGCTCCAGCACGGTTGCCCGCCCCATGGCGGCATCGCATTCGGACTCGACAGGATCGCCATGCTCATGACGGGCTCGGCTTCGATCCGGGACGTGATTGCGTTTCCAAAAACCCAGACGGCGCACGATCCGCTCACCGACGCGCCGTCCGCGGCCGACGAGGCCGCGCTGCGCGAGCTCGGCATCATGTTGCGCAAGTCGACGGTTTCCTAGGCGCGCCCACTCAGTGCAGCGTCGTATCCGGCTCCTGACTGCCTGACGGCATCGCCCCGGCGGGTGATGCATGGTGCAGAACGAGGCGCCAGCCCCGCTCGGTCTCCTTGTAGACGTTGGTCGCAAGCACCAGCGAGCGCTCGGCGAGGCGCGGACCGTGACTAATCTTTTCGTACACGCAATGCACCGCCAGGTCGCCATTGACGGTGCGCGCGATCTCGCTCACCTCGAAGCGCATGCGCGCGCCGCCAGCGAATAGCTGCCTCCAGCTCTGCCAAACGGCCTGGCGCCCCTCGAGCCGTTGCCCCATGGGGTGTATGCAGATGATGGCATCGTCGTCCGCCCACACCTTCATCATGTCTTCGAGGTCGGCGCGCTCGAAGGCTCTGTAGAACGCTTCCTCGGCGTCACTCGGCGTCGCGTACCAGGTATCACTCGTCATCGCGTCACCGCTCAAACCTCGCAGGGGATCTCGCCGAAGCGTCCGGCGAGGCTGAGCTCCTCCTCGAAGCCGAGAGTGGAGAGATCGCGCATGCGCTGCGGGTAGAGAATACCGTCGAGATGATCGCATTCGTGCTGGACGACCCGGGCGTGAAAATCTTCGGCCTCGCGCTCGAAGCGACGGCCGTCGGCATCGAACCCACTGTAGCGGATACGCCGGTAGCGGGGCACCACGCCGCGTAATCCGGGGACACTCAGACAACCTTCCCAGCCATCCACCATCTCGGCGTCGAGGCACTCGATCTCGGGATTGACGAGAACCGTCCGGGGCACCGGCGGGCTCTCGGGGTAGCGCGGGCTCGCCTGCGCCTCGAACACGACGACCCGCAAGGGCACGCCGATCTGTGGCGCGGCGATGCCGAGGCCGCCGCGTGCAGCCATGGTCTCCCACATATCGCGGATCAGGGCTCCGAGAACGGCGTCGCCGAAACGGGTTACCGGCTCGGATACGCGGTTGAGCTCCGGGTCGCCCATTCGCAGCACTGGCTGAACGGCCATGGGATTTGGTCCCTCATTGATTGACTGACTGAGGGCAAGCACTTACCGTCGCGAACCGATGGTGTCAAGCACGGCCAGTCGTTATTCCGAGATCGTCGTACTCGTCCACGGTCTGTACCTGCACAGCCTCGCCATGCTGCCCATGTACCGCTGGATGCGCGCCTGCGGCCTTCCCGCTCGCCAGTTCACCTATCCGTCGCTTACCAGCAGCGTTCCCGAGAACGCCGCTCGACTGGCGCGTTTTGTGCAGGAGATCGACACGCCGACGGTGCACTTCCTCTGTCACAGCCTCGGCGGCCTGGTAGTGCGAACGATGCTCGCGCACTGGTCCTGGCAGCGCCCCGGCCGCGTGCTGGCGCTGGGCACGCCGCATCTGGGCTCTTGCGTGGCCAGGCGCCTCGCTGCGAATCGCGCGCTCGCGTGGGCCATCGGCAAGAGCCTTCGCCACGGCCTCGACGGCGATTTGCCCCCTTGGCCCGAGGGCCGCGAGGTGGCGACGATTGCCGGTAACAGGTCAATCGGCGCTGGGCGTATCTTAGGGGGACTGCCGGGGCCGAATGACGGCGTCGTCGCGCTCGCGGAAACCGATCTCGGTCCGCGCTACCGACGCGTGATTTTACCGGAGGCGCACTCCAGTATGCTGATTTCGCCGCGCGTAGCCCGTTACGCGTGCGCCTATTTCAAGACGGGACGCTTTCCGGAGCCGGCGACTCGCGAATAGCCCGGGCCGATCCCGCGAAGCTGATGTGCTGGCTTGCGCAAGAAGGCTTCACGCTCGACAGCCGTGCTAGAATTCAGCGCATACGCTGAACGAGCAACTCGATGGCCGGTCACAGCAAGTGGGCTAACATTCAGCACCGCAAGGGCGCCCAAGATGCGAAACGCGGCAAGCTGTTCACCAAGCTGATCCGCGAGATAAGCGTCGCGGCCCGCCTCGGAGGAGGCGATCCTATCTCCAACTCCCGCCTTCGCCTCGCCATGGACAAGGCGCTCTCCGGAAATGTTCCCAAGGACACCATCGAGCGCGCTATAAAGCGGGCGAGCGGCGATCAGAGCGCGGAGAACATCGAGGAGATCCGCTACGAGGGCTACGGCCCCGGCGGCGCAGCGGTCATGGTCGAGTGTATGACGGATAACCGTAACCGCACCGTGGCCGAGGTGCGTCACGCGTTCACGAAATGCGGCGGCAATCTCGGCACCGATGGCTCGGTTTCGTACCTGTTCACCAAGCTCGGGCAGATCAGCTATCCGGTGGGCAGTGACGAGGATCGCATCATGGAGGCTGCGCTCGAGGCCGGCGCCAATGACGTCGTCAGCAACGAGGACGGCAGCATCGACGTTCTGACAGACGCCGATAACTTCACCGACGTGCGCGATGCCATGCGGGCCATGAAGCTCGAGCCGGAGCAGGCCGAGGTAACCATGCGCCCTTCAACGAGCGTCAGTCTGTCCGAGGAGGACGCGCAGCACATGGTCAAACTTCTCGAGATGCTCGAGGATCAGGATGACGTGCAGCAGGTATATTCGAATGCGGACATCTCGGACGAGATTCTCGAGCGTATTGCCTGAGCAGATGCAACGGCGCGCATGACGGGACCGATCGAATCTGTTCGCATTCTCGGTATCGATCCGGGCTCACGGATCACCGGTTACGGCATCGTGGACTTTCACAGGAATCGTGCCCGCCACGTAACGAGCGGCTGCATTCACGTTCGCGGAGCCGATCTGAGCGCGCGTCTGCGTGCGATCTTCGACGGCATCACCACCGTCGTCGAGCGCGAGAGGCCGGCTGCGCTGGCCGTCGAGCAGGTATTTTTTCACCGCAACGCCGCCTCAGCGCTCAAGCTCGGCCAGGCGCGCGGAGCGGCGCTGATGGCGGGCGTCAGCAAAGGCCTTGCTCTCTACGAATACTCTCCCAATCAGGTCAAGCAGGCCGTGACCGGCCGCGGTCATGCGCCGAAGGATCAGGTTCAGCACATGATCAGAATACTGCTCGGCCTTCGCGAGCTTCCGGCCAGCGACGCCGCCGACGCGCTCGCCGTAGCCATTTGTCACGGTCACACGAGCGAGACTCTGGCGCGCATGCAATCGAGCGCAGCACGCGCCGGCATCCTTCCATGATCGCATGGCTGAAAGGCGTTCTGCGCGACAAGCATCCGCCTTGGCTGCTCATCGATGTCGGCGGCGTCGGCTACGAGATGCAGGCGCCGATGACGACATTCACTGCGCTGCCGAGCACCGGCACCGAGGTCGTGCTGTTTGCGCACCAGGTGGTGCGCGACGACGCTCATCAGCTGTTCGCTTTCGCCGCGCGGCCCGAGCGCGATTTGTTCCGCCAGCTTCTCAAGGTCAACGGCGTCGGCGCCAAGGTGGCCCTCGCGATTCTCTCGGGCATGGATGCGGCCACTCTCGGGCGCTGCGTGCTGGAGGGCGATACCACAAGCCTGTCGCGGCTGCCCGGCATCGGCAAGAAGACCGCCGAGCGGCTGGTGATCGAGATGCGCGATCGCCTCGGGCCATCGTCGACGGACGGCGGTACACAGGCGTTGCAGGGCGGCACCTTGACCGAGAGGGCCATGGATCCGGCGGCGGAAGCCGTCAGCGCGCTCATCGCGCTCGGCCTCAAGCCGCCCGAGGCAAGCCGACGCGTGGCCGCCATCGACAGCGCGGGCCTGGCCTGTGAGGAGATCGTCCGTCTGGCCCTCAAGGCCATGGTCAAATAGGCAAGAGGTACGGCCAAGCGGTGCTTTCCCCCCCAAGCCTTGCGGTATACCATCTCGCCCGAGTCCGAGGTGACACGGTTTCGCCACCACGGCCGCAGCATTCGGCCGCGCGGTGGCGCCCTGCCGCCATGATCGGCGGGTAGCTTGATGGGCGAATTCGCGGGCCCTGCTCGGCGCCGCCCGGTTGCCATAGCATGATCGATTCAGAGCGCCTGATTACACCGCTATCCGGCATCCAGGAAGACAGCCTGGATCACAGCATTCGGCCCAAGCGGCTAGCCGAGTACATCGGCCAACCCGCCGTGCACCGGCAGATGGAAATCTTCATCAAGGCGGCCGCCGCGCGCAAAGAAGCCATGGACCACCTGCTCATCTTCGGTCCGCCGGGGCTCGGAAAGACGACGCTCGCTCACATCGTCGCCCACGAGCTCGGAGTGGGTCTGCGCCAGAGCTCCGGGCCGGTGCTGGAACGCTCGGGAGACCTGGCGGCGCTGCTCACCAATCTGGAGCCGCGCGACGTGCTGTTCATCGACGAAATTCACCGTCTGAACCCGGCTGTCGAGGAAATTCTCTACCCGGGCATGGAAGACTGCCAGCTCGACATCGTCATCGGCGAGGGACCGGCCGCGCGCTCCATCAAACTGGATCTGCCGCCGTTCACGCTCATCGGCGCCACGACCAAGGCAGGCCTGCTGACGTCGCCGCTTCGCGATCGCTTCGGCATCGTGCAACGCCTGGAGTATTACAACGAGCACGATCTCGCCACCATTCTCGTGCGCTCGGCAAGCATACTGAACGTGGCGCTCGCGTCCGACGGCGCTGCGGAGCTTGCACGCCGGTCGCGTGGAACGCCGCGCATTGCAAATCGGCTCCTGAGACGGGTGCGCGACTATGCAGAGGTCGAGGCCGACGGGGAGATCACCGCCGAGGTGGCCAAACAAGCGCTCGAGATGCTCGAGGTCGATGATGCCGGTTTCGACATGATGGACCGCAAGCTCCTGCTCGCACTCATCGAGCGTTTCGACGGCGGGCCCGTCGGCATCGACAATCTCGCCGCCGCCATCGGCGAGGAGCGCGGCACCATCGAGGACGTGCTCGAGCCCTATCTCATTCAGCAAGGTTATCTGATGCGCACACCACGAGGCCGAATGGCGACCCGCCACGCGTGGCAGCACTTCGGCCTATCACCACCGCCAGGGTCGGCGGACAGTCCTCAAGAACCGGATCTTTTTGGACGACAGGATTCATAGTCCGCTCTCTCGCCGAGTCAGCGCGCGCTCGGCGGATGGAGCCGGCCGCAGGGGTGATAGTGGGAAGTGAGGAGTTCAAATGGCCGGTGCGTGTCTACTACGAGGACACGGACAGCTCGGGCATTGTCTATCATGCGAGTTACCTTCGATTCATGGAGCGGACACGCACCGAATGGCTGCGCAGCCTCGGCTTCGGCCTTCCTGAGCTCAGCACAGAGCATGGGGTGCTGTTCACCGTATCGCGATTGCGAATCGATTACCTGCGGCCGGCTCATTTCAATGACATGCTCGAAGCGAGCCTGAGGCTCGTGCGCCTCGGTGGTGCAAGCCTTCTACTCGAGCAGAGCGTGTGCCGAAGCTCTCGAGAACTCCTTTGCCGGGCAGAAGTCAGAATCGCGTGTGTCGATGCAAGCACGCTGGGGCCTCGCCCGATCCCTCAAGTCGTCTGCATGGAGCTGAAACGTGACAGCTGATTTATCCTTACTCGAGCTCGTTCTGAATGCGAGCATTCTGGTTCAACTCGTTATGTTGATCCTGCTGATCGCGTCCCTCGTGTCGTGGACCATGATCTTTCGCAAGCACTCGACCTTGAAGCGCGCACGATTTGCCGCGGACGATTTCGAGGATCAATTCTGGTCCGGGCAGGACCTGGTCTCGGTGTTCAACCGCATTAACGCCCACTCGTACGAAGCAACCGGCATGGAGCGGATTTTTCACTCGGGTTTCAAAGAATTCGCTCGACTGCGAAATCAAGCCGGCATCGAGACAAATGCCGTGCTCGACGGAGCCGAGCGCGCAATGCGCATCGCGCTCTCGCGCGAGATCGACCTGCTGGAGGTGCATCTTTCCTTTCTGGCAACGGTCGGCTCCACGAGTCCGTATGTGGGGCTTTTTGGCACCGTCTGGGGCATCATGAACTCGTTTCGGGCACTCGGAAACGTCAGTCAAGCGACCCTCGCCCTGGTCGCGCCGGGTATCGCCGAGGCCCTCATTGCCACCGCCATGGGTCTGTTTGCGGCCATCCCGGCGGTGATTGCCTACAACCGCTACGCAAACGACGTCGAGCGGCTGCACAACCGTTACGACACCTTCATCGAGGAGTTCACCGCGATTTTGCGCCGGCAGGCCCATACATGAGTGTTGCAGCATTAACCCCATCGTGCAGCCGGGCACGTTTATATTCGAGACGCAGCATTTCGGCGCAGACGGTCTGACCGGAACCCGGAGTATCGAGACATGTCGAGACATACCAGACGAAAGCGATTGATGTCGGAAATCAACGTTGTCCCCTATATCGACGTGATGCTGGTACTGCTCGTGATCTTCATGATCACGGCTCCTCTTCTCACCGAGGGGGTAAAGATAGAATTGCCGCGAGCCGAGGCCAAACCTCTGGATCGGTCGGACACCGAGCCGTTGGTCGTCGCCATCGATGCCGATGGTCAGTTCTACATTCAGTTTGGAGAGGATCAGGACAAGCCGGTGGATGCCGTGACGCTGGTGAATCGAGCAAGCGCCGTCATCCGCCACCGCCCAAATGTGCAGGTGCTCGTGCGCGGTGATGAGACCGTCTCCTACGGCGACGTCGTCTATGTCATGACGCTGCTGCAGAAAGCGGGCGCACCCAGTGTCGGCCTGATCACGAAGCCGCCGGAGAAAGAAAGGCGTCGATGAATCTGAGGAGTTTCATCGATAACCTTACCGCGACGAGCCTGGCGGTCATCGTCCACCTGGTGCTGCTCGGTATTCTCGTCGTGAGCCTCGACTGGACTTCGCCGTCTACGCCTCCGAGGAGCGCGGTCGAGCCGGTCAAGGCAGTGGTCGTGGACGAGTCGCAGGTTGCCGAAGAGATCGAGCAGATCAAGCGGCGCGAGGAGGATAAACGCAAGCAAGAGCAGAAACGTACCAAGGATCTCGAGCTCGAAGCCCAGAAAGTCCGCAGCCAGCGAAAGGAAGAAGAGAAACGTCTCAGTGATCTGCAAATGCAGCTCGCGGAAGAGAAACGCAAGGTTGACGAGCAGATGCGCAGGCAACGCGAGGACGCCGAGAAAGCGCTGGCGGACGTCAGAAAGCAAAGGGCGCAACAGCTCGAGGAGATCGAGAGACTCAAGCGCATGGAAAGCGACATGGAGAAGCGGCGCCTCGAGGACGAGAAAGCGCTGGCGCTGCTGGCTGCACAGCACGAGGCGCTTTCACAGGAGAAGCGCAAGATCGAGGAGGCGAAGCACCGCTCAGAAGAAGAGCGCACACGCGTCGAGGAGCAAACGCGAAAGGCCAAGGCGGCACAGGAAGCCGAACAGAAGCGCCTCGCAGCCATCGCCGCCGCCGCCACCGCGAAAGCTGCGCAAGAGAAGAAAGAGCGCGAAGAGGCGGAGCGAAAGCGCAAGGCCGAGGAGGCGAAGCGCAAGGCCGAGGAGCAACGCCGCAAGGCCGAGGAGGCGAAGCGCAAGGCCGAGGAGGCGAAGCGCAAGGCCGAGGAGGCGAAGCGCAGGGCCGAGGCGGAAGAACGCCGCAAGCAGGAGGAGGCGGCGCGCCTTCAGCAGCTCGCCCTCGAGCAGGCCCAGCTCGATGCCCAGCGGGCGCGTTTGCGGGACCGTCATCTGGCAGAATATATTGGTCAGATTCAGGCCACGGTCAATCGCAACTGGATTCGTCCGACCGGAACCGCCAAGGGCCTGAAGTGCACCGTCAAGGTGTCGCAAATTCCCGGTGGGGAAGTCGTGAGTGTCATCGTGACCAAAGGCAGTGGTAATGTTGCTTTCGACCGATCTGTCGAGAACGCGGTGTTACGATCGTCTCCGTTGCCGCAGCCCAAAGACCCGAGCCTGTTCGCACGGGAAATCATATTCGAGTTCGAGCCCGAGGACTGACTGTTGATTGTGAATGTGAATCGTCGATTGGCGCTGGTGCTGTGCGCGTGCGCCTCCATGCTCATGGCTTCCCTTCCCCGGACCGGACACGCGGTGCTCACGATCCGAATAACCCAGGGCATAGAGGGAGCGCTGCCTATTGCCATCGTCCCATTCGGCTTGCAGGCCGGCGCTCAGCCGCCCCCCGTTGACGTCGCGCAGATCGTTGCAAACGACCTCACACGCAGCGGCCGATTTTCACCCCTGCCGTTCGGCGATTTGCCGAGTCGTCCCAGCGAGGCGTCAGCGGTGAATTTTGCCGACTTCCGACTTCTCGGCATGAACAATCTCGTCATCGGCAAGGTGAGAGCCCTGGCGAATGGACGATATAGTCTGGAGTTTCGGCTCTTCGACGTGTTTCGCGGCGCCCAGGTCAAGGGCTACGAGTTCGAGGCAGCGCCGGATGAGCTGCGCCGAAAAGCGCATCAGATCAGCGACATCGTCTACGAAGCGCTCACGGGTGAGCGTGGAGCCTTCGATACGCGCATCGCTTACGTCACAGAAAAAAAATCCGCAGCCGGCAGCCGTTATGCCCTCAACGTCGCTGACAGCGATGGATTCAACCCCCAGGTGGTATTGGACTCCAAGAGCCCCATCGTGTCACCGTCCTGGTCGCCGGACGGCAGTCAGCTCGCCTACGTGTCTTTCGAGGGCAACCGGCCGCGCATCTTCGCTCAGAATCTGTCGGTCGGTACACGCCAGGTAATCGCCGCATTCCCGGGGCTTAACGGCGCACCCGCCTGGTCCCCGGACGGCAAGAGCATGGCGATGACGCTCTCCAAGGACGGTAATCCGGAAGTCTACGTCATGGACATCGCCACGCGGCTTCTCAAACGCCTCACCGTTAGCGCGGCAATCGACACCGAGCCCGCCTGGTCTCCCGACGGCAAATCGCTGGTTTTCACCTCCGACCGCGGCGGAACGCCCCAGATCTACCGCATACCGGCAAGCGGCGGCCAGGCGACGCGGCTGACCTTTGAAGGAAAGTACAATTCACGCGCCACCTTCGCACCGGACGGTAAATCGCTCTCCCTCGTGCACGGCGACAAAGGCACTTTTCGCATTGCGGTGCTAGATTTAGAGAATAACGCGCTGCGTGTGTTGACGAAAACGACCCTCGACGAGTCCCCGAGCTTCGCGCCAAATGGCAGCATGCTACTCTATGCGACCACCGACGCCGGCGGCGGGGCACTCGCCGGCGTGTCCACCGACGGCCGCGTGCGCCAGGAGCTGGCAGCTCAGCAGGGGGACGTGAGGGAGCCGGCATGGTCACCCTTCAGGCAACCCTGATGGCAGGCGCGGGGCTCGAAGTCAGGAATTAAAAAATCAAGAAAATTGGCCGAATTCACTACTAATATTGCTACACGTCACGAACCAGCAACTAGACCAACTAGGAGACATGTCATGCGAAAAGGACTCAATTCCTTACTGCTGCTGATTTTCTCGGTGGCTTTCCTCGTTGCCTGCGAAGGCACGACCGGAACCACCAAGGACGAATCGAGCGTCACGGGCGGCAGCAGCAGCGGGACCTCATCTTCGGGCAGCGCCACGACAACGGCGGCGGGCTCGGGCTCGGGCTGGACGGGCCATCCGCTCGACGACCCCAACAGCCTGCTCGCCAGACGCACGGTTTATTTCGATTTTGACGAGAGCGTCATTCTCGACCAGGATCGCCCAATCCTCGAGGCGCATGCGCAATATCTGTCGCAGAATCCCGGGGCTGCCGTCACCCTGGAGGGTCACACCGATGAGCGCGGCACCCGTGAGTACAACCTTGCGCTCGGCGAGCGCCGTGCGGTGGCGGTGCGCCAGTTCATGAGCCTGCTCGGCGCCGCTGGTCAGCAGCTGCGCACGCTCAGCTACGGTGAGGAGCGGCCGGCGGCGGCGGGACACAACGAGGAAGCGTGGGCTCTCAATCGACGCGTCGAGATCATCTATCGCAGCAAATAAAGCATGTGTGACCGACCGAGACCGTCAACGTAGTTAGTCGATCCATGTATCTTAAAGACAAAAGTCCAAGTGTACCGGGGTTAGTGCTCGGTGCAGGTATGACGGCGGTGTTGCTCACGCTACCCGCCGTCGCGATTTCCCAGACCACGCAAACGCTCGAGCAGCGCGTGGCGAGAATGGAGCGAATGCTCGATTCCGGCACGCTGCTCAAGCTTTTGCAGAGCGTGGAGGAGCTCAAGGCTGAGGTGCGCGAGCTGCGAGGGCAGCTCGAGCAGCAACAATATTCGTTGTCTCAGATGACCGACCGCCAGAGGGAGCTGTACCTCGACGTGGATCGCCGCCTGCAGCGGGTCGAGGCGGCGGGCGTGGCGATAGGGGCTGCGGCAGCGGGTGCCGCAGCGAGCGCGCCGGGGTCGGCACCCGCCACCATCGGCGCGGCGCCCACCGCCCCGTCAGGCAGCGCTACCACGGGCGCCTCACCTTCGGCGACCGGCGCGGCGGCCGGCGCGGCGGCCGGCGGCGTTGCCGCAGCCGGCGCAGCGACTCCCACGGGCGCGCCGCAGAGCGCTTCTGCCGCGGTCGATCCGGTCAAGGAGCAGCAGGCCTATCAGAGCGCATTCAACCTGCTCAAGGCCGGCCGTTACGACCAGGCGGCCAAGTCGTTTCGCGAATTTCTCGCCGACTATCCGGCCAGCAAGTTCGCCGATAATGCCCAGTACTGGCTCGGCGAGTCCTATTACGTGACTCGCAGCTTCGACAACGCCATGCGAGAGTTCGAAAAGCTGATCAAGGATCACCCGGAGAGTCAGAAGCTCACCCACGCACTTCTCAAGGTGGGCTACATACACGATGAGCTCGGGCAGAAGGACAAGGCGCGCGACGTGCTGACACAACTGACCGAGAAGTACCCCAACAGCACTGCTGCCGGGCTTGCGGCCAAACGACTCGAACGCATGCGTTCACAATAACCGCGTCCGTGCGCGTTTCAACCATAGCGGATTTCACCCCGGCCAATTAGGCTATAGCCATGGAATCCATCCGAGCCTGGTTCCAGCGTCATCTCGCGGATCCGCAGGTCATGGGCCTCGCGGCCGTGCTGCTGGCAGGCTTTTTCATCGTTTTTCTGACCGGCAAGATGCTCGCGCCGGTCATCGCCAGCATTATCATCGCGTACCTTCTCGAAGGGCTCGTCTCGCTGCTGCAGCGACACGCTCTGCCAAGACTGGCCGCGGTGCTTCTGGTGTTCGTCGGCTTCATCGCTTTCATGGCATTCGTGACCTTCGCTCTGCTCCCGCTGCTTTCGCGACAGGCAACGCAGCTGTTTCAGCTGCTTCCCGAGATGCTGACCAGCGGCCAGAGCGCTCTGATGAGACTTCCGGAGCGTTATCCGGAGCTTTTTTCCGAGGCACAGGTACGGGATCTGATCGACACGATTCGTATCGAGGCGCTTTCCTATGGACAGCAGGTAGTCTCACTTTCAGTGTCGTCGGTAGTGAGCGTGATCACGGTAACCGTCTATCTGATTCTGATGCCGTTGCTCGTATTCTTCTTTCTCAAGGACAAGGAGCGCATCGTCGATTGGTTTGCCCGTTTCCTTCCCAGGGATCGCGGGCTCATCTCTCAGGTCTGGGTGGATGTCGATCGCCAGATTGGTAACTACGTGCGCGGAAAGTTCATCGAGATTGTCATCGTTTGGGTGACGACTTTCCTTACCTTCTCCCTCATGGGTATGCAGTTCGCCATGCTACTGGGCGTGTTGGTCGGCGTGTCCGTTCTCATTCCCTACATCGGCGCGGCAGCCGTGACGGTACCGGTAGCCGTGCTCGCCTATTTTCAATGGGGCGTCCAACCGGAATTCTGGTGGCTGCTGGGGGCATATGCCGTCATTCAGGCGCTGGACGGAAACGTCCTCGTGCCTTTGCTGTTCTCCGAAGTTGTAGACCTGCATCCCGTGGCCATCATCGTAGCGGTGCTCATATTCGGCGGGCTGTGGGGATTCTGGGGCGTGTTCTTCGCCATTCCCCTTGCAACGCTCGTACAGGCAGTGCTCAAGGCCTGGCCGAACCTCGCCCAGGTCGATGGAAGTGACAAGCAGAGGGCGGACGAGCAAGCCGACACCGCGCAGTAGGCGCTCGGCCGGCTATGACATATCCCTGTGTCGGACCAGGACGCGGTCCCTGCTTTCTCGGAACTGCGCGGCCAGCTGCTCGACCACATACACCGAGCGGTGATTACCTCCGGTGCATCCCACCGCGACCGTCAAATAAGCGCGATTGCCTTTCTCGAAGGCAGGAATCCATTGGGCGAGGAATGCCCCGAGGCTTTGCAACATTTCTTTCACGGCGGGCTGGGCATCGAGAAATGCGACGACCTTCTGGTCACGTCCATTGAGTTGGCGCAGCTCTGATTTCCAGTAAGGGTTCGGAAGCGACCTGACATCGAAGACGAAATCCGCATCCAGCGGAATACCGTGCTTGTAACCGAACGAAACGAATTGCACTGACATCGTGTCTGGGGGCCGTCGAACCACGCGCTCCTGAATAAGCTCGCGCAGCTCGTGGTACAGCGTATGCGAGGTGTCGATGCAGGTCTCTGCAAGGTCACGAACCGGTTCCAACAGCGTTCTTTCACGCCGAATGGCCTCGAGCAGAGAAACGTCCGCGGCAGTGAGGGGATGCTTTCGACGCGTCTCGCTGAACCGCTTCGTGATAGCGTTGTCATCCGCCTCGAGGAACACGACGTCACAATCCACTCCTCGAGTCTCTATGGCTGCCTTGATATCGGGAAACCGGTCAAACGCCACGCTCAGATTGCGGGCATCTATGACCGCCGCGACGCGCTCCGGTGCCGGTTGCGCCGATGCGAGCTCTGAAGCGAACGCCTCGAGCAGACCAAGCGGTAGATTGTCGACGCAGTGGTATCCGAGATCCTCGAGAACGTTCAAAGCGACACTTTTTCCCGCTCCGGAAAGGCCGCTGATAACGATGAGCTTCACAGTGCTTTTACAGTCGGTTTTCGGCGACGCGCTTCAGTCCTGACCGTCTGCCTGACAAATCAGCTCCCGCACTTTGTCGGGAGTACGCTCGACGCGAAGCGCATCGCGTGAGGCATTTGAGTTGAAGTAACCGGCCAGCTTTGCAATAACCTGCAAATGCTCCTCGGTCGATTGTTCCGGCACGAGAAGGGCGAAGATGAGATCCACGGGCTCGCTGTCGGGCGCATCGAAGTCCACACCCTTGGGCACCTTGATGAACACGCCGATGGTCTTCTCGAGACCTGCAAGACGCCCGTGGGGGATGGCAACACCGTGGCCGAGGCCCGTGCTACCGAGTTTTTCGCGGGCGATCAGACAGTCGAAAACGGCTCTCGGCGAAAGATTTTCGTCGCTTCCGGCAAGCAGCTCACTGGCGAATTCCAATACACGTTTCTTGCTGGCGGCGTCGAAATCCAGCCGAATCCGATCCGTTGTGAGGATATCGGAAAGCTTCATGGCCGAGGACTCAGCTAGGATTCAGCTGCCTTTCGTTACAGCCTTGCTTCCCCTTGCACTGCGGTAGTGGCTGGTGAGCTTTTCCTTGTGCCGCTTCAGCTGGCGGTCGAGCTTGTCGGCAAGCGCATCGATGGCAGCGTACATATCCTCCTCCACCGCATCGGCAAATAGATTACCCCCCGAAACATGGACAGTTGCCTCGGCTTTTTGTGCGAGCTTTTCAACGCTGAGAATGACGTGTGCGTGGGTAGCGGTATCGAAGTGTCTACGAAGTCTCGAGAACTTCGTCTTCACGTAGTCTTTCAAAGATTCACTGACGTCCACATGATGTCCGCTCACGTCCAGTTGCATTGCACTACCCCTTTATTTTTGCGCAAATGCGGCATCCGGCCGAATGCTATGGAAGCTCTTCCCGCTCTTCGACAAGTCCAGCACTTTCACATCAGAGATTTGCGCTCGCTCGAAGACGGGATCGCCATGGACTCACGATACTTGGCGACCGTGCGACGCGCCACTTTTATTCCCTGCTCGGAGAGAATGGCAGCGAGCTTGCTGTCACTCAATGGTTTTTGTGAATTCTCCGCCGCTATGAGCTTCTTCAGAAGAGCGCGGATCGCCGTCGATGAACACTCGGCGCCGCTCTCGGTATGAACGTGGCTCGAGAAAAAGTATTTGAGCTCATAGAGCCCACGCGGCGTATGCATGAATTTCTGCGTCGTGACCCGTGAAATCGTCGATTCGTGCATCTCGACCTCTTCGGCGATATCGTGCAGAACCATGGGCTTCATCGCCTCTTCGCCATACTCGAAGAACGCCTGTTGACGCTTGACAATGCAAGTGGCGACCTTGAGAAGGGTTTCACTTCGACTTTTCAAGCTCTTGATCAGCCAGCGTGCCTCCTGCAGATGAGTTTTCAGGCAGTTGTTATCCGCGCTGTTATCCGCGCGCCGAATGAGGCTCGCGTACTGAGAGTTCACCCGAACCTTGGGAAACGCATCCGGATTGAGCTCGACGCGCCACGTCCCCTTGACCTTGCGAACGATGACGTCGGGGATTACGTATTCCGGTGGATTCGACTGGAGCGCGTCCCCAGGGCGGGGTGAAAGCGTCTTAATCAGCTCGATTACACGCTGGAGCTCCTCCTTCTCCAGCTTGAGCAGGCGCATGAGCTGAGCGTAGTCTCGCTGACCGAGCAGGTCCAGGTGGTCTTCGACGAGCGTCACCGCTGCCTGTAGCCAGGGTGTGTTGTCGGGGCGTTGACGAAGCTGGATCAAAAGGCATTCGCGTGGATCCCGAGCCGCGACACCGACTGGATCGAAGTTCTGCACCTGATGCAGGACGGCTGCTATCTCGGCGAGATCGATCTCCAGCTCTGGCGTCGAAAGACTTTTGTGAATGTCCTCGAGCGTTGCACCGAGATAGCCGCCTTCATCGATGCTGTCGATGATGGCCGTGGCGATGACCTGGTCGAGCTCGCTCATTCGCGTGAGGCCGAGCTGCCAGAGCAGATGATCCTTGAGTGTCTCGGACTCGGCGCGGGGATTCTCGAACTCGGTGCCGTTGACTTCCGAACCGCCATGGTGCACCGGGACACCGTCGTAGATGTCTTCCCAGGCGCTGTCGACCGGCAGCTCCGAGGGAATATCCTCGGGCGCGACATCCTGTTCCGACGCGCCGCCATCGGCTGGGGAGTCGCCGGTGGTCGAGCTTGCGCCCTCATCCTCGAGCTCGAGCATGAGATTCGACTCGAGCGCCTCCTGGACCTCCATTTGCAGCTCCATAGTGGAGAGTTGCAGCAGGCGGATAGCCTGCTGCAGCTGCGGGGTCATCGTCAGATGCTGACCCAGGCGGAGCTGGAGCGATTGCTTCATGTGGCGAAATAACGGGTTTTTATTTGTAAATTTTAGCAGGCTGGCCTTGGCGCCCGAGTGCGCCCGTCACAACCTGAAATCGTGCCCCAAATAGACTTCTCGTACCTTTTCGTCGCGCAGAATAGCCTCAGGCCGGCCCTCGGCAATGATACGCCCCTCGTTCACGATATACGCTCTGTCGCATATGTCCAGGGTCTCGCGCACGTTGTGGTCGGTGATCAGCACGCCGATCTCGCGCTCACTTAAGTATTTGATAATTCTCTTGATATCTACGATGGAAATGGGATCGACGCCGGCAAAAGGCTCATCCAGGAGCATGAACTTCGGCTCAGAGGCAAGCGCCCTGGCGATCTCCACCCTACGACGCTCGCCTCCGGAGAGACTATCGCCGCGGTGCCGCCTGAGATAGCCCACATGCAGCTCCTCGAGCAGCTCTTCGAGGCGCTTCTTCTGCTCGGCCGGCTCGAGACCGGGGTGGACCTCGAGAATCGCCAGTATATTCTCCTCCACGGTGAGACGCCGGAACACGGACGGTTCCTGGGGAAGGTAACCCAGCCCCATTCGTGCCCTGATGTGCATGGGATATCGGGTCAGATCCTTGGCATCGAGATGAATGGCGCCGCCGTCGCTCGCCACCAGGCCGATAATCATATAGAAGCTCGTCGTTTTGCCTGCGCCGTTGGGTCCGAGCAGGCCGACGACCTCGCCGCTTCGAACGCTCAGGCTGACGCCGTCGACCACCGAGCGCGAGTTGTAGCTTTTGACGAGGCTGCGCGCCGTCAGAACGCTCATGGATTCACGAACAAAGGCGCACCGATAACGATTTCCGAATGAATCATTTTTTCTTCGGCATAATCGTGATTCTCACGCGGCCCGAATCGCTGGAAGCATCGCCGTTTTTGTCAACGGCGTCCGCTTGGGCTTCCGCTTTCACACGCCCCCTGCGCGAATCGTAGACGATTCGCTCGGCCGTAATCTTGTCCTGTCCTTCGCCGTAACGCGCGTTTCCCAGCAGGAATATCAGGTCCTGATCGGCGTGGTATTCCATGCGATCGGCATGCGCCGTCATGTAGTGCTCCTTGTCATCGGGCAGCTGCCGAAATTTGGCCGGCTTACCGACCGAAACCGCTTTCGTGATTGTGTTGGCGTCGTCGTAGTGGATCCAGACCGTGTCACCGGTGATGCGCAGTGTTCCCTGCTCGATGACGACATCGCCCCGGTATACGGTGACCTGTTTGCGATTATCGGCCTCGGCGGTGCTCGCTTCGATCACGATGGGCTGCTCGCGATCCGTGGAGCGCGCCTGAGCACCGTTGGTCGCAAACACGACAAACGCCAACGGCACCAGCAATGTAATGTTCAAACGCATGTTCATCGATCGCCGTCGCTCATCGTTGCAAGGGCTCGATCGTCGTCTTGACCCGGGAAAGCAGCTGCACGCGGTTCTCGCCCAGATAAGCCCGCATGCCGACGCCGCGGGTCAGCGATTCCGGTGTGCTGATGGCGACCGGCAGGGCCGTTTCCGCGAATTCGACATCGGGCAGCACCCGTAGGTCCTCTGTCTCGATGTGAATCTCGCGCCTCCCCTGCGGGTAATTACGCCAGATGTCGACCCTCCCTAGCAACATGAGAACGTCGTTATCAGCCGAGATCCAGCCTCGCTCCGAGGCGATGTGCCACGGCTCCGATCCTGACCGGTAGACAACCAGATGCGGATGCCTCAGCTCCTTTGTCCCGGTCGTGTTGAAATGCGCCATGTATGCAGCCGAGAGGCGGCGCAGCGGATTGCCGTCCTCGCCCATGGTCGTCACCTCGAACTCTTCCATGGTCAGATCCGGAGCGCGGCCCGTGAAACGCGCGGATTGGCCCTGGGGCTGACCGATGGCCGCCAGCCACAGACCGCTGGCGACGGCGAGTGTCACCAGCACCGCGGCCGGTAGCCAGGTGGCGACGGCCGAGGTGAGGCCGGACCTGGCGAGGATGCCCAGCCGTTTGGCAACGCCGGACCCGCCTGCTGTCAGCACGGGCTGCTCAGACGTTTCCCATGAGATATTCACGGTGGATGTTCTCGAGAGTGCCCTGGGCATGCATGATCAGATCGCAGACCTCGCGAGCGGCGCCGCCCCCGCCCTCGGCTCGCGTGTGCCAGTGTGCGCGCTCCAGAACCAGTGGATGGGCGTTCGCCACCGCCACCGCCAGGCCGGCCCGCGCCATGATTCCGAGATCGACGACGTCGTCACCCACGTAGGCGGTATCGGACTCGGACAGCTCGAGATCGCGGACGAGCTTCTCGAAGACCGGTAGCTTGGACGCATGCCCCTGATACACGTGGGTGATTCCAAGCGATGCCATACGCTCGCTGACAAGCTGAGAGCGACGTCCCGTTATGATGGCGAGCTCGACTCCGGTGCTCGCAAGCATTTTCATGCCGTGACCATCCCGGGAGTGAAAGGCCTTGTACTCTACACCGTTGTCACCGAGAAGCAGGCGACCGTCAGTGAGCACGCCATCGACATCGAAGAGGAGCAGCTTGATCTTGGCGGCCCGCACCAAGACTTCCGGCGACGCGTCGAACAATCAGATCACCCCTGCGCGTAGAAGATCGTGCATGCTCAGCACGCCCACGAGGCGGTGATCCTCGTCGACGACCAGCAGGGCATTGATCTCGCGATCCTCCATGACTTTGAGCCCTTCTGCCGCCAATATATTCGGAGACACCGTCACACATTCGGTGGTCATGACCTCGGCAATTCTCGCCTTGTGCACATCCAACTCCCGATCCAGTGTGCGGCGCAGGTCACCGTCAGTGTAGATACCAAGCACTTTACGGTTATCGTCGACGATGGCGGTCGTACCGAGGCCGGTTCGCGTCATTTCCATCAAAGCCTGCGAGATGGGCACGTCCATGGAGACACTCGGCATATCGTCGCCGGTGTGCATGATGTCGGCAACGTGCAGCAGCAGGCGCCTTCCCAGACGGCCGCCGGGATGGGAACGGGCGAAATCCTCGGCACTGAAACCGCGCGCTTCCAGCAAAGCAATGGCGAGCGCATCGCCCATCGCAAGGGTCGCGGTCGTGCTGGCGGTGGGCGCGAGTCCGAGCGGACAGGCTTCCTCTTCGACGCCCACATTGATATTCACGTCGGCCGCCTCGGCCATGCGTGAACGGGGATCGCCGGTGAGCGTGACGAGCGGGACCCCGAGGCGCTTGATGAGGGGCAGAATCGTGACGATCTCGCTGGTACCGCCGGAGTTGGAAATGGCAAGCACCACGTCACCGGCGGTTATCATGCCGAGGTCTCCGTGGCTGGCCTCACCCGGGTGCATGAAAAACGACGGTGTCCCGGCACTCGCCAGGGTCGCGGCGATCTTGCGTCCCACGTGACCGGATTTACCCATGCCGGTGACCACCACGCGGCCCTTGCACTGGAGCATCAGCCGACAGGCTTGCGCGAAATCGTGATCGATCCGGCTCACCAGCGAGCTCAACGCCCTGGCCTCGGTTTCGATCACTTCCACGCCGGATTTGCACAGGCTCGCGTCCGAGCGCGCCCCGCCTTCGATCACCGCCCCAGCGGCGGCCCGCGGGCTGCAGGGGGGTACGCTGGTCGCCTGCTTGAGTGCCATCAGCCCCTCCGATGTCTGTCGCCGAGGCCTGCCGTTCGACGCGAGCGCGTGCCCCCGCCCCGCAGGCATGGCCGGTCAGTTGGGGTCACCAGGACCGGGTTTCAATAGCTTAGCCCTTTGTTGCGGGTGAGGCTCGATTCGTCGCGCTCAGGCCGCGGAAACGTACAGAAGTCCCTGGTAGCCCAGGAAGGCAAAGACCAGCACGGCGCCTTCCCAACGGGCGATATGCCCGGGGCCGCGAAATCCCCACGCCATGATCGCCAGGGCCACGCTCAGGACCAGCATGACGGGAAAATCGCGCTGCAACGCTTCAGGCGGCACCGCCGCGGGAGCGATGAGACCCGGCAGAACCAGCACCGGCAGCAGATTGAACATATTGGACCCGATTGCATTGCCGACCGCAATGTCCGGCTCGTCCTTGAGAACACTGGCGATGGAGGCGGCGAGCTCGGGAAGACTGGTGCCGATCGCGACCACCGTTAGACCGATGAGCATATCGCTGACCTCGAAGCTGCGCGCGATGCCCACCGCCCCCCATACGATCAGCCTCGAGCCGACAAGCAACGCCGCTAGACCGATAGCGAACAGCAGCAGGGCACGGACGGTGCCGACAGTGGCGGGGATCTCCTCGCTGAACTCCCGGCGCAGCGGATCGGTTCGGCGCGCGCGCTCGGCAATTCCCGCCATGAGCAGCAGGAGAAACAGGAATGCCAAGCCCAGAACGACGCCATCGGCCTCGTCGAGCGTACCGTCGCCGAGCCTCAGCCATGCGATGCCGATGACCGCGAACATGATGGGAAACTCGACGCGGAAGATCTTGGTGCGCACGACCACTCCCCGTACCAGCGCCGTGACGCCGAGCACGAGCCCGATGTTGGCGATATTCGATCCCACGGCGTTGCCGATGGCGATCCCCGGGTTGCCGTACAGCGCGGCGCTCGCCGAGACCAGAATCTCCGGCGCCGAGGTGCCCATACCGACGATGGTCAGGCCGATGAAAAGCGGCGAGACGCCAAGATTGCGCGCGGCAGCAGATGCGCCGAGGACGAATCGATCGGAGCCCCAAACGAGCAGCGCGAGACCCGCGAGGACGGCGAGATAGGTCAACAATATGCGAGCTCCACGGACAGCCGGGTTGAGCGAAGATTGCCGCGAACGGCCCCCATTACCGCCGCGCGTCTGGCATGGTATCGAAAACGCGATGTCGCGAAAATCGCCCCGAAACGCGTGCTAAGCTCAAGCGAAAGCCCTCCTCATCACACCGACCCGATGATCGAACGTCTCGAACAGGCCCGCCAGTGGCTTCGGAGCACGCTTGGCGTGGTGGACGTCGATCTGCAGCCGGCTTCCTCGGACGCCAGCTTTCGTCGTTATTTCCGCATCCGCTTGGACGGCGGGTCGAAGATACTCATGGATGCGCCCCCCGACAGAGAAGACTGCCGTCCCTATGTAGCGGTGAGCGATCTGCTCGCGAGTGCCGAAGTTCATGTCCCGGCCATCTATGCGCGCGATCTCGCCTGCGGTTTTCTACTTCTCGAGGATCTTGGCCAGCGCAGCTACCTCGATGCGCTCGATGCCGACAGCGCGTCGAGCCTCTATGGGGAGGCATTGGATACCCTGTTGCGCATGCAGGTGCGGGTACCGCCGGATTCGGTGCCCGGCTACGATACCGCGCTCGTCATGCAGGAGCTCGCGCTGTTTGACGAGTGGTTTCTCAGGCGGCACCTTGGTATCGACACCGCGGGCGCGCTCGGGAAAGCGTTGTCGGAAATCTTTCGCGTGCTGGCGGAAAGATTCGAACAGCAAGCGAAGGTCTTCGTCCACCGCGACTATCATTCGCGCAATCTCATGCATACGCGCGTTCGCAATCCCGGCGTTCTGGACTTCCAGGATGCCGTTGCGGGCCCAGCCGCCTATGACGTGGTGAGCTTGCTGCGCGACGTTTATATCGAGTGGCCAGCCGCGCGCGTCGAGGAGTGGTTGATCGAGTACCATGGGGACGCGCTTTCCCGGGGCGTGCCGGTCAGCGCCGATCCCCGGCAATTTCTGTGCGACGTCGACTTCGTCGGCGCACAGCGCCATCTCAAGATCGCCGGTATCTTCTGTCGTCTGTTCTATCGCGACGCCAAGCCTGACTATCTCCGGGACATTCCGTTGACACTTCGATACCTGATGGCAGAGTGCGAGCGCCAGCCGGCGCTGGCGGCATTGCGCCAGCTGCTCGACGATCTGGACGTCATTGCCAAGCTCGAACGCAATAACGCGCGTACCCTCGCGCGCCTAGCGGAGCTGAGCCCTTGAAGGCCATGCTGCTCGCGGCCGGCCGCGGCGAGCGCATGCGGCCGCTGACCGATTCGGTGCCGAAACCGCTTCTGTGCGTCGCCGACCAGCCCCTCATCGTTCACCTGATCCAGAGACTCGTCGCCGAGGGTTTTCAAGAGCTGGTGGTGAATCACGCCTGGCAGGGTGCTCAGATAGAGCAGCGTCTCGGTGATGGCGGCGAGTTCGGCGCACGCATCGTTTACTCCCGGGAGCCTGAGGGGGCGCTCGAGACCGGCGGCGGGATCCGCCGTGCGCTGGCGCTGCTCGGCCAGGCTCCTTTCCTGGCCGTGAATGCCGACATCTGGACGGATTTTCCCTTCCGGCAACTCGCCGCCGGCTTCGACAGCCTCGCCCACCTGGTGCTGGTGGACAATCCCGATCATCACCCCGAAGGAGATTTCGCCCTCGAAGGGACGCGCGTTCGCCGATCCCAGGGCGAGCGGCTCACGTTCAGCGGAATCGGCGTGTATCGACCGGAGCTTTTCTCGGATACGAACGACGAGCGCTTTCCCCTGGCGCCGCTGCTGTTCGATGCCTGTCGCAGGGATCGGGTGAGCGGCGAGTATTACGCCGGCGAGTGGTGGGATGTCGGCACACCCGCGCGCCTCGCGGAGCTGGACCGCTGGTTACGCGCGAGGGGCTCGTGAGGCGCCCGTTTTCGTGGGCGGGCCGAAAGGGATCCGCTGGGCGCAGAGCATCACTCGCGACGCCGCTCATCGTGGCCGACATCCTCTCCCCCTCCCGCGGAGGCATGCGCCCCCGTCGGGAGGGGCAGAGCCTTCGTCAGCCTACTCGCCGCTTTCCTCGACCGTCAGCCGTTCACGGCTCGTCTCCACGGTTCGGGCACCGATGCCATTGACCTTGGTCAGATCGTCGACGCTCGCGAACGCCCCGTTCTGCCGCCGATAGGCGACGATCTCGCGGGCTTTCTTCAGCCCGACACCGTTGATGGCCGAAGCGAGGGTCTCGGCGTCGGCAGTGTTGATATTCACGGGCTCCGCGGCGTTCACCACGCCGGCAGCCGCCAGAATGGCACAGGCCATGAGACGACGGGCATTGAACATGTGACTCTCCTTGCTCAGCGTTTGACTTCCATTGTCTTGCGTCGAATGACCGCGTGCGCCCGGGCGTCACGCGATGACGCGTGCTCAACATAAACGGCCGTCGCATGCGATCACCAGCGCGTCATGTAGGCGGTGGGCGCCGGCACGCACGGCCTCGCGCGCGGGCGGGCGTCGCGTAGAGCGCACCGGACGTGCGTCGGGGACCTCGAGGAAAGTCGCCGCGCTCAGGTTTCGCGCCACGCGTCGAGCACCGGCTCGAGCTGGTCGAGGGTGCGGATCTCGGCGTCCGGCGAGGCTCCCCCCGGCCACGGCTTGCCGTCGACGTTGATCCACACGGTGCGCATGCCGACGGCTTTGGCGCCGTGCACGTCGCGTTTCGGATCGTCACCCACGTGCACGGCCTGATGCGCGTCGACGCCGGCGGCGCTCAGCGCGGCGTGAAAAATCTCCGGTTGCGGCTTGGCGGCCCCCGCCTCGGCGGCGGTGATGACGAAGTCGAAGTAGTGTCCGATACCGATATGATGCACGTCGGCATTGCCGTTCGTGATGGCGCCGACGGCATAGCGCTCGCGCATGCCGTCGAGCAAGGCATGCGCCTCCTCGAAAAGCGTCACCGCGTTACGATGCTCCCAGAAAACGCGAAAGGCGGGGTCTACGAGCTCCGGACCGAAGCCGAAGCTCTCGGCCAGATGGTGCAGCCAGCGACGTCGCAGACCGGTCAAGTCGTGCTCCATCTCCGGGAAACGCTGGAAAAATTCGCGTCGATGCGAGACCAGCTCGACGAGGGAGTAGCGCTCGGCAATGGGCGCGTAGTGGCGGCTGATCCAGTCGTAGAACGCCTCCTCGGCAGCGAGCAGAATCGGCCCGCATTCCCACAGGGTGTCGTCCAGATCGAACGTGACGCATCGAACAGTCATCGCGCATCGAGCTCTCTGCTCATCCGGCGCCTCCGCCGTGGGTTCGAGGGCGGCGGCGCCGGAAAGAAACCGTTGTCGTCGAGCCATCCCCAGTCCGGCCCGGACCAGCCAAAGACTTCGAAGTCCACCCGCCCGTAACGGTCGAACACCACGCCCTCGTTCTCCAGCAGCTGCCGCTGCCGGCCGGTGCCGCCACCGTGGCGCCGCTCGCTGATGGTTCCCCGGCTGTTGATGACGCGCTGCCAGGGCACCGGCCGCGCGCCGACGGCAGCCATGGCATAACCCACCATGCGCGGCGTGCAGTGACCCTCGATGGCAGCAATCTGAGCGTAGCTCGCCAGGCGGCCCGGCGGGATCCGGCGGGTAATCGCGTAGATGCGCTCGTAGACGCTTGCCCCGCGAAAGCTCGTTTCCTCTTCGGCGCTCATGATGCGCGGGTCAGGAAATCGGAAAGGGCGTGCTCATCCAAAAAATAATGACAGATCTCCTCGCCGTCGCCCACAAGCACCGGCACCTTGTGCCCATACCGGGCGACCAGCGCGGCATCGGCATCGATGTCCACCAACTCGACCTCGAACGTCTGCCGCCCGGCACAGGCGAGTAGCTCGCGGTGCATCTCGGCGCACAGGTGGCAATCCCTGCGAACGAAGAGTTTGAGCTGCACGTTCTCGGCCTCCGGGCTTTGCGACACGGGCTCGTGCGCCATTATCCCCGCCACGCGACCGGCGCGGAATCGCGGCGAGCGGCGGGATTTCGGCCTCGATGCTCCGTCGAGGCGCGTATAATGGCCCGGCAAAAGCCCGTCAACGGCGCACCGGCCGCAGGGCCTGTCGCCCGGATGCCGGACCGCCGGCGGCCGCGGCCGGAGAAAGGTCGCGGGGCGAATCACGGCCAACCGCCGCCCACCTGGAGGAAGCAAAATGTTTAAAAAGCCCGACGAAAGCCGAGCCGAGCCGACGATTCACGGCAGCGAGCCGAGCGGCCCGCCAACGACCCGCGGCCGCGCAGCAGCCACCATCGGCTCGTCCATACACGTCAACGGCGACGTGACCGGTCGCGAGGATCTCGTCATCGAAGGCCGCGTGGAAGGCAACATCAGCCTGAAGGAAAACGTGCTGACGGTCGGCAAGGAGGGCACGGTGAACGCGACCGTGAATGCACGCGCCATTTACGTCGAGGGCAATGTGGAAGGCGATCTCAGGAGCGACGAGCAAGTCGTCATCCGTGCCGCCGGCAACGTGCGCGGGAACATCGTCGCGCCGCGGGTGACGCTGGAGGACGGCTGCAAATTCAAGGGTTCCATCGACATGGACGTCGAGCCGGGCACGGCCTCGCGTGCCGGTCCCGGGAGGAGCGAAAAGATCGCCGACATCAAATCCGCGTCGTCGGGCAGCGGCGATTCTTCGTCGGGCGGCGTGCTCGGCAACGCCCCCGGCCAGTAGTCGTCTCGCCGTCCATGGCCCTGGCCTACGGCAACGAGGTCGTAGCGGACGCGTTCCCTGCGGAGCTGGAGTTCAACTCGCCGAGCGTTGCCATGCTCGCTCGGCGCTTTGCGCAATCCGCCAGGTGCCAGATTCTGGACCTGGGCGCGCCGGCTGAAGCCAACGTCGCGTTCTTTGCCGACGCGGCATGCCGTATCTATGTCGAGGACCTGTTCCGATACCTCATCGCGCCGCGCGAGAAGCTCGAGAGCACGGACAGCGAAGACCAGGAGATGGCCGTCGCCAATGCGCTCGCCTTCGAGGGCTCGGCGCGCTTCGATCTGGTGCTCGCCTGGGATTTATTCACCTACATGGATTTCAAAGCCGTCGAGCTTGTTATGGCGCGCGTGGCGCGCTGCTGCCACGCCGGCACATTGCTGTTTCTCACGCTTCCCACCGATGGCACGATTGCGAGCGTGCCGGCTCGGATCTGCATGGATCGCAGCGGACATCTGCGCTATCGAAGGCCTGCCGGTGTTCGGGACATGCCCAATCCGCGGCTGTCGCCGACCGCGCTGCAGAAAATGATGCCGGGCTTTCGTCTGCTGCATTCTTTTCTTGTCGGAGAGAGAATGCAGGAGTTTCTCTTCAGCTTCGCGTAAAGTGTCGTCACGGGCGTGGCGCCGAGCCGCGCTTGGAGATTTTCACATGGGTCCCTGCGCCGACAGTCTTTACCGCTTCGTGGTCGAAGGCTCCAACGTACGCGGTCAGCTCGTCTATCTGGACGAATCGTGGCGTGAGCTCGCGGCCCGCCACGACTATCCTCCGGTGGTGCTTCGACTCCTCGGCGAGGCGGTATCGGCCGCTGCACTGCTGTCGGCAACCATCAAGTTCGACGGCGCGCTGACCATTCAGGCAAGCGGCGATGGCGGTCTGCGTCTGCTCATCGCGGAGGCCACCGCGAGCGGCACGGTCAGGGGCCTCGCGCGCTGGAAGGAAAAGCTCGAGGGCACGCTGCTGCCAGAGCTCCTCGGCAACGGCCGCCTGGCCATCACCATCGACCCCGGCGCCGGCCGCGAACGCTATCAGGGCGTCGTGGCGCTCGAGGGCGACAGCTTGTCGCAGTCACTGCGCGGCTATTTCGCTCATTCGGAGCAGCTGCCGACGCGCTTGTGGCTGGCGGTCGAGGAGGAGCGCCTGGCCGGGCTGCTGCTGCAGTGGGTGCCCGACGAGCGCCGGGATTTTTCCCGCGACGTGGACGCCGACGCCCTGGTGAATGCGTGGCAACAAACCGTGGAGCACGCCAACGCCCTGGAGCCGGCAGAGCTGCTGGAGCTGGGCGTGGTGGAGCTGCTCGCACGCATCAACGGCGGCCGCGCGGTGCGCCTCTACCCTGGCGAGAGCTGGCGTTTCCTGTGCAGCTGCTCACGGGAAAAGGTGGCGGAGATGCTGCGCGTCCTCGGGCGTGAAGACCTGGAATCCTTGATCGAGGAGCAGCAGCGGGTCAGCGTGGGCTGCGAGTTCTGTAACGCAGTGTTCAAATTCGACGCCATCGACGTCGCCCAACTCTTCAGTGAAGACCCCCACGATCTGCGATCGACGCGGCACTGACTGCACTCAGTCGGCATCCTCCATGGGCCATTCCTCGAGGTCCGAGTAGTTTTCCCGCGCCGTCACCGACACCTGCTCGAGAAACTTGCGAAGCGGAAACCTGCCGTTTCTGGCGAGCCGCATACGGCTGGCCACATCGAGCACCGCCGGGTGAATCTCGATTCGCTGTGACGCCTGGTCGCCGCCCCGAATCCAGTCGGCAAGCCCGTTCCTGCGATACAGGTCCATCACCGCCCGGAATCGCGTGTCTGCGCTTTCGAACTTCTGCGTCTCGCCGGCGAAATGGTGCTCGAGCGCGAACCGGGCACGTTCCCAGGGCGTGGAGGAAGTTTTACCGGAGGGATTCTGACCCGCGTCGAGCGCGATCTGAAATGCGATGCCGAACTCGGATGGCTCGAGCGGTGCGGTATCCTGCGGCCGCGGGGTTTTACCAGGCATGTCTATCGGCCGTAACGATGCGGCGCCAAGTCAGAGCCTGTCGAGAAATCCGAGCAGCGCACGATTGAATGCAGCCGGCTGCTCGACATTGCACAGGTGCGAGCCGTCGTCGATCACGGTGAGCGAGGCCCCGGGAATCCTCTCCTGAATTACGCGCGACGCTTGCAGCGGTGCAGATGGATCCTCAGCTCCGACGATCACCTGCGTGGGAAGATCGATGACGGAAAGCCGGTCGGTGTAATCGAGCGCACGGATTGCCTGACAACAGCCGACGTAGCCCGATGTGGGTGTTTGCACAAACTGCTCGCGGATGACTTCCAGCTCCGGTCCGCCTTCAGCGAGAAACGAGGGCGTGAACCAGCGCTCCATGGTTTCCTCGCAGAGCGGCTCCATGCCGTTTTTCTCGGCGACGGCGATGCGCGCATCCCATGTGGCCCTGGCTTCCTCGGGAACCCTGCTCGTGGTGTCGCAGAGCGCCAGCGACACCAGGCGCTGCGGATGACGCAGGGCCATATTCTGTCCGACCATGCCGCCCATGGACAAACCCACCCAGTGCACGCGCTCGATGTCGAGCGCATCGAGCATCGCCACCACGTCGTCTCCGAGCGCATCGAGGGTATAGGGCCCGGCCGGCGCGTCGGTCCCTCCATGGCCGCGACTGTCGTAGCGCAGCACGCAATAGCGTTCCACGAGCGCCGGCATCTGCTGCTGCCACATGATGCCGCTCGATCCGAGGGCGTGGCTGAGCACCACGAGCGGTGCTCCCTCGGGACCCGAGAGCTGACAGTTGACGTGAAGATTGTTGGCCAGCACTCGCACGACCAATCCTCCAATTCGCCGCTTCTCGGCTCGCGTGGCCCGCAGCCAAGGCGATGCCGAATCATACACCAGCAACGTGCACCCCGGCTTGACCGGTATGGCCTGAGAGCGACCGGCGCGGCTTTCGGGCAACCGGCATCCCCACAGGCTGCCGGTTTCTGGTAATCTTCGCTCCTCGAGTTCCACGATCCTCGGCCTGCCACCGGTGACACCATGAACACGCGCGGCGCAGCTTCCGCCAGTCGCGGCTCGACTCGCGGACTGGTTTTAGCCCTCGCCTTGGGCTGTCTCGTGTCGGCGACGCCGGCAGCGGCGGATAAGCCCCTCGGGACGTTCAAGCTCTGGAGCGCCATGACCTTCAAGGAGGACGACAAGACCGTCTGCATGATGTGGAGTCAGCCGGAGAAGGCCGAGGGCAACTACAAGAAACGCGGTGAAATATTCGCGTTCGTGACCCACCGTCCCGGCGACGGCGAGATGAACAAGGTCAGCTTCGAGACGGGCTACACGTTCAAGGAGGCGAGCGAGGTTCGGGTCACCATCGATGGCAAGGCTTACACCCTCTACACGGAAGGCAGCACGGCCTGGAGCTACGACGTAAAGGACGATTCAAGCATGGTCAAGGCCATGCGCGCCGGACGGACAATGATCATGGAAGGCGTCTCGAATCGCGGCACCGAGACCCGTGACACCTATTCGCTGAGCGGCTTCACTGCGGCTCACAACGCCATAAACAAAGCCTGTAAGCCGAAGCCGTGATCCTCGCGCCGCGCCGGCTACCTGTTGAGCCGGATTGCCCAGGCCGCGAGGGTGCGCTGAACCCCCCCACTTGCGTCCTTCATGGACTTGATCGGCCCTTGCATGACCACTGCGTCGGCGCCGCGTCTCGCCGCTTCCCTCTTGATCGCCGCGACCATGTCGGATTCCCTGGTGAGCTGCACGCCTTCGACGATGACCACACCAACGCGCGTGAACTGATCGGAGGATGGCAGGTTCTCCAAAACCCTCACCTCACCCTCATAGGGGGGGAGATTCTCTGAGCCGGTGGCCGGCGTGAATCGTGCCGGTGAGGTGCACCCACCGATCGTCATCACACAGATCGCAAGGAACGCCAGAGCAACGTTCCTTCGCTGTGCACACAAACTATTGACGCCATCGTTCATGGCTCGGTTCCTCTGACGAACGGACCGGGACACTCTTACAACGAGCGCGACCCGGGCGTCAACGGCCCGTGGTGACGGTGTAGAATAGGAGTCCGGGATTTTCCATCGGCAAACATGATGAAACACGTTCACGAAACAGGCGATGGCTTCGTCAATCTCTGGCCCACGATACTTCTCAAACGCGTGCTACCCGACGCCGATTCCGCCAACGCGGAGCTGGAACGCCTCATCGAAGATCTCGACGAGCGGCACCGCAATCTCACCACCGATTATCGCAGCGACAACCTGTTCACCATGGAAAACGCCGCCGCGGCCTGGCTGAGAGAGTGCGTCAACATCACCGTCGCCGATTACTTCCGCCATCTCGGAATGAACTACGACATCCGCTGGTCACTTCAGGCCTGGGCCAACGTCAATCGCTTCGGCGACTACCACGACTATCACAATCACCCGCACGCTTACCTGAGTGGAACCTATTACGTGCGCGTTCCCGAGGATCGCGAGAAGCTCGAGACAAGAAGCGACCTGAGGCCCGGGCGCATCACGCTCTATGATCCGCGCGCGTGCGCAAACATGACCGCAATCAAGGGCGATCCCTATGTAGAGCCCGAGTACACCATAGCGCCGCAGCCCGGCTTGATTCTGCTCTGGCCGGCTTTCCTGAATCACTTCGTGCACCCCAATCTCTCCAAGCAACCCCGCCTGAGCGTGAGCTTCAACGTGATGCTCAAGTGGTCGGACGACTACTTGCCGGCCCAGTCCTGATAGGTGAGAAACCAGCGGCGCTAAGAGATTACCGAGAGCACCTCGCTCAACGACGACGCGCGCCATCCGTCGTCGCCAGGTCCTTGTCCATGTCGTCGCGTATGCTCGCGTAGATCTCGCCGGAGGTGAACTGGCCACCCGGCGAGGGGATGATCTGTGACTGCTCTTCCTTGTCGGGAGCAACGCGGCGAAGCATGCGGTAGAGAGCGAAACCTCCGAGGAATAGCGAGACCAGCGCGCTCATCAGAAAAAGCCCCTGCGGGCCGAGGCGCGCCATGGCGTTGCCGGCCAGGATGGGGCCGAGAAAGGCGCCGAGCCCGTACGCGGTGAGCAGTCCGCTGGCGGTCTGCACGTGCTTGTCTGCGGGTGCAAAGTCGTTGGCATGCGCGGCGCACAGGGAGTAGACGGTAAAAGAGAGCCCGCCGTAGAGGATCCCGGCCGGGTAGATCCAGCTCGGGTTGAAGCCGGCCACCAGCACGATTCCGCCACAGGCGGTGGCCGTTGCGACCGCGACCATGGCGAGCACCGTGCGGCGGTCGATGCGGTCGGATAGGTGCCCGACGGGATATTGCAGCAGCAGTCCGCCGAAAATCACCGATGCCATGAACGTCGACGTCGCACCGATGCCGAGACCGAGGCCGAGCGTGAAAACGGGCGCCAGGCTGTAGAAGCTCGCGTTGACGACCCCGGCGCAGAACGAGCCGGTCAGGCCCAGCGGCGAGGTGCGCCAGAGCTCGCGGAAGTCGAGCGGCTCGCGACGCGGGGGCGTTGGAGCGCTGGCCTGTGTGAGCAGCACGGGCACGAGGGCCAGGGAGAAAACGATCGAAGCGACGCTGAAGAGATGAAATCGCGCGGGATCGGCGACCGTCAGCAGAAACTGACCACAGCCGGCCCCGAAGTAGTTGGTGACCATGTAGAGTGCCATCACCTGTCCCCGGGTCCTGTTGGTCGAGCGCGCATTGAGCCAGCTCTCCGTGACCAGGATCATGCCGGCCATACAGAAGCCCGATGCGAAACGCAGGAGGCACCACACGATCGGATCGACCACAATCACGTGCAGCAGAGCCGTCACCGACATGACCGAGGCAAATGCGGCGAACGCGCGGATATGCCCAACGGCGGCGACCACGTTGCTCGCGCGCAGCGCGCCCTGCAGGAGACCGAGGAAGTAGGCGGCCATGATCAGCCCGACGACCTGCGTGTCGAAGCCTTCGATCTTGCTGCGGACCCCGAGAAGGGTGCCGAACAGGCCGTTGGCGAGAAGCAGAAGACCGTAGCTGAGGAGAAGGGAAAATACCGAGCGAACCGTCACCAGCATGCCGCTAGATTCGGCCATTGGCTCCGGGTTAGTATCTGCTGCAGGGGCAGGCGGGCCCTTGTCAACGGGAGCATCAGCACCCATGACCGATACTCCGAAACGTTTCCATCCCCCAATCGACCGGAAGCCCGAACAGTGAAGGCTCAGACATCATGACCACGGGCGACGGCATCGTGTCGCAGTACGCGGAGCTGCGCCGCGAGATGGTCGAGCAGATTGCACGCCACGCTCAGCTGGCTTCCGGGGAAACCGGAATAGTGTCCTTGAGCGAGACCGTCATGGAGGTGATGAATGCGGTGCCTCGCCACGAGTTCGTCCCGGTGGAACTACGCGCCTTCGCATATTCCGATTCCCCGCTTCCCATCGGCTTTGACAAAACCATCTCGCAACCGTTTATCGTCGCGCTCATGACCGATCTGCTGGATCTACAACCGACCGATCGCGTTCTCGACGTAGGTACCGGCCTCGGTTATCAGGCGGCAATACTCGCAAAGCTGGTCGAGCGCGTCTATACGGTGGAAATTCTCGAGGAGCTCGCCGAAGGCGCACGGCGGCGCCTCGCCGACCAGGGCACCATCAACGTCGAGCTGCGCGTCGGCGACGGCTCCAATGGCTGGCCCGAGCACTCGCCGTTTGACAAGATTCTGGTGGCGGCGGCGCCGGACCTCATCCCGACGCCGTTGCTCTCGCAGCTCAAGCCCGGCGGTAAGATGGTCATTCCGGCGGGCATCGAGGACGCCCAGCAGCTGATGCTGGTCGAGAAGAACGAGAAGGGTCAGCTCAACGTCAGGGAGATCCTCCCCGTTCGCTTCTCCTCACTGGTCGTGAGTCACTGACACGCCTGCAGACCGCCCCTCGTACCCGATCATCATCTGGCCGGCTGCGATCGAGAGCAGGCCGTAGCCGGCAAAGAAGTAAAGCCCCGGTCCGAGCGTCGCATCCGTCAGCTGAGCGGTGTCCGCGGTCAGGAAAGCGAGCAGCACTGCGACCACGAAAACATCGGTCATCGACCAGCGACCTATGGTTTTCACGACGAATACGCTGGTTCGCCGGGTGCGCGCATGACCAACGTGCAGAGCGATCAGAGACAGAATGATCTTCAGCGCCGGGAGCAGCACGCTGAAAACGACCAGAAGCAATGCGACGAAGTAGTTCTGCACCAGGAAAAGCTTGTGGATCGTCGTGATGATGCCCTTGGACTCGTGCTGAAGAACGACGCGCCCGAGCAGGGTAATCTCCTCGTGGACGACAACCGTGAGAATGGGTGCGAGCAGGCCCACGAGAAGAAAGACAGCCGACACGCCGAAAAAATGCCGAATAATGCGCGCGCTCGCGCGCCGACGCCCCGCCTTTTCCGTCATCACCACGAAGGCAAGAAACGCGGCGCTCAAGCCGAGCAGCAGCCAGCCCGTGCCGGCCGCCCGCGCCTCGTGGAATTGAGCCACGTCGACGGCATCCGCGAGCCGCCCGGAAAGCTCGGTTGCCCCGCCGTAGAGTCCCAGTGACAGGGTCTCCAATACCTTCCTGAGCGCGCGATCGGTTTTCGCCGAGACGCTCTCCTGGGCCGAGACGGACTCGTACGCACGCGAAGCCTCGTTGGCGTTTGCGATGATGAAAGTGGCGAGCGCAAGCGCGACGGCGTAAAAAGCCGGCGCTACGAGACGCGGGCGCAGTCGATCATTCATCGACATCGTCGGCGCGAGGGCGCGGTTCGAAACCGAACTCTTCGGCGACGCGCTGGCGCTGAATCGTCGCGATGGGGATTCGCTGCCCATACCAGTTGAGATGGACGCTGGTTGCGGCTGAGCCTTCGAGCAGACTGGCGATGCCCTCTTCGTCGCAAACGCTGTCGTCTTCGTAGTGAAAATCGTCGGCCAGTGATTGCAAGTCTCGATCGCACAGCAGGCCGATTCCGCGCTCACCCATCAGCAGCAGGTTCCCTTCCTCATCGATCCACGCTTCGAGCACCTGACCGGCAGGCCGTCCCGTATGGTCGAGAAGGTTTCGCGAGCCATCGAGAGTGAAGACGAGGGGAGTGTATTCCAGATCCACGAATACGCGCTGCGGACCGTTCTGGAAATACCACAGGCCGCGATCCGTGCAGGCATAGTTTCTGTTCATGAACCCGATGGCTCCCCGGTGCAGCACCGGCTTGCCCTGCAGGCACCAGCGCCCGCGGCGATCCAACGACATCCAGCCGTACACCGAGGGCACGTTCGGCCAGCGGGCCATGGCACGGATGACGCTGTTATCCACTGCTGCTGCCTGTCTGCCTGTGCGCGACACTCTGCCACCGTCGAGGCGAGACGAAAAGTGCCGCCCGACCGTCTCCCGGCCCGCTATACTAAGGTCCAAGCTCAGCCGAGCCAATGTGGAGTATTGAGGATGCAAGGCACGCCTGCAGTAATCATCGCGATCTTCGTCTTCGCCGTGGTTCTCGTGTTCATGGGCGTTCGCCGGGTCGCCCAGGGATTCAACTACACGGTGGAACGTTTCGGCCGATACACCAAGACCCTCGATCCGGGTCTGCACGTCATCGTGCCCGTGTTCGATCAGATCGGGGCAAAGATGAACATGATGGAGACGGTGCTCGACGTGCCGACTCAGGAGGTCATCACCCGCGACAACGCCATGGTCTCAGTCGACGGCGTGGTGTTCTTCCAGGTGCTGAGTGCGGCCCGGGCGGCATACGAGGTCAACAATCTGACCCATGCCATCGTCAATCTGACCATGACGAATATACGAACCGTGATGGGCTCGATGGATCTCGACGAGCTGCTGTCCAAGCGCGACGATATCAATCAGCGACTGTTGAACATCGTCGACGACGCCACCTCGCCGTGGGGCGTGAAGGTGACCCGCATCGAGATCAAGGACATCGCGCCGCCGCGGGATCTGGTCGACGCCATGGCGCGACAGATGAAAGCCGAGCGCGAGAAGCGCGCCGTCATTCTCGAGGCTCAGGGCGAACGGGAATCAGAGATTCTCAGAGCCGAGGGCGAGAAGCAGGCGGCGATACTGGAGGCGGAAGGCCGCAAGGAGGCCGCATATCGCGACGCCGAGGCGCGCGAGCGGCTTGCGGAGGCCGAGGCGCGTGCCACGCAAATGGTTTCAAAGGCCATCGAGGACGGCAACGTTCAGGCCATCAACTATTTCGTCGCCCAGAAGTACGTCGACGCCGTCAGGGAAATGGCCACCGCTCAGAACGAGAAGATCATCTTCATGCCGATTGAGGCCACCAGCCTCATAGGCGCCCTTGGCGGCATCGGCGAGCTCGCCAAAGCGACCTTCGCTCAGAAAAGCGCTACCGATTGATGACCGGCTTTTTCGAGGGTCTCGAATTCTGGCACTGGCTGGTGCTCGGTGTGGCGCTCGCCATCATCGAGATCTTCGCGCCGGGTGCATTCCTGCTGTGGCTGGGGATCTCCGCCGGCATCGTCGGCATCGTGCTCTGGCTGATCCCGGAACTATCATGGGAGTATCAGCTGCTGATTTTCGCGATTCTATCGGTAGCAAGCGTGGTCGTCGCACGCCGCTATCTGACTACTCATCCCCTCAAGACCGACCTGCCGAATCTCAATCTGCGCGGCCAGCAGTACGTTGGGCGCACCTTCACGTTGAGCGAGCCGGTCGTCAACGGTCAGGGGAAAATCCGCGTGGATGATTCCACCTGGAAGATCAGCTGTGAAGACTGTGAGGCCGGCACCAAGGTGATCATCGAAGGCGTCGACGGCGTCGTGTTGCGCGCCGCCATCGCCGACAGAGCCGGCTGACTGCGCGCGTGACGAGCGAAGTTTCGAACGGGGTGTCCGACGCCGAGGAGGTGCTCGCGTTCTGGTTCGCCGATGCGGCGAGCGATCCGCAAGCCCTCGCGCGCCGTAATCGGGTCTGGTTCAAAGGCCATGCGTCCTTCGACCGCGAGTGCAGCGAGCGTTTCGCCGCGACCCTCGCAGCGGCAGCCGAGGGGGCGCTCGATCACTGGAAAGACTCGCCCCGCGGCCGAATGGCGCTGATCGTGCTGCTCGACCAGCTCTCGCGCAACATCCACCGGGGCACGCGCGCGGCGTACCTGCAGGACGACCGCGCGCTCGCGCTGTGCATGGAGGGCATCGCGCATGGGCACGATCGACAGCTCTCCCTCATAGAGCGCACTTTCTTCTATCTGCCCCTGGAGCACGCCGAGGATCGCGATATCCAGGCGCTGTCGGTTCGGCACTTCGAATCACTCGCCGAAGAGGCACCCGAAGATCTGCGCAGGCAGATGACCGAGAACCTCGAGTATGCGCGCCAGCACCGCGACATCATCGACAGATTTGGACGCTTCCCACACCGAAATGCGGTGCTCGGCCGGGACACCACACCTGAAGAAGAAGCCTATCTCGCCGAAGACGCACCACGTTTTGGACAGTAACGATCGCCCCCACACGCTCGCTCGCCGCGCGCGCGAGGCGCACGGCGTCGATGCGTTGCGCAACATCGCCATCATCGCCCACGTCGATCACGGCAAGACGACGCTCGTGGATCGGCTGCTGCAGCAGTCGGGCACTCTCGATGCGCGCGCGGCGCCGCCGGACCGCGCCATGGACAGCAACGATCTCGAGCGCGAGCGCGGCATCACGATTCTTTCCAAGACGACTGCCATCGACTGGCATGGTTACCGCATCAATATCGTTGACACGCCCGGTCACGCCGACTTCGGTGGCGAAGTGGAGCGCGTGCTGAGCATGGTGGACTCGGTGCTGCTGCTCGTCGACGCGGTCGAGGGACCGATGCCGCAGACGCGTTTCGTCACCCAGAAGGCGTTCTCCAGGGGCCTCGATCCCATCGTCGTCATCAACAAGATCGATCGCCCCGGGGCGCGGCCAGAGTGGGTGCTCAACGAGACGTTCGATCTCTTCGACAGATTGGGAGCGAGCGAGACGCAGCTGGATTTTCCCGTCGTCTACGCGTCCGCATTGCATGGCTACGCGAGTCGTGAGCCGATTACCGTGAACGGCGACATGACGCCCCTGCTCGAGACCATCGTCGAGCGCGTTCCACCGCCACGGGTCGACCAGGACGGCCCGTTCCAGATGCAGATAAGCAGCCTCGACTACTCGAGCTACGTGGGAGCCATCGCCATCGGCCGTATCGAACGCGGCTCGGTGCACACCAATATGCCGGTCGCCGTCGTTGACAGCGCCGGCGCGGTGCGCCACGCCCGCGTCCTTCAGGTGCTGCATGCGCAGGGGCTCAAACGCGTCGAAAGCGATTCCGCGTCGGCCGGTGATATCGTCGCGCTCACCGGCATCGAGGCGCCGCACATATCCGATACGCTGTGCGATCCCGACGCGCTCGAGGCGCTGCCGCCGCTGAGCGTCGACGAGCCGACCGTGAGCATGGATTTTCTCGTCAACACATCACCGCTGGCGGGCCGCGAGGGCAAGTTCCTCACCAGTCGACAGATTCGCGAGCGTCTGACGCGAGAGCTCATCCATAACGTGGCGCTGCGTGTAGAGGACACCGGCGATCCGGATCGATTCCTGGTCTCGGGACGGGGCGAGCTGCACCTGGCGATACTCATCGAGAACATGCGGCGCGAGGGCTACGAGCTCGCCATCTCCCGCCCGCGCGTGATCATCAAGGACATCGACGGCCGGCGCTGCGAGCCGTTCGAGCAGCTCACCGTCGACGTCGAGGAGAGCCGCCAGGGCACGATCATGGAGGCCCTCGCCGCACGGCGGGGAACCCTCGAGGACATGCGCCCCGACGGACGCGGCCGGGTGCGGCTCGACTACACGATCCCGGCCCGCGGTCTCATCGGTTTCCGCACGGAGTTTCTCACCAGCACCTCCGGCAGCGGGCTCATCTATCACACTTTCTCGCATTACGGCCCCTGCCGCGAGGGCAACATCGCCCAGCGGGGAAACGGCGCGCTGGTGGCGAACTCCGCCGGCAGGAGCCTCGCCTATGCGCTGTTCAACCTGCAGGAACGCGGCCGGCTGTTCATCGGCCCCGGCGAGGAAGTCTACGAAGGCATGATTATCGGCATCCATTCACGCGCCAACGATCTGGTGGTCAATCCCATGAAGGCCAAGCAGCTGACGAACATCCGCGCCGCCGGCAGCGATGAGAATATCCTGCTCACGCCGCCCATCCGGCTCACCCTGGAGCAGGCCCTCGAGCTCATCGACGACGACGAGCTGGTGGAAGTGACTCCGGCCAGCATCCGCGTGCGCAAGAAGCTGCTCAAGGAGCACGAGCGCAAGCGGGCGGCGCGCGCCGCTTCCTGAGACGCCCGGTGCGACGCATATCCGTATGCTTGCCCTGCTGCAACGCGTGACCGAAGCCTCGGTGTCCATCGACGAGCGAGTCGTGGGTCGCATCGGGCCGGGTCTTTGCGTGTTCGTCGGCGTCGAAAAAGGCGACCGGGAAAGCGACGCCGAGCGGATGCTCGAACGCCTGCTCGGTTACCGCGTATTTCCCGACGAAAAGGACAGAATGAATCGCAGCGTGACTGAAATTAACGGCGGCGTGCTGCTGGTGCCGCAGTTCACCCTACCGGCCGACACAGCGAGCGGCATGCGGCCGAGTCTCTCGCCGGCGGCGCCGCCGGATGTCGGCCGGCGCCTGTTCGCCTATCTTCTCGGGCAGGCACGCGCCCGGCACGAAGAGGTTGCCAGCGGTGAGTTCGGCGCGCACATGCGCGTGTCGCTCGTCAACGACGGCCCCGTGACATTCATGCTGCAAGTGCCCCACCGGAAATCATCGAGCGGGGGAAATGAATGACTCGAATGCGCCACTACGACGGCATTGTCATCGGCAGCGGTCCCGGCGGCGAGGGCGCCGCCATGATGCTCGCCAAGGGCGGCAAGAAGATCGCGACGGTGGAGCGATACGGCGAGATCGGCGGCGGCTGCACCCACTGGGGCACGATTCCGAGCAAGTCGCTGCGCCACGCCGTTCAGCAGATAGCCGACTACCGGATCGATCCGATGCTGCGACGCGTCGTCGGACCGTTGGACATTGCCTACCCCGAGCTACTGAAGGCTGCCGAATCGGTGATCCGCCAGCAAACGACCATGCGCGAGCGCTTCTACTACCGCAACGACGTGGACATCATCACCGGGCATGCGCGTTTCGTCGACGAGCATACCATCGAGGTGCAGACCGAGCGCGGAACCGGCGAACGCTATCGCGCCGATCACTTCGTGATAGCCACCGGGTCGCGGCCCTATCATCCACCGGACGTGGATTTCACGCACGCGCGGGTCTGCGACAGCGATTCCATCCTGCGCCTGGATTTCACGCCGAAATCCATCACCCTCTACGGCGCCGGCGTCGTCGGCTGTGAGTACGCGTCGATCTTCGCGAACCTGGGACTGAAGGTGAATCTCGTCAACACCCGCAAGCACCTTCTGGCGTTCCTCGACGACGAGATCACCGACGCACTCGGCTATCACCTGCGAGACCAGGGCGTGGTGATTCGCAACGACGAGGAATACGCCCGCGTGGAGCCGCGTGACGACGGTGTCGTGCTGCACTGTCGATCGGGGAAACGGTTCAAGTCCGATGTGCTGCTGTGGGCCAATGGGCGCACCGGCAACTCCCAGGACATGGGGCTCGAGGCCCTCGGTCTCGGTATCGATCATCGCGGCCACATCGCCGTCAACGGCCACTACCAGACCGCCAGGACGCACATCTACGCCGTCGGCGACGTGGTCGGCCCGCCGAGCCTCGCCAGCGCCAGCTACGATCAGGGCCGCTTCGCCGCCACCCACATTCTCGACGGTGACAGCGGCTCGATGCTGCTCTCCCACATCCCCACGGGTATCTACACCAATCCCGAGATCAGCTCCCTGGGACCCACGGAGCAGGAGCTCACCGAGCGCAAGGTCCCCTACGAGGTGGGCCGCGCGCTGTTTCGCAGCATCGCCAGGGCCCAGATCACCGGCCACACCGTCGGCATGATCAAGCTCCTTTTCCACACCGAGAGCCTCGAGATTCTCGCTATCCACTGCTTCGGTGAGCAGGCCTCGGAGATCATCCACATCGGCCAGGCGATCATGTCCCAGCCCGCACCGGGCAACACCCTCAAGTACTTCGTCGAGACCACGTTCAACTACCCGACCATGGCGGAAGCGTACCGGGTGGCGGCGCTGAACGGCCTGAACCGCATCCTCTGAAGGCCGCCTGTCGAGCGCCCGGGCGGGGACGGCCGACGGCGCCGGCCCGCCCCGCGACGAGCCATCCGCGGCCGCGTCGCCAGCGTGCAGCCCGGATGCTGCCGCTGGCGCCGGGAAATTGATAGCCTTGCTTATAGTAAGCTATGCAATTAAAATTTCCCCCATGCTGCGCGAGAACCTGCAACGCAATTTCGGCTTCATCCTCCACGATGTCGCGCGTCTGCTGCGCACCACTTACGACCGACGCATCCGCGACCTGGGCCTGACACGCTCCCAGTGGTGGGTACTCACTCACCTGTACCGCAAGGACGGCATTACCCAGTCAGAGCTGGCGGAGACCCTGGAGCTGGAGAAGCCGAGCCTCGGCCGGCTGCTCGATCGGCTCGAGTCCAACGGCTGGGTGCGGCGCGCCGCGGACCCGGACGATCGGCGGGCGAAGCGGGTATTTCTCACCGACCAGGTGGAGGAGCCCATGCAGGTGATGCGCGACATCGCCGCGGGGGTGCGCGAGGACGCGCTCTCGGGCCTGAGCGCCGACGATCGGGACCGCTTCGTCGACACCCTGCTGACCATCAAGTCCAATCTCATGGCGCACGTCAACGGCGGCACCCGGGGCAACGGCCAGGGAGGGCGTTGAGCGGTGAGCGCGAAAAAGGCCGGCAAGCGAAAGCGATTCCACACCAGGCGCCTGGTGCGCCTGGCGCTGATGGTGGTCGTGCCTCTGGCGGCGGGCATCGTGGCCCTGGAGATCTACCTCAGCGGGGGCCGTCACGTGGTCACCGAGAATGCCTACGTGAAGGCCGACATCGTGGCGGTCAGTGCCGACGTGTCCGGCCGCGTCGTCGGCGTGCACGTGGAGGACAACCAGCTGGTCGAGCCGGGCCAGCGTCTCTTCTCCATAGACCCGGTGCCGTTCCGCATCGCCGTTGCCGAGGCCGATGCGCAGACCGCGGTCATCCGCACCGACATTGCGCAGCTGCGTTTCGATGTTCGCGAGGCCCATGCCGAGGCGGCAGAGGCGCGCGAGCGGCTGCGTTTCCTCAAACAGCAGTTCGAACGCCAGAAGAAGCTCAAGCAACGCGGCATGGGCAGCGAGGAGGCCTACGACCAGGCGCTGCATGAGCTCAAGGTCGAAGAGGAATCGCTGCGCAAGATCGACCAGCGCATCGCGCGCAGCATCGCCGCGCTCGGCGGCGATCCGGACCTGCCGGTCGAACAGCACCCACGCTTTCGCCGCGCCGTGGCGATCCGCGATCAGGCCGCGGTGGATCTGCAGCGCACCCTGATCACGGCGCCGGCGCACGGTGTCGTCAGCAACATGAAGCTGCAGGTCGGCGAGTACGTCAAGGAAGGCAGCGCGATTTTCAGCCTCATCGAGACGTCACAGGTCTGGGTGGAGGCCAACCTCAAGGAAACGGAGCTGACCAACGTGTCCCCGGGGCAGCCGGCGAACGTCGCGGTCGATGCCTATCCGGATCACGAGTGGCGCGCCTTCGTCGACACCATCGCCCCGGCCACCGGTGCCGAGTTCGCCCTGCTGCCGCCCCAGAATGCCACCGGCAACTGGGTCAAGGTCGTGCAGAGGGTGCCGGTCTCGCTGCGCATCGAGCGCACCGAGGACGAGCCGATACTGCGCGCGGGCATGACGGTCCGGGTCAGCATCGACACCGGTAAGGAGCGCGAATTGGCGAGCCTGGTGCCCGACGCCTTCGCCGAGTGGCGCCTGCCGGAGTTCGTGCGCCGCGCCCTCGCCCTCGACAGGAGCAGCGACCGCGACTGAACGCGGCGTCCGCCGGCCTCTTCGCGAGGCCGCTCCGCGGCGCGTTGCTCACCCCGCTCCGGCGGCTCAGAATCCTACCTGGTCACCGCCTTTGAGCTGGAGCATCTCACGCGCCTCGGCGGGAGTCGCAATCTCCAGCGACAGATTCTCGACGACGGACCGGATGATGCTCACCTGCTCCGCGTTGCTGGTGGCCAGCTTTCCCTTGCCGGCGTAGAGACTGTCCTCGAGGCCAACGCGCACGTTCCCGCCCATGATGGCGCTCATGGTGACGAACGGCAGCTGGTG
>JAABYT010000025.1:74804-75882 GCA_011775625.1 Gammaproteobacteria bacterium | reverse complement strand
TCCGGATCCGCGCCGATTCCACCGAGGATTCCAAAGATGGTCTGCACGAACAGCGGCGGCTTGACCAGGCCGCGATCGAGAAAGTGCGCGAGATTGTACAGGTGACCGACGTCGTAGCACTCGAACTCGAAACGTGTGCCGCAACCCTCACCGAGATCCTTGAGGATATGCTCGATGTCCTTGAAGGTATTTCTGAATATGAAGTCCCGGCTGTTCTCCAGATGCTCCCGCTCCCATTCAAACTTGAACTCCTTGTAGCGGTCGAGCATCGGATAGAGGCCGAAATTCATCGAGCCCATGTTCAACGAGCACATCTCCGGCTTGGCTGCCAACGGCGCGGCGAGCCTTTCCGCGACGGTCATACCGTGCCCGCCACCCGTGGTGATATTGACCACCGCATCGCATGATTGCTTGATGCGTTGCAGGAACGGCATGAACACGTTCGCGTCGGGCGTGGGACGCCCGGTTTCCGGGTCCCGGGCATGCAAATGAATGATCGATGCGCCCGCCTCCGCCGCGGCGATCGACTGCTCTGCGATCTCGTTCGGCGTGATGGGCAGGTAAGGTGACATGCTCGGCGTGTGAATCGAGCCCGTCGTCGCGCAGGTGATGATGACCTTGCCTCTTGCCGCCATGTCTTCGTCCCTCTCGTCGCGATTGTCGATTTACCGTCTCATTCGGCAGTGCGCTGGTGGGCGATCAACGCCATCAGGCGCCGATCCCGCCACCGCTGGCGCTCGGCGAGCCGCTCGCGGGGCAGCGAAGCCGTGAGATCCTTTTCGATTTCATCGATGACCTCACCGCTCCATGGCACGATGTGCTGCTGGGTCTCCCAGAGATTCTTGTACAGATCCTCGTAGCGCTCGGCGTAATCGCGGGCGCCGCCGGGTGCATTGAGATCGATGGTCTCGAAGGGTCCCAGAAAAGACCAGCGCAAGCCCAGCCCTTGACGGATACCGATGTCGACATCCGTGGTGCTCGCGTAACCCTCCGCCACCAGGCGGAACGCCTCCTGCAGAAGCGCACCCTGGAGCCGGTTCATTACGAAGCCGTCGATCTCGCGCTTCATCATGATCGG
>JAABYT010000025.1:56731-74730 GCA_011775625.1 Gammaproteobacteria bacterium | reverse complement strand
GACGGCAGAATAGCGGAGCTCGAGCTCGCCAGCACGGTCTCGTCGGCGGCCAGCGCATCCAGCTCGGCGAACACCGCCTTTTTCACCGCGACGTCCTCGAAGGTGCTCTCCTGCACGTGCTCGCTGCCGTCCAGCGCGTCGGCGAGGCTCGTGCTCGCGCCGATGCGACCGCGCACCTCTGCGATGCCCTGACCGTCGAGCAGGTCGTGCGAGGCGAGATCCTCGAGCGCGGTATCGATGAAAGTGAGCGCCGCCTCGACCGCGCCGGCGTCGGCATCGTAGAGGGCCACCTCGTGACCGCCGCGGGCAAAGCTGATGGCCCAGGCCCTGCCGACCAGGCCGCATCCGACGATGGATGTTTTCATGGCTCAGGCACGCGATGCCGGCGCTCAGCCGTTGCGCGCCCGGCACCGCGCGCAGCGCCCGCGCCCGGAAAACGGCTTTGCGCGGCATATCTCATCGGCAGTACCTTTGGTGGTAGATGTCGCCGAGCGCCTTTCCCTCGGCGATCGTCTCGCCGCTCAATTTCGGCTCCAGGATGCCGAGCTCGATGCGCGCGTCCACCGATCCGCATTTGGCCATCGCGTGATACCAGGCATACGCCTCGACGTTGTTCTCCATCATTCGGTAAGTGTGCGCGAGAAATCCCTGGGCATTCCAGTCACCGGTCATCGCCAGAGGCTCGAATATCTCCCGCGCCTTCTCATAATTGCCGCGTCCCAGCGCATTCACGCCCTGCTGCACATCGGCCTGCACCGCCCCACCGGCAAGCATCGCGAGAATGGCGAGAATCAATGCGTTACGAATCATCATCGATTGTATGACCGGCGCCTCGGCAGAGACTCGATCTCAGACGTCGACGAGACGAAGACGATCGAGCGAGCGCCGGCGGAACTCCTGGTAGTAGGCCTCTTCGATGGGCTCCGATCGCTCCCAGTACTCTTCTATGCTCATACTGTCGCGCCTGTCCTGCTCCACCTGCTCGTAGACGTCGCGCTCAGCGAGGCGACTGATCAAGGCGTCCCAGAAAGTATCGTCATCATATTCCTCGAGCAGCTCGATCGCCCGGGTGGTCTCCTCGTAGTAACCGGTCGGCGTGTATTCGTTCGTCTCCCGATCGGCGTGAACCAGCTCACCGCAATCCGCCTCGTCGGCGAAAGAGTAGAGCTTCTGCACGAGCATGTCATACTCCTCCGCGTCACCGCGTTGGTCGACATGGTGGGAATTAATCACCCAGTTCGCCATGTAGACGAAGTCGAGAAGCAACCGGTATTCGTTTTCGGTCAATTCGATTTTCACGTTCGATGATTCTCTCGCAGGCACTCGACAGCCGGGGCTTTGTCGCGGCTCCACGGCCACCAGGAAAGGCACAGTAGCTCACTCCGACACAACGATTCAACCGGGCGCGGGCCGCGTGCACGTTGTCCGGATACGCGTATCTTGTTAGATTTCCTGCGACGCCATCGAAGCCCCGATCCGACCATGATCCAACCCGCGCAGCGTATGGCCGAGCTCGGCACGGAGACCGCCTTCGAGGTGCTCGCGCGCGCCGAGACGCTGGCGCGATCGGGGCGGGACATCATCAATCTCGGCATCGGTCAGCCCGACTTCAAGACGCCCCCGCACATCGTCGAGGCCGCCGTCAAAGCCCTGCGTGACGGCCACCACGGCTACACGCCCTCGCCGGGGATCCCGGCACTGCGCGAAGCCGTGTGCCGCGACCTGGAGCGCTATCGCGGTGTGACCGTGAGCCCGGAGCGTATCGTGGCCGTTCCCGGCGGAAAGGTCACCATGTTCTTCGCGATCATGATGTTCGGCGAGCCCGGTGCCGAGATCCTCTACCCGAATCCCGGATTTCCCATCTACGAGTCGGTCATCAGATTCAGCGGTGCGACCCCCGTTCCGATTCCGCTTCTCGAAGATCGGGATTTCTCTTTCGACGCCGAAGCGGTGCTCGACTCCATCACTCCCCGCACGCGCCTGCTGATTTTAAACTCGCCCGCCAACCCCACCGGCGGCGCGATTCCCCGGGAGACCATCGATACCCTGGTCGCCGGGCTGGAGGCACACCCCCACGTGGCCGTGCTGAGCGACGAGATCTATTCGCGCATGACCTACGACGGCCGCGAGCATGTGAGCCTTCTGGGTTACCCGCAGCTCGCGAACCGCCTCATTCTTCTCGACGGCTGGAGCAAGACCTACGCGATGACCGGCTGGCGCCTGGGCTTCGCCGTGTGGCCGGAGTCGCTGGTCGAGGGCGCGACGCGCCTCGCCATCAACTGCCACTCCTGCGTCAATGCCCCGACCCAGTACGCCGGCATCGCAGCCCTGGACGGGCCGCAGGACAGCGTCGACGAGATGGTGGCCGCCTTCGACGCCCGCCGCCACGTCATCGTCGACGGCCTGAACGCCATCGAAGGGCTGAGCTGTCGCACCCCCGGAGGCGCCTTCTACGCTTTCCCGAACATCACCGCAACCGGCATGAGCTCCCGCGAGCTGCAGACCGGACTGCTGGAGCAGGCCGGCATCGCGGCCATCGCGGGAACCAGCTTCGGCGCCTACGGAGAAGGCTATCTGCGCTTCTCTTACGCCAACAGCGTGGAGAACATCCAGCGTGCCCTCGAACGCATGAGCGAGTATCTGTCCACGGCAAAGGCGGCGGGCTGAGAGCGTTCCACCCGAGCGCCCTTGATCGAACAACCCCTCTTCTACGCACTGGCGGTGCCGGCGGTGCTGATCCTCGGTATTTCCAAGGGCGGCTTCGGCGGCGGTCTCGGCTCTCTCGCGGTTCCCCTCACCGCGCTCGTCGTATCACCGATTCAGGCCGCCGCCGTGCTGCTGCCGATTCTTTGCGTGATGGACGTGCACGGCGCATGGGTCTATCGCGGGCGCTGGGACAAGGCCAACCTGAAAATTCTCATGCCGGCCGCCCTCGTCGGTCTCGCCGTCGGCACGTTCACCTTCCGCTATCTCGATGCGCGCATCATTCGATTGATCATCGGAGCCATCGCGGTGGGCTTCACAATCCACTACTGGCTTGCCGGATTGGCGGCGGCGCGCGCGGCACGCGGAGTCGACGCGTTGCGTGGCAGCTTCTGGGGCGCCGTCGCCGGGTTCACGAGCTTCATCGCTCACGCCAGCGGACCACCCATGAGCGTTTATCTGCTGCCGCAGCGCATGCACAAGACGCGCTTCCTGGCGACCACGATCATCCTCGTGCTGTTCATGAACTACGTGAAGCTGGTGCCGTACGCGTGGCTCGGCCAGTTCCGATCAGAGAACCTTTACACTTCGCTGGTGCTTCTGCCGCTGGCGCCGCTCGGCATGTGGCTCGGCATCTGGCTGCACCGGGTCGTGCCGGAGCAAGCCTTCTACCGCGTCTGTTATCTGCTGCTGTTCCTCACCGGCCTCAAGCTGCTCTACGACGGCGCCTCGGAGTTTCTCTCGCCGTAGCGACGCGCGGCGGCTACCTCTGGGACAGCATCGAATCGGTGACCGAGCGCGGATCGCGCAGCGTCCAGCGCCCGGCATCCACCTGATGGACGAAATCGTCCAACAGCCGATTGAACAGATCGGGCTCTTCCAGATTCAAGGCGTGGCCGGTCTTGGGCAGCAGGGCGAATCCCGCCGACGGGATCGTGCGCTTGAGATAAAGCGAGGCATCGAGACAGGGCTCGTCCTCGTCACCGGCCATGACCAGCGTCGGCACCTGCAGCTCTGCCAGGGACTGCGCGAGCTCGTAGACCGAAGGACGCTGCATCTGCACGCCGCGAAGCGTGTTGGCCGAACCGAGCGACGAGTGCTCGGCGAGCATGGCAAGGAACTCGGCGTAACCCCGTCGATCCTTGTTCTCGAACTGGACCCGCGCCGGGCCGCTGCCGTACTCCGCCGCGACCCTCGCCATACCCTCGGCTTCGATGCGATCGGCGAAGCTACCCGACTCCGAGCGGAACCGATCCTGCTGGTCGAGCAGCGCACCGTAGCCGCAGCCGCCGAGGGTGAGCGACAGCGCGCGATCGGCATAGTGCAAACCGAAGTGCAGCGTGGCGAGCGATCCCATGGAGATACCGACCACGTGGGCGCGCTCCATGGCGAGGCCGTCGAGCACCGCCAGGATGTCGTCGCGGGCGCGATCCTGGGAGTAGGCGGCGACCGCCTCGGGGACATCCGAGGGCGGGTAGCCACGGGCATTGTAGGCGACGCAGCGGTAGCGTCGTGCGAAATGACGCATCTGCGGCTCGAAGCTTCGATAGTCGCCGGCGAATTCGTGCACGAACACCATCGGCGTGCCCTCACCGGCTTCTTCGTAATAGAGCTCGATTCCGTCGTCGGTCGTGATAGTGGCCACTTCGTCCCCCCGTTGAATCCGCTATCGGTCCACGGCCGCTATTTTGCCACGAAGCTAGCGGCGTGCGATGAGGAAAAGACCAATCGCCACCAGCGACATGCCCGCCCAGAGGTGCGCACTGATGGCCTCGCCGAGCAGCCACGCGCTCAGCAGCACCCCGGCGATGGGAGAGACGAAGTTGAAGCTGACGATGACGCTCGGCGCGTAGCGCTTCATGAGATAAAAGGACACGGAGAAGCCCACCCCCGCCACGATGGCTCCCTGATAAACGAGCCCGGCGACGGGCTGCCAGGCGATCGCCTGCCACTGGATGGTCTCGAACAGGGCGCCACCCAGGGCAAACAGCGGCAACGACAGGATCATCTGCCACAGAATGACGCGCGCTTCGTCCATGCGCTGCAGCACGCGCGCGCTCAGGATCAGGCGACCACCGAGGAGGCAGGCGCTGAGCAGCAGGATGAAGTTGCCCAACGCGCCGTGGGTGAGTGCCAGATCGCCGGCGCCACGGGTCAGGACCAGGGCGGTGCCCAGGAAAGCGATCAGCAGACCCGCAGCCTTGAACACGCTCAGCCTGTCGCCGGCGATGAGAAAATGCGCGAACAAGGCGGCGAACAGGGGATTGGTGGCGATCAGCACCGAGCCCATGGATCCGGTGGTCAGGTCGAATCCGATGTTCATGGCCGCGATCTGGACCGTGAAGAGCGCGCCGATGAGCAGCAGCGCCGGCCATTCGTGACGGCTTGGAACGATGGGCACACCTCTCAGCTTCGCCCATATGCCGACGCAGACGATGGCAATCAGGAAACGAAAGAAAGCCGTCCACAGCGGTGGGAAGACCAGCAGGCTGTACTTGACGGCAACCGGGTTACCGCCCCACAGGGTGTGAATGAGCACCGAGATGGCGATGGCCGGCAGCGGCACCGCCAGGATTGCGCGGGAAGACGACGTCATCGGTGAGAACCAGACGCAGGCCGCCGGCCTACAACGACAAGCCGAGCAGACCGCGCGTCAGTTGGAATTGGCTGTATCCCTGGCCGAAGAGCTTGGGCACGTAGTGCCGCGAAGCGGTCTCGGCAATGCGAGCGAGGATCGCACCTTCGATGGCGGCGCCGGACGCATCGGCGCGCAGGGCGACATCCAGATCGGCTCCGAAGCGATCACAGACGTGCGTGTCGCTCGCCACCTGGATGAGGGGAATCATCGGATGGGACTGCAACGGCGCGCGGGCGATGTGTGCCAGCATGATCTCGACCCCGGTACCGCCGAGACCGGTGAGCGCCTCGGCCGCGTTTTCCGTCGGCGCCGCCATGACATGGCAGCCCGGCTTCGCCGCAGCCTGCCCGTAAGCAAGGCTCGCGACCCAGCGGCCATCGTCGAACAGCGCACCGGTGAAGGCGCCGTCGGCGAGCAGCGAAGCATTCTCGGCGATGACCACCGTCGCACCCGCCGCCGCGAGACCTGCCACCATGCGGGCCAGAGCGAGCGAGACCGCCGCCGGAACCGGCCCGACACTGGTAAGCCCGAGGCGCAGCGCCTCGGCGCCGACGTTCTCCGTCTCGAGCTCGGCATCGGCGTCGAGCTCGCGCGCGAACCACTCGCCGATCTTGTCACGAACCTTTTCCAGACCGCCATCCATCTGCACGCTGGCGAAACCCATACGGCTGAAATCCACGCCGCGTGAATCCAGGTAGTGACGCACCGCGTCGTTGTGGACTTTCTCGCAGCCATGCTCGAGAAGCATCGCGTGGCGCACGCATGGATGCTCGATGTGGCCGAGGAGCGTCTGCAGGTAGAGGTCCTCGGCGTTGACGGTGCAGCAGCCCTCGGTGTGAGGCAGGGCGACGAACCGCGACACCCCGTTCAGCCGGCGCCCGTTGAGATCCTCGGCCACCAGACGCGCCACCTGTCCGGAGCACAGGCTCGTCGGCATGACCAGGCCGATGCGATCGCAGGCGTGGCCATGCGCCGTCACGTAGGCTTCGAAGCTGAGCTCGACCGGCTCGGCCGCAACGACCTGCAGCGGCTCGCCGTCGGGCACCGGCGCATTGCGGATGGCCTCCAGGCGACTCCCATCGCGCTGGGGCCAGTCGCGCCAGATGGCCACCTGTGAGTGACCGGCGAGCTCGCCCTTGCTGCGCTCCCCCGAAGCGATGCGCAGCGACAACCCGAACGTCTCCACGCCGAGCGTCGCCATGGACTCGCCGTCGTTGTAGCGCCCCGCATTCACGTCCATCTCATCGGCCAGCAGCGAGAAGCGTCCGCTGGTGGTGACGAACTTGAGCGTCGGCACGAAGGGGAAATTGGTAATCGATCCGTTGCCGGTGATGAACAGGATCAGGTTCGCCCCGGATGCCACCTGCCCGGCGATGCTCTCCAGATCGTTACCCGGGCTGTCCATGAAGTAGTATCCGCCCGCGTGCATGGGGGCGGCATAGTCGATGACGTGATCGAGCCGCACCTCCGGATCGCGTTTGCGCGCCGCACCGATGGATTTCAGTGCGATGTTGTAGAGGCCGCGGAAATTGTTACCACCGGAAGGATTACCTTCCGCGGTGGTGCCGTGATCGGCGGCACGCGCTTTGAAAGCGGTGATCTTGTCGAGAAAACAGCGTGCCGTGGCCTCGTCGCGCACGTTCTCGAGAACATAGGGCTCGGCGCCGATGAGCTCGTCGGTCTCGGCGAGGTTGGCGCTGCCGCCGTTGCGGATGACCTCCTTGGCGACCCAGCCGGCGAGTGCGTTGCCGGAAATGCCGGAGAAAGCGTCGGAGCCGCCGCACTGGAGCGCCAGGCGGAGATTCGCGACGCTCTCGTCGCTGCGCTGGCAGGCATTCACCTGTGGCAGCCACTCGCGCACCGTCTCGACGGCGCGCTCGAGCTCGGTGGCGCGATCGGCGCCCAGGTTCATGAACGCATGCGTCACCTCGTCCATGGCGTAACCGCTGCTCTGCATGAAGCCGCGAAGCGTCTCGTTGTCGTAGCTGCCGGCGCCGCAGTCGACCACCAGCGCCGCGCCGACGTTCGCATGCACAACGAATCCCGCCAGGGCGCGAAGAACGAAATCGAGATTGTTGGGCCGGTGCTCGCCGCCGCCCTCGGTATGGGTGACCGCCACGACGCCGTCGATATTCGGATACGTATCGTTGACGGCCTCGAAGCGGGATGCCACGGCCTCGGCAAAAGCGGCGGCATCCGACGTGGTGGCGAGAATGATGACGAAGTTTCGGGTGCCGACCCCACGGTTTCCCGGCCGGCGATAGCCGGTGAAGGTCGCGGGCACCTGCGCCTGCGCAACCTGCGCACCGGGCTTGAAGGTCCCGGGATCGAACGCGTAGGTCTCCATGTGGTCGCGGAAGTTGGCCTCGGCCGGCAGCGCGAAGTCGATGCTGCGCTCGGCGAGAACCTTGAGAATCTTCTCGTTGCACACGTACTCGCCGGGCGACAGGTCGCGGGTGGCGCGGCCGAACGGCAGGCCCCACGAGAGCAGCGGCGCGCCGGCGGCAATGGGCTCGAGCACGAAGCGGTGTCCCTCGAGAACGGTGTGCGTCAAGGGCCAGCTGCGCCCCTCGTGGACGACGACGGTACCCGCCTCGAGGCGGCGGGTGGCGATGGCGACGTTGTCGCCGGGCGCAGGAATGCGGCCGATGTCGTCGAAATTCCGGGTCCCGGTCTCTGCTCCCATGTCGCGGGATACTACCACCGGCGGGCCCCGCGCTCGACGACGCTTTTTTCTCGATGGTGAGCCGGCGGCTGCTTCGACGTCAGCCCGGGGAGGAAACCGGCGCCTCGCCGCCGTCCTCGAGCTCGAGCTCGATTTCGAGGCCGAGGATCAGGCTGCTCCAGGATTTGCCGTGACCGTCGAGGTTGAGCGACTCGTTGACACCGCCTTCGAGGGCGTCGTGCATGACGAAGTTGAACCCGCCGAGGCCGGCAAGCTCGTAGCGTTCGATGTCACCGGTCAGCAAGGCGCCGAAACGCTGCTTGAGGAGGTCGCCGGTCAGCTGCCGCGCAACGGCGCCGTAATGCCGGTGGTCGTACACGAACACGCAGACGTTCGAGCAGTTGCCTTTGTCTCCCGAGCGGGCGTGGGCGATGTCACGAAGCAGCACGGTGCGGCTCATGCGACCAGCNNACCTGGTCGCGCGCAAGCGACGCCGAGTAGGTGATCACCGAGGGCGTAATCTGGCCGCGATAGCCGCCGCCGCCGGCAGGACCGCAGCAAAGCAGCGACTCGACTTCCCACAGCAGCAGCTCGGCCTGCTCACGGCTCGACGCACGCAGAGCGCAGTGCAGGCGCACGTCCTCGGCCGCCTCGTGATAGCGCCCGACGCTGGCATGCAGGGACGCCGCGCCGATGACGTCGACCCGCAGCGGCGCATTGCTGCCGTGCACCGTGCGCATGCGCTCGGCGACGATGCGCCCGGCGAGCTCGGCCCGCGACTGCGCGCCGGGCCCCGCGTAGGACACGCCGGCCTCGGCCAGGTGGCCGCCGTCGAAGGCCACCGTGAGCTTGTAGGCCTCGGGCGCGGCCGCTCCACGGGCGCCGCTGACAGCGACGCGATCCGGTCCCAGGTTCTCGACGCGCACGCCGCTGAAGTCCGCGCACACGTCAGGGGTGAGGTAGCGGCGGGGATCGTGCACCTCGTAGAGCAATTGCTCCCTGACCGTGCGCGCGTCGACGACACCGCCGGTACGCGCGAGCTTGGTGATACAGGCACTGCCGTCCGAATTCACCTCGGCGATGGGAAAGCCGAGCCGCGCCAGGCCTTCGACGTCCTTGTATCCGGGATCGGCGAAGTATCCGCCGGTCACCTGCCCGGCACACTCCATGAGATGGCCGACGACGGTGCCGGCGCCGAGCCGCTCCCAGTCCCCGCCGGACCATCCGAAATGATGCCGAAGCGGCGCCACGAACAGCGAGGGATCGGCGACTCTTCCGGTGATGATCACCTGCGCGTCGGCGGCGAGCGCCTCCATCAGCGCCTCCGCGCCCAGGTAGGCGTGCGCGCCGATGAAGCTTCTTCCCACCTCGCCGACGGTCATGCCCTCCCACAGCGGCGTGTCGGGGCCGACACGATCGCTCACATCATCGCCCTCGACGCACGCGATGCGCACACCTTCGAGACCGAGCTCGCGGGCGATATCGCGGGTGATCTTCGCCGCGCGGGGCGGATTGGCGGCGCCCATGTTGGTGATGATGCGTACGCCGTTGGCCACCGCCGGCGGGAGTATCGCCCGCATGCGCCGCTCCAGCAGCGGTGTGTAGCCGCCCTCGGGATCCGCGGCGCGATCGCGATAGGCGAACGCCAGAGTGCGCTCACCCAGACATTCGAAGACGATGGCATCGAGGTTGCCACGCTCGACGAGATCCACCGCGGGATCGAGGCGGTCCGCCGAGAATCCCGCGCCGGTGCCCAGTCGCAGCACGCCGGTGCCTGCCATGGTGACCTCGAAAGCGATTCGCTGATGGTAATCGCCGGCATTGTAAGCGCTCGAGCGGAGCGCACCCAACCCGAGCGGCCCCGTGAACGGCGCATGGCTTTGTTACAATGCCGGCAAGCCGCAGCGCAACGAAGCGGCAATGCCAGGGGAACCCCGCCATGCCTGTCAATACCCGCTACGTTTTCATCGCCAACATGGACGTCGATGCCGACAAGGAGGATCTGTTCAACGAAGTCTACGACCAGGAGCACGTGCCGCTGCTCCTGGAAGTGCCCGGCGTCTTGTCCGTGACGCGCTTCACGAGCGAACCGTTGACCATGGTCATCGGGGGCGAGCGCCGCACCATCGACGCACCCGGCGAGCCGAAGTACACCGCCGTCTACGAGATCGAAAGCCCCGAGGTGCTGGTCAGCGATGCGTGGGCTGCGGCCATCGATCGCGGACGCTGGTCGACGCAGGTGAGACCGTATACCAGGAATCGCCGCCACACGCTCAAGAAGGTCATGTAGGCAGCCGGCTGTGGCGCTCGAAGATTATTCCTGCGCGCTCGTGACCGGCGCATCGAGCGGCATCGGCGCCGCCGTCGTGCGCAGCCTGCGCGCGCGCGGGCTGACGGTGCACGCAGTGGCGCGAAGGCGCGAAAGACTCGAGGTGCTCGCCGAGGAGACCGGCTGCGAGTGCCACGAGCTCGACGTGCGCGACACGGCGCGCGTGTTCGAAGTCATCGGCGCACTCGACGCCGACATCGTCGTCAATAACGCAGGCCTCGGGCGCGGCTTCGGAAATCTTCACGAGGCCCGTCCTGAGGATATCGACACCACCATCGACACCAACGTGCGTGCCGCCATTCAGGTGCTGAGAGCGAGCCTGCCGGGAATGCTTGCGCGAAACCGTGGCCATCTGGTCAACATGAGCTCGGTGTCCGCTTTGCATCCGCTCGCCTCGACGGTGTACGGCGCGAGCAAGGCCGCCCTGCATCTGCTCAGCCAGAACCTGCGTCTCGAGCTCGCCGGCAGCCGCGTGCGCGTGACCGAGATCTGCCCCGGCCGGGTGAGCACCGAGTTCTTCGACGCCGCCATCGACGAGCCGGAAAAGCGCTCGGCGCTGAAGGTAACCGGAATCACCGAGCTCGCTGCCGGGGACATTGCCGACGCCGTGATCTACGCGCTCGATGCGCCCTGGCGGGTGAACGTCAGCCTCATCGAGCTGCAGCCAACCGAGCAGATCTTCGGAGGCATGAGCCTGCGCCCGGCGAACTGAGGCGCCGCGCGGCGCGCAACGCGTCAGTGGCGGCTTTGGAAAATGTCGTGCTCGCCCTGCTGGGCGACGGCCTCGCCGAACTCGACGCTGCCCTCTGCGAGCACGTAGGGAATGATCAGAACGACCGAGAAGTCCGCCTGGTGATCGAGCGCGATGGCGACCGCGTCGGTCTCCTCGTCTTCGCCCGGCAGCAGGGCCTGGATTGGAAAGACCAGCGCGGTGGCCCGAAACGCATTGGCGTCGGCTCCGCTGCGAAGCTGCGATCGGAGCTCGTCAACGATCGCTTCGAGCGAAGAATTTTCGTGCTCTTCGCCGACGGCGAGCCGCGCGAACTCGCCGTCGAGGGTCATCGCGCCACCGAACGGAAAAAATTCGCCATGGGCGCTCAGCATGCCCTCGGCATAGGGCAATACCACGTCGACCAGCGCCTCCACTTCGCTTTGCGCATCACTCATCGTTCTCTGCCTTACCCCGTTCGGCAACGCAGCATATCATGCCGCGCGCGCACCAGCGTTGCACCCGCCATCCCTGCGCGCAGGGCGGGATGAGCAGGCGCCACAGCGGGGAATCGTTGGTGAGATTCGCCTTCTGAGGTCGGCGGCGGTACGCCGCCAGCGGTGGGGACTCAGTACCTCGGTCGGCGCGGCGAACGCTCCCCACGGGGCCTCGCCTGGTTGACCTTGATGTTACGTCCGTTCAGCGCGCTCTCGTTGAGGGCCTTGATGGCCTCGTCGGCTTCCGAGTTGTCCGGCATCTCCACGAAACCGAAACCCTTGGACTGTCCGGACATCTTGTCCATGATGATGTTCACACTCGATACTTCCCCGAACTGCGAAAACGCTGCCCTCAATTCATCCTCGGTAAGGCTATAGGGCAGATTCCCCACATATATATTCATTCCAATTCCTCGTGCATTGCGGGTCGAGCCACGGTCGGCCCCACGATCGATCCCCGCACGATGCGACCGTGGGCATGAAGCGCATTATTCGTCAAAAACAGGCGAACAGCAAAAATCCCGAATGGCCTACCAGGCCGACCATCCGCCGTCGACGGGCACGACGGTGCCCGTCACGTAGCCGCTCGCGGGAGAGGCCAGAAACAGGAGCGCCGACACGAGCTCCTGCGGCGCTCCGAATCGGTCCATGGGCACGAACTGCTGCAGACGTTTGGCGGCGCGACTCGCGAGCAGCTCTGCGGTCATCTCGGTGGGGAAGTAGCCGGGCGCGATGGCATTGACGGTGATGCCGTGCTTGGCCCACTCCACCGCCTGGGTGCGGGTGAGACCCACCAGAGCGTGCTTGCTCGCGGCGTACGCAGCGAGTCCCGGCCTCACCGGTGCCAAAATGCCGTGGATAGACGCGATGTTGATGACCCGACCGGCATCGGACTCGACCAGCGCGGGGAAAAGCGCCTTGGCGAGACGCCATTGCGCGTTGAGGTTCAGCGCCATGACGCGGGAGAAGCTTTCGTCATCCATGCTCTCGACGTTGCCGACCTCTGCGGTGCCCGCGTTTGCGACCAGGACGTCGCAGCCGGATCGATCGCGAACCGCGCCCGCAACGGCATCGATGCCCGCATCGGTGCCGAGATCCGCGACACAGGTCGTGACGGTTCCGGCCAGTCCGCCAGCCCCGTCGCGCAGCGCGTCCAGGCGATGCTCGCGGCGCGCGACTGCGATGACGTGCGCGCCTGCCGACACCAGCGCTCGCGCCATCTCCGCGCCGAGTCCGCTGGACGCGCCGGTGACGACGGCGGTGCGCCCGCTCTGGCCGAACAGGCCTTGCAGGTAATCCTGGCTCGACTGCGACACCGCCATCTAAACGGCCACCTCGTAGCCCCTCGCCTCGGCCTCGTCGTCGACGATCTCTTCGGGAAAGCCCGGTGCGCGCAGGTCGGTTTCGCATGCATCCTCGAGGCGCTTGACGATCATCGAGGACCAGGCCCGCGGGCCGTAGCGATCGCGCCCGTCCCTGAAGATGTCGAGAACCAGAGGGGAGAGCTCGAGGGGCACCTGCAACCGGTCGGCCAGCCCGTCGAAGAGGCTCATATCCTTGACCACCAGGTCCATGGTGAAATTGATGTTGTAGCTGCCGTTCAGAATCACCTGGCTCTCGGTCTCGTGCACGAACGAGTTCCCCGAGGAGATGCGAATGGCTTCGAAGGTGGTGGCGAGATCCATGCCCGCCCGCTTCGCGACCATCATCGCCTCACCCAGGGCCACCAGGTGAACCGAGGCGAGGTAGTTCGTCACCACCTTGAGCACCGAGGCCGAGCCGATCGGTCCGGTGTGCAGAATGCGCCTCCCCATCACCGTCAGCGCCGGCAAAGCCTGCTCGAACGCCGCACGCTCGCCGCCGACGAATATGGAGATGTTGCCCGTGGCCGCACGGTGACAGCCCCCGGAGACCGGTGCATCGAGGGCCGACGCGCCCCCCGCCTGCACCCGCTCTGCGAGACGCTTGACCTCCGCCTCGTCGGTGGTGCTCATCTCGAGCCAGATCTTCCCCGGCGCGAGACCGGCGATGACGCCGTCCTGCGCCTCCATGACGCTGCTCACGACCGCCGGTGAGGGCAGGCAGGTGATGATCAGATCCGCGGCCTCGGCCAGCGCTCTCGGCGACGCCGCCCAGGCAGCGCCCGCGTCGAGCAGCGGCTGCGCCGCCGACCTGTCCAGGTCGCGCACTGTCAGCGCGAAGCCGTTGCGCAGCAGGCTCCCGGCGAGCTTTGCCCCGACATTGCCGAGTCCGATAAATCCAATGTTCATCTCGGGTAAAGCCTCTAGCGGCGCGGGCAATTCGGCGATCCGCGATGCGTCGCACCGGCGGCTGCCATCGATCGCGAGGGATGCTTCAAGTCGGCAGGCTGAATGTCAGATGATCCTCGACAGCGCTGACGCCGGGAATATTCTCGGCAGCCACGCGCAGCGCCCGGCGTTGATCGTCGGAATCGATGACGCCCCACAGGTGCACGACGCCTTCGGAAACGATCACGTTCACGATCGCGCTCATGGCCCACTCCTCGTTTTTGAGGACGTCGTTCATGATGGCGCGAATAGCCGCATCGCCCTCCGGCGGCGGTGGCATGGGCGCGGCCTGCCAGGCCAGCGCGCGCAGCATGTCGCGGCGACTGACAATGCCGACGAGCTTGCCGTCAGCGAGCACGGGCAGACGTTTGACGTTGTGCTTTTCCATCATCTCGACGACGTCGCCGAGCGAGGTGTCCTCGGCGACGTGGACCACCTGCTTGGTCATGACGTCAGCGGCACGCAGAGCGTGGGATTTGGCGAACTCGCGGGCCTGCTCATCGACACGCGTGAAAAAGGACAGCCAGCGCCGGCGATGTTTCTCGGTGCCGATTTCCGGCCGGCGCAGCAGATCGCCCTCGCTGATGAGACCGACCAGCGCTCCGCTGTCGCTCAGCACGGGCACACCGCTGATGTGTTTCTGGATCATCAAGGCCGCAACATCTCGCACGGGAGTCTGCGGATTCACCGTCACAACTTTGGTCGTCATGATGTCGCGGGCTTTCATGATTCAATCTCCTTTCATCGGCAAAGGACCGTTATGCGATGAGACGTTCGAAGTCGAAGAACGCCTTGCGCCATCGGGTCACGGTGACGGTCTCGAAAAGCCCCGCCCGGCTGTACGGATCGTTGGCAATAAAGTTCTCCGCTTCGACCCGGTCATCGGTATCGATGATGATGACACCGCCGTGTCCACCGCTGCCATCGTCGTTCAAGAGCGCACCGGCGGCCAGCAGCCTGTCCCTGTTGGCGTCGAGATACTGCAGATGCTGCGCACGCCACTCGGCTCGCACGTGACCATAATCCGGCTTGTCGAGAAACTGAATGATAAAGGGCATTTTCTCCCCCGAGGCGCCACTGCAGGGGCCCCGGCTTCCGGCATCGAAGCGGGGACCGACCGCTCTGCGTCCTCACGCGACCCGATCGCCTTTCTCCACCTTCGCCGTTCGGCTGTCGACGCCCGGCAGCATCTTGGCCGGATCCCGGGTCACGACCACGTCGACCACCGTCGGCTTGTCGCGCCGCTCGAAACCGGATTCGAGCGCCTCGGCCAGCCGCTCGGGCTTTTCCACGCGAATGCCCTTGCAGCCGAGAGCCTCGGCGACGCGCGCGTAGTCCACCTCCTCGAGATCCGAGGACTGGTAACCGCCCCGACCGTACATCAGGTGCTGAAGCGCCTTGACGTAGCCGGAGGCCGCATTGTTCACCACCACCAGCGTGAAAGCGAGTCCCAGGCGGCGCGCCGTCTCGAGCTCGCCGAGGGTCATGTTGAAACCGCCGTCGCCGGTGATGGCGACGACCGGCGCGCCCTTCGCGCCGAGGGACGCGCCGATGGCGCCCGGAAGCCCGTAGCCGATGGACGCCAAGCCGCGGTCGGGCACGAAGCCCCGCCCCGGACGCTTGGTGTCGTAGAGCAGCCCGCCCCAGTGGGCCGCGAAGCCGCCGTCGGCCACCAGCCACGATTTCGCCGGCATGAGGTTATTCAGCTCGTGCATGAGTCGCGCCATGCTGATGGGCACCTCATCCGAGGTCAGGCGCGCCTCGACCTGCTCGCGCCAGGCGGCCATGCGCGCGGCAACGTCTTCCACGTAGGCGGCCCGCTCCCTGCGCAGGCGCCCGGCGCGCTCGTCCAGGGCCGCGTGCAGATCGAGGATGCCCTCGCGCGCGTCGGCCCACATGCTCACCGTCGGCGTCACCACGCGGGCGAACTCGTCGGCGTGGATATCCAGGTGCACAAGCGGCGTCTCGGGCGGGATCAGCGTGTAGCGCTTGGTCGCGATCTCGCCGAGCTTGCAGCCAATCACCAGCAGGCAGTCGGCCTCGGCGATGAGGCCGTTGGCGATGCGATCGTAACGGCCGAACAGTCCCGCGCTCAGCGGGTGCGTGCACGCGATGGCCCCTTTGCCGGTCATGGTGTGCGCGACCGGAATCGACTGGGCCTCGGCAAAGCTCTGCAGCGCCTTGGCCGCGCCGCTCAGATGCACGCCGCCGCCAGCGAGGATCAGCGGCCGCTTCGCCACCGCCAGATGCTCCGTCGCCCGCGCCACGCTGTCGCCGCTCGGCCGGATGCGCAGCGAAGGTGCCGAGGTGGTGCGCGGATCGGCGCTCAGGGCATGCTCGGCAAATGGATGCACGCCGTGGGCAATGTCCTCGGGCACGTCCAGGACCACGGGCCCGGGGCGGCCGCTGGTGGCGAGCGCGAAGGCGCGCCGCGTCAGCTCCGGCAAGCGCTGGATCGCCTCGACCCGGATGACAGCCTTGGCGGCCGGCGCCAGGATGTCCACCTGGCGGCATTCCTGGGTCATGTTTTTCCACGCATGCTCGCGATGGCTGTCGCCGACGATGACCACCAGCGGTGAGCCGGCGTTGAGCGCCTCCACCATGCCGGTGACCAGATTGGTGGCGCCCGGTCCGAGGGTTGCATCGCACACGCCGACGCGCCCGGTGACCTTGGCGTAGGCATCGGCGGCAAAAATTCCGCAGCGCTCGTCGTTGATGAGATGGTGCGTCAGGCCGAGGCGGCGCACCGCGTCGTAAAAAGGCAGCAGCTGAAAGCCCCCCATGCCGAACATGGGCCCGACATTGTGTGCCGCGAGCATGCGCGCGAGCGCCTCGCCCCCCGTCATCTGCTCGTTGTGCGACATCAGACCTGCACCAGGCCGCAGGCGGCGTCGACGATGCGCGCTGCGCTCACGCGAACGTTGTCTTCGAGCGGTGGCGAATAGGCGATGGGCACCCGTGGCGCGGTGACACGTCGCGGCGGCGCGCGCAGCTGCCCGTGCATCCGCTCGCACACGCTGGCGACGATCTCGGCGCCGAAGCCCGATATGCCGACGGCCTCGTGGGCGACCAGAAGACGCCCGGTTTTCGCCACCGATGCGAACACCGTCTGCTCGTCCCACGGCCACAGCGTGCGCAGGTCGATGACCTCGACGTCGATACCGCGATTGGCGAGCTCGGCGGCGGCATCGCTCGCCGTGTGCACGGTCTTCGACCAGCTGACGATGCTGACGTCGGCGCCGGCGCGAACGACGCGCGCGCTGGCGAAATCCACCAGGTGCTCGCCGTCGGGGATCTCGCCTTCGAGACCCCAGAGATCCTTGTGCTCCATGTACACGACCGGGTCGTCACTGCGGATGGCGGTCTTGAGAAGGCCCTTGTTGTCGGCCGGTGTCGAAGGCATCACCACCACCAGGCCGGGAATGTGCGTATACCAGGATTCCAGCGACTGGGAGTGCTGGGCCGCCGATGAGCGCCACATGCCCACGGGCTCGCGCGCCACCAGCGGCACCCGCGTCTGGCCGCCGAACATGTAGCGCGCCTTGGCCGCCTGGTTGACCAGCTCGTCGATGGCGCACAGGGCGAAGTCCGAGAAGCGCATCTCGACCACCGGCCGGGTGCCGGTCATGGCCGCGCCCACGGCGGTGCCCATGATAGCGGCCTCGGAGATGGGCGCGTCGACGATGCGCTCGGCGCCGAAACGCTCGGCAAGACCGGCATACTGCCCGAACACCCCGCCGCGGCCGAGGTCCTCACCGAGCGCCCAAACGGCGGCGTCCCGCTCCATTTCCTCGCTGAGCGCCGCCTTGCCCGCCTCCAGGTACGTGCACCTCGCCATGGCCTTCAAGCGCTCTGTGCGAGCCCCTGCCCGGAGGTATCCTGGACGTCCGTGAAGGCACGCTCGCGGCCCGGCCACGGACTCTCGCGCGCCTCGTCGAGGACCGCGCGCATGGCGCGGCGGGCCTCGTCCCTGACCGCCTCGAGCTCTGCGTCCGTCATGCCTGCGTCGACCAGCATGGCGGCTGCGCGGACGATGGGATCCCGGCGCCACTGCTCGGCGAGCTCGCCGCCGTCGCGGTAAGCGGCGGCGTCAGCGGCGGTGTGTCCGCTCAGGCGATAGGTCACCGCATGCACGAAACGCGGGCCGCC
>JAABYT010000025.1:51204-56722 GCA_011775625.1 Gammaproteobacteria bacterium | reverse complement strand
TTGACCGTCAGCGACGCGATGCCGAGACTCTCGGCGCGCGCGCAGGCGCCCGTGCCGGCACTCACCGCGCCGGTGCGGGTGGTGGCGGCGAACTGATTGTCCTCGCACAGGAACAGCACCGGCAGGGCGAAAATCTGCGCCCAGTTGAGACCTTCGAGAAAAGGGCCGCGGTTGATGGCGCCGTCACCGAAGATGCACACGGCGACCCGCGGCTCGCCCCTGAGCTTGATGGCGTGGGCGGCACCGGTGGCGATGAGGATGTTGGCAGCGACGACGCCGTTTGCGCCGAGCATGCCCACGGAAAAATCCGCGATGTGCATGGATCCGCCCTTGCCGCCGCAGCATCCGCCGTCACGCCCGAGCAGCTCGCGCATCATGGCGAGCGGCGAGGCGCCCTTGACCAGGGTGTGACCGTGACCGCGGTGGGTCGAGAGCAGGATGTCGTCGCGCTCGAGATTACCGCACACGCCCGAGGCCACCGCCTCCTGGCCGATGGAAGGATGCAGGGGTCCGGGCACGAGACCTTCTTCGAGGGCCTCGAGGGCGGTCTCCTCGAACGCCCGCACCCGGCACATGGTGCGGTAGTGCCAGAGCAAACGCTGTCGGTCGACGTTGCCAGGAACGGGTGGCGGCGAGACCACGACCTCCCCCTGAGTAGCTGTGAGGCGCCGGCTATGATGGGTGCTGCCGACGTGACGGTCAATCAGCCGCCGGGACGATGCGCTCCACCGCATCGCGCGCCGGCATGCCGGCGACGATCCCGAGAGCGGCCGCGGTGCGATTGACGCGGCTGACGACACCGGTCTCGTAGGTGGAGCGGCCGTTGCCGATGCGGGCACTCGCTGCTGCCACCGTGGCCGCGGCGATGCGTCGCTCGTCGAGCACCGCTAAGCGACTCACCCCTGCCTCGTCCTTGCCGATGCCCGCGTCGTTGTAGAACGCGCCCGCCGCGGCGACGCGGATGGCGAGGCCGGGCTGCCCGGAGACGACGCCGCCGTGCGAGCCGCTCAGCACGATCTGCCCGACGTCTTCGTCGCTCACCAGGGATATCGAATCGACGCACACGATTTGCAGGCCGTGTCGGTTACGGCCGAGCACCGCGCGCGCCTCGGCGTAGGCAGCGCCCGGCGCGGCCATCGAGGGCGCCGCCCGCAGCCGAGCGGCCGCCTCCGCGCAGCCCATGCCGGCGCCGACGCCGAGGCCGGCGGCGACGGCATTGCAGTGGCTGATGCGCCCGTGGGCCAGCATGTCCTCGGCATCGCCGATGCGGGCGCTCGTATGGGCGACGGTCGCGGCGGCCATGCCGAGGGCCTGGCAGTGGTCGAGGGCGCCGATCCCCGCCCGCTCGAGACCCACGCCGGCGTCGTTGAGAATGACCGCGCGCACGCCGGCGCGGATGGCCAGATAGCCCGCATAGACGCCGCCGTGGGAGCCGCACACGAGCACGGCGCCACGGGCATTGGCGGGAATTTTGCTCGCCGTCGGAGCGAGGACGATGTCAGTTTCCGCGCCGATGGAGGCTCACCTGACGGTACATACCCTCGATATTGAGCTCACGCCACTTGTCGTACATGCCGAGATGGCTGAATGCGTCGAGCGTGATGCTTTTTTTCATTTCCTCCAGCGACCGACCTTTTCTCGAGGCATCGAGCACCGCATCGTAGAGGGCCTGAAGGTACTGGCGGTGCTCGGTGACATCGGCCCTGGTGCCCAGAGGTCCATGGCCCGGCACGAGGATGTCGAAGTCCATCGCCTCGACCTTGTTCACCGCCTCGATCCAGTCCGGAAAGTAGGCGTCGTTCAGGTTCATGTACGGCAGACGCTTGACCGAAATGAAATCGACGGCGAAAACCGCGCGCTCCTCGGGAAAGTGCATGACGATCATATTGTCCGAATGCGACCTGCCCAGGTAGACAAGCTCCACCGCCTTTCCACCCAGCCTGAGTGTCATGCGATCGGTGAAGGTGATATCGGGAACCGCCGTCGGGCGTTGCTCGCCGATGATGGTGGCGCGCGCATTCTCGTGAGCAACGACGGTCGCCTCCGTAGCGAACACTTCACCGCCCGCGCTGTGATCGCGGTGATCGTGACTGTAGACGAGATAGCGCACGGGAACGCCGAAGCGCGCCTTCAGCTCGTCCTTCAGCCAGCGAGCCGCGTCCGCATCGATCGGATCGGTGACGATGATCCCATCGCGCGTCACGAGGAATACGGAGTAGTGAAAGTTGTTCTGAAAGCGATACAGATCGCCGGCTATTTTCGTAATCGAGCGTTTGGCTTCCTGGGCGGATACCGGAGCCGCCACCAACATGACACCGACGAGCATGCCGAGCATGAGTCTTCTCATTGTTACCCTCCAGGTTTCGAGCCGCCGGGGCGGGTACCCCGCTCCCCGCGGCGACACGTTATCATATGTGCGTTGCAGCATCGCGACCGAAGGAGCTCTCGAGGCGCGGGGGGAGTCAGACTATGGACAAGATCGGTTTCATCGGACTCGGGCGCATGGGACGCCCGATGGCGGGCAACATGCAGCGCAAGGGTTTTTCGCTGATGGTGTACGACATCGCCGAGGCACCGGTGCAGGCCCTCGTGGAGCTCGGCGCGGTCGCCGCCGGCAGCGTTGCCGAGCTGGCTGGCGAGTGCCGAACCGTGATCACCGTGCTTCCGAGCCACGTGGAGGTGGAAGATGTGCTGCTCGGCGGGGGCGGCATCGTGTCCGCTGCCGAATCCGGCACGCTGGTCATGGACATGAGCACCGTGGACCCGGCCAGCACCGATCGAATGGCGGCGGCGCTGGCTGACGCCGGCATGCGCTTCGTCGACGCCCCCATCGGACGCCTCGCGAGCCACGCCGATCGCGGCGAGTGCCTGTTCATGGTCGGCGCCGACGACGCGGACTTCGACCAGGTGCGGCCGATGCTCGACGCCATGGGCACCGACATCCACCACTGCGGCCCGCCCGGCAGCGGCATCCGCACCAAGCTGGTGAACAACTATCTGGCCATCACCTCCTGTCAGATGAACGCCGAGGCCCTCGCCCTCACCCAGCGCTTCGGCCTCGATGTCGAGAAAACCCTGAACGTCATCCACGGCACCACCGCAACCAACGGGCAGCTCAAGGTCAACTACGCCAGCAAGGTGCTCGCCGGCGACACCGAGCCGGGCTTTCAGATCGACCTGGCGCACAAGGATCTTTCGCTGGTGATGAGCGCGGCCAACGCCGGCCGTGTGCCCATGACCATCGGCGCCGCGGCCCGGGAGAGCCTGAGCATGGCCCGCGCGCGCGGCTGGGGCGGCAAGGATTTCTCGGCGTTGCTGGATGCCCTGTGCGAATCCGCCGGCCTCGACAAGGTCCGGCTCGGCTAGCGCGCCGGGCGTGGCGAAGCCCGGCCGGCGGCGCCGGCGTCAGGCGCGCAGCGCCCGCATGGCATCGGCATAGGCGGCCGTGAACAAGCGAATGTCCGTGCCCAGGGTGACCAGATCGAAGCCGAGCCCGAGCATCTCGCGCGCATAGGCGGGAGCGAGGCAGTGAATGCCCGCCCTGATGCCGGCATCCCTGGCGGCCTCGAGAATGCGTTTGATGGCGTCGACCACCACCGGCTCGGTCTGGTCCAGCTTGGCCTCGTATCCCAGCGACAGGCCCAGGTCGCTCGGTCCGATGTAGACCCCGGTAAGCCCCGGGGTGCGCACGATCTCGGCCACATTCGCCAAACCCTGGCCGGTCTCGATCATCGCCAGGGTGACGATGCTCTCGTTGGCCTGGCGGGCGTAGGCGGGCCCGTGCACGAGCCCGGCGCGCACCGGCCCGAAGCTGCGTTCACCCTCCGGCGCGTAACGGCAGTAGCGCACGAAGCGCTCGGCATCCGCCGGCGTGTTGATCATCGGGCAGACGATGCCGAGCGCGCCGGCGTCGAGCAGCTTCATGATGATGCCCGGCTCCAGCCACGGCACCCGCGCCATGGGCGTCGCATCGCTGGCCGAGATGGCCTGAAGCATGGGAACAGCGCTGGAATAGTCAGTGATGCCGTGCTGNNTCGTTCCAGAGACTGCGCAGCTTGTTATGCATCGATCGGGCTCCTCATTTCCATGCACGCCGGACCAGTGGATTGTCTTACAGCGGCGGCGGCGCCGGAAGAGCCCCGCGCTCGACCCCTCGGGATGTGACCCGGGACGCAGCGCTGACTATGCTTAGTGGGGCATGATCGACAGCCGGGTTCGCCCTGGCGGAGGCCTTCGCGTGAAAAGAGACATTGAGCTGATCAGGAAGGTGATGCTCGCGGCCGAGAAGACCGAGGATCCCAATGACCTCATCGATCCGAAGTTCGACGGCCACAATGAAACGGAAATTTCCTACCACATCGCGCTGCTCGACGACGCCGGGCTGCTGCACGGCCAGGACCGATCGGCCATCGGCGTTTTCCGCTGGTCGGCGGGGACCCTGACCTGGGCCGGCCACGAATTCGTCGAGGCCATCCGTGACGATGGCGTGTGGCAGGAAGCGCTCGCAATCACCGCCAAATCCGGCAGCGGCGTGGTCTTCGACGTGCTGAAGAAGGCGCTGACCAAGGTTCTCGAGCAGCGCGCCGGGCTCGCCAGGAAATCCGCCTAGGCCTGCTGCCGGCGCCCGTCCCCGGGCAACTCCTCGAAAGTCTCGCGGCGGAAGCTCCCGGGGCTCGCTGCAATCTTCCTGACGAGCCCCTGCATCAGCTCGTGACCCGATCGCCGCGCCTGCAGGTGGCCGCGCAGCGGCTTGCCGAGCACCGCCAGATCTCCCAACGCATCGAGCATCTTGTGGCGCACGAACTCGTCGGGGAAACGCAGGCCGCCGACATTCAAGATGCCCGCGTCGTCGAGCACCACGGTGTTGTCGAGGGACGCGCCGAGCCCGATTCCCATCGCCTTGGCGCGCTCCCGGTCTTTGAGGAATCCGAAGGTGCGCGCCGGCCCGATTTCGCGCCGGAAGCTCTGCGGGTTGACGTCAAGCGTCAGCGACTGATCGCCGATACGGCGGTGGCTGAATGCAATGCTGCACGAGATACGCAGGCCGTCGTGGGGGGTCAGCTCGGCGAAGGTCTCGTCATCACCGTAGACGATGCGCTCGGTTATGACGATGAATTCCCGTGGCGCGTCCTGCTCCGCGCTGCCTGCCTTTTGCAACGCATCGATCCAGGGCTGCGCGCTGCCATCACCGATGGGCAGCTCGCCGCCGTCCACCTCGACGACGGCATTGTCGATCTCGAACCCGGCAAGCGCGGCCAGGCAATGCTCGGTGGTGGCGATGGTGAACCCGTCACCGCCGAGCACCGTCGCCTGCGCGGTGGAGTGCACCGCCTCGGGGCGCGTCACGACCTCCGGCATACCCGGCAAATCGGTGCGCACGAAACGAATACCACTGTCGGCCGGCGCAGGCTTGATGCACACGCTCGCCGGATCGCCGCTGTGCACGCCGATACCGGAAACGACTACGGCTTCGATGACGGTCTTCTGCTTGACCATGGTTCAAGAGCCTCGCTGCGAC
>JAABYT010000025.1:50015-51182 GCA_011775625.1 Gammaproteobacteria bacterium | reverse complement strand
TCGGCGCTGTCATGAGCCGTCGGCGGCGTATCCTGGCTGCCGAGGCGGACGCCGGACGGTTGCGGCTATAATCGGCCTGCCTTGCGATCCAGGTCATCTCCGGGGAAAACCAATGCACGAGCAGCCGACCGATAGACTGAGAACCGCCGTCATCGGCGTCGGCTACCTGGGGAAGTTCCATGCTCAGAAGCTCGCGGAGATTCCCGGATCCGAGCTCGTCGCGGTCGTCGACGTCGACGAGGGAGCGCGCGAGAGCCTCGCCAGCGATCTCGGCGTCGACGCTGTCGGCGACTACCGCAAGCTCATCGGCGCAGTGGACGCGGTCAGCGTCGTCGTACCGACACCGGCGCATTTCGAGATCGCCGAGGCGTTTCTCGACAGCGGTACCCACGTGCTGGTGGAAAAGCCCATCACCGAGACGGTCGAGCAGGCCACGCGACTCATCGACACGGCCAGCAGGCGCGGCACGGTGCTTCAGGTCGGTCATCTGGAGCGGTTCAATCCGGCGGTGCGCGCCCTCAAGCCGCTGCTGGACAACCCTCGCTTCGTCGAGTCCGTGCGCATTGCGCCCTATCAGGAGCGCGGCACCGACGTCGACGTGGTTCTCGACCTCATGATTCACGACATCGACCTCGTCCAGTACATCGCCGGCTCACCCATCGAACGACTCGAAGCGGTGGGAGCTGCGGTGATCACGGATAAGCCGGATGTCGCCAATGCGCGCATCCGCTTCGAGAGCGGATGCATCGCCAACGTCACGGCCAGCCGCACGAGTCTCAAGGTGGAGAGAAAGATCCGAATCTTTCAGCACTCGTGCTACTTCTCCGCCGACCTGCACCAGAAGGCGGTGGCGGTCTACCGCAAGGGCGAGAGCACCATCGGTGCACTCAAGCTGCCGATCGCCATCGAGCAGCTGGAATGCGACGATGGGGATGCGCTGCGCCTGGAGATCGAATCGTTTCTCCAGGCGATCCGCGACGGCACCCCTGCGCTGGTGAGCGGCGAGGACGGCAGGCAGGCCCTGGAGACGGCTATCGACATCATCGCCCAGGTGCAGACCTGGACCGCCAGCCACTAGCTGCGGACAAATCCCGCCAGACCGCGCTTCGACTCGGCGGCCAGCCATTTCTCCAGTAGCGCGATCTCCGGCGTGGCTTCGCTGAGGTC
>JAABYT010000025.1:41357-49913 GCA_011775625.1 Gammaproteobacteria bacterium | reverse complement strand
CGCCGTCGCCCACCTGGCAGCCGTGGGCCACATGGGAGTAGGCCATCAGAAAGCAGCCGCTGCCGACGCGGGTGGGCACATCCGGCTGGGTCGAGCGGTGGATGGTCACGCCCTCGCGGATGATGTTGTCGTCTCCGATCTCGACGCGGGTCTCTTCGCCCTTGAAGGCATAGTCCTGGGGCGTGTCGGCAATGACGGCATGCGCGTGGATGCGGTTGCGCGCGCCGATGTGCGCATGGCTGTGGATGACGGCGTGGGGGCCGATGACGCTGCCGGGACCGATGCTCACCCGTTCCTCGACGACGGCGTAGGGACCGACCTGGACGTCGTCGGCGAGCGCGGCACCACTCGCGATGATGGCGGTGGGGTGGCGTCGGCTGTTGGTCATCGCAATGCTCGGCGCTCGCTGCTGGGCGGCTCATGTCAGCCGCCGACGGCAACCCGGGGTGGCTCTGCTGCTCAGAGGGAATCCCGTTCCGGTCGAGTGCGGATACTGGCGGCGGCCCTGGTGGGCTGTCAACCAACTTCACGCGAGCGCGTTTCCAGGAGTACAGGCCCATCACTCGAACCCACCTGGAGACGACCATGAACAACCGACCTCTACTCAGCGCGTCGCTCGCCTGCGTCATCGCCGCAGCCGTCCCCATCACCGCCGGGGCGGCGGACGGCGCGACGTCAGCCGATTCACAGGATCCGCTGCAGCACCGCTTGCATCGAAAGGGCGATCGCATCGACGCTCGTCTCGACAGAAAGGGCGATCGCATCGACGCGCGGCTCGATCGCCGGGGCGATCGCATCGATCGCCACCTGGACGCGCGCGGTGACCGCATCGAGGACGGCTTCGACGCGCGCGCCGCACGTGCACGCGAAGCGGGCCGAGATACGCTCGCCGACAGGCTCGCGCGCAAGGGCGATCGCCTCGATGCACGCCTCGACCGCAAGGGTAATCGCATCGATGCGCGCCTGGACAGGAAAGGCGATCGCATCGATGCGCGCCTCGACCGCAAGGGCGATCGTATCGATGCGCGCCTGGACAGGAAGGGCAACCGCGCCCATGCCCGGCTCGACCGGCGGGCAAGCCGTCATCACGGCATGCGCAGCGCCGGCCAGCACCATGTCGCCGGGAGGCGGCGCCGCTGAGCGTCGTGCGCCAGCAGGGCCGCAACNNGGCGCGAATCTCAACCGATACGATAGATTCGCCGGGCGTTCTCGCAGAAGAGCTTGCGCTGGTCGGCCGCCGGCAGGTGCGCGACGATGCGCATGAAGCCACCGATAATCGTCGCGAAATCCGCCACCAGGCTGTCAACAGGAAAGTTGCTGGCAAACATGCAGCGCTCGACACCGAAGATATCGATGGTGTCCAGCACGATTGCGCGGTTGCCCTCCACCGACCATTCGACGCCCGGCTGGCCGATACCGGAGATCTTCACCACGACGTTCGGCGCGCGCGCCAGCCGGCCCATGGACTGGCGCCACTCGGCGAGACCGCTCTCGGATCGGTCCGCGGGCAGGCCGGCGTGGTCGAGAATGATGCGGGTGTTCGGGAAGTCACTGGCGAGCGCGTAGGCCTCGTCCAGGTGCCAGTAAGGCGTCTGCAAATCGAAATCGAGACCGTATTCCTCGAGCCGCGCGAAACCGCGTCGCCATTGGTCATCGCTCATGGAGCTCCTGGCACCGCGCCGCACGGCCTGCGGGCTCGCCGCCACGCGCGGCTTGTGGCGCACGCTGCGCACGCGGGAGAACGATGCCTGTCGAGCGAGCACCTCGTCCACGTCGTCTCGATCGAGCCACGCCTGGGCGACGACGGCGTTCGGCCAGCCATGTCGATCGGCAACACCGCTGACCCAGCGCGTTTCGCCGATGGGATCGGCGGGGTCCCATTCGGTCTCCACGTAAACGCAGGCAATCACCTCGAAAGACGCCGCGTCGCGCAGGTAGTCTTCGGGAAGGTAGCTGCGGCGGATGGCGCGATAGTCCCCATAACGAAACGGTATCAGGGGCTCGTCGCACAGCCAGGGATGATAGTTTCGCGCCAGATCCCAGAGATGAAAGTGGGCATCCACAATGGGAATGTCCGCCCGGCTCACGGCGCGATCAACCAAAGGGCGTCAAACGTTCCGCTCGCTGGGGGGGCGTACGCTCGGGTCTTCGCTTTCGACGCGGTCCTTGATATCACGGATGTGACCGAGGTCGTAGCTGCGCAGGCTCAGATCCTCGGTACGCTCCTGCACCCAACGATCGTCGACGGTCACAGCCTTGTAGTAGAAGAAATGAAACGCGAGCAGCAGACCCCAGACGCACATGGGCCAGAACGACCACCACCCGCCGCCGACGAATATATTCACCACCAGCAGCGCGCCCATCAGCACACAGTACGCCGCCAGGTGCCAATGATACAGACGTGTCATCAGGGCGTGGAATTTGCCGCGCCCTCGGGAGGTTTCCTCAGCGGTCATTGGACTGCTTTCCGTTCCCTGCCTCGGGCATCTCCTCGAATCTTTTTCCGATTCCAATCACCCGCCACGAGTAGCGCAGCCAGAGCATGACGAAGAGAAAGATGACGACGTGGTCGACGGCGCCCCAGTTCGGGTGGAAACCGAACACGTAGAAATAGACGAGCACGGCGATGGGCGCCAGGGCGCAGTACCAGGCGGCGAGGCAGTGCTTGGTACAGCCGAGGATGACGGCGGCGCAGACCATACTGAAAGCGTAGAGCGCGACGCCGAAGCTGCGGCCGTGGGGAAGCGCGCCGGTGTTGGCAAGCAATGCGACCACGCAGAAGAGCGTGCCCATGAATAGCGCGTAGACGTAGATCTCGTTGCTGGCCTGCCGGCGGTTCAGGCTGGTAACGGGAGTGAAATACGGGGTCTTATCGTCGTCCCAGACGTATTTCTTGAAGTGCTTTTCCCAATCCATCGTCCGGCTCGCCGAACAGAAAAGGGGCCGGACGGCCCCTTACGATTATTGCGAAGAGCCCGGCGGTGTCTGCGCGCCGGCGCCGGCTTGCTTTTCCTCGGCCTCGCGGCGCTCGCGCTCGCGCCGTTCGAGCTCGTCCTCCATCTCGTCGAGCTCGAGCCGCGTCTTGCCTTCGAGTCGGGTCCCGGCCTCCTCGGGCCACTCCAGAGTCATCAGCGGAAAGCGTATGTTCTGCGGTCCCCAGAGCACGATGACGACCTGCAGCCAGACCGCGACGCCCGCCACCACCGCCATCACCAGCCCGAATACGAGAACGCTCTTGATAATCCAGCGGTGGGTGAGACCGACGGTGGAAGCCGAGATCTCGTTCATCGCCCAGGAGTCATAAGCGTATATGCTGGCGAACCAGATGACGATGGAGCAGTAGGGGATCAGAAAGATGGTCAGGCCCAGGAACTCCATCCAGGCTTTCTTGCGGAAATCGAGATGCTCGCGTATGAGATCGACGCGCACGTGGGTGTTCCAGATATAGCCGTAGCCCAGCACCAGCGCGAACAGTCCCGTGTGAAAATGCCACTCGAGCTCCTGCAGCACGGTCGAGTCGAAGATCCGGCCCAGGTGGGTGGTGAGAAAATACTGAACGCCGATCTTGCGCAGGACCACGTCGAATACCGTGATCAGCACCAGCGGCAGAAACATCCAGGAACCGAACCGGCCGACCCTGTCCACCAGCTTGCGTAACGCCTCGCTGAAGCGAAGCACCGCGGGCATGTCCGGGCTGATGGCGTCGTAATGCGCGGCCTTCCCGCTCTCGGCCCGAGCCTCGCTGGTGCTGGTGGCGGCTTCGCTCATGGCTCCATTCTCCTACGGGCTGGTGCGCGCCAACCAGAGGGCGATCTCTGGCTGCCACATGATCATGATCAAGCCGACGAGCTGCAGGATCACGAACGGGATGATGCCTTTGTAGATGCTGGTGATCTTGATCTCTTTCGGTGCAATGCCCTTGAGATAAAACAGCGCGAAGCCGAAAGGCGGGGTCAGAAACGAGGTCTGCAGATTGACCGCCATCAGGATGATGAACCAGAGCTTGATCTCGCTCGCCATGACGTGGTCACCGAAATCCAGGCCCGCCACCAGCGGCGCGAAGACCGGCAGCACGATGAGCGTGATCTCGATCCAGTCGAGAAAGAATCCGAGAAGGAACGTGATGACCATGAGCAGGATCAGCAGACCCCAGGATCCCAGACCCGCCTCGTTGATCAGGTGCTCGACGATGTCGTCGCCTCCCAGTGAGCGGTAAACGTAGGCAAAGCAGGTAGCGCTGATGATGATGAAGAAGATCATGGCCACCGTGCGCGCCGAGGTGTGGCACACGCCCTGCAGCACCGGCCCGTTGAGCCGCCCGGCCATCAGGGCGAGCACGATGGCGCCGAAGGCACCCACCGCACCCGCTTCGCTCGGCGTCGCCCAGCCGAACAGGATCGAACCCTTGATCATGGTGATGAGGATCACCGGTGGCAGGAAGGCTCTACGCAGTAACGGACCTGCGAACCGGAAAATTGTCACCACGGCGAGTACGACCGCAAGCGCCAGGGCATGCCCTGGCGAGAGATTGAACGTGCCGACACCGATGCTGATCACCTGCTCGAGAACGAGCCAGTACACGATCGCCATGCCGAGGGTCGCGGCACCGGCGATCAACAAATCCTTGTCCCAGTTCAAAGGCCGTATCAACTCGGGCCGCGGCACGTTGAGAAGATGCCCGGGCAACGGTGGAGCCACCGACGGCTTCAGCCAGGTGAACAGCCCGACGAAAAGCAGATAAAGCGCAGCCAGGGCGAGCCCCGGCACGATGGCGGCCATGAACACGTCGCCCACCGACACCGTCAGGAGATCCGCCATGATGATGAGCATGATGCTAGGCGGAATGAGAATACCGAGGGTGCCGGACGCGGCGATGGTCCCGCAGGCGAGCGCGTGACTGTAGCCCTGCCTCATCATGGTCGGCAGGGCCAGCGCCGTCATCATGGTCACCGAGGCGCCGATGATGCCGGTCATGGCGGCCAGGATCGTGCCCATGATGGTCACTGCCAGAGCGAGCGCCCCGGGCACGCGCTTCAGCAGCACCTGGACGCAGTAGAGCAGGTCGTTGGCGACGCCGCTGCGCTCCATCATCACGCCCATGAAGACGAAGGCAGGCACGGCGACCAGCACCAGGTTCTCCGCCGCCTGCCCCCAGATACGCGGCAGGAAGTTGAAGAATTCGATGAGCGAGAAAACGCCCATGAAGTAGCCGATGAGGCCGTAGAGCAGGGCGAGACCGCCGAGAATGAACGCGACGGGAAACCCCGAGAACAGCAGCACCGCCAGGGTGATGAACATGAAGATCGGCAGGTAGTCCTGAGCGAACCAGAGCAGCTCTTCCTGCTGCTCGGGATTGAGGCTCGAAAGGCGAGCGAAGGCGAACCCGATGACCACCAGCACGGCGATCAGAATGATGAGTTTACCGTTGCGGCTTCCCAGCTTGAGTAGTTGCTCCATTGCGCTCATCCGCCGAACTCGGCAGCCCCCGACAGAGGACCGGAGCCCGCGTCCGCGGGCTCCGGCGTCGTCACACAGACATCACTGGCGCTGATGCCAGCGAGCCGCGGCTACTTGAGGTAGGTCCCCTTGAGAGACTGCGCTTCACCCCAGCCGCGATACACATCCCGGAAAGAGAAGTAGCTGTCCGCAATCTCCTTGAAGAACGGATCCTTGGCGGACTCCTCTTTCACGACCTCCCGCCAGGCGGCCTCGAACTGCGCCAGCGTCGCGTCGTCCCAACGGCGGTTGGTCACCCCGTACTGCGACAGCATGTTGTTCATGGCCGCGGGGTTCTTCGCCTCGGTGTCGGCGTAGGTCACGATGACCTGGGCCTGGGTCGCCACCTCGACCATCGCCTTGTACTGGTCGGACAGCTTGTTGAACGCGTCGCGATTCAAGAGCAGCTCGCTGCACGAAACCTGCTGGTGCCAGCCGGGGTAGTAGTTGTTCTTGGCGATCTTGTAGAAGCCGAGATTCTGGTCGATGTCGGGCATCGAGAACTCGGTGGCATCGATGACGCCCTTCTCGAGCGCGGGATAGATGTCGGCACCGGCCAGCAGCTGCGTCGACACGCCCATCTTCTGCATCACCCGGGCGCCCAGCCCGAAGAAGCGCATCTTCATGCCCTTCAACTCGTCCAGGCTGCCGACCGGCTGCTTGAACCAGCCGGAGGTCTCCGGACCGATGCAGAACATGTCGAAGGCCATGAGGCCGAACTCGGCATATTTCTTGTCGCGGATGGCATTACCGCCCCCGTGCCACTTCCAGGCCAGGAACTCGCCTATCTGCGGACCGAACGGCACGGCGGTGAAGAACGCGACGCCCGTGCCGAGCTTGCCGGTGTGGTAGCCGGGCGTGGTCCAGCAGGCCTCGACCGAGCCCTTGGAGGCCGCGTCGAAGCACTCGAGCGCAGGCACCAGCGCACCGGGCTCGTAGAACTTGATCTGGAACTTGCCGTCGGAAAGACGCTCGACATCTTTGGTGAAACGCGGTCCCGATGTCCCCAGATGCGGAAGCGTGCTACCAAACGCGCTCTGCATCTTCCACTTCACGCGGCCCTGCGCATAGGCATTGGAGGCCGTCAGCGCCACAGCCAGGGCGGTGCCGCCCAGCGCGAGCGCTCTAAGGGTCTTGCGAAAACTCATACTCCTACCCTCCGTCTACTGAACGTCGACCGGGGAACGCCCCCGGCATTTCTTCCGGCACGAAGTCAGATCGCTGTGGTCCCGCACAACGTCTCGCTCGTTGCCGAATTCTAATTCTTGTGCGAGCTCGTGTTACGCGCGAGGCACCCATCCCTGGATCCGTTCATGGTTATTCTCGCCTCGCCATCACCGACCCCCGGGAGGGCAGGAAGGCAAAACGCCGGGTGCCCGAGAAGCTCTCGTCAGTTACCTGCTGGTGTCGTTATCGTTTAATGCGCCGCGCAAACGCCGGCGGCACCAGCGTAATCAAGAATTTGGCGCATCATAGCCTTGCCCCTCGCGCTCTGCAATTACCGCCCGCAGCGCCGACGATGGGCTCATGGTGCGATGCAAAATCCGCGCCCGGAAGGCCACCGCCGGGCGCGCCGGATGCGCCCGCGTGCTCACGCATCGCTCACCCGATAGGCCGCGATCACATCCGCGTCCGGATCGGCGCCGAGCCCGGGGCCCTCCGGGACGCGGAACTCGCCGCCGGCGGCGTCGACCAGATCGCCGTAGAGACTCGCCTCGAGGTCCACGTACAGTCGCTCGAAAAGCGCGCCTTCGGGCAGCGCCGCGGCCAGCTGCAGGGATGCGGCGAAGCCCGGGCCGAAATACGGCGAATGGGGCATCACTTCGACCCCGTGGGCCCTGGCGAGCGCCGCCACCTGCACGAACTCGCTGATGCCACCCACCTTGGTCACGCTAGGCTGGGCATAGGTGACGGCGCCGGCCGCGAGCATCTTGTGGAAATCGAACGCCGTGCAGGCATTCTCCCCGGCCGCCAGGGCAATACCGGTCTCGGACTGCAGGCGCGCCAGCGACGCGAAGTCCTCGGGCGGAAATATCGGCTCCTCCAGCCAGTGAATACCGTAGGGCTCGAGTGCGAGCGCCTGACGCCGCGCCTCGGCCGGCGTCCACGGGCAGTTGGTGTCCACCATGATGGGCACGTCCTCGCCGAGCGCGCCGCGCGCGGCCGCCACCTCGGGCAGGTGGATTTCGTGCAGCTTGATCCAGCGGTAACCTTGAGCGACGGCAGCGTGACAGCGTTCGGCGACCAGCTCCGGGTCGCTGTAGCGAAACAAGCTGGCATAACCGGGGATCGATTTCCCACCGACGGCGCCGAGCAGGCGGTGCACCGGCAGGCCGGCTGCCTTGCCGGCGATATCCCAGAGCGCGATGTCCAGCCCCGAAAGCGCGAAGATAGTCAATCCGTGGCGGCCTTGAAGGTGCAGCTTCTGCTGCAGGCTCCGATTCAGCGCGATGATGTCGCCGGCCTGCGCGCCGACCGCGAGCGGCGCAATCATGTCCTCGACCACCGCCTGCACCGCGCGCCGGCAGCCATAGCTGAATGCCTCTCCGTAGCCGGTGATGCCTGCGTCGGTCGTGACCCGCACCAGCAGGATGCTCAGCCGTGTCCAGGCCTCGGCGCCCCAGCCGAAGGGCTTGCCGCCGTGCTGGAAGGGAATCTCGAGCGGGATGGCTTCGACGGCGGCGATCTTCATGACGCTCCCCGAGGCGAATGTTGCGATGACTCCTGCCGACGCCGCACAATGCGACGCTGACACGACGGCCTCTCACACCCTAACACAACCCGATCATGAGCCCCGAGCGGCACCGGCTGCACGACCTGCGCGCGCGAAGCGACTCGGGCTTCGACGCGCCTCGAAGGCGGGCCGCGTGACTCGCCCGAAGCGTCGCCGCATCACCCTCACGGCGCGTCCCGTGGGCATGCCCAGCGACAGCGACTTAGCGCTCGTCGAAGATGACGTGCCGGTGGCGGGCGAGGGGCAGCTGCTGCTGAGGACCGTTTATCTGTCTCTCGACCCCTACATGCGCGGGCGCATGAATGCGGTCCGGTCCTACGTGCCGT
>JAABYT010000025.1:40599-41279 GCA_011775625.1 Gammaproteobacteria bacterium | reverse complement strand
GCGCTCGGCGTGCTCGGCATGCCCGGGCACACCGCCTACGTCGGGCTGCTCGACATCGGACGGCCGCAGGCGGGCGATACGCTGGTGGTTTCCTCGGCGTGCGGAGCGGTCGGGTCGGCGGTCGGGCAGATAGCACGCATCAAGGGTTGCCGCGTGGTCGGCATCGCCGGCGCGCCTGAGAAATGCCGTTACGCGGTCGAGGAGCTCGGCTTCGATGCCTGCGTGAGTCACTACGAAGACGATCTGTCGCAGCGGCTCGCGCGGGCGTGCCCGGACGGCATCGACATATTCTTCGACAACGTCGGCGGTCGCGTTTTCACGGCCGCCTTCGAGCAGCTCAACGCAGGCGCCCGCGTGCCCGTGTGCGGGATGATCTCGCAGTACAACCAGACGGCGCCTCCGCCCGGCCCCGACTCGCTGCCGCAGGTCATGCGCGCAATCCTCGTCAAGAGATTGACCATCCAGGGATTCATCATCTTCGACCACCAGCATCGCTGGACCGCCTTCCACGAGGACATGTCGGCATGGATCCGCGACGGCCGGGTCAAGTATCGCGAGGACTTCGTGGACGGTCTCGAGAACGCAGCCGCTGCATTTCGGGGCTTTTTCGAAGGACGCAATTTCGGCAAGCTGATCGTGCGCGTGGGCGACGACCCGACGGCGTGACAACAACCGAGGAG
>JAABYT010000025.1:25819-40476 GCA_011775625.1 Gammaproteobacteria bacterium | reverse complement strand
ACCTTTTCGGTCGGCTACGAGCACATCGACATCGACGCCGCCGTAAAGCGCGGCTTGAAAGTGACCAACACGCCGGAGGTGCTCAACGACGCCACCGCGGATATCGCCATACTGTGCCTGCTGGCCGCCGCGAGGCGCGGCGCCGAGGGTGACCGACTCGTGCGCAACGACGAATGGAAGGGTTGGCACACGACCATGATGCTCGGCACCCACGTGAGTGGCAAAAGGTTGGGGATCTTCGGCATGGGGCGCATCGGCCGAGCCGTCGCCCAGCGTGCGCGTGGCTTCGAAATGCAGATCCACTACCACAACCGCTCGCGGCTCGAGCCGGATCTCGAGCACGGCGCGACCTACCACGAGACGCCGGAATCGCTGATGAAAGTCAGCGATTTCTTTTCGATCAACGCGCCGTCTTCGCCGGAGACCATCAAGTTTCTCAATGCCGAGCGTATCGCGCTGCTGCCCGACGGCGCTATCGTGGCAAACACGGCACGCGGCAATATGGTGGACGACGAAGCCCTCATCGCGGCGTTGAAATCCGGTAAGGTCGCGGCGGCCGGTCTCGACGTCTTCGACGGCGAGCCGNNCGAGACCCGCGACGCCATGGGTTACTGCTGTCTGGACAATTTCGACGCCTTCTTCGCCGGCAGACCCTGCCCGACGCCGCTGACCTGATCAGCCCGAACGGGGAAGCTCAGACCTCTCTCACGCGCCACCGCTCGGCGGGGTGCGACCGGCGAATTGCGCCCGCAGTCACAGCGGGATGCGTAATCGGAACTATAATTGCGGGTTGGGGCTGTAGCGGAGCATAGCCGAAGAATCGATCCAGCACCGGGAAGCGGCAGCATTTCGATCTGCTTCTCAAATGCGCCCTAGAGTCTCAGGCAGCGCAGCTTTCCGGGATTATCACACACACGCATCGAGCCTGTTTTTCCTACTCATCGCTCGAGACGACGAACTTCAGCCCATCTTCATCCACATCCCAACGCCGCCTGTTAGCACCGCATGCTCTTTAATACCCTGACCTTTTGGGCATTCTTCGCAATCGTCCTGGTTCTTTTCTATGCGGCGCCAAGATCTTGGCGCAAGCCCTTGCTCCTCGTCGCCAGCTATACCTTCTACGGCATGTGGGATTGGCGTTTCCTGTCGCTGATTGCCCTGTCGACCGCGGTCGATTTCATTTGCGCCAAGCAGATCGCGGTGAGCGACAAACAAGCACGCCGACGCAGACTCGTGGTGCTCAGCATCTCAGTGAATCTCGGTATCCTCGGGTTTTTCAAGTATTTCAATTTCTTCGCCGAAAATACCATCGCATTGCTCAACATCGTTGGAATCTCCGCAAACCCGTTTGTTATCGATGTCGTCCTTCCGGTGGGCATATCCTTCTACACGTTTCAGACGATGTCTTACACGATCGACGTCTATCGAAGGATATCGCAACCGACGAATTCGATCTTGGATTTTGCAAACTTCGTAGCGTTTTTTCCGCAGCTGGTTGCCGGTCCAATCGAGCGGGCGCACCATCTTCTCCCCCAGCTGACCGTTCTCAAGAACGCCACGCCACACCAGGCTCTGGAGGGCGTGACTCTGATCGTCGTGGGCCTCTTCTACAAGGTCTATGTGGCTGACAACCTTGCAGTTACCGTCGACGCCATCTACGGCAAACAGGGACTGCCTGGCAGTTACTATCTCGTCGCCACCTACGCTTTCGCATTCCAGATACTCGGAGACTTCGCCGGTTACTCCAGTATCGCCCGGGGACTCGCCAAGTGCATGGGTGTCGATCTGATGGTCAACTTCCATGCACCCTATTTTTCTACCGGACCCCGTGAGTTCTGGCGACGATGGCACATCAGCCTGTCGAGCTGGTTACGCGACTATCTTTACATACCCTTGGGAGGCAGCCATATAAAAAGAATTCTCACTCTTCGAAATCTCATGATCACCATGCTGCTCGGTGGCCTGTGGCATGGCGCTTCCTGGACTTTCGTCGCCTGGGGATTCATTCATGCGCTGCTGCTGATTGGCGAGCACGGGCTCAGCAAGACACGTTTCGACGCGAGCCGAATACCGGCTGTCATAAAGATGGTGATTTTCTTTCACCTCGTGTGCGTAACCTGGGTTTTCTTCCGAGCACAGTCCATCGACGGCGCATTCCATATCCTGCACAGGATCGTTTGGAAATTCGATTTTTCTCCAACTTTATGGATATTGCTCATCGACCTCGTTCGATTCGCGGGCCCACTCCTTCTGCTCCAGTACCTGGAGTACCGCCGCAAGAATCCGGACTGGCTCAGCCAGACGCACTGGGTTCCTCAGGGCCTGATCTACGCTGCATTGATCCTTCTTATGATCGCCTTCGGAGTAACCGGCGGAAATGAATTCATCTACTTTCAATTCTAAGTCCATGCTCAAGGCTTACGGCTTGGCCGCAAGCCTGATCGTCCTGGCGCATCTCGGAATTACATTCAGCGATTCCGTTTGGAGAGAGCTTTACCGAGTTTCCGTCCCATCGCGTGACGATGCTCTGCGGGTCGAGGCAAACATGCGACTGTCTCCCAAAGATGCATCGACCAACAGGATCGTGCTGATGGGCAGCAGCCAGACGCGGGAGGATTTTGATGTCGATTATCTCAACCGGCGATTTCGAGATCGCGGTCATTTCATCAATCTGGGATTTTCCGGCAATGGCAATCCCATTGAGATGTACATGCTGACCCCGCGGGTCGTCGATATGAAACCCAAGCTCGTCGTCTATATGCCATTCATAGGCAGCTTGTTCCGTCCCTATGCTTATCAGACCTTCGATTTGTACTTCGACCCCAACATACTACCGCTTATCCGCTCGATTCATGGCTGGAGTGAGCTAGCGGATCGGGCCGATATCATTGCGATGGGAATTTTTCGACGAGCATCTATTCTGTTTCGTCATCGTAACTCTTATCAACAGATGGTGGACGACGCAATAAACCGCCTGGTCCGCGGTTCTCCTGCAAAAGTTGCTCAAACCTACGCATATCACCGAAGGAAACCGAACAGCCATTTCATGCAACTGATCGAGACACACCGCAAGAGTCCACGTTATCGTGAACATCAGTACCAGGAATTGTATCAAGAGGCGTTTCGCATGATGGTGCAATACTTGACCGCGCAGAACGTTTTATTGCTCGTCGTTGACGGCCCGACCCATCCCCTGATAAAGCACTTCTACGATCCTCGGTTGAACTCCGAGTACGAGCTATTCATGAGCAACACATCGACCACCTATGGTTTCACGCGCCTGCGAAAAAGCGACCTTCCCGAGTTTCGCGACGACGATTTCAATGACTTCACCCACCTAAACGCTTCTGGCCGTGCGCGATTCAATGCGTTCATCGCCGACTATCTTCAAGAAAACGCCGCCCGACTGGGACTCGCACAGGAGCCCGTGCCACGCCAATGAAATCCGTATCGCGTCGCCGCATTACAACGGCGATCGTCACTTGCGTCGGAATTCTGACAATAGGGTTGATTGGGCTTGGTGGCTTGGTTGTTGACTACGCCTTGCGTGCCGTACCCGTATCACAGCTGCTGATATCACACATCGACGACCACACCTATCTAGCGGCACTGCTCGCACGTAAATCGCAAGCAGACACAGCCGGAACTTCTCATACTCAGATCAACGTCATTGGAGCATCGGCGGTACGCGAATCATTTCTGTCCGGAAATGCCGCTATGTCGTCCGCGCTGACTGGCAGGCTGGGCCGTCACGTGGTGCTGGACACTCTGGCCTCATCTGCGCAGAACCTGAGGGAGTCTCTGGTGCTCGTGGACAACGCAGCCAAAGGGACAGATTGCTTGGACTTCTTGGGAATCAGCCCCCTGCGCTTCCAGTTCCCGGAGAATGCCCCGGTTCGTATTCCGCTGCGAAGCGACGCGCTCGCGAGTTTTGAGCGAAAGCGTCACTCCTCGCGGGGCGCCCGGAAAGTACTTGCCTCGTATTATCACTGGCCGTGGTTATCGCGCTGGGTGACCGCGCGCGTTGCAAAGCCACGTGACGAAAACGTATCCTACGTCGCGACACGCTATCTCGAGTCTCTTTCAATTCCGGAGTCTCACCTGGACAGCGAGTGGCGCAGATTGGAAGCGAAAACACCGGTCATTCTCAGAAATATGACCCGGAACATGGAATTACTCGCGACGATCATCGAGACTTCGATCTCCCGAGGCTGCACGCCCGTTCTCTTTGAGCAGGTCCATCATCCCGCCTTGCTCGAGCTGCAACGTCCGATCGAGGACACGTACCGGCTACATCTTCAGTCGCTGATCGAAAAGTTTCGCTTGAGTTATTTGAACTACCGGGAAGACATCGAACTCGATGAAAGCCATTTTGCAGATCACCTGCATCTGGGCATCACAGGGAAAAAAATATTTGAGAACTGGTTCGTCAACGAGATAACGGTCTCTGCTTTCGTGCGCTCGGCCGACGGTGGAGCGTGTTGCGGGTCATGAACCGCGCGCCTCTCAACGGATTGCTTGTAGTCTCCCTCGAGCAGGCGGTGGCGGCGCCCTTTTGCACCTCGCGTCTCGCCGACTCGGGCGCCCGCGTCATCAAGGTCGAGCGCGAGGGGGGCGATTTCGCCCGCAGCTACGACAGCGACATCAACGGTGAGAGCGTCTACTTCGTGTGGCTCAACCGCGGCAAGGAATCCCTGGTGCTGGATATCAAGGATGCCGACGACGCGGCACTGCTCGAGCGCATCGTTGCGAAAGCGGATGTTTTCGTTCAAAACCTCGCTCCGGGAGCGGCGGCGCGCGCGGGCTTTGGCTCCGCAGCACTGAGAGAGCGCTATCCGCGGCTGATCACCTGCGACATCAGCGGCTACGGCGATTGCGGCGATTACGCGGACATGAGGGCCTACGACATGCTCGTGCAGGCGGAGAGCGGGCTGTGCTCGATCACCGGCTCACCCGAGCAACCCGGGCGCATCGGCGTGTCGGCCTGCGATATCGGCACGGGCATGTACGCCTGCGCGGCCATTCTCGAAGCGCTCTACGCCCGTGAGCGAAGCGGCGAAGGAAGCGCCATCGCGCTCTCGATGTTCGGCGCCATGTCGGACTGGATGGCGGTGCCGCTGCTTCGCTACGACTACGCCGGCGCCAAGCTCTCGCGCACCGGCCTCAGTCACCCGATGATCCAGCCCTACGGCGCCTACACGACCCGCAATGGGCCTCCCATCATGATCGCCGTGCAGAACCGGCGCGAGTACGTGCGCCTGTGCAACGAGGTGCTGGAAATGCCCGAGCTCATCGAGGATGCGCGCTTCAGCGACAATCCGTCCCGCTGCCAGAACGCCCAGGCGTTGAAGGACATCATCGACGCGCACTTTCAGAGCATGGACCGCGAGGTGCTCTTGAAACGCCTGCGCGCGTCGCAGATCGCTTTCGGGGAAGTGAACGACGTCGAAGGACTCTCCGGGCACCCGGCCCTGAGACGCGTCCAGGTGGACACGCCGAACGGACCGGTCAGCATGGTGGCGCCGCCCGCCTGCGTGGCGGGAAGCGAGCAGCGGCTGCGCCCGGTCCCGGCATTGGGCGAGCACAGCGAGGCGATTCGCACCGAGTTCGCCTGAGTCGGACAGGCTGAGCCCGCGTGCACGGCGGCGCTGCACGCTGGTGCCAGCGCCGCCGTGAACCGTTGCCCAGAACCGGTCGCCCATCGGCCGGTCCGTGCCTTGTCCCTGGCGGGCACTCTACCCTGACCCGTAGACCTTGAATCGAAACTCCTCGGTCTCGACCTCGAGCCCGCGGCTGTAGCCCGGGGACGCCTCCAGGTACACGGGATAGGCCCAGGGGCGGTGCCGGTAGTGATGGTGGCGGTGATGGCGCGGCGGGCGATACCCGTGGCGAAAGTGTCTGTGGTACGGGTGGTGTCTGTGGTACCGATGGTGTTTGTGGTACGGGTGGTGTTTGTAGTGCCCATAGCGCTTTCCATGGCCGTGCTTCCACCCGTGGCGATTGTGCTTCATCCGCCAGATGCGTTTACTCGAGTGATCCAGCGCCCCTTTCAAGGCCCTGCGCTCGTGCCGGGTGTAGCGCCCGTCGGCGCCGAAGCGCCGCTCGAGTCTGCCGATTCGCGCCTGATCTCTGCCGAGCCGCGAGATCTCGTGGCGATTCAGATTGCCGGATTGCCAACCCTCCCGGATGCGCGCACGCTGGCCCGCCTGCCGCCGGTCGACGGCGTGCTGGAACTTGCTGGGGTGTGCATGCTGCTGTCCGGAAGCGTGGCGCTGCGGGTACGCGCCGTCACGACGACCCTTGTCGCGTGCGTCCGCGCCCGCCGACACGCCCAGCGCGAGCGCCGCGATAGTCGCAAGTGCGATTGCGAGATGTTTCATGGCTGCTTCTCCTGGTTGAACGTCCCGTAGCCCCCTTTCGGGCTCGTGGCGACACCCTACGGGAGGGCGGCTGAACACAGGCTGAATGGTTCCGGGCACGCGCGCTCAGGCGCTGCGCTGCGCGAGCTCGAGCACCATTCCGAAGCAGTCGTCGTGACCCACGTGCAGCGCCGTTGCGCCGGACGAGTAAGGAATGCCGTTCCTGTCGAGACAGCGGGCGGCGCGCTCGAGATCGGCGACTACGACGGTGGCGGCCATGAACAGGGCCCCGCTGCCGTCGCCCGACAGCCGCGCGCCGGGATAGCGCGCGGCAAAGCGCGTCGGCGACTCGACGCGGATCGCGCCGCGCGCGGTCGTGAACCTCAGCCCGTCGCCTTCCTCGTCGACGCGGGCACCGTCGAGCAGCGCGGTGAGGAAAGCCGCGTGTCGCGTCGGCTGCCCGGCGACGAGGGTGACCTCGGCAATCCCGGCGGCAGAGTTCTCGTGCACCTGGTACTGCGGCTTCCAAAAGGCCTCCGGATTGTGCTGCTGACACGAGAAGAACGCGATCTCCGGCATGAGCGGGTCGACCACGAAGGTGAGCGTGAAGGCAACCGTCGACTCGGCGCCATCGGGAAGCGTCGCCTTGCGCGACCAGTGCACGGGCTCGTAGACACGAAGCCCCCGCGACCGCCACTGCTCGGCGTCGGCGTGCGCATCGTCGGTCGACAACACCAGCATCGAGAGTCCCTCGCGCTTTCCGAGGAAACGATCGTTGTGCGCGCTGAAGCTGAAGTGTCCGGCGCTCATGGGAACGATCTCTTCGCGCTCGACCACGCCGAGCAGCTCGATGAAGTTGTGCGGAAACTGAACGAGATGGTTGGCCGTGCCCCAGGGATGTCTGCCGAGCGGCGTCGTGGAAAAGCCGAGGCGCTCGAATCGGTCCCGCGCGGCAGCGAGATCGGCGACGGCCAAGACCAGATGATCGATGCCCCGCGCCATGCTCAAAGATCGTGCACCGGGCGGGTCGAGACGATGACGGCGTCCCGATCGGCGTAGACATAGTCGCCCGGGTGAATGGTGATGTTGCCGATATAGATCTCCACGCCCCTGCGGCCGATACCGTCCTTGCGCGGCGCCATGGCGGTGGTGCCGATGGCCTTGACGCCGAAGTCGAGATCCGCGAACTCGTGGCTGTCACGTATGGCGCCGTTGAAAATGAGTCCCTGCCAGCCGTGCTGATGCGCAAGCGCGGCGATGTTACCGCCGCAAAGCGCGCGTCGCAGCGAGCCGCGGCCGTCCACCACCAGAACCTTGCCGGCGCCGCCTTCGGCGAGAAGCTCCCGGATGCCCTGGTTGTCCTCGTAGGTCGCGAACGTTACGGCCTCTCCGTGGAAGTGATCGCGAGCGGCGAAATCGGCGAAGGCGAGCTCACAAACGAGAACCTCGTCGCCGAAATCGTCACAGATATCGGCGGTGCGGATAATACCGGTGCCAGATGCCATGACGCGTCCTCCGTTGGCTGAGACGGGATACGACCATAAGTTATCTTTTCGTCTGCACCAAATCTCCGTTACATTGGGCCGAATCCCATCGTGCAGAGGACATCGAAGTGAGCCGTTTCGCCATCATCGTCACCATCAAGCTGCAGCCGGGCAAAGCCGAGGAGTTCAAACCCCATATTCTTGCCAACGCCGAGGCGGCCGTGCGCGACGAGCCGGACTGCCATCTTTTTCACGTCATGCAGACCGAGGACGACCCCGACACCTTCATCTTCTACGAGGTCTACACCGACGCCGCCTCCCTCGAGGTGCACCGGCAGCAGCCGCACTTCAAGAAATTCTACGAGGGTGCCAACCACATGGTGGCGGACCGAGCCGTGCAGCGGGTGACGGTGCACAATCCCGACAACATCGCCTGACCGCGCCCGCGGAGCGCTTCAGCGGCGCTGGGCCTCCCTGAGGCGCCGGTTGGATTCTTCGAAGACCTGGATGGTGTGGGCCACGTCGTAGGGATGCTCTTCGAACGTTTGCGGGTCCCACTCGCTGCGCGGCGTGTCGAAGAAGTCGCCGCCATAGACGTGAAGGGCGCAGGTCAGCTCGTCCAGGGGATTCGATACTGAGTGGATGATGGTTTCCCCCAGGGGAATCGTGTCCTTCGCATTCAGCTCCTTGAGCCCGTGCCGGGCCAAGCCTTCCGGGCTGCGCCGGTAGAAGGTGTTGTCCTCGCGACCGGCGTAGATACCGATGACCGCCCACATGCGGTGGTCATGGGGATGCAGGTCCATGCGCGGGCCCCATGCAAGATTGAGGATGGTGAGATCCGGGCCGCGATAGATCGTGTCGACACCGGCGAGCTGCGGCTCTCCGAGCTCGCGGAGGATCTGCCCGGGCTCGCTGACGGCCTCCTGCACGATCTCGTTGACCGCTGCCTGTGCGTCGCTCTCCTTCAGAGCGGCGCGACACGCCTCTATGAATCGCTGTTTCTCGAACATGCTCGCCCCTCCTGCGAAGTCCGGTTGCGATCAGTGGCTCTCGCGGGGCACGGGAGCGCCGCTGCTGCCCACCAGAAATTCCAGGTCACAGCCGACATCGGCCTGGTTGACATGGTCCACGTAAAGCTTTGCATAACCACGCACCTGCGCCGCCGCGTCCGGCTGCCAGGATGCGAGACGACTGGCGAGCTCCTCGTCGGAAATATCCAGATGCAAACGCCGCGCCTCCACGTCGAGCTCGATCATGTCGCCGTCCCTGACCACGGCCAGCGGCCCGCCGGCAGCGGACTCGGGCGCCGTGTGCAGCACCACCGTGCCGTAGGCGGTTCCGCTCATACGCGCATCGGAAATGCGCACCATGTCGCTGACGCCCTCGCGCAGAACCTTCGCCGGCAGACCCATGTTGCCGACCTCGGGCATGCCCGGGTAACCCCTGGGCCCGCAGCCCTTGAGCACCATCACGCAGCTCGCATCGATGTCGAGCTCGGGATCGTCGATGCGCGCCTTGTAATCGTCGATGTCCTCGAACACGACGGCGCGGCCGCGATGCTGCATCAGCTCCGGCGACGCCGCCGAGGGCTTGAGGATGGCACCGCCCGGGGCGAGGTTGCCGTGCAGCACGGCGATGCCGCCCCGGGGCTTGAAGGGCGCGTCGAAGGTGTGGATGACGTCGCGATTGAAGCACTCGGCGTCGCGGCAGTGATCCCAAATGGTGCCGCCGCCGACGCTGAGGGCGTCTTTTGCGAGCAGCCCGTGCTCGGCGAGCTCGCGGTGCACCACCGGCAGGCCGCCGGCGTAGTAGAAATCCTCCATCAGGTACTCGCCCGACGGCATCAGGTTGACGATACAGGGCACCTCCCTGCCGAGGCGATCCCAGTCGTTCAGCGACAGCTCCACGCCGAGCCGTCCAGCCAGCGCCAGCAGGTGAATCACCGCGTTGGTGGAGCCGCCGATGGCGCCGTTGGTGCGAATGGCGTTCTCGAAGGCGTCGCGGGTGATGATGTCCGACATCTTCACGTCGGCCTCGACGAGCTCGACGATGCGTCGCCCGGCCATGTGCGCGAGGACGTTGCGACGCGAGTCCGCCGCGGGGATGGCGGCGTTGGTGGGCAGGCCAATGCCGAGCGACTCCACCATGCTCGCCATGGTGGAGGCGGTGCCCATGGTCATGCAGTGACCGACGGAGCGCGACATGCACGCCTCCGCGTCCATGAATTCCTGCACGTCCATCTCGCCGGCGCGCACCATGGCATCGAACTTCCACACGTGGGTGCCCGAGCCAATCTGCTCGCCGCGGAAGCGCCCGTTGAGCATCGGTCCGCCGGAAACCGCGATGGTCGGCAGATCGCAGCTCGCCGCGCCCATCAGCAGCGCCGGCGTGGTCTTGTCGCAGCCGACCAGCAGCACCACGCCGTCGATGGGGTTGGCGCGGATCGACTCCTCCACGTCCATGCTCACCAGGTTGCGGAACATCATCGTCGTCGGGCGCATCAGCGTCTCGCCGAGCGACATGACGGGAAACTCCAGCGGGAATCCACCCATCTCGTAGACGCCGCGCTTGACGCGCTCGGCGAGCACGCGAAAGTGCGCGTTGCACGGGGTGAGCTCCGACCAGGTGTTGCAGATGCCGATGACCGGGCGGCCGTCGAACAGGTGGTGCGGCAGCCCCTGATTCTTCATCCAGCTGCGATGGTGAAAGCCGTCCTTGTCGGCCTTGCCGAACCACTCGGTGCTGCGCCGCGCAGATTTTTTCTTGCTCACCGTTGCCTATCCTCGCTCAATCGTCGGGATGCGCGCGCACGTTCTGCTGCATCTCGCCGAGGCCCTCGATGCCGAGCCGAATGACGTTTCCCGGGCGCAGAAACACCTGCGGCTTCTGGCCGAGGCCGACGCCCGGCGGCGTGCCGGTGGGGATGATGTCGCCGGGCTCCAGCGTCATGTAGCGGCTCACGTAGCTGACCAGATACGGCACCGGGAAGATCATCGTGCGGGTCGTGCCGTCCTGGTAACGCTGGCCGTCGACCTCGAGCCACACGTGCAGATCCTGGGGATCGGGCACCTCGTCGCGGGTCACCATCCACGGTCCGAAGGGCGCAAAGGTGTCGGCGCTCTTGCCCTTGACCCATTGGCCGGTGCCCTCGAGCTGGTAGTGGCGCTCGGAGACGTCGTTGAAGACGCAGTAGCCGGCGACGTAATCGAGCGCGTCGGCTTCCTCCACGTAGCTCGCGCGGCTGCCGATGACGATGCCGAGCTCCGCCTCCCAGTCACCCTTGCGACTGCCCCTGGGAAGGATCACGTCGTCGTTGGGCCCGACGATGGACGTGGTGGATTTCATGAACAGGATCGGCTCGTCGGGAATCGGCGCGCCGGTCTCCTCGGCGTGGTCGCGGTAGTTGAGGCCGATGCAGAGCAGCTTGCCCACATTGGCCACCGGCGGACCGAGCCGCGGGCTGCCGTTCACTGCCGGCAGGCTCCGCGGATCGAGCTTCGCCAGCGCCGCGAGGCTCTCGGGCCCCAGGGTGGTTCCGTCGATATCCGCCACGTGGGCGGAAAGATCCCGGATCGTGCCTTCGCCGTCCAGCAGACCCGGCTTCTCGGCGCCCGCGGGCCCGTAACGCAGCAGTTTCACGTTTTGATTCTCCTCGCTGAGGTTTTGACCCGCGCGCACGGGGCGCAAACGAAGACGGGCAGCATATCCCAAGGGTTATTCCCTGAACAGCAAGCTCCCCCGCGACGACGCCGACCCTTGCCCGCGCCGCCAGCTCGCGACATCATCGCAGCCAACTGACGCGCGAGGCGTTTGCGTGCAACGCGAAGACGAGTTTCACATCGCCGTGCTGGCAGGCGATGGCATCGGCGAGGAGATCATGGCTGCCGGCATCGCGGTGCTCGAAGCCGCGCGCAGCCGAACCGGCGGCTTCTCGCTCGCGTTCGATCACCTGCCCGGCGGCGCCGGTCTTTACAGGGATACCGGCGAGGCGCTGTCGGCGCAGAACTACCGCCGCGCCGGCGAGGCCGACGCGATTCTGTTCGGCGCCATGGGGCTGCCGGACGTGCGCTACGCGGACGGAACCGAGCCCGCGCCGCAGCTCGATCTGCGCTTCGGCTACGAGCTCTACGCGGGCGTTCGGCCCGTGCGCGCCTACCCCGGCGCGCCGCTCGCGCTCGCCGATGCGCGCGCTGCCGACATCGATCTGGTCATCATTCGCGAATCCACCGAAGGCCTGTTCGCATCGCGGGGCAAGGGCATCGTCGAGGACGATGCGCTCGCCCGCGACACCATGGTCATCACGCGCTCGGTGTGCGAGCGGCTGTTCGATTTCGCCTTCGATCTCGCGCGCCGGCGCAGGCAGCGCGGGCGGCCCGGCCGGGTCACCTGCGTGGACAAATCCAACGTCTTCGCATCCATGGCCTTCTTCCGCAAGATATTCGACGAGCGCGCCGCGCGCTTTCCGGACATCGCGGCCGATCACCACTACGTCGACGCGACGGCGCTCGATCTGGTACGCAAGCCCTGGGAGTTCGACGTGCTGGTGATGGAGAACATGTACGGCGACATTCTCTCGGATCTGGCGGCCGCGCTGGTGGGCGGCATGGGCATGGCGGCCTCGGCGGACATCGGCGACGCGCACGGGCTGTTCCAGCCGGCCCACGGCAGCGCGCCGGACATTGCCGGCAAGGGAGTTGCCAATCCGCTCGCCATGATTCTGTCCGCCGCCATGATGCTCGAGTGGCTCGGGCACCGGCACGACGCGCGCGCCTGTCGCGATGCGGCGGTTGCCATCGAGGATGCGGTGGCTGGAGCGCTGGCGGGGGGCGGCGCGCTGCCGCGGGATCTCGGCGGCTCGGCCGATACCGCCGCCGTCACCCGCGCGGTGCTCGATCGCCTGGCGTAGCCGCGCCGCTAGCCAACGTAGCTGCCGCCGAGGTCGTCCTCGATGAACGCCTCGATGACGTCATCGAAGCGCTCGTCGGCGCGAAAGCCCATGATCTCGCCACGCTCGGTGGTGAAGCGGGTCGGCCAGCCGTAGACGATCTTCTCGATGAACGGATCCGGCTCGAAGTGCACGCGCGCGGCGACGCCCTCACCGGCGACCCTGGCGAGCGCCGCGATCATTTCCTCGACGGTCACGGTCATGCCCGGGAGCGCCACCGAGCGACTCTCGCCCCAGGCTTTGGGAGCGATATCCGCTGCGTGCAGCAGACAGGCCACGACCCGGCGGGGTGAAAGAAGCCAGACACCGGTCTTCGCCGACACCGGGCAGACGACCTCCTCGCCCTGCAGGGGCTCGCGCAGGATGGAGCTGGCGAACGACGAGGCGGCGGCGTTGGGCTTGCCCGGGCGAACCACGACCGTCGGCAGGCGCAGGGCGCGGCCGTCGATGAAGCCCTTGCGGCTGTAGTCGTTGACGAGCAGCTCGCCGATGGCTTTCTGGGTGCCGTAGGAGGTCTGCGGCGTGAGCGGCGTGGCGTCGTCGAGCACGTCGGGCATGTCACCGCCGTACACGGCCACGGAGCTCGCGAAGACCACGCGGGGCACGTTGGCACGATGGCGACAGGCTTCGAGCATCTGACGGGTGCCGTCGAGATTCACGCGCATGCCCTTGTCGAAATCCTGCTCGGCCTCGCCGCTGACGATGGCCGCCAGGTGAAACACCGCCGCGGTATCCGCGTCGATCAGCTGATTCGCCGCATCGGCCTCGCTGAAGTCGCCGTATCGGGTTTTCAGTCGCTTGTCGGCGGCGAACGGCTGCGCCGGCGGCGCGATGTCCGCGACCAGAACTTCGTCGATCTCCGCCTCGTCACCGCCCGAGGTAGTGATGCTGCCGCGCTCGAGCAGCGCTTTGACGAGCCGCGATCCGAGAAAACCCGCTCCACCGGTGACCACTACCCGCATGGCTTTTTCCCCGCTGTCCTCAGTAGGTGGCGCGTCCGCCGCTGATATCGAAGGCCGCCCCGGTGGTGAACGAGTTCTCCTCGGACACGAGCCACGCCACCATGGCGGCGATCTCCTCCACCTTGACAAACCTGCCGCGTGGAATCCGCGACAGCATGTAGTCGATCTGCTGCTGGCTGATCTGCTCGAAGATGCGCGTCCTCGCGGCCGCCGGCGTGATGCAGTTGATGGCGACGTTGCGGTCCGCGGTCTCCTTGGCGATGGATTTGGTCAGCGCGATGACACCGGCCTTGGCGGCGCTGTAGGCGGCCGCGTTGGGATTGCCTTCCTTGCCGGCGATGGAGGCGACGTTGACGATGCGCCCGTAATTCTGCGCGAGCATGCGCGGCACGATGGCACGGCAACCGTAATAGACCGCGTTCAGGTCCACGTCGACGACCCGCCGCCACTCATCGAGCGGATATTCCCAGGACGGAACCGTGGGCCCGGCGATGCCGGCATTGTTCACCAGGATGTCGATCCCGCCGAGGGCTTCGGCCGTTTCCTCGGCAGCCCGAGCCACCGCCTCGGCGTCGGTGAGCTCGACGCACACGCGGTGCGTCGCACCCATGGCCGAGAGCTTCGCATGGGTCTCCTCGAGCAGAGCGGCTTCCCGGTCCCACAAGCTCACGGCGGCGCCGGAAGCGAGCAGACGGCGGGCGATAGCGAGTCCNNCGGCGGCTGCCGGCGGCCTGCGATGCTACCACGACTTGCGCGCGATCGCCGAAGGCGCCGCGCTCGTCGCCGGCTCGACGCCCCGCCATGTATTGTCCGCGTCTGGCGCGCGCGGCGGCTGACGGTTAGGGTACGTCGACAGACCACCGGGAGTGTTCTCCAGTGAGCCGCTATCTGACACGCCATCGAACGG
>JAABYT010000025.1:25085-25747 GCA_011775625.1 Gammaproteobacteria bacterium | reverse complement strand
GGCGATCTCCTCGCACCTGTCGACGCGGCCCAGGAGGTGTGGGCGGCGGGCGTGACCTATCTGCGCAGCCGCGAGGCGCGCGTGGAGGAATCCCAGAGCAAGGATCTGTACGAGAAGGTCTACGAGGCGGACCGCGTGGAGGTGTTCTTCAAGGCCATCGGCTGGCGCGTGGCGGGTCACGGCGAGGCGGTGCGCATCCGGCGCGACAGTCGCTGGAACGTGCCGGAACCGGAGCTGACCCTGGTGCTCAACGGCGCCGGCGACATCGTCGGCTACTGCGCCGGTAACGACATGTCGTCGCGCGACATCGAGGGCGAGAACGCGCTCTACCTGCCGCAGGCCAAGATCTACGACGGCTCGTGTGCGTTGGGACCGGGCATTCTGCTCGCCGACCCGGACAGCCTCGTCGACCTGCCCATCCGCATGAGCATCCGCCGCGGCGGCGCCGTGGCATTCCAGGGCGAGACCAGCAGCGCGCAGCTCAAGCGCTCGCTCGAGGAGATCGCGGGCTGGCTGACCCGTGAGCTCGCCTTTCCCGATGGCGTGCTGCTCATGACCGGCACCGGCATCGTGCCGCCGGATGATTTCTCGCTGGCCGTTGGCGACACGGTGCGCATCGAGGTCGGCGAGCTCGTCCTGGAGAACGTGGTCGAGCGCTGAGC
>JAABYT010000025.1:21863-25039 GCA_011775625.1 Gammaproteobacteria bacterium | reverse complement strand
CCAGGACGCGAATGACCCATGCCCAGAGCCAGCGCTGTTGCCCGCGTCCACTCCGCCTGTCCCCACGACTGCCCGAGCACCTGCGCGCTGGAGGTGGAGCGTATCGACGCGCACACCATCGGCCGGGTCTACGGCGCAAAGGACAATGACTACACCGCGGGTGTGATCTGCGCGAAGGTGGCGCGCTACGCAGAACGCGTGCACCACCCGGACCGGCTGCGCGAGCCGTTGCGCAGAAGCGGCGCCAAGGGCGTCGGCATCTCCGCCTTCGAGCCGCTTTCCTGGGACGACGCGCTCGACGAGGTGGCCGAGAAACTCCTGCAGGCGGAGCAGCGCCACGGCAGCGAGACCGTATGGCCCTACTTCTACGCCGGCACCATGGGCCTCGTGCAGCGCGACGGCATCGAGCGGCTGCGCCACGTGAAGCGCTATTCGCGCCAGCACTCCACATTCTGCATCACGCTGGTGGACGCCGGCTGGATCGCCGGCACCGGCGCCAAGCGCGGGGTCGATCCGCGGGAGATGGCCGAGAGCGATCTCATCGTCGTGTGGGGCGCCAACCCGGTCAACACCCAGGTCAACGTCATGCACCACGTCGCGCAGGCCAAGCGCGAGCGCGGTGCGAAGCTGGTGGTGGTGGATCCGTATCGCACCGGCACGGCCGAGAAGGCTCACATTCATCTCATGCCGCGCCCCGGCACCGACGGCGCCCTCGCCTGCGGCGTCATGCATGTGCTGTTCGCCGAGGGATTCGCCGATCGCGATTATCTCGCCCGCTACACCGATGTGCCCGAGGCGCTCGAGGCGCATCTCGAGACGCGCACGCCCGAGTGGGCGTCGCGCCTGAGCGGCGTGCCGGCCGAGAAGATCGTCGAGTTCGCGCGACTCTACGGAAACACCGAACGATCCTTCCTGCGCATCGGCTACGGCATGTCGCGCTCGCGAAACGGTGCCGCCAACGTGCATGCGGTCAGCTGCCTGCCGGCGGTGACAGGCGCATGGCGTCACCGGGGCGGCGGAGCGCTGTACAGCAATCACTTCATCTACGGCATCGATCAGACCGTCATCATGGGCCTCGATGCGCGTGACAAGAGCGTTCGCGTGCTCGATCAGGCGCGTATCGGACCGGTGCTCTGCGGTGACCCGGCCGATCTGCAGGGCGGCCCGCCGGTGACGGCGATGTTCATCCAGAACACCAATCCGATGATGGTGGCGCCGCAGTCGCTGGATGTGCGCAAAGGCTTCTCGCGATCGGATCTGTTCGTCTGCGTGCACGAGCAGTTCATGACCGAGACCGCCGCCATGGCCGACATCGTCCTGCCGGCGACCACCTTTCTCGAGCACGACGACATGTACCAGGGCGGCGGGCACACGTACTTTCAGGTGACACGCAAGGTCATCGAGCCCTACGCCGAGAGTCGCCCCAATCACTGGGTGCTGTGCGAGCTGGCGAAACGAGTGGGCGCCAAACATCCCGGCTTCGAGATGAGCGAGTGGCAGCTCATCGAGGACGCGCTGCGCCGCTCCTCACGACCCGACGCCGAATCCCTGCACGCGGCGCACTGGCACGACTGCGCCATGGACTTCGAGACCATGCATTATCTCAACGGATTCGCCAACGAGGACGGGCGTTTTCACTTCAGCCCGGACTGGGCGTTGCGTGGGCCGAACCACGAGTGCATGACGACGCTTCCCGATCACCTGCCGGTCATCGACGAGGCCGACGACGAGCATCCGTTCCGCATGGTCACGGCGCCGGCACGCAACTATCTCAACTCGACCTTCACCGAGACCCCGACGTCCATCGCCAGCGAGGGGCGTCCGACGGTGCTGGTGCACCCCGAGGACATGCGCGAGATCGGCATCGAGGCCGGCGATCGCGTGCGCATCGGCAACCGGCGCGCGAGCGTGGTCGTGCACGCGAAAGTCTTCGACGGCGTGCAGCAGGGGGTGGTCGTAGTTGAAAGCATCTGGCCGAACCACGCGTTCGAGGAGGGGATCGGCATCAACGCGCTGGTAAGCGCGGAGCCCGGCGCACCCAACGGCGGCGCCGTGTACCACGACACGGCCGTGTGGTTACGACCGGCGTGAGCGCGCTCAGTCCGCAATCAGAATAACGTGCAGCCTGCGCGGCCCGTGGGCGCCCTCCTGCATGATCATCTCCACGTCACCGGTCTTCGACGGTCCGGTGATGAAGTTCACCGTGCGCGGCATGGCGCGCTTGTCGCGGCGCATGCGCGCCCAGACGTCCTCGATGTGCGCCACCACCTGTGATTCGCGCACAACGATCACGTGGTCGTCGGGCAGGAAGTTCAACGTCGTCGGGCTCTCGGCAGCCGACAGCAGCACCAGGCTGCCGGTCTCGGCAACCGCCGCGTAGGCGGCGGTGACGCTCAGCCGATCGTCCCCGCTGGCGGCACGCCGCTCGACGCTCAGTCGATTCGACCAGGGAATGCCCTCGAGCGTGGCATCCGGCGCCACCACCACGCGCTCGCCCAGATCGAAAGTCTCGAGCAGTCCGGCCACCATGTCCGCAACCCCGTCGATGTGGGCGACGCGCGTGACCCTGCCGGACACGGCGGTGATCATCTCGACGAAGCGCGCAACGAGGTCATCACCGACAGCCGGCGCGAGATTCGCACGCGGGCGCGCGAGACGCCCCTGGAGACTCCTGGCGACGCTCTCGGGCAGCGGCCCGACGCGGTTCAGCGCCGCGCGCACGTTGGCGAGCACCCGCTCGCGCGCGCCGCTCATGGGCCGCTCTGCCCGCGCCGCCGGCGCCACTGGCTCTGGAAGCTCGCGCCCTGGGGCGCAGGAAGATCCCTCACCGAGGTCCAGCCACCGGCGAGCAGCATGTGCCGGAAGCGGCCGCGGCGGCGGCCGAGCCAGGCGAGGCCCGCGACAGCGGCGCCCATGACGCGCCGATACAGTCGCGGCCGCCGGGCGAGAAACGACCAGGCCGCCAGCGCCGCGCGCGAGCCGCGCGAGGTCTGGCGGCTCTGGTACTGGCGCCGGCGCAGCTGGCGCAGCATCCCCGGCAGCCCGATGCCCATGGGGCAGACCTCCTGGCAGCGTCCGTTGAGGGTGCAGGCGTTGGGCAGGTCGCCGGCCTGCTCGAGTCCCACCATGAGCGGCGTCAGCACCGAGCCCATGGGGCCCACGTAGACCCAGCCGTA
>JAABYT010000025.1:0-21848 GCA_011775625.1 Gammaproteobacteria bacterium | reverse complement strand
ATGCAGCGCAGCATCTCGTGAAACTCGTTACCGAGCATCTCCGATCGGCCGTTGTCGAGCAGCACCACGTGATACTCCGACGGACCGTCGAGGTCGTCGCGCCTGCGCGGCCCGGTGGAGAACGTGGTGTACACCGACATCTCCTGACCGGTGGCGCTGCGCGCCAGCACGCGCAGCAGCGTGCTGACATCCTCGCGGGTCGGCACGACCTTCTCGATACCGGCGGTGACGATGTGCACGCGTGGAAGGGTGTTGGTCAGATCGGCGTTACCCTCATTGGTGACGACCACCGTCGAGCCCGTCTCGGCGACCAGGAAGTTCGCGCCGGTGATACCGACATCGGCGCTCAGAAACTTCTCGCGCAGCACCTTGCGCGCCTCGTCGACCATTGCCGGCACCTCGGTCTGGCGCTCGGTGTACCCGTAACGTGCATGATGGGCGTGGAAAAGCTCGCTGATCTGGCCCTTGGTCTTGTGCACCGCCGGGGCAATGATGTGGCTCGGCGGCTCCCCGGCGAGCTGGATGATGTACTCGCCGAGATCGGTCTCGACGGGCTCGAAGCCCGCGCTCTCGAGCGCATCGTTGATGGCGATCTCCTCGCCGACCATCGATTTGCTCTTGGTGACGCGTTTGGCGCCGACGCGCCGGCAGATGTCGATGACGATGTCACGCGCCTCGCTCGGTGTGCTCGCCCAGTGCACCTGTCCGCCCTGGGCGTGCACGCGCTTCTCGAACGCCTCGAGGTAAAAATCGAGATTCTGCAGCGTGTGCTCCTTGATGCCGCGCGCGAGTCTCCTCAGCTCCTCGAACTCGGGAAAACGCTCCACCGCTGCGCGTCGATTCTCGATGAAGCCGCCCTTGATGAAACCCATGGCCTTGCGCAGGTCGGGATCCAGCAGCGCCATACGGGCGTTTTTCTTGAATGCGCTCGCCGTGGATTTCACTTCGACGCGTCTCGCGTTGCGGCATCGCCGATGGCCGGCACATCGGTCATGCCGGCGAGCACCTCGGCCACGTGATAGACCTTGGTCGCGAAGCCCTCGCGCTTGATGCGACCGGCGATATTGAGAAGGCAACCGAGATCGCCGCCGAGCAGCGTCTCGGCGCCGCTGTCGACGACGTTGGCGACCTTGTTGGAAACCAGGTGCTCCGAGATCTTCGGATACTTGACGCAGAACGTGCCGCCGAATCCGCAGCAGACGTTGCTGTCGGCCATCTCCCTCAGCTCGAGACCGGAGACCTTGCCGAGCAGCGCGCGCGGCTGATGGTGGATGTCGAGCTCGCGCAGGCCGGAGCACGAATCGTGGTAGGTGACGCTTCCCTTATGCGCGACATCGAGCGCGTCGATGCCGAGCACGTCGTGGAGAAAGCTCACGATCTCGTAGCTTCGCTCGCCGAGGCGCGCGGCGCGGTTGCGCCATTCGACGTCGGTGGCGAACAGCCTCGGGTAGTGCTCCCTGATCATGCCGACACAGGAACCGGAGGGCGCCACCAGATAATCGTACGGCTCGAAGGCGGCGATGACCTGCCTGGCAATGTGCTGCGCGTCGGTGAAATCGCCGCTGTTGTAGGCCGGCTGGCCGCAGCAGGTCTGAAGCTCCGGAACCTCGACCCGGCAGCCGGCGTCCTCGAGCAGCTTGACGCTGGCGAAACCCACGTTGGGCCGCATGAGGTCGACGAGGCAGGTGACGAAGAGCCCCACCCCGATGGGGGGGCGTGCGCTCTGGGGGCGGGAATTGGCGTCGCTGGTCACGGTACTGCGGCCGACTCCGGAACGTGGCGCGCGCTATGCTATACCACACGGGGCCGGATCACATGCCCCTGCGCCGTCCAACGGTGTTTATGGGGTTGCCGGATACCGGTATCCTACTCGCCCTTTGCGGACCAGGCTCGAGGCACAGCATGTCGTCACGTCAGGCGTCAATCAAGCGCGATACACGGGAGACGCAGATCACCGTCTCGCTCGATCTCGATGGCGTCGGCAAAGGCCACTTCGAGACCGGCGTGCCGTTTCTCGAGCACATGCTCGACCAGGTGGCGCGCCACGGCCTGTTCGACCTGGACGTGCGCGCCAGCGGCGATCTCGCCGTCGACGCCCATCACACGGTGGAAGATACCGGCATCGTGCTCGGCCAGGCCTTCGCCGAAGCACTCGGCGACAAGCGCGGCATCGCCCGCTACGGGCACGCTTACGTGCCGCTCGACGAAGCGCTGTCGAGAGTCGTCATCGACTTCTCCGGCCGACCCGGCCTCGAGTACCGGGTCGAGTACTCGCGTGCACGAATCGGTGACTTCGACGTGGACCTGGTGCGCGAGTTCTTCCAGGGCTTCGTCAATGCCGCCCGGGCGACGCTGCACATCGACAACCTGCACGGCATCAACTCCCACCACATCGCAGAGACGATCTTCAAGGCGTTCGGCCGCGCCGCGCGCATGGCCGTTGCCCTCGACGCGCGCGTCGGCGAAAGCGTGCCGTCAACGAAAGGCCGTCTCTGAGCGGGTCGGCGCCGATGCAGCGGATCGCCGTAGTCGACTACGGCATGGGAAACCTGCGTTCGGTGGCGAAAGCGCTGGATCGGGTTTGCTCGCACGACCAGCAAGTCCTGGTCACGTCCGATGCGGATGCCATCGCCAATGCCGAGCGCGTCGTATTCCCGGGCCAGGGCGCCATCCGCGATTGCATGCGCGAGCTCGCGCGGCTCTCGCTCGAGCCGGTGCTGCGCGCCTGCATCGATGCCAAGCCGTTCCTCGGAATCTGCCTCGGGCTGCAGGCGCTCATGGAGTCGAGCGAGGAGCACGCCGAGACCCGCGGTCTCGGCATACTCGCCGGCGAGGTGCGACGATTCCCCGCCGACATGCGCCATCCGGTGAGCGGCGAAAGGCTCAAGGTGCCCCACATGGGTTGGAACACCGTCGCTGCGACCCGCGACCATCCGCTCTGGCACGGCATCGCGCCGCAGGATCGTTTTTATTTCGTGCACAGCTACTATGTCGCGCCGAAGGACCAGGGCGTGGTGGCGGCGCGCACGCGATACGGCATCGAGTTCTGTTGCGCGGCGGCTTTCGGCAGCGCCTTTGCGGTGCAGTTCCATCCCGAGAAGAGCCAGCGTGCGGGGCTCGCGCTGCTGGCGAATTTCTGCCGATGGGATGGCCGTGCCTAGCTTGCCTCGCGCGGTCTCACCGCGCCCTCAGGCTCGCTCCCGCGCCACGGCGCGGTAGCCGATATCCGAACGGCAGTAGGCATCTTTCCAGGTGATGCTGCGTACCCGCTCGTAGGCCCGGGCCTGCGCTTCACCGGCGGTGGCGCCGAGCGCACACACGCACACGACGCGTCCGCCGTCGGTCACCACCTGGCCGTCCGATTGCGCGGTGCCCGCGTGAAACACCTTGGTGTCGGGATGCTCCTGGTCGAGTCCGTGTATGACGTCGCCGCGCGCGTAGGCACCCGGATAGCCCCCCGCGGTCATGACCACGCCGAGCGCGACCCTCGGGTCCCACTCGGCGTGCACGTCGGCCAGGGTGCCGTCGAGCGCCGCCTGGCAAACGGCCACCAGATCCGTGCGCATGCGCAACATGATCGGCTGAGTCTCCGGATCGCCGCCGCGGCAGTTGTACTCGAGCACTCGCGGCACACCGTCGTTGCCGATCATCACGCCGGCGTACAAAAAGCCGGTGTAGGGGTGACCCTCCTCGGCCATGCCGCGCACGGTGGGCTCGATGATCTCGGCCATGATGCGGGCGTGCATGGCGTCGTCGACCACCGGCGCCGGCGAATAGGCGCCCATGCCGCCGGTGTTCGGGCCGCGATCGCCGTCGTCACGGGCCTTGTGATCCTGACTCGTGGCCAGCGGCAGGATCGCGCCGCCACCGACGATGGCGATGAAGCTCGCTTCCTCGCCCTCGAGAAACTGCTCGACCACGATGCGGTGGCCTGCATCGCCGAAGCGATGCTCGGCGAGCATCTGATCCACCGCCGTGTTGGCCTCGTCGAGGCTGCCCGCGATGACGACGCCCTTGCCGGCGGCGAGCCCGTCGGCCTTGATCACCAACGGGGCGCCGCGCGAGGCGATGTACGCCTTGGCGGCGTCGGCGTCGGTGAAGCTCTGGTAATCCGCCGTCGGGATGCCGTGTCGAACCAGGAACGCCTTGGTGAAGGCCTTCGAGCCCTCGAGCTGTGCGGCGCCGGCGTCCGGACCGAAAATCGCCAGGCCCTGATCCTCGAACCGGTCGACGACACCCGCCACCAGCGGCGCTTCCGGGCCGACGATGGTGAGATCCACGGCCCGCTCGAGCGCGAGCGCCACCAGAGCGTCGATATCATCGGCGGCAACCGCGGCGTTCTCGACACCGGCCTCGCGCGCGGTGCCGGCATTACCCGGCGCCACCAGCACCTGCTCGACGCCTTCGCACTGGGCCGCTTTCCACGCCAGCGCGTGCTCGCGTCCACCACCGCCGATGATCAGGATCCTCATGCGCGCCTCCCGCAGCGACCCCAGCGACTAATGACGAAAATGCCGCATGCCGCCCGTGAATACCATCGCCATGCCGTGCTCGTCGGCGGCGGCGATGACCTCTTCGTCGCGTATCGAGCCGCCGGGCTCGATGACCGCCGTAATACCGACTTCGGCAGCTGCGTCGATACCGTCTCGGAACGGGAAGAAGGCGTCGGAGGCGAGCACCGCGCCTGCCACCTGCAGTCCCTCGTCGGCCGCCTTGATCGCGGCGATCTTGGCCGAGTACACGCGGCTCATCTGTCCCGCACCGACGCCGATGGTCATGCCGTCCTTGCAGTAGACGATGGCGTTCGATTTGACGAACTTGGCGACCTTCCACGCGAACTGCAGATCCTTGAGCTCGCTCGCCGTCGGCTTTCGTTTCGTAACCACTTTCAGGTCGGCCTCGGCGACCATGCCGATGTCACGATCCTGCACCAGCAGCCCGCCGCCCACCCGCTTGTAGTCGAACTCCGCGGGCCGCGTGTCGCCCCAGCTGCCGCATGCAAGGACCCGCACGTCCTTCTTTGCGCGCAGGCACTCCATGGCCTGCTCCGAGACCGATGGCGCGATGATGACCTCGACGAACTGACGCTCGAGGATGTCGCTTGCGGTATCCGCATCGAGGGGTCGGTTGAAGGCGATGATGCCGCCGAAGGCAGAGGTCGGATCGGTGCGGTAGGCGCGGTCGTAAGCCGCATGGATGTCTTCGCCGAGTGCGACGCCGCAGGGATTCGCGTGCTTGACGATCACGCAGGCAGGCTCTTCGAAGCTCTTTACGCACTCCAGCGCGGCGTCGGTATCGGCGATGTTGTTGTACGACAGCGCCTTGCCATGCAGCTGCGTGGCCGTGCCGATGCACGCTTCCGCCGGCTGCGCTTCGGTGTAGAAAGCGGCACGCTGATGTGGATTCTCGCCGTAGCGAAGCTCGGAGTGCTTGTGAAACTGCAGATTGATGGTGCGCGGAAAGTCGCCGCGCACGTCATCCGCGCCGAGGCTTCCGAGATAGTTGGCGATGGCGCCGTCGTAACGGGCGGTGTGCTCGAATACCTTGGTGGCAAGATGGCGGCGTGTCGCGTCGCTGAGCCCCCCGCCGCTGGCCGCCAGCTCATCGGCAACGCGCGCATAGTCCGCGCTGTCGACCACCACCGTCACGTAACGGTGATTCTTGGCCGCCGCGCGCAGCATGGTGGGTCCGCCGATATCGATGTTCTCGATGGCGGTGGCCACGTCGCAGGTCGGGTCCGCCACGGTCTTTTCGAACGGATACAGGTTCACGACCAGCAGATCGATGGGTGCGATACCGTGCTCCTTCATGACCGCGTCGTCCTCGCCGCGGCGTCCGAGCAGCCCGCCGGCTATCTTCGGGTGCAGCGTCTTGACCCGGCCGTCCATGATCTCGGGGAATCCCGTGTACGCCGACACTTCGGTGACGGCGATACCCGCATCGACGAGCAGGCGGGCGGTTCCGCCGGTGGAGAGGATCTCTACCCCTGCGGCGGCCAGCTTACCGGCAAATTCGACGACACCGCTCTTGTCGGACACGCTGATCAGCGCGCGTTTGACCACTGACATGGAAACATTCTCCACCATCGAAGAGGAAATTTTCGCCGGCTGCGCCAGATGTGACCGGCAACCTGCGCGCCGCTCAGAGCAGCTTGTGCAGCCGTAGCTTTTTTCGAAGAGTGCTGCGGTTGATGCCGAGGATCTCCGATGCGCGGGTCTGATTTCCGTCGGTATAATCCATCACGCATCGCAGCAAAGGCACCTCGACTTCGCGCATCACCATTTCGAACAGTCCGGTGCATTCGTGGCCGTCGAGGACCGAAAAGTACTCTTCGACGGCATCGCCGACACATTCGCGCAGCGGCTGATTCTTGCGCTTCAGCTCGACGCGCAGCGCGCTCACTGCCTTCGGCGGCTTCCTGCTTTTCGCCGCGCTCACGCCGCGCGCTCCCATGGACGCGACGTCTGCGCGAGCGCATCGAAATAATCGCGCACCAGCGCGAGCTGCTCAGCGGCACACTCGACACGATTGACACGCTGCCAGAAGGCGGCCGCGCCCGGGCGGCCCCTGCAGTACCACGACAGGTGCTTGCGTGCGACGCGCACCCCGAGATACGGACCGTAGAGCGCATGAATCGCGCGCAGGTGCTCCACGAGCGTCGCGCCGACCTCCGCCGGACCCGGCGGGTCGAGCACCTCGCCGGTGCGCAAAAAATGATCGATTTCGCGGAATATCCACGGATTGCCCTGCGCCGCGCGGCCAATCATGAGACCATCCGCGCGGGTCCGGGAAAGAACCCGTTTCGCTTCCTGCGGCGTGCGCACATCCCCGTTGGCAATGACCGGTATCTGCACCGCCGCCTTGATGGCGGCGACGGTGTCGTGCTCTGCCGAGCCGCGGAACGCGCAGGCACGCGTACGACCGTGCACGGCGATGGCGGCAATGCCGTTGTCGACGGCGATGCGTGCAATGCTGACACCATTCTTTCTTTGCGGGTCCAGGCCGGTTCGAATTTTGAGCGTCACGGGCACGTCCACGGCAGCGGTCACTGCCGCGAGTATCCTGGACACCAGCGATTCGTCGCCGAGCAGCGCGGAGCCGGCGTGGTTGTTGCATACCTTTTTCGCGGGACAGCCCATGTTGACATCGATGAGCTGCGCGCCGTGATCCACATTGAAGCGCGCCGCATCGGCCATCTGCTCCGGCACTGCGCCGACGATCTGAACCGAGCGCGGCTCGCTCTCACCCGTGTGGTCACGGCGACGGCGGCTTTGCGCGGTATCGCGCAAACGCGCATCACTGGCAACCATCTCGGAGACCGCCAGGCCCGCGCCGAGTCTTCTACACAGTTGCCTGAAAGGACGGTCGGTGACCCCGGCCATCGGCGCAACGACTAACGCGCTTGCAAGAGAATAGCTTCCGATTCGCATTGTCCTTACGCGCTCGGCCCCTTCGCAGCTGAGTTGTTGTTGGAGAAGGAAAGGTGCTACCCCGGACGCGCGTATAGTATCGCCTCGGGCCTCGAGGGAAAAGAAAAAAGTCACCGCCTTCGCGCACTGCATCATTGCGCGCAAAACGCTCGCGCACCACGCCGATGCGCACATCGGGGCCGTGCGCAAAAGTTTTCAAAGACTTAGATTCATCGGCATGCGGCAGCGCGCGTGCCGCGCCCGAGTCAGAGAAACTGAAACTCGAAACTCACCGCCGCTTCCTCGGGTGCGAGCACGTCGAGCTCGACCTGGAACGGTGTTTGCGGGCGCAGTCGCGCACTCGCGGCCACCGGCCGACCCAGATACTCGGCGGGTTGAAACACGCGCGTGGCGATGGTCTGGCCGTTGACGTTGAACAAGGTGAACCGCACCCGCGGATAAGGCTGGCGGAATTTCGCCGCATTCGTGAGCGTCGCCTTGATCTGCAGCACACCCTCGTAACGGGGGTGAACGCGCACATCCCTGCTGACTACGCGGATCCGGGAAGGGTCGCGACGCTCGGGCAGCACGCAGCCGAAACGCTCACACAGTGACTCGATAGCGGCGCGAAACTGCGGATAACGCCGGGCGGCGTCTTCGGGCATGAAGAAGAAATACTGCAGCGCCAACAGCACGAGCAGCGCGAGCGCCGCGCTGCCGTAGGCGACGTTGCGGCGCCGGGCACTGGCTTTGGCGGCGCGCTCGGCCACATCCTCGCGCAGGACCGCCGGCAGCGTCGGGTCGACGGCCTGCTCGGCGGCGTCGAGCAGTGACACGCGCCGCGCCGTGTCCGTTGCTGCGGATTCCGTCGCCTGCTCGGCGCCCCCGCGGGCGTCTTGCTGCGTCGGCGCCGTTGCGGGCGCCTGCGGCATAGGCGCCGGCGTGTCGGCGCCGTCGTCGGGGGCGGGCTGTGTGCGCCCGTCGAGGCCGGCCGAGGCCCGCACCGCCTGCAGCGTCGAGCTCAGCTGCTCGGCGGCGCTGCGGGCTTCGGCGACCGGCGCGATGTCGGCGGCGATCTCCGTGTCGGCGGCGATCTCCGTGTCGGCGGCGATCTCCCTGTCGGCGGCGGTCTCCCTGTCGGCGCCGGTCTCCCTGTCGGCGGCGATCTCCGTGTCGGCGGCGAACTCCGTGTCGGCGGCGAGCTCCGCGTCCGCGGCGAGCTCCGCGTCGGCGGCAGACCCGGTATCGGCAGGGCGCACCATGCCCCCTGCGCGTGCGCTGTCGTCGGGCGTCGCCGCCGATGCCGGCGGTGGACCGTCACTGAGGTGTGGAATCGCGTCGAACGATTCCAGGCAGGTGCCGCAACGCACATTGCCGTGGGCGGCCTTGAGCTGATCGGCCCCGACGATGAAAACGGTCCGGCAATGCGGGCATCGCGTGTACAAGAACTCAGACTCCGTGGTCGCCGCGTGTTCCGTCGAGCAGAACCCAGTCGCCGTCACGCGCGCTCACACGAAGCGCGCACCACGGCGCGTAACGCGCCACCAGTCGCGGGGACTGCTCGCAGAGTATGCCGGCGAGGGCCAGGCGTGCGCCGGGTCGCAGCAGCCGGCACAGGGTCTCCGCGAGACCGTCCAGGGTGTTTGCAAGTATGTTGGACACCAGCAGCTCGGCGGTCAATGAAGGCAGATCCCCGGGCGCGACCACTCGTATACGGTCGGCGACGTCATTGGCGGCGGCGTTGCGCCGGGTTGCCGCGAGCGCCTGCTCGTCGCAGTCGACCGCCCATACCCGGCGGGCGCCGAGCCTCGCCGCGGCCACGGCGAGGATTCCCGATCCGCAGCCGTAATCGACCAGCGTGCGCTCGAGCAGTCGTTGACCTGCGAGCCAGGTGAGACACATGGCGGTGGAGGGATGATGACCGGTGCCGAAAGCGATCCCCGGGTCGAGGGTGATGCTCACCTCATCGTTGGTGAGCTCGACCGGCTCCGACCAACTCGGCACCACCCACAGGCGTGTCCCGAAGCGCGTTGGCTCGAAGCCCTCTCGGTGGACGCACAGCCAGTCGCGATCTTCGAGCCGCTCCACTTGCGGCGCCCGCAGCGCGCCCGGTGCGCTGCGTCGCTCCAGCTCGCCGAGCAGGCGTGCCGGATTTTCGTCACCGCGGAACAGTCCGCTCACGCGGGTGTTCGACCACAACGGCGTGGTGCCGGACGGGGGCTCGTAGAGGGGCTCGTCCTCAGCATCGTCGAGACTCACCGCGAGCGCACCGCACTCGGACAAGTGATCGGCGAGCGCCGCGGCGGTCTCGGAGCTGCAGACGAAACGCAGCCGCAACCACGTTTTGGGTGCGTGCGCGTCACTGGCCACGCGTACCGCCGTCAGCTCCCCGCGAGCTTCGATTCCAGGTAGTGGATATTGGTGCCGCCGGCAAGGAATGCACTGTCCCGGCACAGGCGTTCGTGCAGCGGAATATTGGTCTTGATGCCATCGATGACGATCTCGTCGAGGGCCGTGCGCATGCGCGCGATCGCAGAGCTGCGATCCTGTCCGTGGGCGATCAGCTTGCCGATGAGTGAATCGTAATTGGGAGGCACCTTGTAGCCGCTGTACAGATGACTGTCGAGACGAATCCCCGGTCCGCCCGGCGGGTGGAACAGGTTCACCGTTCCCGGTGACGGCATGAAGTTGTCGGGATCTTCTGCGTTGATGCGGCATTCGATGGCGTGGCCGCGGAACTCGATGTCTTTCTGGCGCAGCCGCAGCGGCTCGCCGCTGGCGATCTCGAGCTGCGCGCGCACCAGGTCGATGCCGGTGATGAGCTCGGTGACCGGATGCTCGACCTGCAGGCGGGTATTCATCTCGATGAAGTAGAATTTGCCGTCCTCGTAAAGAAACTCGAAGGTGCCTGCGCCCCGGTAATCGATATCCCGGCACGCCTTCGCGCAGCGCTCGCCGATCTCGCGGCGCGTCTTCTCGTGCAGGCCCGGCGCCGGCGCCTCCTCGATGATCTTCTGGTGACGCCGCTGCATCGAGCAGTCGCGCTCTCCGAGATGAACGGCGTTACCCTGGCCGTCCGCGAGCACCTGAATCTCGATATGGCGGGGATTCTCCAGATACTTCTCCAGATAGAGGGTGTCGTCACCGAAAGCCGCTGCTGCTTCGCTGCGCGTCAGCGATATGGCGTTGAGCAGCGCCGCTTCGCTGTGCACGACGCGCATGCCGCGGCCGCCACCCCCGCCCGCTGCCTTGACGATCACCGGATAGCCCAGGTCGCGTGCAATGCGCAGGGTTTCATTGTCATCGTCACCGACGGGGCCGTCAGAACCTGGCACGCACGGCACACCCGCTCGCTTCATCTCCGCGATGGCCGCCACCTTGTCGCCCATCATGCGGATGGTCTCCGGCCTCGGTCCGACGAAAATGAAACCGCTCTGCTCGACGCGTTCGGCAAAATCGGCGTTCTCGGCAAGAAAGCCGTAGCCGGGATGAATGGCGACCGCGTCGGTGACCTCGGCGGCGCTCACCACCGCAGGAATATTGAGGTAGCTTTCCGCCGAAGGCGGTGGACCGATGCACACAGACTCGTCGGCGAGGCGCACGTGCTTGAGATCGCGATCGGCGGAAGAGTGCACGGCGACGGTCTTGATGCCGAGCTCGCGACAGGCGCGCAGAATACGCAGAGCGATTTCACCGCGGTTGGCGATGACCAGCTTACCGAGAATGGGCATCAATCGAATCTCGCGGCCACGCGGCGGTGGCGCAACGGGCTGCCCGGCGTCGGCTCACGCATCTTCGTCGCTGATGACGAATAGCGGTTGACCGTACTCCACCGGCTGGCCGTTCTCCACCAGGACCGCGCCAATCCGGCCGGCGCGGTCGGCTTCGATCTGATTGAGAATTTTCATGGCCTCGATGATGCAGACGGTGTCACCTATCTGCACCCGTTGCCCCACCTCGACGAACGGCTTCGACCCCGGCGAAGGCGCCTGATAAAAGGTCCCCACCATGGGCGAAGTGATGATGTGCCCGGCAGGAAGTGATTCCGCAGCAGGTTCGGCGGCGGCGGCCGGCGCCGCTGGGGCAGCGTCGCTTCGCGGCGTGACCTCGGCACCCTGGGGCGGCATGGCGAACGCGGCGGCCGGCGCTGGCGCGGCGCCGATCGCCCCAACCGGCCGGTGGCGGCTGATGCGCACCGATTCCTCGCCTTCGTGAATCTCGATCTCGTCGACGTTCGAGGTGTCGAGCAGATCGATGAGCTTCTTGACCTTGCGGATATCCATGGGCTGCCTCAGCCGTCAGTCATCGTCGTTGCCGAGCTGCTCGACGGCCGCATGAAAGGCGAGCTCGTAGCCCTGCGGGCCGAGGCCGGCGATGACGCCGACGGCGATGTCAGAGAAATAGGAATGATGGCGAAACCCCTCGCGCCGGTGGATATTCGACAAGTGCACCTCGATGAACGGAATACCGGAAGCGAGAAACGCGTCGCGCAGCGCGACGCTCGTGTGCGTGAAGGCAGCGGGGTTGACGATGATGAAGTCCACCGCCTCGCCTGCTGCCGCCTGAACGCGCTCAACGAGCTCGTGCTCGGCATTGCTCTGGAAGCTTTCCAGCGTGTGTCCGTAGGCCGCCGCCAGCTCCGCGATGCGCGCGTCGATGGCGTCCAGTCCCGTGCGACCGTAGTGCTCGGGCTCGCGCCGGCCGAGCATGTTCAGGTTCGGCCCGTGAAGAAGCAGGATCTTGGCCACGCTGGCTGTGTCCGATACGAGAAGATAAGCGCAATTTCAGGGGAGATAGCAGCAGAATAGCAGAATTTTACCGCGCAGGCCCGGTCGTTTCCCGGCGCCGTCCGGAAAGCCCCCTGGCACCGGGATGCGGGCCTCCCCCGCCCCCTCTCAGAGCAGCTCCTCGATGAGCGCCGTCGCGGTGTCCTCCTCCAGAACCCCGGCGTGGCGCGCAACCACGTTGCCCTGGCGGTCGATAACCACCGTGAACGGCAGGCCGCCGGCCTCGTTGCCGTAGGCGCTCATCACCTCGATAGCGTCGAGCTGGCCGTGCAGCGTCGGGTAGTTGAGCCCGACCCGCTCGGCGAACGCGCTCACCTGCTCGGCGTCGTCGATGGCGACGCCGAGAAACTGCACCCCGCGTTCGCCATACCGTGTCTGGAGGGCGGTGAACATGGGGATCTCGTGCAGGCAGGGCGGGCACCAGGTGGCCCAGAAATTCAGCACCACGAGCTTACCGTCCCACTCCGAGATGCTGCGGCGCACGCCCTGCAGATCCGGCAACCAGAACGCCGGGCGCTGGCCGCGCTGACTGCGGTCGGTTTGCGTCTGCTTGACGGTGATCAGCTCCGGCGCCGGCGGATCCAGGCGATCGCGCACGTACACGCCTGCGGCGAGGGCGGTGGCGCCAGCGGCGAAGACCAGGGACACGAGGACTATCGGTTTCATTAAGGCGGCGGGGTTTCCGGAAATTTTCACAAAGCGCTCGTATCGCCGAGACGCGATCTCCCGGGGAGTTCAGGCACGGCCAGCGAGAATACACCACGACGGTCGTGCCATTGTAAACGGCTGTGCAAGCCCCAACCGTAACCAATGGGTGTAATGAAAGTCTGTCCCCGGATGGGCTTGACGGGGATTGTGGCGTGTTTTTCTGGCTCCTTCTGCTCTTCTTCACCGTGCCGCTCGTGGAGATCTACGTTCTCCTGGAGGTCGGCGGCGTCATCGGCGTGCTGCCGACCATCGCCCTGGTGGTGCTGACCGCGGTCATCGGCGCGGGGCTCATCCGCGCCCAGGGCCTGGCCACTCTCGCGCGGGTGCGCGGCGAGCTCGATCGCGGGGAGCTGCCGGCGGTCGGCATCATCGAGGCCGCCTTGCTGCTGGTGGCCGGGGCGCTGCTGCTGACCCCGGGCTTCGTCACCGACACCCTCGGATTCCTGATCCTGGTGCCGCCGCTGCGCCGCCGCGTCGTGGAAGCCTTCATCGCGCGCCACGTGGTGATTCGCGGCGGCACGCCGGAGCGTGGCGGCCGCCACGACCCGCGCATCATCGAGGGCGAGTTCCGCCGCGACGACGAGGCACCCTGAGCCGGCGCCAGGGGCGCGCAGCCGCCCCCGAGGCCTTGACTTCCCGCGGGCCAGCCATATTATTAGCACCCACTCAAAGAGAGTGCTAACAAGCCGACGGGCGGGCCGCCCATCGGACTGGAGGCGCCTCGACACACGTTGAATCGATGGAAGCACTATCAGGAGAAATCTGAATGAATATCCGGCCTTTACACGACCGCGTGATCATCAAGCGCAAAGAGGAGGAGCGGACGTCTCCGGGTGGCATCGTGATCCCCGACTCCGCGGCCGAGAAGCCCATCCGCGGCGAGGTTACCGCCGTCGGCAAGGGCAAGATTCTCGAGGGTGGCGACGTGCGGCCCCTCGACGTCAAGGTCGGCGACGAGGTGCTGTTCGGCAAGTACTCCGGCACCGAGGTCAAGATGGAAGGCGAGGATCTGCTGGTGATGCGCGAAGAGGACATCATGGCGGTCATCGAGAAGTGATCGCTTCGCGCAACCCTGACAGTCGATCCCAATAAAACCCATTACGAGCCAAACGAAATCGAATTTCACAGGAGCTAATCATGGCTGCAAAAGACGTACGCTTCAGTGACGACTCGCGCCAGCGCATGGTGAGGGGGGTCAACATCCTCGCCAACGCCGTGAAGGTCACGCTCGGCCCCAAGGGCCGCAACGTCGTTCTCGAGAAGAGCTTCGGCGCCCCCACCGTCACCAAGGACGGTGTCTCGGTCGCGAAGGAGATCGAGCTCGAGGACAAGTTCGAGAACATGGGTGCCCAGATGGTCAAGGAGGTCGCCTCGAAGACCTCCGATGTGGCCGGTGACGGCACCACCACCGCTACGGTGCTCGCCCAGTCGATGCTGCGCGAGGGTCTGAAGTCGGTGGCCGCCGGCATGAACCCCATGGACCTCAAGCGCGGCCTCGACAAGGCCGTCGCCAAGGTCGTCGAGGCCCTCCAGGACCTCTCCAAGCCGACCGTCGACGACAAGGCCATTGCCCAGGTGGGCACCATCTCGGCGAACTCCGACGAGAATGTTGGCGCCATCATCGCCGAGGCCATGACCAAGGTCGGTAAGGAAGGCGTGATCACGGTCGAGGAAGGCCAGGCTCTCGAGAACGAGCTCGACGTGGTCGAGGGCATGCAGTTCGATCGCGGCTACCTTTCGCCCTACTTCATCAACAACCAGGAAAACATGAGCGCCGAGCTCGAGGATCCCATGATCCTCCTGCACGACAAGAAGGTCTCCAACATTCGCGACCTGCTCCCCATCCTGGAAGGCGTCGCCAAGGCCGGTAAGCCGCTGGTGCTGATCGCCGAGGACGTGGAAGGCGAAGCGCTCGCCACCCTGGTGGTCAACACCATTCGCGGCATCGTCAAGGTGGTCGCCGTCAAGGCGCCCGGCTTCGGCGACCGCCGCAAGGCGATGCTCCAGGACATGGCCATCCTCACCGGCGGCAACGTCATCTCCGAGGAAGTCGGCCTGAGCCTGGAGAAGGCCACCCTCGACGACCTGGGCACGGCCAAGAAGGTGCAGGTGACCAAGGAGAACACCACCATCATCGACGGCGCCGGCACGACCAAGGACATCGAGGCCCGCGTCAACCAGATCCGTCAGCAGATCGAGGAGACCACCTCGGACTACGATCGCGAGAAGCTGCAGGAGCGGCTGGCCAAGCTCGCCGGCGGCGTGGCGGTGATCAAGGTCGGTGCTGCGACGGAAGTCGAGATGAAGGAGAAGAAGGCGCGCGTCGAGGACGCGTTGCACGCCACCCGCGCTGCGGTCGAGGAAGGCATCGTCCCCGGTGGTGGCGTGGCGCTCATTCGCGCGCTGTCGAGCCTCGACGGACTCAAGGGTGACAACCACGATCAGGATGTCGGCATCGACATCGCCCGCCGCGCCCTGCTCGAGCCTCTGCGTCAGATCGTTCAGAACGCAGGCGCCGAGGCCTCCGTGGTCGTCAACCAGGTCAAGGAAGGCAAGGGTAACTTCGGCTTCAATGCCGCCACCGAGGAATTCGGCGACATGGTCAAGATGGGCATCCTCGATCCCACCAAGGTGGTGCGCACGGCGTTGCAGAATGCCACCTCCATCGCCGGCCTCATGATCACCACCGAGGCCATGGTGGCCGAGGTTCCCAAGAAGGAAGAGCCTGCCATGCCGGGTGGCGGCATGGGCGGCATGGGCGACATGGGCATGATGTAAGTCATACCCGGGCGCCTGCCCGTGCAACGAGCCCCGCCATTCGTGGCGGGGCTTTTTTTTCGCCGACGCCCAGGCGCTTTGAGGCGCCCCCGATTGCGCCCACGCAATCCAAGTGGATTTGGTCCCCTCGAGAAAGCAGACTTGCGAGACCATGGGCAAGGAAGAACCCGTTGCGAATCCGGTCATGCCGGCGCTTCCCGAAGCGCTCGCGGAGACGGCGCGCGCGCGTTACCAGGCCTTGCACGCCGCTGTCGACGGGGACTTGCCGGCGCTCGAGGAGCTGCCTGGAGACGCCGCCCGCGTGCTCGCCTGCAGCGAGTACGTCTCGCAGAGCTGCGCGCGCCACCCGATTCTGCTGCGCGGGCTTCTCGAAAGCGGCGATCTGTCGCGCGCCTACAGCGGCGGCGGCGCGGACGGTTACCGGCGCAGAGCCGAGGCAGCCGTCGACGCGAGCGGCGACGACGCGGAGCTGATGCGGGCACTGCGCGCGCTCAAGCGCCGCGAGATGGTACGCATCGCATGGCGGGACATCGGCGGCCTGGCACGCTTCGAGGAGACGCTCGAGGAGACCTCGGCTTTCGCCGACGCGGTGCTGCGCGCCAGCGTCGATCGGCTGCACGCCTGGATGATCGGCGACACGGGCGAGCCGCGGGGAAATGACGGCAGCCCCCAGCACCTGGTGGTGCTGGCCCTCGGCAAGCTCGGCGCGCAGGAGCTCAATTTTTCCTCCGATATCGATCTCATCTTCTGCTTCCCCAGCGCCGGCGCCACCGCCGGTGCCCGCCGCCAGCTCTCCAACGACGAATATTTTCGCCGCCTCGGCCAAAGACTGATCAAGGTGCTCAACGAACGCACCGACGAGGGGTTCGTGTTCCGCGTCGACATGCGCCTGCGCCCGTTCGGCTCGAGCGGCCCGATGGCGCTCAACTTCGACACCCTCGAGGACTACTACCAGAGCCATGGTCGCGACTGGGAACGTTACGCCCTCATCCGTGCCCGCGCGATCACCGGCGATGCAGGCAGCGGCGAGTCGCTGCTCGAGCGACTGCGACCCTTCGTCTACCGACGCTATCTCGACTTCGGCGCGCTCGAGTCCATCCGCGACATGAAAAGCCTGATCACCGACGAGATCGAACGCAAGGGATTGCACGACAACATCAAGCTCGGCCCCGGCGGCATCCGCGAGATCGAGTTCACCGGCCAGGCCTTTCAGATGGTGCGCGGCGGGCGCCAGCCCGAGCTGCGCGACAGGCGCATTCTCAACGTCATCAGGATCCTCGGCGCGCGCGGCCAGCTGCCCGAGTACGCGGTCAACGACCTCTGCGGTGCCTATCGTTTTCTTCGCACCACCGAGCACCGTCTCCAGCAGGTCGCCGACCGCCAGGAGCACACGCTGCCGAGCGAAGCCGCGGCGCGCGCAACCCTCGCCGCGGGGATGGGCTTCGAGGACTGGGACGCCTTCGCGCGCGCGCTCGATCAGCATCGTCAGCGGGTCAATGCACAGTTCACTCAGGTTTTCGGGGGTGAGGTGGAATCACACGACAGCGACGAGGCGTTGCGGTCCCTGTGGTCGGGAACACTGGAAGCCGCGCAGGCGGCTGAAGTGCTGCGCTCGACGGGCTACCCGGAGAGCCAGGCGGACGAGGCGTGGAAAAGCATTGCGCATATTCGCGAGAGCTACTCGCTGAAGCTCATGGACCCCCGCGGCCGCGGCCACCTGTCGCGTCTGATGCCCGATCTTCTGCGCGCCGTCGCCTCGCAGGCACATGCGATCGACACCCTGCAGCGCGTGCTCAACATCATCGAGGCGGTGGCGCGACGCAGCGCCTATCTCGCCCTGCTCGCCGAGCGGCCGCTGGCCCTGTCTCAGCTGGTGCGCCTGTGCGCAGCAAGCCCCTGGATCGCCCGCGAGCTCGGCCGCCACCCGATTCTGCTCGACGAGCTTCTGGATCCGCGCAGCCTGTATGCGCCACTCGATCAGGCGGCGCTCCAAGCGGACATCGATCAGCGCCTCTCGGTGGTCGACGAGAAAGACATGGAGCAGGAGATGGAAGTGCTGCGTCAGTTCAAGCACGCCAACGTGTTGCACGTGGCCGCGGCGGACGTCTCGAAGGTCATGCCGCTGATGGTTGTCAGCGACCACCTGACGGCCATTGCCGAGGTGTCGCTGCGCAAGGTGCTGACGCTCGCGTGGCGGGACATGAAAAGCCGCTTCGGCGAGCCGCGCATGCACGACGACGGCGCGGCTCAGACGGCGCCCTTCGCCATCGCGGCCTACGGCAAGCTCGGCGGCATCGAGCTCGGCTACGGCTCGGACCTGGACATCGTTTTCCTGCATGGCAGCCGCGGAAGCAGCCAGCAGACCGATGGTGAACGCAGCGTCGATAACGCGGTGTTCTTCGCACGCCTCGGTCAGCGCATCATTCACTACCTCACCACGGCCACCGCCGAGGGCACGCTCTACGAGCTCGACTTCCGCCTGCGCCCTGCCGGCGCCAAGGGACTGCTGGTCAACGGCATCGAGGCGTTGCGCGACTATCTTTTCGAAGAGGCCTGGACCTGGGAGCACCAGGCACTGGTGCGTGCGCGGGTGGTGACGGGCAGCCCGGCGCTCGCGGCTCGTTTCGCCGAAATCCGGCGCGAGGTGCTGCTCACGCCGCGCGAGCCGGAGACCCTGAGACGCGAGGTGCGCGAGATGCGCGAGCGCATGCGAAAGGAGCTCGGCAGCGCCGCGCGCGGCGGATTCGACCTCAAGCAGGATGCCGGTGGTATCGCGGACATCGAATTTATGGTGCAATATGCGGTCCTTCGCTGGGCGTCCCGTCTAGGGAACTATCTGGAATTCACCGACAATATCCGCCTGCTCGAGGGTGTCTCGAAAGCCGGATTGATGGACTCCGCAGACGTCGAACGCCTGACTGACGCCTACCGCGCCTATCGCGCACGCGTGCACGCGTCCGCGCTCCAAGAGGAGACGACCGTGAAGGGTAATGGCGGAGTCGACCATTACCGCGAGGACGTGCTTCGGATCTGGCGGACGCTCATGGAGGACTGATGGGTTCCCGGCGGGCGGTGCGGATGAATGAAGGCTTGATGGAGATCGTTCGATGAATTTTGCCGACCGAGACGGGGTCATCTGGATGGACGGCGAGCTCGTGCCCTGGCGTGAAGCCAAGGTGCACGTGCTCACCCACACCCTGCACTACGGCATGGGCGTGTTCGAGGGCGTGCGCGCCTACAAGACCGACTCCGGCACCGCTATCTTCCGCTTGAAGGAGCATACGGATCGGTTGTTTCGCTCCGCGCACATTCTCGGCATGCACATGCCCTACGACAAGGACACGCTCAACGAGGTGCAGCGTCTGGTGGTGCGGGAAAACGGCCTCGACAGCGCCTACGTGCGCCCCATGTGCTATCTCGGCTCAGAGGGCATGGGACTTCGCGCCGACAACCTGTCGAGCCACGTGATGGTGGCCGCCTGGGAGTGGGGCGCGTATCTCGGCGCGGAGAGCATCGAGAAGGGCATCCGCATCCGCACCTCCTCCTACACGCGCCATCACGTCAACATCACCATGTGTAAAGCCAAGGCAAACGGCAACTACATGAACTCCATGCTGGCCCTGCAGGAGGCGTTGAGCTGCGGCTACGACGAGGCGCTGCTGCTCGACAACGAAGGCTATGTGGCCGAGGGCAGCGGCGAGAATATTTTCATCGTCCGCAACGGCAGGCTCTTCACGCCCGATCTCACCTCCGCCTTGGAGGGCGTGACCCGCGACACCATCATCGTGCTTGCCGACGAGCTCGGCATACCCCTGGTGGAGAAGCGCATCACCCGGGACGAGGTGTACGTGGCGGACGAAGCGTTTTTCACCGGTACCGCCGCCGAGGTCACGCCCATCCGCGAGCTCGACGATCGCCAGATCGGCAACGGCGCCCGCGGGCCCGTCACCGAGCGGCTGCAGGCTTCGTTCTTCGACCACGTCCACGGCCGCGCCAACTCACACCGCGAGTGGCTCACCGCCGTGGCGTGAACGGCGCCGATTAGGGAGGATTCGGCCGGTGACGGCAGAAAGCACGGCCCCCAGCGGGCTCATCGAACCCAACGCACAGAACCGCTACCAGGTCACCCGCGGTGATCTGCCGCTCAGCTGCCCGATGCCGGGCATGAGCCTGTGGAACTCCCATCCCAAGGTCTACCTGCCCATCGAGAAGACCGGCACCGCCAAGTGCCCTTACTGCGGAGCGGACTATTCTCTAGTGGAGGATTGAGCCCGTCCGCCGCCGGCATGCGTTGCCAATGACCGATCAGCTATCCGACGCCCCCCCGCCCAGCGCCGTCCCCACCATGACCGGCAAGGACCTCTACGTGCGCCTGCTGCGTCACGTGGTCCCTTACTGGCGCATGTTCGTCGTCGCGGTGGTTGCGATGGTGATCCTGGCGGCCACGGAGCCGGCGCTGCCCGCACTGCTCAAGCCGACGCTGGACGGCAGCTTCGTCGAAAAAGACTTGCACGCGGTCGGCATCATGTCCGTGCTGATTATCGTGCTGTTCGTGGTACGCGGCCTCGCCACTTTTGTCACCACCATGGCGCTCACCTGGGTGGGCGGTAAGGTGGTGATGGACCTGCGCAATGAGATGTTCGACAAGCTCGTCAGCCTGTCGTCGAGCTATTACGACGGCCAGGCGACCGGAACGCTCATCTCGAAGGTCACTTTCGATGCGGCCCAACTCACCGAGGCGGCATCGAACGTGCTGCTGGTGGTAGTCAAAGACACGTTGTCCATCCTCGGGCTGCTCGCCTGGATGCTCTATCTGCAGTGGCAGCTGACACTCATCACCTTCATCACGGCGCCGGTGGTGGTGCTGACGGTGAAGTACTTCAGCAAGCGCCTGCGCGCCACCAGTCATCTTTTGCAGGACAGCATGGGCGATGTCACCCACGTGCTCGAAGAGACCATCGACGGACAGCACGTGGTGCGCAGCTTCGGCGGTCAGGACTACGAGAAGAGCCGCTTCGCCAGTGCTGCCGACAACGTATTTCGCTCACAGTTGAAATTCATGGCGGCATCCACGGCCCAGTCACCCGTGGCCCAGGTGATTATCGCCATCGCGCTGGCGGTGATCCTGTTTCTGGCGGCGCACCTGTCGGCGGCCGGCGACATCAGCATCGGCGGCTTCGTCAGCTTCTTTGCCGCCATGGCCATGCTGTTCGGCCCCATCAAGCGCCTGACCAGCATCAACGCGGTGCTGCAAAGGGGTATCGCGGCGGCGTCGAGCGTTTTTGCGCTGATCGACGAGCCATCCGAGCCGGATCACGGCACGCGCACCATCGGGCGCGCCCGCGGCCTTCTCGAGTTCCGCGATGTGGGCTTCACCTATGACACCGCTGACACACCGGCGCTCGCCGGCATTTCCATCAGCGTCGAGCCGGGCGAGACCCTGGCCCTGGTCGGCCACTCCGGCAGCGGCAAGAGCACGCTCGCGAACCTGGTGCCGTGCTTCTACCGTCCCGACGCGGGCGCCATCCTGCTCGACGGCATCGACATCCGCGAGCTCACGCTGGCCTCCCTGCGCGCCAACATCGCCCTCGTCAGCCAGGAGATCGTGCTGTTCAACGACACCGTGGCCGCCAATATCGCCTACGGCCCGCTCGCCTCGGCGAGCCGGCAGGCGATCGTCGACGCCGCGCGGGCGGCTCACGCCATGGAGTTCATCGACAATCTGCCGCGGGGGCTCGATACGGAGGTGGGCCAGAAAGGCGTGCGGCTTTCCGGCGGACAGCGCCAGCGCCTGGCGATCGCGCGCGCCTTCCTCAAGGATGCGCCGTTGCTCATCTTGGACGAGGCCACCTCGTCGGTGGACAACGTCGCCGAGCAGCATATTCAGGCGGGTCTCGAAGCACTGCGCAAAGGGCGCACCACCATCGTCATCGCCCACCGCCTGTCGACCATCGAGCGGGCCGACAAGATCGCGGTCATGGACGCGGGACGCATCGTCGACGTGGGCAGGCACACCGACCTGCTCGAGCGCAGCAGCCTTTACGCCAGCCTGTACCGTTTCCAGATCGACCACCGCGCCGGGGAGGCAGCCGCCGCCGGCGCGAGCTGACATGGCGCCGCGCACGAAGCCGGCTCGGCCGCTGGTGGTATGGCGTTTCGCCGACGG
>JAABYT010000024.1:152806-155563 GCA_011775625.1 Gammaproteobacteria bacterium | reverse complement strand
AGGATGGTCGCAAAGGAAAAACCGAGCACCTCCACGGCGGCGGTGAGCACGATCAGCATCAGCAGCGTGCGGTTGCGTCGCATCTCCCGCACGTATTCGCGCAGATTCTCCAGGATCGGCACCGGATTGCTGTGCGCCTCGGTGGCAATGGAGCGAAGCCGGCTGACGATCAGAAAGGTGACAGCGTGGAACATGGCGAGCATGAACAGCGCGATATCCGTCCCCAGCCTCTGCATGGCGCTGCCGGCAACGATGGCACCGACCAGCTGGCCCGCACGCATGCCGATGGTCAACAGGCCGAGACCGGCGACCACCTGCTCGGCGCCGACGATGTCGTAGGCATAGCTCTGCCGCACAGGCAGATAAACGGCGCGGGCACTGCCAGAGACAAAGGTCACGATCAGCAGCTGCCAGAGCGCGAGCGCCTCGAACGCGGCCAGGGTGCCGAACACGACGAGATTGGCGGCGATGACCGCTTCGATGATGCGCAGCAGCTTCTGCCGGTCGATCCAGTCGGCGATGGCGCCGGCCGCCATGCCGAAGATGAACAGCGGGAGAAAGTACAGGGCGAGCGCGACACCGACCCACGCCGAGGATCCCGTCACCTGAAACACGAGCAGACCAATGACGACCTGCTCGCCGCCGTATCCCATGTAGTTGCTGGTCGCGGATCCGAGCAGCAGGCGGAAGTCCCGGTGCCGCAGCGCCGGACCGCGCAGGATTCTGCCGACCAGCGGAATCGAGGCGATGTTCAAGCCGAGGCGGACACGGCTTGCAGGGAGCGCGCGTAGCGCTCGATGCGCTCGCAGGCGTCCTCCAGCACCGCCAGCGGCATGGTCAGGCTGCAACGAACGTGCCCGGTGACGCTGGCGCCAAAGCCGGTGCCGGGCAGCAGGCTCACGCCGCCGTGCTCGAGCAGACCCCAGGCGAAGCGCTCGCCGTCGAGCCCCGTGCCGCGAACGTCGATGAGAAGAAACATGGAACCTTCCGGCCAGGTACAGGCGAGTCCGGGCATGGCATTGATGCGGCTGCAGACCAGATCGCGGCGCTCCCGGTACTCTCGCCGCATGACCTCGCTCTGCGGGTGCTCCTCGGTGAGCGCAATCACGCCTGCGTCCTGGATAAAAGGCGACAGCCCGTAATGCATGGGCTTGACCAGGTTGATGAGGTGCCCGGCGAGATCCGGGGGAGCAATCACCCATCCGAGACGCCAGCCCTGCATCGCGTGGGACTTCGACAGCGAGCCGATCGAGACGCTGCGATCGGCGATCGACGCGAGGCTGCGAACGCTCACGTGCGGCACGCCGAAGGTGAGCTCCGCGTAGACTTCGTCGCCCACCAGCCACAGATCGCGGCGCAATGCCAACTCGGCGATTGCCTCGAGCTCCTCCCGGCTCATCACCATGCCGGTGGGGTTGTGCGGGGTGTTGAGAAGAATCATGCGCGTGCGCTCCGTCACCGCCGCCGCGAGCTTGTCGGGATCCAGATGAAAACCGCGCTCGGCGTCCAGGAGCACGTCGACACGGGCGGCACCCGAGGCGGCAACGACCGCCTCGTAGGTCGCGTAGCGGGGCTCCGGCACGATCACCTCGTCGCCGGACTGCGCCAGACAGAGCGTCGTCGCGTACAGGGCGTTCTGGGCACCGGGACAGACAACGACCTGTGCCGGCGAGGTCGGTTGCCCGGTTTGCGCCGTGTGCCTTGCGGCGACTGCCCGGCGAAATTCCTCTCCGCCGGCAAACCCACCGTAGCGCGTGCGGCCGGCCCTCAGACTCGCGATCGCCGCCTCGGTGATGGCGGGTGGCGTTGCGAAATCCGGATCACCGACGCTGAGCAGGATGATGTCCTGGCCCTTGTCGCTCCGCGCCCGGGCCTCGTCGTGGATCGCCCAGGCGTGCGCGCCGGCCGTGTCGAGACGCTCCACGATGGATGCGAACTTTCTCATGCTCCGTGCTCCTCGAGACGATCGTAGACGATGTCACCCTCGAGAATCGTGACATCGATCTTCGATTCGAGAATCGTCTCCGCATCCGCCCCGAACAAATTCTCACTGGTAACGGTGATGTCGGCGAGCTGTCCTGGCAGCAGCGTGCCCTTCACCGACTCGCTGAAAGAGAGATAGGCACCGTTGTAGGTGCTCGCCGAGAGGGCCTCGGGCAGAGTGAGGCGCTGGTCCTCGCCCAGCGTGACCCCACCGGCGGTCTTGCGCGTCAACATGCTGTAGAGGTTCGTCATGACGTTCGTTCCACACACCGGCGCATCCGAGCTCGCCGCGGGGTACAGCCCGTGCTCCATCCAGGTGCGCATGGGGTAACAGCCGCCGGTGCGCTCTTCTCCCAGAACCTCGAGGTAGAGGTCGCCGAAATCGTAAACGAACACCGGCTGCGGCGCCGGAAAGATACCGTGCCTCACCATGATGTCAATGTGCTCGGGCACGATGTAGCCACAGTGCTCGATTCGGTGGCGACGATCCGCGCCCGGATGCCTTGCGAGCAGGCGCTCGTAGGCAGCCAGTGCCTGATCGATGGCGGCGTCGCCGATGGCATGGATGGCGATCTGGTAGCCCGCGCCGTGGTAGCGGGTCACCAGCTCGTCGAGCTCGTCGTCGCTGTACAGAAAGATGCCCCGATCGCGCGCGCTGCCCAGATACGGCTCGCGCATGGCCGCCGTTCTGCCGCCCGCGGATCCGTCGGTGAAGATCTTGGCGGGTCCGACCTTGAGTCGCTCGTCGCCGGCGCCCGTGCACACGCCCTCGCC
>JAABYT010000024.1:128284-152758 GCA_011775625.1 Gammaproteobacteria bacterium | reverse complement strand
CCGACCGCCGCGTCCATGACGCTGGTGACGCCCCGCGAGAGCATGTGATGGCCGGCTCGCTCGAGGGCTTGCACCAGCGCGTCCCGCGAGACCGGCGGGACGATGGAGAGCGTCAGTTCCTGGGCGCGCTCCTGGAGCAGGCCGGTGGGCCGCCCCCCGCTCTTGTCGATGTGACCTCCCGGCGGGTCCGGGGTCGACTCGTCGACACCCGCAAGCGCCAGCGCCCTCGAGTTGGCCACCCCCATGTGACCGCAGGTGCGTTTGATGAAGACCGGATTATCCGGTGACACCCGATCGAGCTCCTGGCGCAGCGGATGACGTTTCACATCCAGACGGTAGTGGTCGTAGCCGCCGCCGATGACCCACCCGCCGGCCGGCGTCTGCGCGACGCCGGCCTCGACCGCGGCGAGCAGCTCGTCGAGCGTGGCGACGGCGTCGGGGCGCAGATTTACCTGCATCATGGCCCGCCCGATCGACAGCAAGTGCTGGTGCGCGTCATTGAAGCCCGGCATCGCCGAGCGGCCGCGCAGCTCCACCACGCGGGTACTCGGCCCTACCAGCGGCTCGATGTCCGCGTCGCTGCCCCCGGCAAGAACGCGACCCGAGCCGACAGCCAGCGCATCGACGCTGAGGCTTTGCAGCGATTGGAAAATGGGCCCACCGCGAATCACCAGGTCGGCCTTGGAAACAGGCATCTCGTCGAACCTCACTCAGTGCGGAACCCGGCGCCGCAGCGTAACAGCGTAATCTTCGAAGCCGAGGGCGTGCCAGAAGTCGATGGCGCCGTAATTTGCACACAACGCTTCGAGTGTGACCGTGACGCCCTGGGGCCAGACGCGCGTAAACAGGATCTCCATCGCCACCCGTCCGAGACCTTTGCCCCGCACGGCGCGGTCGATGAAGAACTGTCGCAAGAAGATTCCGGCATTATCCGTCCGGTAAAGGGCGTAACCGATGACAACGCCTTCGTTCGAAAACAGCACCGCCGTGTAGGCACGTGCCAGCCAGGCGCGCATGCGGCTCTCGAGCTCGGAGACGGGGGATGGCTCAGGATCGCCTTCGTCCTGCAGCAGTTTCCGATTGAGCTCGGCGAGCAACGGCAGATCTCGTTCGACGGTAATACGGTATTGCATGCAGGCTCACCGGCAGGAGCGATTATTGCGCTTGCACCTCGTGGCACTCGGCATTCCAGGAATTGGATTTTACTCCCCAATCGCCGCCGTCGGGCCAGCCGGCATCATCGAGCGCAACGCGCCCGTAACGCTCGCCGCTCTCGGTCACGCCGGAGGCACTCTTCTCGCGTCGAATGGTCCACGCACCCTCGGTGCTGCTGGTCATGGGCTCGAGCTGGAAGAAGACGTACTGCTCACCGTCGATGTCCCGGTAGCTCGACACGCAAAGGCGCCGGTTAGGGGGAAATTCCCTGAGAACGCGGCCGTAGCCCCCCTGGCGGATGCCGCTGAGAAACCCGCCGGCAGCGCAGTCGATGCATTGGTAGGCGCCCATGCGCCGCACGGGCTCTTCTCGAGCGACCGCTTGAGCGAGCGGCAGGAGCACACAGGCGAGGAAAATGGGCGCACGCAGCATTGTGACCGCATTCGCGCGCAGCGGACTGTCAGTGGGCCAGGATCTGACTCAGGAACAGTTGAGTGCGATCGACCTTTGCGTTCCCGAAAAATTCATCGGGAGCGTTTTCTTCGACGATCTCGCCGAAGTCCATGAAGATGACGCGGTCGGCAACCTTCTTGGCGAACGCCATCTCGTGGGTGACGCAAAGCATCGTCATGCCGGTTTCCGCCAGCTCTACCATCACATCCAGCACCTCGGAGATCATCTCCGGGTCGAGGGCCGACGTGGGCTCGTCGAACAGCATGATCGACGGATTCATGCACAGCGAGCGGGCGATTGCGACGCGCTGCTGCTGGCCGCCGGACAGCTGGCCCGGGTACTTCTGTGCCTGCTCGGGAATCTTCACGCGCTCGAGATACTTCATGGCGATCTGTTCAGCTTCCGCCAAGGGCATCTTCTTCACCCACATGGGCGCCAGGGTGCAGTTCTCGACCACGGTGAGATGGGGAAAAAGGTTGAAGCTCTGAAACACCATGCCGACGTCGCTGCGGATGGCATCGATATTCTTGACGTTAGCGTCGAGATTCACCCCGTTTACGACGATGTGGCCGTCCTGGTGCGGTTCCAGTCGATTGATGCAGCGAATCAGGGTCGATTTCCCGGACCCGGAAGGACCGCAGATGACAATGCGCTCGCCCTTGCGCACGCTCAGATTGATGTCCTTCAGGACATGAAACTCTCCGTACCACTTGTTGACGTCCTCGAAGGTGATCACGACCTCCTCGGAGATCGCCGATGCAATGTGTTCCTCGCCGCCGGAAAGTACGACTTCCTCACTCATTGGGGCACCTGTTACGCTGGCAGCTACCGCGTCGTTTTCAGCTTCCGCTCCAGAGCCTGACTGTACTGCGACATGGCGAAGCAGAGGATGAAGTAGACGATAGCACCGAAGACCAGAGGCTCGGTGTGCAGTCCGATCCAGATGGGATTCTGCCCGGCCGCCTTCAGCATCAGCAGCATGTCGTAAAGCCCGATGATGGACACCAGCGTCGTGTCCTTCACCAGGCCGAGGAAATTGCTGACGATATTCGGGATCATGAGCTTCAGCGCCTGGGGCAGGATGATGAGGTTCATGCTCTTCCAATAGGTGAGCCCCATGGCCTTGGCGGCTTCGTACTGTCCGTTGGGCACCGCCTGCAGCCCGCCGCGCACGACCTCCGCCATGTAGGCAGCCGCGAACAGGCACACACCGATGATGGCCTGTACGAGCTTGTTCAACTGAAAGTCGGGAGGCAGGAACAGCGGCATCATGGTCACGGCCATGAAAAGCACGGTTATCAGCGGCACCGAGCGGAACAGCTCGATGAAGGCGATGGCAGAGACGCGAATCACCGGCATGTGCGATCGCCTCGCCAGCGCCAGCGCGACGCCCCCGGGAAGGGCAGTGACGATAGCGAGAACGGAGATGAGCAGGGTGAGGAAGAGGCCGCCCCAAAGGTTGGTGTTTACCTCGCTCACCGACCAGTTTCCGAGCCACAGGTAAACGCCGATGAGAACGATGCCCTGGAAGCCCAGCATCGGGTACTTGTGAAGGCGCTCGTGCTTGTCCGCGAATCCAGTGACGCCGACCACCCACTCCCTGAGTGATCGTCCGGTCACCATGGAAACAACGATGTGCAGCCAATTGGTGATGAACACGGTCACCGCGAGCAGCACCATCGTCTGCATGAACCAGCCGCGCTCGCCGCCGGCGAAGAGATAGCCGGCCAGGAACGGATAGAAGACGACGGCGGTGATGCCGATGCCTATTTTTCCCGTGAGACGGGGGAACCAGAACGGCGCCAACCATAGAACCAGAAGAATGAAGCCGAGATCGACACGCCACTGCTCGTCGAGGGGGAAACGGCCATAAATGATGCCGTTGAACCAGACGATGATGCCCGCCCAACAGGCGCCGTGGGGACTGGCATCGAGACATTGACGCCGCGACTCGGCCTCCCAGACGGCATCCGCGATACCCCATTGGTACAGCGCCGCGAAGGTGATGAATATCAGGTACAGCGCGGCGAAGGTGACGATGGCGCTGAACCAGGAATAGAACAGGTTCTCCCTCAGCCAACCGAGCACACCGACCGTCGTCGGCGGCGGCGGCTTGCTCGCCTTCGGGGTGAAGACGATGACGTCGCCGGACTGCGATTCGACGCTTGCCATGGTCAACGCTCCTTGAGCTGCACGCGCGTGTTGTAGTAGTTGAGCGCCGCCGAGATGATCAGGCTCACCGAGCTGTAGAACAGCATCACCATGGCCACGATCTCAATGGCGTGTCCCCCGATGTTTATCGAAGTCTGCATAAACACCGACACCAGGTCCGGAAAACCGATGGCGACGGCCAGCGAGGAATTCTTCACCACCGTCATCCAGGTGCTGATGAGCGGCGGCATGATCGCGCGCAAAGCCTGGGGGATGATGATGAGCCGCAGCGTCCAGCCGGGCTTCAAGCCGAGCGAGTAGGATGCCTCTGTCTGGCCGTGACTGACGGACAGAATACCGGCGCGCACGTTTTCGGCGATGTAGGAAGAGTGATAGATGACCAGCGCGAAGAATAATGCCAGGAACGACGGCGGCAGGGAGGTGCCGCCCTGGAAATTGAAGCCCTTGAGCTCCGGGATGCTCCAGGCCAGCGGTGAGCCGGTTACCAGAAACACGACAATGGGCAAGCCGAACAGAATGCCCAGCGATGTCCAGAATACCGGGAAGCGCTCACCGGTGGTGAGCTGACGACGCTTGGCCCACACCGCCAGGAAATAAACCGTGGCGATGGCCACGAAGATGGCGAGCATGGTGATCCAGAACAGATCGCCCGGCTGGGGCTCTGGGAAATACAGGCCGCGGTTATTGAGCTCGAAGAGCCCGATGCCGCCGATATCGATACTCTGCTTCGGCCGCGGCAGCACGCTGAACACCGCCGTATACCAGAATATGATCTGCAGCAGCAGCGGCGTGTTGCGGAAGATCTCCACGTACCACGCGGCCATGGTGGAGATAAGCCAGTTGTGGGAGAGCCTGAGGACACCGATGATGAATCCCAGAATCGTCGTCAGCACGATGGCCAGCAGCGACACTGCCAGGGTGTTGGTGAGCCCGACCAGATAAACGCGACCGAAGGTGTCCTGGGGTTCGTAGGGAATGATCGACCAGGCGATGTCGAAGCCCGCGTTGGTACCGAGAAAATCGAAGCCGGAGGACATGCCCCGGGCTTCCAGGTTGGCGGCCGTGTTGGTGAACAGATACCAACAGACGTAGCCGATGAGGCCGAATACGATTACCTGCCAGAAAATCGATCGATTGCGCTCGTCGTTGACGATCTTCGCAAAGGTCGATCGCGAGTCCCGTGCTCCCCGCTCGATGACTGCGGCCATCGCTCAGTGCCCCCTCCGCCGGCTGTCGAGACAGCCGGGTAACACATCATGCCCGGCCGGGAAACCCGGCCGGGCATGCTCGATTGCCTGCTACCGGAACGGCGGCGAGTACATCAACCCGCCCTGGGTCCAGAGTGCGTTGGCGGAACCAGAACGCGGAATGCCGATTCCCTCAGGCGAGCCGTCGCCCATGTACTTGTCGTAGACCTCGCCGTAGTTGCCGACCTTCTTGATGATGTTGTAGGCCCAGTCCTTCTCGAGGCCGAGACCCTTGTTGAGGTCGCCCTCCACACCCAGGAAACGGGCGTGCTCGGGGGACGGCGGCTTCTTGCGCATGTCGTCCACGTTGCCGGAGTTGATTCCGAGCTCCTCGGCGTTGATCAGCGCGAATACCACCCAACGGACCAGATTCATCCACTGGGAATCGTTCTGACGCACGGCCGGAGCCAGCGGCTCTTTGGAGATGGTTTCCGGAAGAATCACGTGGTCATTGGGATTCGGGAAGCCAGCCTTTTGCGATGCGAGACCTGACTTGTCGTTGGTGACCGCGTCACAGCCGCCCTTCAGATAGGTATCGTTGCGAACATTGTTGTCCTCGAACACCACCGGCTGCATGTCAAGGTTGTTGGCACGGCTGAAATCCGCAAGGTTGAGCTCCGTGGTGGTCCCGGTCAGCACGCACACCGTGGCACCCTTCAGCTCGAAGGCGCTCTTGATGCCGGAGTCCTTGGGTACCATGAAACCCTGACCGTCGTAGAAGTTCACCGCGGTGAAATCGAGTCCCAGCTGGGTATCGCGGAACAGCGTCCAGGTGGCGGTACGGGAAAGCATGTCCGACTCGCCGTTGGCGAGCGCCGTGAAACGCACCGCGCTGGTGACCGACTGGAACTCCACCTTGTTGGGATCGCCGAAGATGGCCGTCGCGACGGCGCGGCACACGGAGACGTCGCTTCCCGACCAGGTGCCATCGGCGGCCAGCTGGTAGAAGCCCGGTGACGGCACGCCTACCTGGCAACGCAGATGACCGCGGTCCTTCACCAGTTGCAGCGTCTGCTGTGCAAGCACGGGCGTCGCGGCCATCGACAGGCCCACCAGCAGGGCAGCACCGAGGCCGTAAAGGCTGAAAATTCTCATTCTTGAACCCCCCTTGTCTTATGGTTCACTGGTTCACTGATTAAGGATCGGAGTGCCACCGTTGCAAGGAGAGGCGTTTCTTCATTTTGCCTCATAGCACCCGGGTCCCGGCGCAAAGCCGAGGCGATGGGTATCATCCGATAAGCCTCCCGCCCCGGGACCGCGTACATTGCAACACTTGCCACGCCGGTTGACAAGTGGCCTGCAAGACCCTGTCCAAACGGGCGCGCCGGGGCGGAATCGGCCGGCCGGAGCGTTGCGATGCTTCCTTAAAGGGCCCCAGCTCAATGACTTATCGTCCGGCCCGGGAGGCCCGTGAAAGGCCCCCATGGCCCTCCCGCGAGGGCCCATGGCCGGCTCGAGCGCCGCCCCACCGGCCGTGAACCGAGTCACAGATCATCGCCCGGCCCTACACCCCTGCTTCCACGCGCCGATATTCACTAGTGATGCGGCCACGCCCGAGGCCCGCCAAGGGCGGCCCGGCGCGGTTTCGCCGGCGAGTCCGGCGCTCGATTCGAACCGTCCTCTGATGCCAGATTTACCGGAGAAAATCGGAAAATATCCCGTCGTCGGCACCGCCGGCCGTGGCAGCATGGGCGTGGTCTACATCGGCTACGACCTCTTCCATCACCGGGACGTGGCCATCAAGGTCTGCAGCCTGAGGCCTGACATGGAAGAGGACGCCGCCCGGCTGGCGCGCAAGATGTTCTTCAACGAGGCCCACACGGCCGGGGCGCTCGACCATCCGAACATCATCAGGATTCTCGACGCGGGTGAGGAGAACGATGCACCTTACCTGGTCATGGAGTTCGTCGACGGCGCCTCGACCCTCGACTCGTATTGCAAGTCCGAACGCCTGTTGCCGGTGGCGAAAGTCGCCGAGCTCGTCTTCAAGTGCGCAAAGGCGCTCGACTACGCCCACCGGCGCGGCGTCATCCACCGCGACATCAAGCCTTCCAACCTCATGCTGACCGAGGATGGCAACATCAAGATCGGCGATTTCGGCGTGGCGCAGCCCCCTTCGGAAGAGTCGACCTACGTCATGGGCATCATGGGCTCCCCCATGTACATGTCGCCCGAGCAACTTCTCGACGAGCCGCTCACCGGGCGCACGGACCTGTACTCTCTCGGCGCCGTGATGTATGAGATGCTGGTCGGAACCCCTCCCTTCAGCGCGGGGAATTTCACCCAGCTGATCCGCAGAATCGTCGACGAGGACGCGCCATCGCTGGCTACCGTGCGTCCCGACCTGCCGGCAGATGTCGTCAATATCGTCGAGCGGGCGCTGGCGAAAAAACCCGCCGACCGTTTCCAGTCCGGCAGCGACTTCGCGTCGCATCTGGTTGCCGCGTTTCCCTCGCTCTCCGGCGGCACGCCCGCGGAGCCCGATGCCGAGAAGATCTCGATGGCGAGAAAGGTCGCGCTGTTCAATGATTTCTCCGACGAGGAGCTCGAGGAAGTCCTGCGCGTGGGAGATTGGGAAATCTTCGGTCCCGAAGAAATGATCATCAAAGAAGGTCTCGACGACTATTCATTCTGCATTTTGATCACCGGCGACGTGGTCGTCAGAAAGCGCGGTCAGGATCTCACCACGCTCAAAGCGGGTGACTGCTTCGGCGAGATGGGCTATCTCGTGCGCAGCCGCCGTACCGCCAGCATCGTGGCGCTGAACGATGTCCACATTCTGAGGATCAACGAAACTCAGATGGAGCAGGCGCCGGATTCCATCCAGGCCCGATTCAACAGGGTCTTTCTGAAAACCCTGGTGGAGCGCTTGGAGAAAACCAGTGACGATCTCACCGGCCAGGGTTCGAGCCAGGAAAGCGACGCCGGTGAACCTTCTAATCCGAATGTCGACAGCCACGCGCTGCCAACCCATCTGTCCTGAGCGAGTGCAGAGTATGAATGCGAAGCTACACTACCAACCGGTCTCGATGGATCAAAGCCGTCTCACCCACAACGTGCGCGTCGACGCAGACGACCAGGTGCTTTCCAGTATCCGCCGCATTCATTCGGATGCCGAGCAGATATGCAATGACGCCGCCGATATCGAAGACGCGCGATTTCTCGCGCAAAACATCCTGGATACCTGCCGGCGCTTTCTTGCCAATGGAAACCTCGCGCTCACGAGCGTCCCCGCCGGCGAGCGCGCCCAGCCCGACAGTGCCGTGCTCGGCAAGCTCTCGGCGAGGGAGCTGGAAATTTTCAAGCATCTCGCCGAGGGGCGCACCGCCTCGGAGATTGCCGTCACGCTCTCGAGAAGCAGCAAGACCATCAACAATCACCGCACCCGCATTCTCCAGAAGCTCGGCCTGAAGAACGCGGCCGAGCTGGTGCGCCTGGCGCTGCGAAGCGGCCTGGTATCGGTTTAGCCGACCGCGCTCGAGCGACGCTACAACAACGTTCGATTCGGCGACAACATGGGAATGGATAACAGCTACGCGGTTGCCATTTTTGGCATACCGGACTTCGAGCGAGAGATGGTGGAACGGATTTTTTCCGTCTCGCAGTCCCGGGATCACGTTTATCGCATTGTCGATCAGGCCGAGCTCGACACGGCCGAGATTGCCTTGCTCGATAAGTCCGATGCCGACGCTGCGGGCCGCTACGATCAATTCCAGTCGCAGCGTCAGGCCCTTCCCACCGTGCTCGTTGCGAGCAGCGGGGAAAACGGCTGCGAGTACTGGGTCAAGCGACCGTTCACCGTCACGCGCATGCTCGGTGCTTTGGACCGGCTGGTGGAGGAGCAACTCAGCGGCGCCGATCGCCGCTCGGCGCCGGAGGCCCCGACGCGGCTGGACTCGCCTGCGCCGGCCGGCATTAACCCAGGCACGTATACGGCGCTGGTCGTCGACGACAGCCTTCCGGTTCGCCAGCAGGTGAGCGTGGCGCTGCGCCGCGCGAGTATCACGGCCGAGTTTGCCGAAAGCGGCGAACAGGCGCTGCAGCTCATCGCGGCGAGGCGCTACGACATCGTCTTTCTGGACATCGTTCTCCCGGGCAAGGACGGCTACGAGGTGTGCAAGGCGCTGAAAAGCAACGAGAAGACCAGGCAAATTCCGATCGTCATGCTGACGGCGAAGTCGTCTGCCTCTGACAGGGTCAAGGGCGAGGTTGCCGGATGCGACGCTTATCTGACCAAGCCCGTCAGTCTCGAAGCGTTCGACAAGACCCTTTGCGAGTGCCTGGACCCGCCGCCGACGTTTCAATCGAAGTCAGTCGGGGCCTGAGCGCCCCAACCCGGGGCGTCTCCCGCGCGAGGCCCCAGACCGCAAGTGCTTGTCGGGCGGCGCATTTGTCCGCCCGCGTGCCGGCCGCTTCATTTCCCGCGCCTGCGGTCGCATAATCACGGCCGGTACCATGGCGAATCTGAAGCATCCGCTCTACGCCACCTGGCTGAACATGGTCAGGCGCTGCCACGACGACACCAGCCCGGGCTACCGCTGGTACGGCGCACGCGGCATCAGAGTGTGTCCACGCTGGCTCGCGTCCTTCGAGGCTTTCGCCAAGGATGTCGGCGACAGGCCGCCCGGGCACATGCTCGAGCGGCGCGACCTCTACGGCGACTACGCGCCGGGTAACTGTCACTGGGTGGCTTTGCGCAAGCGTCCGCGCAGGGATCCGTTCACGGCTCTCGACGTCAGCTGACGCCGCGCCTCGGCCGCGCTCTTTTGCGATGCAGTTCATCCGCGAATACCAGATTTCCGATCTCGGCATCTGTGATGCCCTGATACGATGCTTCGAGGAGTGCCAGGCGCTCAATGTCGTGCATCGGGGGCGGCTCGGCACGCACGATGTCCGCCCGGAGCTCAAGGACTCCTACGATCTCACCCTGGCGAACATTCCACCGCCGCTTCGCGATGCATACGCGGACGTGTTCGATGCTTACTTCACGGCCCTGGCGGAATTCGCAAACGATTACATGACCACATTCCCGCATCTGCGGTCCCACACGCGCCCCTGCAGCATCAACGAGCCGCCGAATATTCAGCACTATCCACCCGGGGGCGGATTCTTCGAAGAGCATTACGAGAATGCCGGGCCGATGGTGGCCAGGCGGGTGCTCACCTTCCAGACCTATCTGAACGACATCGAGGAAGGCGGCGGCACGCGATTCGTTTACCAGGACCATGTCGCCAAACCGGCGAGGGGCAAGACGGTGCTGTGGCCGGCCGGCTATACCCATGTGCACTGCGGCGTGGTGGCGCCGCGCGAGGACAAGTACATCATCACCGGATGGTGGAGCTACGACGAGCCGTCTGAGCGCCGGATCGCATAGGTCCGCTGGAGCGGCGCGCAATCACCTGGGCTCTACCAAGAGGCAACACATGTTCAAGAATTCTCTGCTGATTGTCGCTCTCTCATTGACCGGAGCGGTGGCAGTGTGGGGCATCGTCGACACCGAGGGGCTGGCGAGCTTTGCTGCGTCGATGGTCGGAATCATGTTCCGAAGCCGCGGCTGGTTCATCATGCTCACGGTGAGCGTCATGTTGATCCTGTGCTTCTGGCTCGCGCTCTCGCGGCATGGTCGGATCAAGCTGGGAAAGGACGACGACGAGCCGGAGTTCTCCACCGTCAGCTGGCTCACCATGTTGTTCGCGGCCGGCATGGGAGTGGGTTTGCTGTTCTTTGCCTCGGCGGAACCGATCTCCCACTACCTGCTCGCCCGCAACTATGTGAGCGACGCCGAGGCTGCCACGAAGGCTTTGTTAGTCACCAACTTCCACTGGGGATTGCACGCCTGGGCGATATACGCGGTCACCGCGCTCACGATCGCTTATTTCGGGTTTCGCAAAGGCTGTCCAAGCCTGATCAGCGCGCCGTTGATATACGTATTCGGGCGAAAACCCTGGACGCGAAGCGTCGGATGGCTGAGCGATCTGCTCGCCATCTATGCCATCGCAATCGGCCTCGGCGGATCGGTCGCGATGGGCGTGTTTCAAGTCCAGAGTGGAGTCGAGTCCCTGTTCGGTCTCGACGAGACCGGGCTTGGACTCGCGCTCGCCATATTCGGCGCGCTCTGCTTGAGCTACGCCGTCCCACTTACGGTCGATCTCGGTCAAGGAATGGCGCGTATGTCGAACACGGCGATGGGAATCGCCCTAGGCCTGTTGATCTTCGTCCTGCTGGCGGGCCCAACGCATTTCCTGATGAACGGGATCGTCGAGGCAATCGGGACCTACTTCTGGACAGTGTTGCCCCAGGGCTTCCGAACCTACACCTTCTTCGACGAGCGCGTGGGCGATCATTTCAGCGCCTGGACACTCACTTATATGGTGTGGTGGCTCGCCTGGGCGCCGTTCGTGGGGGTGTTCATCGCACGCATCTCGAAGGGTCGTACGATTCGCCAGTTCGTGCTCGGCGTCGTCCTCGTGCCCACCGTGTTCTCGATATTCTGGTTCGGCGTATTCGGCGGCATTGGCTTTTTCGAGGCGCTGCGCACGAACAGCCCCATCGTGGATGTGGTCAAGACCAACTTCAATGGCACGACATTTTTTCTGCTCGATGTCCTACCTTTGTCCTATCTGACCACTGCCGCGACCGTTGCGGCCGCCTTCTTGTTCATTATCACCAGCGTAGTAAGCGCAGCCTATGTGCTTGCCATGTTCTCGCTCGGCGGCGATCTCAACCCCGGCACCAGGGTCAAGCTTGCCTGGGGCGCCGTGCTCGGAGCGCTCGGCCTCGTCATGATCCTCTCCAACAGCATCGATGCGGTGCGATCGATCATCGCTCTCGCGGCGATGCCGTTCGTGTTCATCGTGTTACTGTTGACGGTATGTCTGCTCAAGGCGCTCAAGCAGGAGGCAGCGTGATGGACTGGGAAAACCTCGTCGATACGTTGCTGAATGTCATGGTGTTCGCCGTTATCGGCGCGCTCGCATGGTTGTACCTGAGAAAGGAGTCGCCCGAAGGCGGATCTCCCGAGCCTGGCTCTGTCTGCAATGAGGAACCGGATTAGAAGCTCGATGAGGAGATCGATGCGATGGGAAAGCTGGCGCGCCCGGAGAGATTCGAACTCCCGACCACTCTCGTGTCCGAGCTGCGGAGCGTACACGCGGCTGATCGCCTCGATGTACCGGGATGTACGCACGCCGCTCCGGTCCCCTACGACCCAGGTGCGCCAGGAGCGCCCAGCAGCCGGCGTGCACGCTCCAGCCGGGGTGAATGTCAATCACCGCACCGAGCGCGGCACCGTCGATTCCTTCATTCAAGGCATCTGGACTGTCTGCGGTCCAGTTATCGGGTGGAGCTCAGACGTTTGAAAAGCTAAGCTTTTTTCGGGTCTCGCCGATAATTGTCGCTACACTGAATAGCAGGATAAGCCGGCATTACCCAATATCCCGATTCAGCTGCACGGGACGGAATGGCCCACAAGGAGCCAAAAACTCGGGGGAGATGCCGCGTAGACGATGTTGCCACTTTGACTAGGGATGACCAGGCGCACGCCGTGCAAAGCTCCAGTAACACATCCTCCAACGCAGCCACGCCGTCCAGGACGGGGCTATCCGGTGAGCGCCTGTCGAGGGACCGGGCCTTGTTCGACCGGATTGCGTCAGAGTACGCACGGAAGGACCTGCACGGACCCTCACGGACAGCGCGCCAGGCGCGGCTGCAGCGAACCGTCGAGCTCGCAGGGCTCACATCCGAGGCGAGCATTCTCGAGGTCGGATGTGGTGCCGGTTTTGCGGCGCACTATCTCGATGGGCGTTTTGCTACCTACACCGGTATTGACTACTCCGATGAGCTCATCGCCTTTGCATCACACCTGGAGACGGCACCCAACATCGTATTTAAAACCGCTGATCTGTATGAGTGGCAACCCGGCGAAAGCTATGACCTGATCTTCGCCATCGGCGTGCTTCACCACATGCCCGACATTCCCAGAGCCCTCTCTATCATGCGATCCATGCTCAAACCCGGCGGCTATCTCGTGGTGAACGAGCCACAGCCGGCCAACGTCGTTTTTCACTGGCTGCGGAAGATTCGGACAAAGGTCGATCCTTCCTACTCGAGTGATCAGGAGGAGCTCGCGGAGTCCGAGTTGGTGAGCAATTTCGAACATGCCGGATTCGAAGAGGTAAGGACTCGGGCACAGGGATTGCTGTCGACTCCTTTCGCCGAGGTCACTCTCCGACCCAGCGCCCTCACCCAGCCCTTGAGCGCGCTGGCTTGTCGAGTCGATGCCTGGCTGGAGGATCACGTTCAATTTCTCCTCAGGACAATCGCCTGGAACATCATAGTGACCGGGCGCCGCGCCCGGGAGCAGATTTCGCCGCCTCTCGATTCTCGTGCCGAGCCTAACGACACGCATGAGCCGGTACCGGACTCGCATGGGTGACTGAATAAAACTTTTCGTGCTGGAGATGCCGGTGACTGATTCAACGCTCACCTATTCGATCATCGTGCCCTGCTACAACGAAGAAGCGGCCGTTGCCCGAACCATCGATCACCTCCTCGCCAACGAGTCTGACCCATCAACCTTCGAGCTCATCGTAGTCAATGACGGATCCACAGACAGCACGCGCGAAATTCTGGAAGAATACGAAGCGCGATACTCCAATGTTCATCTGTTGCATCACTCGAGTAACCAGGGCTATGGCGCTTCTTTGAAAACGGGCATCCGCAAGGCGCGTGCCGAGTTAATCGCTATCACCGACGCAGACGGCACATATCCAAATGAGCGTCTACCGGAGTTGGTAGCCGCCTGTAAAGAGCACGACATGGTAGTGGGTGCCCGCACTGCAGATGGCGCAGAATATTCGAAGCTCCGTGCCGCTCCAAAATTCTTTCTACAGCGGTGGATGTCCTGGATCGCACGTCAGCATATACCAGATATCAACTCGGGCATGCGAGTTTTCCGCAAATCCATAGCCGAACGGTTCATTGGCATTCTTCCAGACGGATTCAGCTTTACGGTAACCATCACGCTGGCCATGTTGACGAACTATCGCCCGACCCTCTTCGTCCCGATCACGTATCGAAAGCGCATTGGCCAGTCGAAGCTCAGACCGTTTCGGGACACTTTGCGCTTTGTCGCCCTGATCTTGCGAACCGGCACTTACTTTGCACCGCTGCGTGTCTTCTTTCCGTTCGTCGGCTTGCTCTTCCTGATGGTCGTGGTGAGCCTCGTATACGACGTCGTGCATCTTGGGAACCTGACAGATAAGACCGTGCTTCTTTTCCTGTTCGCGCTCAACGCGGGAATGTTCGCTCTGCTGGCAGACATGATTGACAAGAGAAGCATGCGTTAGGGTTGCCCCTGCAAACCGACTGAAACGACGCCGAAGGGCCCATGAGACCCGATATCAAAGCAGGCATCGATCAAGCCATTGATGGCTCATCGAGTTCAGAGGCTCATGGCACGACCGGTCGCGCCTTGAGCCTGGCGCGTGCAATCCCGTACGGCGAAGTCAGCCGTTATTCTCAGCTGGCCGTGCTCAGCGCGGGTATGAACCTTGGTCTGCCCGTCCTTCTGCACGAATCGGGGGGAATTGCCGAACGGACAGCCGTAGCCCTCACGTTGGCTACGGCATTCATCGTGAACTTCATCGCTGCGCGGAGCTACGTATTCAAGGCGAGCGGCGCCTTCACTCCGCAAATGCTTCGATTTGCAGCGGCCAGTGCCGGCTTTCGGATAGCCGAGTACATGGCTTTCCTGTTTCTTCACACATTCTTCGGGTTGTTCTACGTCCTCGCCATTGGCGTCGTCCTGTTGATCAGCTTCGGTGTCAAATTCGTTTTTTATCGGTCCTATGTATTTGCACCAGTCGACAACGGCTGGGCAACCTTGACGGCAACGCAGCTGGTGACACTCCTTGAAACGTGGAGTCAGCCCCCGCGCGCCGCGGCGAAAGCGTTCGTCGCGGCGGATGCGTTATTGTTTGGCGCACTTTTCGCGTACTTCCTGTTCTATCCACATACCGGATTCGAAGGCGTGATACCGGACAATATCGCCCAGACAGCCTACTGGAGTCTGCTGACTCGACCCGAACTCGTGGGCAGTATCGGTTCTTCCTCGCCGAAGGGCGGGCTCATTGTCCTGCTCGGGAGCGCCCATCTCATTTCCTACGAGATTTTTGAAAGCACATGGCCGTTCAAGGCAATGTTGGCAGCATTTTTCGCTGCGACGCTGTTCCTGATTTACAGGATCGCGATGGACTTCGGTGGACCCATCGCCGGATTGCTCGCTGTGCTGGTGGCGATGGGCTCCACTTATCTTCCCCAGACCTTTTATACCGGCTCATCCAATCTGTTCTTCCTGCCACTGGTGTTGCTCGGTCTGTTGCTGTTATCCAAGAGCAGGGACCGACCCGCTGTGATGGTACTCGGTCTGGCCGCGACCATCAGACCGGAGGCGCTGATCATTATTGGCATGGTAGTCGTCCATCGGTATCTGCGCCGGGGCGATTGGCGGAAATCCATCGAATTCTCGGCATACGGCGCCATCGCATTTGTCTTCTTCGTGCTGATGGCTTACTGGAGCCAGGGTTCCTGGGATCGAATCGGCGGTGGTGCAGCAACGGGATATCCTGCATTCGCTTCTCTTCAGACCGTGGAGCACCTCCGCGTCACCGTTGGTCAGTTCTTCTCCGAACGGTTCGTGACGCTGTTGCTTTTACCAGCGGTTTTTTCTTTGATTCGCATGGAGTACGCCCGCGCGTACCTGTACTTCTACGCGATGGCCCTCGCATTCATCTTCCTAGTCATAATCGATTTTTTCGGCATGCACTACAGATATATCGCTGCGGGTCAAGTCATCATATTCGCATTGGGATGCGGTGGGCTGATGCAAATCTACGCCTACATCCGACGACCAAGTCTGTCCATGCCGGGCACCTCGACGATCGTCATGGGCGCGGCCGCTACAGCTGTAGCCGTGGCCGTGGTCTTCTGGTCAACTCGAGATCCCACCACATGCCTTATGCTCCTCGCGTTCCCAACCAGCTATCTGCTTGCCGCAGTAGCGAAACATCGGACAGGCTCTGACCGACTCCTCATCGTGTCCCATATCGCAATCGCACTCTTTGTGGCCGCCGCACCCATCGCCTCGGCGGTCAAAGCGCGACAGGCGTTCGGCACGGCACTGGATACACATCATCCGGCAATTCTGGATGCCCTGGAATTCCTCGGCGATCCCAGAATACCGCCCGGTTCGGCAGTAATCGCGGAGGATGAGCTTCTCAACTACGTGCTCGTCAAGCGTCCGGACTTTTTTTCCGCGGCGCGATCAATCCAGTCCTTCAACGTGATGACGGACACACAAAGAAGGGAGGCCTTGTCTAAGACGCAGTTCCTTTACGTTTCCAAGCGGCAGAATTACGGCTGGAACTACCTTTTTTACTTGCCAAGAGCGACCTGGGTCACGGATCCATTCAGGACAATTGTGCTAGAAATGATTCGAACAAATCAGCCCCGGACCGTCTTTGGATCGACTCTAGAGCCCATTTACAATTCAGATACAAGGTTCATCGCTAGAATCCGCCCCGACTCGGATGGTGAGCCCGGAAGACGGTAATTGACGCTCGATTGGGCGCAATGGCGGCATGTCGCGATGGGATATCGCGAATCGAGTCGCCGAAATCTGACCGATAACGAACATGGCAAGCACGATCCCCTATCAAGGCGACGCCGCAGAAGGCGCCGAATCTAGGCAACAGCCGGAAGCGAAGCAGGTTCCCAGGTCGGGCTTCATGGTCTCGCCTGTCTATGACGGGATCCTGTTCATCGGCGCCCCACTCATCGGCCTTGTTTTCGCGCTCGCCATGCTCGGTGGCCTTCCCTGGGTCATGCGCCCTGCGACCATGTTCGGCAGCAACGAGGCCTTGATCAGCATTTTCATAGGGGTGTGGACGTACGCGCATCTCTGCGCGGTGGTGTTCCGAAGCCACCTCAATCGCGATATCTACTCGCGATTCAAGCTTCGCTTTACGGTCGTGCCGCTGGCTCTTTTCGTCGGAATGCTGCTTTCCGACTGGCTGTTGGTGACCGCAGTCATCATTGCCGTTTTCTGGGATGTGTACCACACGGCCATGCAGAACTTCGGCTTCTGTCGTATCTACGACTCACGCCAAGGGAGTTTCTCGGAAAAGGGTCGCAAGCTCGACATCATGGTCAACCACTTACTCTACGTCGGACCCATCGTCGGCGGATTGAGCTTCGCACCGACGCTCAACGCTCTCGATCAGTACGCCGACGTTGGTTGGTATTTCCCCATTGAATTAGCGGACTTTCTCGTCTTTCTCCAGCCACGCCTGACTCTACTGTTCTTGATCGGCGGCAGCCTGTTTCTGGCGTACTACGTTTACTCGTACTGGCAACTCAGCCAGGAGGGCTACCGCGTCTCCCGTCAGAAGGTGACAATCCTGTTCTCGACCGGAATCACCTCTGTTTGGGCCTGGGGCTTTTTACCACCCTTCTACGCCTTCTTCGTTTCGAACTTCTATCATGCGCTGCAGTACTTCGGTATCGTTTGGGCTATTGAGAATCGAAACATCCGCCGCACCATCGGCCTTTCGAACCTGTCCAGCGGTGCGTGGATTACGTTTGCCGTGTTCTTACTGTCCTTGGTCGCAGCCGGCATCGCCTTCAAGGTCTACGGTACGGGCACGATTCGCTGGTCGTTGGGCATCTTTACCGTCATCTCTCTTATGCACTTCTGGTATGACAGCTTCGTCTGGCAAGCACACAAGATAGCGGCCGCCTGAGACACGACAGGCGGCCAGAGGAGTGTGAGCCCGGCGCTCTGAAATCGGCTCGTTGAAACGCACCCGCCGGATGACGCCGTCGCCTCCCGGACTCCTTTCCATTGAACCCAGAGACCATCTTGGCGTTGAGAAGGAGGTAAGAGAACTCTAAGCCATTGAAACGATGGCGCGCCCGGAGAGATTCGAACTCCCGACCACCTGGTTCGTAGCCAGGTACTCTATCCAACTGAGCTACGGGCGCGCCGAAGGGGTGGGATTATCTGGACGCCCCCGATCCCTGTCAAGGACGCCCCATTTCACAAGGCAAAAGCACCCATTTCTCGGTTGGAAAAATGGGTGCTTTTCGTGTGGCGGAGAGAGAGGGATTCGAACCCTCGATGGGGTATTAGCCCATACTCCCTTAGCAGGGGAGCGCCTTCAGCCGCTCGGCCATCTCTCCGGAAAGACTGGCAAGCATACAGAAGCGCGCGTGCTCAGGCAAAAACGGCAAGCCCGCATCGCGATGACCGAGCGCCATGCGCAATCAGGGAATTCCGCATGCTTCAGGCTTCCTGCTCGCTGGATGGGGGCGCATCGTCTTCGGTTTTTTCCGCCTGAATCTTCTCGTAGATCTCCTCGCGGTGAACCGAGACCTCTTTGGGTGCATTGACGCCGATGCGGACCTGGTTGCCCTTTACTCCGAGCACGGTCACGGTGACGTTATCCCCGATCATGAGCGATTCGCCTACTCGCCGGGTGAGAATCAACATGTCACTTCTCCTTGGCCATCACGTCCCACTCATGCTCCGGGAGGGGCGCATCGTCGGTCGCCCTACCCGGCCTCTTCCATGACAGCGCAAGCAGCGGGGCGCTGGTCCTGACGGGATCCGTCGAGCGCCCGGCACGCCTCCGATGACCGGTGACGCCCGCGCCGGCTGTCCGGCTGGATCCGCATACTTATGCCTATTATCGTACCTTCGCGGCGCGACCTTTAGGATTTAACCGCCTGATTGCGTGGCGGCTGCTCGGCAAGCCCGAAGGCCGCATGCAGGGCTCTCACCCCCAGCTCGAGATACTTCTCGTCGACGACCACCGAAATCTTGATTTCCGAGGTGGAGATCATCTGGATGTTGATGCTTTCGGCAGCAAGCGCCTCGAACATTCGGGCGGCGATGCCGGCATGGGACCTCATTCCGACCCCAACCAGTGAAATCTTAGCAATCCGGTCGTCACCGGTCACTGCCGCCGCATCCAGATTCCGGGCGTGCCGGTCGAGCAGCTCGAAGGCGGCCTGGTAGTCGCGCCGATGAACCGTGAAGGTCATATCGGTGGTGCCGTCCTCGGACACGTTCTGCACGATCATGTCGATGTCGATGTTGGCCTCGGCGATTGGGCCGAGCAGCGCCGCGGCGATCCCCGGACGGTCGGGCACGCCCTTGACGGTCAGCTTGGCCTCGTCCTGGTTGAAGGCCACCCCGGAGATCAATGGCTTTTCCATCGTCGCGTCCTCTGAAGTAATCAGCGTGCCCGGTCCTTCCTCGAAGGAGGACAGAACACGCAGCGTCACGTTGTACTTGCTGGCGAACTCGACGGCGCGAATCTGCAGAACCTTGGCGCCGAGGCTGGCGAGCTCGAGCATTTCCTCGTAAGTCACGGTGTCCATGCGCCGCGCGTCCGGCACGACGCGCGGGTCGGAGGTGTAGACGCCGTCGACATCGGTGTATATCTGACACTCCTCGGCTCCGAGCGCCGCGGCCAGCGCCACAGCGGTGGTATCCGATCCGCCGCGTCCGAGCGTGGTGATGTTGCCGTCCTGATCGATCCCCTGGAATCCGGCCACCACCGCGACCTCGCCCGCGGTGAGCGCTCGCGAGATGGCGTTCACGTCGATCTCCTCGATGCGCGCCCTGGTGTGACTGGTATCGGTGCGGATACGTGCCTGCCCGCCGGTGAACGAGCGCGCCGCGCAGCGCTCGTTTGCGAGACTCATGCACAGCAGCGCAATGCTCACCTGCTCGCCGGTCGCAAGCAGCACATCGAGCTCGCGCCGCGCCGGATGGGCGCTGACCTGGTGCGCCATCTCGAGCAGCCTGTCGGTCTCGCCGCCCATGGCGGAGAGCACCACGACCACCTCGTTGCCCGCTTCGCGGGTCGCTTTGACGCGCCGGGCGACGTGCGCGATGCGATCGAGATCGCCCACCGAGGTGCCGCCGTATTTCTGCACGATCAGCGCCATGACTTGGCTCCGGCGGCCGTCGGGTCGGCCTCAGGCTCCGAGGCGCTCGCGGATCCAGTTGGGCACGGCCTTGATGGCCTGCTCGAGGCGCGCCGGGTCGTTGCCGCCGGCCTGGGCCATGTCGGGACGCCCGCCGCCGCGTCCGCCAACCTGCTGGGCGACGAAATTGGCGAGCGGCCCCGCCTCGATGCGGTCCACGTAGTCGGCGGTGACGCCGGCGACCAGGCTCACCTTGTCGCCGTCGACGCTAGCCAGAACCACGGCGGCCGAGCCCAGCTTGTTCTTGAGCTGATCGACGGTGGCGCGCAGTCCCTTGGCATCGACGCCGTCGACCTGCGCGGCGAGCACCTTGAGGCCGTTGACGTCCACCGCCTGGGCCGCCAGATCCTCGCCCTGGCTCGCCGCCAGACGCGACTTGAGACGCTCGAGATCCTTCTCGAGCTCGCGGCTGTGGCCGACGACCTGCTCCACCTTCTCGACCACCGTCTCGCGGTCCGACCTCACCAGCTCGGCGACGTCGTTCAGCTTCTGCTCCACGCCGCTCAGCCACTCGAGGGCGCCCTCGCCGGTCACCGCCTCGACCCGGCGCACCCCCGCCGCGATGCCGGACTCCGAGGTCAGCTTGAACAGGCCGATGTCGCCGGCGCGCGCGACGTGCGTGCCGCCGCAGAGCTCGGTGGAGTGGTCTCCGATTGAGAGCACGCGAACCGGGTCTTCGTACTTCTCGCCGAACAGCGCCACCGCGCCGCTCTGCATGGCCTCGTCGAGAGGCATCACCCGGGTGAGCGCCTCGTCGTTACCCATGATCCATTCGTTGACGCGGCGCTCGATTTCCCGCAGCTGCTCGGGCCCCACCGGCTCGAAATGGGAGAAGTCGAAACGCAGGCGATCGGCGGCCACCAGCGATCCCTTCTGCTGCACGTGCTCTCCGAGAACCGCGCGCAACGCCGCGTGCAGCAGGTGCGTGGCGGAATGATTTCGCGCGATGGCGCGCCGCGAGTCGGCGTCGACCACGGCCCTCAATCGATCGCCCACGCGCAGCTCGCCGTCGGTCAGCACCCCGATATGCGCCGCGGCGCCGCCCTGACGTCGGGTGTCGTGAACCTCGAAGCGCACGCCGTCGTTCTCGAGCGTGCCGCGATCGCCGATCTGACCGCCGGCTTCGCAGTAGAAGGGCGTGCGGTCGAGAACGACGATTCCGTGGTCCTCGGGCTCCAGGGTCTCCACCGGCTTGCCTTCGCAGAAAAGTGCCAGAACCTCGGCCTCGTCCTGCATGAGGTCGTAACCGGTGAACGTCGACTCCGCCGAAACGTCGAGCTGCTCCGTCGCCGCGGCGCCGAACGTGCTCGCGTCCCGGGCGCGCTTGCGCTGGGCTTCCATGTGCTCGTCGAAGCCCTCGATGTCCACGCCGAGACCGCGCTCGCGCGCGACGTCGGCGGTCAAATCCACCGGAAACCCGAAGGTGTCATAGAGCTTGAAGGCCGTCTCGCCGGGTATGCGGTCGCCGCTCAGCTCATCGATGGCCTGGTCGAGCAGGCGCATGCCCTGGTCGAGCGTCTCGGCGAAGCGCTCCTCCTCCTGGGCGAGGACCTTTTCCACGAGCGCCCGGCGCTCACCGAGCTCGGGATACGCGCCGCCCATCTCCTTCTCGAGCGGCAGCACCAGCCGGTGGAAGAACGGCTCCCTCATGCCGAGCTTGTGGCCGTGGCGGATCGCGCGGCGGATGATCCGCCGCAGCACGTAACCGCGTCCCTCGTTGGAGGGCACCACGCCGTCGGCCACCAGAAAAGCGCAGGACCGGATGTGATCGGCGATCACGCGCAGTGACTTGTCGCCGAGGTCGCTCGACTCGGTGACCTGGGCAGCCGCCTCGATGAGCGTGCGAAACAGATCGATCTCGTAGTTGCTGTGCACGCCCTGGACGACGGCGGCCAGACGCTCGATACCCATGCCCGTGTCCACCGACGGCTTGGGCAGGGGCGTCATGTTGCCGTCGGCATCGCGATTGAACTGCATGAACACCAGATTCCAGAGCTCGATGTAGCGATCGCCGTCCTCGTCGGGGCTGCCCGGGGGACCGCCGGGAACCCCGGGGCCATGATCGTAGAAGACCTCCGAACAGGGCCCGCACGGACCCGTGTCTCCCATGGACCAGAAATTGTCCTTCATGCCGCAGCGGGAGAATCGCTTCGCGTCGACGCCGATCCCCTCGAGCCATATGTCGGCGGCCTCGTCGTCCTCTTCGTAGACGGTGACCCAGAGACGCTCGGGTGGAAAGGCGAATTTCTCCGTCAGCAGCTCCCAGCAGAACTCGATGGCTTCGCGCTTGAAGTAATCGCCGAAGCTGAAGTTGCCGAGCATCTCGAAGAACGTGTGATGGCGCGCGGTGTAACCGACGTTCTCCAGATCGTTGTGCTTGCCGCCCGCGCGCACGCATCGCTGCGCGGTCGTCGCGCGCTTGTAAGCGCGTTTGTCGGTGCCGAGAAACACGTCCTTGAACTGCACCATGCCGGCATTGGTGAACAGCAGCGTCGGATCGTTCGCCGGCACCAGCGAGCTGCTCGGCACGACCTCGTGACCGCGGTCACGAAAGTAGTCGAGGAAGATCCGGCGAAGTTCGTTTGTACTGATCATCTACTCACGCTCGTCCAGCGCGTATCTTATGTGCTCATGCTCGAAGCCGCGTTGCGCGAGAAAGCGCGTCTGCCGCGATCGATCGCGTATGTCCTGCGGCGGATCGGAGCCGAAACGCTTGTGCCGCACGACCGCCGCCCGCTCGCCCCAACGGGATCCATCGCCATCGATGTACTCGCACGCGAGCGCGCTGTCGATACCCCGTTGGCGCAGCTCGTGACGAATCCGCATCGGGCCGTGGCCGCGCGCGATGCGCTGCTCAACGAAAGTCTCCGTGAATCGCCGATCCGAGAGGAGATTCTCGGCCTCCAGCGCGTCCAACGCGTCGTCCACGGCCGGCTCGCCGAAGCCCCGCGCGAGAAGCTTGCGGGTAAGCTCGCCGCGCGAGTGCTCGCGGCGCGCCATCAGGGCAATCGCCTTGTTGCGGACCGATTGACTCGATTCGTTCAGGCCTCCGCTTCCTCGGCCGCTTCCATCTCCTCGGTCTCGTGCGCCGCCCGTGGGGCACGCGCCAGGAGCTTGTCGCGCAGGGCGCGATCGATCTCGGCGGCCGTCTCCGAGTTCTCTTTGAGGAATGCGCGCACGTTGTCGCGGCCCTGGCCGATGCGGTCGCCCTTGTAGCTGTACCAGGCGCCGGATTTCTCGATGAGCCCGTGCTGCACTCCCAGATCGATGAGCTCGCCCTCGCGGGAGATGCCCTCGCCGTAAAGAATGTCGAACTCGACCTTCTTGAACGGCGGTGCGAGCTTGTTCTTGACCACCTTGACGCGGGTCTCGTTGCCGACCACCTCGTCGCCGTGCTTGATGGCGCCGATGCGGCGGATGTCGAGCCGGACCGACGAGTAGAACTTCAGCGCATTGCCGCCGGTGGTGGTCTCGGGGCTGCCGAACATGACGCCGATCTTCATGCGGATCTGATTGATGAAGATCACCAGCGTGTTGGAGCGCTTGATGTTCGCTGTGAGCTTGCGCAGCGCCTGGGACATGAGGCGCGCCTGCAGTCCGACGTGGGAGTCACCCATTTCGCCTTCGAGCTCCGCCTTGGGCGTGAGCGCCGCCACCGAATCGATCACGACCACGTCGACGGCACCCGAACGCACGATCATGTCGGCGATCTCCAGCGCCTGCTCGCCGGTGTCGGGCTGCGACACCAGCAATTCGTCCACGTTGACGCCGATCTTCTCGGCGTACTGGGGATCGAGCGCGTGCTCGGCGTCGATGAAGGCCGCGCTTCCGCCCGCCTTCTGCGCCTGGGCCACGACCTCGAGCGTCAGCGTGGTCTTTCCTGAAGCTTCCGGACCGTAGATTTCCACCACGCGCCCGCGTGGCAAACCACCGACACCCAACGCGACGTCGAGCTGCAGTGAGCCGGTGGAGACGACGTCGATGTCGCGCACCACGCTCGCATCACCCATGCGCATAATGGCGCCCTTGCCGAACTGTCGCTCAATCTGCGATAACGCAGCGCCCAGTGCCTTTTTGCGGTTTTCGTCCACGGTTTCTCCTCGTCTGGCGAAGCGGATTGCGCCGAATAGCGAATTATCCCATAGATGCACCGGCCGGCATAGGAGCCTACTGCAACGGCCAGCTGCGCAAGCGCCGATATCGCGCCCCTTCCGGCCGGGTCTCCGACGCGATCAGGTGAAACGCGTCCACGCGCCAGTGCACGGCATCGTGCAGCGATGCCCGCGGCGCTTTCCTGACCTTGCGCGCGACGGTGATGTGGGCCCGGAACGGCCGCGACTCGGGCCGGTGGCCGCACTCCACGAGCGCTGCGGTCAGCGTCGATGCAAGCTCT